>NZ_JACYVG010000006.1:0-318257 GCF_014842205.1 Sphingomonas sp. CFBP 13714
ATCTAAACCTACAATGTCAAATAGCCGACAAAAATACCGACACTCGCATAACCTCCCTCGCGGAAGGCTTGGAGCATCTGGTTGTTTGCGACCGCAGCAACCAGACCGTGTGGCCGTTCGCTGCGGTGACACCCCTCTAGGGCCACTCCCCAATCCCGTCAAACGCAAATTTCACTTTTATGGCAATTTTTGCGCCCTGACGCGTTCTGCGCTCCCAACGGCGCGGAACAGGGTTCGGTCGGCGATAATCGTACGAGCCCGGCCGCAGGAACGACGTGATCCAAGTGCGTTGCCACTGAGCGGGATCAGGATATTCCATAAGTCGAGCGATTCGAACGGTGAGCCGAGCGCATCACATACTTCCCCGGTCATCCCCCGCCGAGGCGTTCTCGTTCCTACTTGATGACCAGCGCCTTATCCGAACATCGCCCCGGCAGCACATCAGGCCCACGCACGTCTTTTGCGACGCGGAGTGCCGCGGCGGATAAGCTCGTCCGGAAGCTGCGCGACCGGCACCCCCTGTCGGTTGCCGAGGAGGTCGCGCTTAACACGTTGCTTGCGGCCAAGGCCGGGCCGATTTCCGGACGAACGGTGTTGCTCGACCGGGGGATGCAGCCAAGCGGGATCCACGTCCTGCTTGACGGCTGGGCGTGCCGCTACACAATGCTCGTCGATGGGCGCCGCCGGATCGTCGCCTTTTATCTCCCGGGCGATGTCTGTGATTTCGACGTCTTCCTGCTGGCGGGGATGGACCAGACGATCGCCGCGATCACCCCTGCACGCGTTGCGGTGGTCGATGCCCCGATGCTGGCCGGGCTTGCCATCGACCACCCGCCCCTGACGCAGGCCCTGTGGTGGGAATCGCTGACCGCCGCCGCGATCCAGCGCGCCTGGACGCTCAATGTCGGGCAACGCAGTGCCAAACAGCGGATCGCACATCTGTTGTGCGAGCTATATCTGCGAATGGACCGGGTTGGGCTCGTACAGAACGGCAGTTGTGCGCTGCCGTTGACCCAGTTTCATCTGGGGGATGCCTGTGCGCTGACGTCCATCCACACCAATCGTACGCTTCAAGAGCTGCGACGTGACGGCTTGCTGTTACTCGAGGCCCGACGCCTGACGATCCACGACTGGCCGGCGCTGGTCCACCTGGCCGCGTTCGACCCCGCCTATCTCCAACTGTCCAAGCAGCCCGGTACCTCGTGATAGTGCGGCCCTTGGCTGAACAGCGGCCCGGGTGGTGGTCTGCTTCTTCATAGACGTCCAGCTAAGGCGGCGTTACCGCTCTAGCGTGCCACGCCACCCCGTTAAGCCATTAACGCCCGCTCGCCACAGAGCCGTCTGCAGACAGGCGGTCTCCGGGCGAGCGAGACTAGACGCGGCCTATTTAACGGCCGCCAGACCTACAGCCGGAAGGACAGCGACGCGACATAGGTCCGCCCGTTCTTGTAGAAGGCCGTGGGCCGATCGGGCGTCGCGTTATACTGGCGATAGGTCTCGTCGAGCAGGTTCTGCGCGTTGAGCGACAACGTAACCTGCTTGGTCAGGTTGAACCCTGCCGACAGATCGAGCTGGTTATACGCGGCGACCATTTCGCGCGAGCCGAGACGGCCAATCGTGCGGAAATACTTCGTCCGGTAATTGTAGCTCAACCGCGCCTGGAACGGTCCGCTTTCGAAATAGGGGATCACGTTGACGGTGTGCTTCGACAGATAGGGAAGGTTGAGATCGACGCCCGACGCGTCGGTCGAGGAGGTCGTGCTGTACTGATAGGTATAATTCGCCTGGAGCCCAAACCCGCCCCATATCTCGCTCTGCCCAGACACGAGTATGCCGTTCACCTTCGCCTTGCCGCCGTTGATCGGCTGCGAAACGCTGTAATTGTTCTCCAGCCGCCCGGTCAGCGAATTGAACAAAGTCACCCCCTCGGTCCGGGTGGTAATGATGTAGTTGCTGATGTCGCGACGGAAGGCCTCGACCGCGAGCAGGCTGCCCGGACGCGGGTAGAATTCCGCGGTCAGCTCGTAATTGGTCGACTCATACGGCTTCAGATTGGGATTGCCGCCACCCGCATCGCGCGTCGTATCGTTTTGCGAGATCGATGCCGCCAGATCCTGATAGCGTGGCCGCGAGATCACCTTGGCGACCGCACCGCGGAAGATGAGCGACGAACTCGCCTCATAGGCGATATTGAAGCTCGGCAGGAACTTAAGATAGTCGGTCGATGTCGTCGTCGGGGTCGGCACGGGGTTGGGGTTGGCCGCGGTCGACAGCGTCAGCGCATAGTCCGAAACGTCCTTGGTATAGACCAGCCGGCCACCGATATTGCCGCGAAAGCCGCTCTGCTCGAAATTGAGCTGCGCATAGCTCGCCGCGACGGTTTCCTTGACCCGGGTCGACGCGCCGATCTTGCGGATCAGCGGCGAATTGATCGCATTCGCCAGGATATCGATCACCGACTGTTCGGACAGGTTCAGATACTGCGTCGCGTTGCCCAACCCGCCGCTGCCGCTGAATGTGCCGTCCGGAGTCGACGCGGTCGGCACGTTGAGCTGCGATGCAAGCTGCGACGTGGTGAGATAGGTGTTGATGCCGCGACCGTCGATGCGGTTGACATGGTCGGTGACGCGTGCGCCGAGCATCAGCTGCGTGAACGGCCCGAACGAAACCGGGATCGTCGCATCATAGCCGCCGAAGATGTCGCGATCGGTCGTCACGCTGTAATCGAGGCCGCCGATCTGCGCGGCGTTCAGCTGCGTGCCGCCGACCAGCACCGGGCTGCCCTCGATCTGTGCGGGATTGTTGTTCGGGTTGGTGAAGTAGTTTGCGGGGTTGGTCGGGTCGCCGGTGAAGTTGACCGTCGCCGTGTCGTTGGTGAAGGCATAGCTGAACGGCAGTCTGGTCTGCACGTTGAACAGATATTCGGGATTGCGCCCGCCCCTTGCCCGGCTCCAGCCACCCGCGAACGACACCTTGGCGCCGTCATCGCCTTCCCAATCCGCGAACAGGTTCAGATTATCGGTTGTCAGCTTGGTCTTGCGGACGAGCGTGTCGAGCTGTGCACTCTGACTCGTGGCAGCACCGAAGGTCGCGGCGTTGACGACCCCGTTGCTGATATTGGCCGACTGCAGCACGTTACCCGTCCAGGCCCCGGGAATGGTGTACATCGACTGGCTGTAATTGTCGTAATTGCCGTTGATGTGCAGGCCGTTGAGCGTCAGCGTCAGCTCCGAGCTGGGGCGGTACTGAACGGTGCCCGATACGCTCTTGCGCTCGCGCGTCTGCTGGAAATAGGCGTAGTTGATGCCGAACGGCGACGCGGCCTTGTAGAGATCCGCAATCGTTCCGCCAGTGATGGTCGCACCCGGACTCTTCAGGCTAAGCGTGCCGTCCTGCGCGCGGTTGACGAACGGGCTGTTATAGGTGCCGTCCGCATTCGCCGCGGCATTGTCATAGCCGAAGAATTCCACGCCGGCGCGCGTCAGGCTCTGCTTGTCATAGGTCGCGGCGACCAGCACACCGAACGTCTCCGCATCATTCTTCCAGCTGTACAGCCCCGAGCCGCGGACATTGCCCTTGTCCGAACGGTCGTTGTACGAATAGCCGCCCGACGCGAAGATCGAATTGGCCTTGAGCTCGAGCGGCCGGCGGGTGCGGACGATGACCGTGCCCCCGAGGCTCCCCTCCTCGATCCGCGGTTCGGGCGACTTGTACACCTCGAGCCGGTCGACGAGTTCGGGCGCGAGCAACGAATAGTTGAAGGTGCGGCTCGACGGGTCATTGTCGTTACCGCCCCAATCCGCCGATGCGAGCGCATGACCGTCGAGCAGCATCCGGTTGAGCGCGGGATCGGTACCAAGGATGGCGACCTTCTCGCCCTCGCCGAAGCGCCGATCGATGCTCACGCCGGGGATGTGCGACAGCGATTCGGCGACGTTGCGGTCAGGAAACTTGCCGATCGCTTCGGCGCTGATCACGTCGACCACGGCATTGGCCTCGCGCTTGACCGCGATCGCGCTGCGCAGGCTGCCGCGGATACCGGTGACGACGATGTCGCTGTCCGCGTCCCCCGAGGGGGCGGCCTGCGTGGGAGGTGTCTGAGCGGATACGGGCTGCTCGGCGGCGGCTGGCGGGGCGGATGACGGCGCGGTTTGTGCGCCCGCAGGCGCGATCAGCCCGGCGATCGCGCTGGCGACCATTGCGGTGGATGCGAGCAACATCTGCTTAGGAAAAACCATTGGTCAAAGCCCCTTTTCATAGGCGCCATCGCGCCATCCCGATGCAGCCCATGCCTGCACCCGTAAATCCCGCGAATCGCCCGGTATTCTTTTGGTAGCCAGGTCGATGTCTAGGCGCCGCTACCTATATCAAATTCATTTTCCGAATCTAATGCGAAAATTACCTTTTTATTACCAATTCTGGGAGGGACGCATTCCAGTCCGGCGGTTGCCCCGTGGCTGCGGACCTGACGCCAGCAAGGCCCGGGCCGAGTTCGTTCGACAAGGCAAGACGCGTCAGCGCATCAATTTGCCAAGGTACTCCACGTTTCGGAAGATGGTGTCAGTCGCGAGCCGAAGACACATTCCTTTGCCCGTCGAGGGACTTGCCCACGCTTACTGACAGGCGCTAGCGCATCATGACCCCGGCAGCTGACGCCAAGATCGACCGCAGCGGATCTAATACTCGCTTAGGCTCGCGAGGCATCCGTTGGCGAACCCCGAATAAGGGCAACACTCCGTACCAATATAGGATGTTTGCGGCGTCCACTGAGCCATGCGGTTTGTGCGCGGCGGGTGTCGCTACCAGCCCCAGCGAAAGCGCTGATCAGGCGAGCGCAAAATATCCTCGTAGCGCAATGCTGCGCGCGGCAGCGCCCTGTCCATGGCGCCGGAGCCCCTGCCCATGGCATAGGGCCTGACCAACCCCATGGTCGCGCAATTCCTCCGTGCGGGGGGCGTGCCTACGATTCCCCCGTACCTGCGCCACTCGCGGGGCAGATCGCTCGCCCTATCGCAGGATCGGCAGTGTTGCGGGCTTCCCGGGGAACCGCTCGCATGACAAGGGGTTTCTGAAATTGGCCGTTTTGGCCGTATCCCGGGAGACGATACACAATGACTGATTTTGCCGATCTTGTAGATGGATACCAGCGGTTTCGGACGTCCGACTGGCGCCGTCAGCATGACCGTTGGGAGAAATTGAAAGTCGGACAGGAACCGCGCGTCATGGTGATCGCCTGTTCGGACAGCCGGGTCGAACCCGCGCAGATCTTCGACACGTTGCCTGGTGAGATGTTCGTCGTCCGCAACGTCGCCAACCTCGTTCCGCCGTTCGAGACGGGCGGCGGCTATCACGGCGTTTCTGCCGCGGTGGAATTTGCGGTCACGCAGCTCAAGGTCGGCGAGATCGTCGTACTCGGCCATGGCCAGTGCGGCGGCTGCAAGGCGGCGCTCGCAGGCACGTTCGACAAGGCAGAGCGCGGCCAGGGTGGCTTCATCAGTGACTGGGTGCATCTGCTCGATGGCGCACGCGAGTCCGTCGCCAAGGATCATGCCGATCTGAAGTCTGAAGAGGCTCGCGAGGCGATGGAGCAGGCTGCCGTTCGGACGTCGATTGAAAATCTGCGGACCTTCCCGTTCGTCCGCGATGCAGAGGCTGCCGGCGATCTCGAGATCCGCGGCGCGGTGTTTGCGATCGACGACGGCATTCTGCGCGTGATGGACGAGGATGGCGGGTTCACGCCGGCTCAGCCCCGCGCGGACTGATGCCGAGGCCGGGCCGGCGAAAGCGTCGTCGGCCCGGCGGATTCTTAGTTTAAACCTCACCTGCTGGTCGTCGCGCCTCCTCGCAAATAGTCACGGGAAACCGAGACTGTACGCGGGTTGCGGCCCGTCAGATTAGGGCGCTATGTTGCTGGCTTCTGACTGGAGGTCCTATGACTCGCCTTGCCTTGGTTATTGCTGCCGGCCTGTTGGCCGCCACGGCGGCATATGCCGCACCCGATCCCGCGCCGAGCGCCGCCCTGGTCGCGGCAACCAAGGCCGGGACGCGAACGCCCGCGACGATCGCGCGCGACGCTTTCCGCCACCCCGCCCAGACGCTCGCGTTTTTCGGTGTGAAGCCCGGTGACACGGTCGTCGAGATCTGGCCCAGCGGCGGCTGGTATACCGAGATCCTCGCGCCCTATCTCGCAGCCCGCGGCACGCTTTATGCCGCTGCGCCGAGCGAGAAGGGTCTCGCAGCTGTCCGCGCCAAGCGCCAGACGATGCCCGAAGCCTATCGCGCGCTGCGCTATGCCATGTTCCCGGCGGTCGCTGGCCAGCCGACCGTGCCCGCAGGCTCGGCGGACGTCGTGCTGACCTTCCGCAACGTGCACAACTGGCGGTTCGGGGCCGCCGATCAGACCCAGGCCGCGTTCGACCAGATGTTCGCGATGCTCAAGCCCGGCGGCACGCTTGGCCTTGTCGAACACCATCTGCCCGAAGCGTCGGGCAAGATCGAGGAAGGCAAGAGCGGCTATATGAAGCGGTCGTCGGTCATCGCCTATGCCACCAACGCAGGATTCAAGCTGGCAGCCGAGAGTGCGGTCAATGCGAACCCGAAGGATACGCATGACTATCCCAAGGGCGTGTGGACCCTGCCGCCCAATTACGCCGAGGGCGATGTTGGCCGCGCGCGCTATGCCGCGATCGGCGAAAGCGACCGGATGACGCTCAAGTTCGTCAAACCCCGTTGATTGCCGCGCAGAGTGTAACCCGCCGCATCCAAGATTTGGAAGCGGCGGGTTACGCTGTTACGACACCCGTGTGACCGCCACCCCACTCCGTTTCCTCGAACGTCTGCCGCTGCTATGGGATCGCCGCGCCATCGCGTACGGCGTTGCGGTCGCCCTCTCCATCGCTGCCTGCGCGATCCGGATCGGCGTCGATCACCTGCTGCCGCCCGGTTTTCCGTTCCTGACCTTCTTCCCGGCGGTCATCATCTCGTCCTTCCTGCTCGGGCGCGGTCCCGGATCGGCGGCTGCGCTGCTGTGCGGCGTGCTGGCCTGGTATTATTTCATCGCGCCACGCCAAGGGTTCACACTCGGCGTCGATACCGCGGTGGCACTGCTCTTCTATGCCGCAGTCGCTGCCGTCGACATCGCGCTGGTCCACTGGATGCAGCAGGCCAATCACCGGCTGCGCGACGAGCGCGAACGCAACGCCGACCTTGCGCTGCGCAGCGGGCTGCTGGCTGATCGGACCGAGGTGCTGTTCCGCGAACTGCAGCACCGCGTATCGAATAACCTCCAGATGATCGGGGCAGTCCTGGCGTTGCAGAAGCGCGGTATCGCCGACCCTGCCGCGGCTCTCGCGCTCGACAATGCAGCGACCAAAATTACGCTGATCGGCCGGATCCAGCGGCAGCTCTACGATACCAGCGGATCGCTGATCGCGCTTGACCAGTTCCTCCACCAACTGACTGCCGACGTGATCGAGGCGGGCGGCAATCCCGGTATCGTCCACTCGGTTTCCGCACCGCCCGGCGTCATGCTCCCCCCTGACGCGCTGATCCCCGTTGCGCTGATCATGGCGGAGGCGATCGCCAACGCGATCGAGCATGGTCTGGTCGGACGCGACCATGGCAGCATCCGGGTCGATCTCGTCCAGACCGCCACCGGGTTGCAGCTCTGCGTGACCGACGACGGCGCCGGATTGCCCGAGGGATTCGATACGCGCGGCTCGACGAGCCTCGGCCTGAAGATCGCCACCACGCTAGCGCGACAGCTCGGTGGCAGCTTCGACGTCAGAAGCGCCGATCCGGTCGGCGCACAAAGCGTGCTGACCATTCCCCATTCCCCCGCAGGACAGCCCCCTACCCCATGATCATCCGCAGCGACGAATTCATCGATATCCCTCGCATCGCCAGCGGCACTCCTTCGGATGATGCCATGCCGTCACCAGGCGGCGTCATGCGCACGCACCTGTTCCGCCCCGCGGTTGAGGGACGCTATCCCGGCGTTCTACTGTTCTCGGAAATCTACCAGGTCACGGATCCGATCCGCCGACTCGCCGCCTATGTCGCCGGCCACGGCTTCTGTGTCGCGGTGCCCGAGGTCTATCATGAGTATGAGCGACCCGGGACGGTTCTGCGCTACGACGCGGCCGGCACCGATCGCGGCAACGCGCTGAAGGTCACGAAACCTGTTCATGCCTTTGACGCGGATGCGGTCGCAGCGCTCGACAGCCTCGCCGCGCACCCCGCCTGTACCGGTCGGCTTGCGACGATGGGCGTCTGCCTGGGGGGCCATCTCGCCTACCGCGCCGCGCTCGATCCCCGCGTCGCAGCGGCCGCGTGCTTCTACGCGACCGACATCCACGGCGGAACGCTCGGTGCGGGCAAGCAGGATGATAGTCTGGCGCGCATGGCAGAGCTGAAGGCGGAAACGCTGTTCATCTGGGGGCGGCAGGACCCGCATGTCCCGTTTGCCGCGCGCGAGACGATCCGCGCGCGACTGGAGGCGGTCGGTGCCACTTATGGCTGGCTCGAGGTCAACGGCCAGCACGCGTTTTTGCGTGACGAGGGACCACGCTATGATCCCGCCCTGTTCGCCCAGACGCTGAACGCGGTCATCGCTCTATTTAACCGCACCCTAGCCGGATGACGGCCCACCGCCGGTCAGCCGGCTAGGCGCCTCGCGGGCTCCGACGCAGGAGGCTCAGCGCGGCCACAACCGCGCTGCGCCGCGCACGCCCGAGGAATCACCCCAACGGGCCGGCACCACCTGCCCCTTCCAGTCGCCACCGAAGCTGTAGCGATCGATCACCGCGGGAAGCCGGGCGTAGATCGCTTCGACATTCGACATGCCGCCGCCGAACACGAAGACGTCCGGGTCGACGATATTGGCGATCATCGCCAGCGCGCGTCCAAGCCGATCGACATAGGCGTCGAGCGATGCGACCGCGTCGGCTTCGCCGTGTCGCGCGGCCTCGACGATCGCGGCGCCGTCGAGCATCTGCCCGGACCGGGCGGCATGATCCTGCCGGAAACCAGTCCCCGATATCAGCATGTCGAGACACCCGCTTTGTCCGCACCAGCATGACGGACCGGGATATTCCGCCGCGGTCATCCACGGAAGCGGGACATGGCCCCATTCGCCCCCCATGCCGTTCGCGCCCTCGACGATGTGGCCGTCGACGACCAGTCCGCCTCCGACGCCGGTCCCGACGATCACCGCAAAGGCGGACCGCGCGCCGGCTGCCGCACCGTCAACCGCTTCGGACAGTGCCATGCAATTCGCGTCATTGGCCATCCGGACCTGACGGCCGAGCGCAGTCTCCAGATCCTCGCGAAAGGCGCGGCCGTTGAGGAAGGTGGCGTTGGAGTTGCGCATCAGCCCGTCGCGCGGACTGATCGATCCGGGCGTACCGACCCCGATCGAGCCCATGGCGCCCGCCTCGCTCTCGGCGCGAGCGATCAGGTCGCCGATCGTCCCGATGGCGTCGCCGTAATTTCCCGGGTTCGGGCTGCGCACGCGGGCAAGGAACTGACCGTCGGCGTCGAGGGCCGCTGCCTCGATCTTCGTGCCGCCGACATCGATACCGATCTGGATCACTGCATCTCTCTCTGACTTTGGTTTGGAGGCACCCTGCCCGCGAGAAAGATAAAGTCAATTTGCTTTAACAATCAGCCCTTAATCAGGATGGCGTCCGACGGCAGGATCCGGTCGAGAAACGGCAGGATCGCAGCGCCCACGGCGGGCGCATCGCGCGACAGTGTGGCGCGCCGGATCGGTGCACGCGCCGGGATCGTCGGCGCCGCCGCGATCAGCTTGCGCGTCGTTTCCGACGCCAGTCGGTCGAGCACCAGGTCGGGGAGACGTCCGCCGATCAGCACCGCGGCCGGGTTGATCAGGCAGTTGACGGCGGTCAGCGCAGGCACGAGGGCGCTCGCGCACTCGTCGACCCATGCATCCAATGTGCTGCCGAACTGCTCGGCAAGCTCCAGCGCCGGGTCGAACGGCGTGGTCAGGCCCGCCTGTTCGAGCCGCGCGGCAAGTGCGGACAAGGACACCACGTCCTGAAGTACCTGTCCCGGCATACCCGTCAGCGGCAGAAAGCCAAGCTCGCCGCTCCGCGCATCGGCACCGCGATAATAGGATCCGTCAATGACGACCCCGCCCCCCAGTCCTGCGCTGACCAGAATGTAGAAAAAGCTCGCATGATCGAGCCCGCCGCCGAACTGCGCCTCGCCGATCGCCGCCGCCGCCGCGTCATTATCGATATGGACCGACCAGGGAACGACACCGGCGAGCAGTGCCTGGAGGTCGACAGCACCCCAGCATTCATAGCCCGCCGGACGATGCGGCAACGCCACCTGCCCCAGATCGTCGGGCAGTGCCACGCCGACGCCGAGGATCCGGTCGGCGCGCAACACGTCCGATCGCCGGATCTCGGCAATCTCCTTGCCGACGATACCAATGATGTCGTCGGGCATCGCGAACGCGATCTGCTGTGTGAACCGGGACCGGACCTGCCCCGCCAGATCGAGCGATACGAGCGTGACGTGATCACGGTCGATGTTCAGCCCGATCGCGAAGCATCCATCGGGGTTGATCCGCAATCGTACCGCCGGCTGGCCACGTCCGCCCTTGCGGCGCCCGGCATCGACGATGAGATCAGCCTCGAACAGGCGCCCCGTGATATTCGCGATCGTCGGCGCGGTGAGGTTGGTCATCGTCGCGATCTCGGTCCGGGTGATGTCCGGATTTCGACGGATGACCTGGAGCACGACGCGCTGGTTATAGTCGCCCGCCCGTTCGAGATTCGTGCCCGACAGGCTCGGGCCGAGCCGCACCGCGCGTTCCTCCGCAGTCACCCCGCCACCGGCATGCGGCTCGAAATCCGAGAAATCCACGGCTTGCTCCCTCCCCGGAACGTCGAGGTGCGCATCGATGTGACTTCGCGCGCCGCCCCGTCAGTCGCGCGTGCCGACGGCCCCAAATGCGATCCTATAGTCCGACATCCACCCCAGCCGGTCAATTGAATATGCCAAGTTGGTTATATCTCCGCACAGGAAACCACTGCGGGTTGGCACGACGCCGTGCACACGGCCGCGAACAAGCCACGTCGCGCGGTTGCAAAGCCTGTGGTATCGCGCCGCAATTCAACCATTTGGAAAGATCGACATCGATGATTACACGGCTCGAAGATCTGGAGCGGGTCCGCGCCGAAAGCCGGTCGCTTGTCACCCGGCGATCCTTGATGTCGGCGGGCGCCGCGGTCGTACCGGTCCCGGGCGTCGACCTGGTCGCGGATGTCGGCCTGTTGACGACCCTGCTGCCGAAGATCAGCGAGATGTTCGAGCTCGATCACGAGCAGGTCCAAAAGCTCGAGCCGCATCTTGCGCAGCAGGTGCTGGTGATGGCGTCGAGCATGGGCAATAACGTGATCGGGCGCATGGTCACCAAGCGGGTCGTCGCGGCGCTGCTGCGGCGGGTCGGCACGCGGATGGCGGCGGGATCGCTTGCCAAATACGTACCGTTCGTCGGTTCTGCCTTCGCAGCCACGATCAGCTTCGGGGCGATGAAGCTGGTCGGCAACGCGCATATCGAGGATTGCTACAAGACGGCACTGGCGTTGCTGCCGGCGTCGGGGCAAATCGCTCCGGTCTCGCCCCCGGCGGGCGGTATCGCACGCTGACCCGGCGCACGCAGCGCTCCACGAAGAGGACCGACACATGGCGAAACAATATTGGGCACAGCTGATCGATTTCGAAGAGGAGATGCAGTCCGCGTGCATCTCCGGCGCGACCGATCACGAGGATGCCGCCGAGACGCTCATCTCCGACTTCGTCGGGCAGATGGGTGGAGAAATCACCAAGGGCGCGGTGCGCGTCTGGGTACAGGGCGAAAACCGCGAGAAGGTCTATGACTGGACCGTCGACCTGATCATCCCAGAGGATGACGGCACGCACGGCGGCGGCGAGGATGACGAGATCGAGGTCGAAGCCGAGATCGAATTGATCGAACGCACCTGACGCCCTCGCGCCAATCAGGCACCCCGTACGCCGTGGCGTACAGAGTGCCCTGGCTTGAGCCGCAACAGATTAGCTCGGGGCGCCCTCGCCGCCGTTGAACCCGCGCTCGAGAATCTGCGCGACCAGCCGATCGCGTGAGCGCGCGGTTCGCTCTCCCAGGACGACGGCAATCAGTCGGCGGTTGCCGCGCTTGGCCGATGCCGCCAGATTGAACCCGGCCTCGACCGTATAGCCGGTCTTGATGCCGTCGAGCCCGTCAAAGGCGCCGAGCATGTGATTGTGGTTCTGCAACTGCCGTCCCGCCCAGCGAAACGACCGGGTGCTGAAATAGGCATAGCGATCCGCATGCTGGTCGATCAGTGCCTTGGACAACATGGCCATGTCGGTCGCGGTCGTGAGATTGGCGCCGGGCAATCCGGTGACGTTGGTGAACGACGTCCGCCGCATGCCGAGCGTTCGCGCCTTTGCGGTCATCCGCCGCGCGAAGCCGGCTTCGCTGCCACCCAGTTTTTCGGAAAGCGCTACCGCCACGTCATTGGCCGAACTCACCGCGATCGCCCGGATGGCTTCGCCGACGGTCAGCCCGGCACCGGGTCGCAGACCGAGCCGTGACGGCGGCTGGTTTGCCGCAGCGCGTGAGAATTTGACGGTGTCGGACAGCTGCAGCTTGTTCGCGTCGAGCGCGTCGAACGCCAGGAACAGCGTCATCATCTTGGTCAGCGACGCGGGTCGACGGACCAGATTAGCCCCTTGCGCATATAATACCCGGCCGTCGCGCGCGTCGATCAGGATGGCCGACACGGTCCGCGCCGCCGCGGGCGATGGCGCGGCGAGCACAGGTTCAGCCAAAGCCGGAACCGCCATCGCCGTCCCGGGAATCGCCGCCAGCGGAACCGGCGCGGCGCGGCTCGCCACCCCGGCGGGCGACGCCGTCGATACCGCAGACGACATGGGCAGAACCAGCGTGGCCAGCGCCGCCAGCACGGCGGGGATACGGCGCTGATAGGCGCCGGTCGGCATCAGCCTCACTGCGGCTCCATCTCGTTCGTGGCGGGCACGTCATCGGTGGGTTCGTTCGCGCTGCTGCCGTCGCGGCGGACGCGCGCAGTCATGCCCGTCGCATCGGCATCGTCCTGCATCTGAACGTCCGGCGCGATTTCCGGAGCGGGCGGGGCCTCGGCTTTCACCTCTGCAGGGGCGGGCGCAGGCGCTTCCTCGGCCACCGCCGGCGCCTCGGCTTCGGCGGGGGCCTCTTCCTCATACGCGCTGTTTTCGGTCACGGGTGCGGTGTCCGGCTCGGACGGGGAACAGCCGCCGAGCGCGGTCGCCAACAGGCTCGCGCCGAGCGCGAAGCGGATCGCATATGCCTTGGTCATCATGGTCATGTCCCTCATCGTGCTGCCATCGCCTGCGCCGCCGACCGCGCCTCGATCTTGGAGGCCAGTGTCGAATCCCAGCTATAGGGATCCGCGCGGAAGTTCATCTGGCCGTTACCACTGGCGAATGCCGTCCAATAGAGCAGATAGACCGACACGGGCTTGCTGAGCCGCGCCCGGACCGTCGCGCCTTTGTCGACCGTCGCCGCGACCATCTCGGGGGTCCATTGCGGATCACCCGCGAGCAGGAGGTTGGCAAGCTCGGCAGGCTTTTCGAGCCGGACGCACCCGTGGCTCGCCAGACGGCTGAAGCTCGCAAACTTCGCGCGTGACGGGGTGTCGTGCAGATACACCGAATAGGGATTGTCGAAATCGAACTTGTACCGCCCCAGCGCGCTCTGCGTACCAGCGGCCTGCTGCAGCCGCGTGCCGCCGATCACCTTGAAGCCGTTGCGCTTCAGGTATCCCGGATTGGCCTTTTCCTTCGGCCACAGCTCGCGCGTCGCGATCGAGGTCGGGACGTTCCAGGGCGGGTTGATCACGACGCTGTGGATCGTCGAGGTCAGCATTGGCGTCTCGTCGCCGGGGCGCCCGGTGACCGCGCGCATCGAAGTGATCGGCCGGTCGCCGTCGAATACCGTCAGGACCGCGGCGGCGATGTTCACCTGGATGCGATCCTTGGGCAGCTCCTGCGGCAGCCAGCGCCAGCGCTCCATGTTCGCCATGATCTGGCGGACGCGATCGGTCGCCGAGACGTTCAGCGCACCCAGCGTCTGCCCCGACACGATCCCGCTTGGATTGAGTCCGTACCGCCGCTGCGCGCGACGTACCCCCTCGAGCAGCGCAGCGTCGAACCGGTCGCCGCCGGCCGATACGTCCTTGTCCTCGATCGCAAGGCGCTGGCGGAGCGCAGTCACACGCGGGCCCGTCGCGCCGATCGTCATATCCGGGCCACTCGCCAGCATGGACCAACCGCCCGCCGCCGCGATCGCGCGATAGCGCTCGAGCCCGGCCTTGAGCCCGTCATACCCTGAATAGGGCGGCGGCAACGCGGCGAACCACGCGGCGATCCGGTCACGCTTCACCGCATCGGCAAAGCCCGGTAGCGGATCGAAGGCGGGCGGGCGCATGCCCCAGTCCCGCTGGAAGTCCGCTTCGGACAAGCGCCCGGCATGGACCGCGCGGGCATGGTCGAGCGCTTCGCGAACCAATGTGTCGTTGTCGACGTCGAGCACAAGTGACGGCCGCGCGAACGCGAGCCCCTGCCCCATCGTATCCGACGCAAGCAGCTTCTGCAGCTGTTTGACCTGGGCAACGGACAGCACCGGCATCCGCACCGTCGGCACCACCGGCGGCGGCGCCATACGTGGCGTCATCGCCTGCGTCGGCAGCGCAGGCTGGCTGGCTGGCGGGTTCGATGGGGCGACGGGCCTTTGCGGCTGGGTCTGGAACAGTTGCGGCGGCACCAGCTGCTCCTGCGGCGCTCGGGCCGAAACGGCGTCGACCGGGAGCAACAGGGCCACCACCGCGGCACCGCTCAGCATCGTGCCGAACCAGGGGGCGTTCGTCTTTGTCTTTGAAAGGCTTTGCATAGCGTCCCTATAGCGATCGCGTCCTGCGTCGCACGGGCAATATCGCCCTAGCCTGAATAAAGCCCGGACGACGCGATATTTCCCGCCGTCTTGCTGACTATCGCAGGGCCCAACGCCCCCTTCGGCCCGGGCGCGGCCGTGCCCGTCATTTGCGCGCCGCCCGAGTCGCGTCGCGCTCCGCTGCGAACGGCTCGGACGCGTTCCAGACCGGCCATGCCGTCCCCTCGGCGACCTCGCGGCCCAGCGCATAGGCGACGCTGCCCTCCTGCGCGGCGCCGGTCATGTCCCAGCGTGCGTCGAATTCGTCGCAGGTCTGGTGATAGCATCGTGCGTTGAACCGATCGCGCATCGCCTCGCCCGCCTTCGCCCCGCCCGTCACCAGATCGCGGCCCGCGCGGAAATACACCCCCGGCACGCCCTTCTGCGCCAGCGCATAATGGTCCGAGCGGTAATACCAGCCCGCCTCGGTATTCTCCTCGGGCACGATCCGCAGCCCCTGCGCCGCCGCAACCCGCTCGAGATCGCGCTCCATTGGCGTTCGCCCGACGCCGATAAGCTCGAGATCGCGCGTCCGCCCCAGCACGACATGCGGATCGAGATTGAACTGTGCGGCGGTCGTCGCGAGCGGCAGGACCGGGTAGTCGGCGTACCAGCTTGCACCAAGCAGCCCCTTCTCTTCCGCAGTCCACAGCGCGAACACGACCGAACGCCGCGGCCGGGCGGCGCCCGCATAAGCGTGCGCGATCTCGAGCAGCGTCGCGGTGCCGGTCCCGTTGTCGATAGCACCGTTGCGG
Source organism: Sphingomonas sp. CFBP 13714 (assembly GCF_014842205.1). Classification (NCBI taxonomy): domain Bacteria; kingdom Pseudomonadati; phylum Pseudomonadota; class Alphaproteobacteria; order Sphingomonadales; family Sphingomonadaceae; genus Sphingomonas; species Sphingomonas sp. CFBP 13714. The sequence goes on from NZ_JACYVG010000006.1 coordinate 15,778, forward strand.
ATCCGGTCCGCGGGCGGATCGAACGCGTTCTCCCCATAGGCATCCCAATGCGCGCCATAGAGAATGCTGCCCGCCGCGGGATCGGTGCCCGGAAGAAGGCCGACGACATTGTGGCTCGCGACATGCTCCATCCGCGTTTGAACACGCGCCGACAGGGTCGCCCCCTTCAATATGATCGCAGCGAAATCGGCGCGCTGTGCGGCAGCCTTCGCCGCGGCATAATCCAGCCCCGCCTGCCGCAGCAGGCGGATCCCGATGTCGTTGCGCAGGTTGCCGCGTAGTCCGAACGCCGCAGGCACCGTCCCGGTGTCGAGCGCATAGCCCGGTACCGCGTCGCCGTTTGCGATCTGCAGCCAGGGATAGCTGGCCGGGAACGTCTCGTGGATCGTCAGGAACGCTGCAGCGCCGCGCTTCTGCGCCTCGCTCAGCTTGGTCCGTGCGGCCGGGCTCGAGGCGCGTCCGCCGAATCCCAGGTCGCGTCCCGCCTCGACATCGGGATCGCCGGCCAGGGCGACGACGATCTTGCCGCGCACATCGACGCCGCGATACGGATCATAGCCGAGCTTCGGTTCGACCACGCCATAGCCGACGAAGACGATATCGGCATGATCGAGCGCGGTCGTGCCGACGATCCGCGACGATGCCGCGATCTCGATCCCCGGCCGTAATGGCACCGACTGGTTGCCGAGTTGCAGCGTGAAGGTTGCGGCATCGCGGGTCCAGCGCAGCAGGGGCACACGCTGCCGATAGCTGGCGCCGGCAATGGGCTGCAGCCCGAGTTGCTTGAAGCGTTGCTCAAGGAATTCGAGCGTGACCGCCTCGCCCGCCTGTGTCGGTCCGCGCCCGTGAAACGCATCTGCGCTCAGCGTCTTGACGTCCGCCTTGATCCGGTCGGGCGACAGGATGGGTGGCCGTGGATCAGCGGCGATGGCAGCGGTAGTGGCCGAGACGGTGAGCAGCAGCAGCGGCAGGAGGCGTTTCATCGGCACAACCTGCCCGCGATGTGTCACGTGCACAAGCGAACGAATGAGATCGCACGCTATTCCCGCGCCTTAGGCCGCGATCTTCACCCCGGCAGACGAACGTGAACGCGGCGAAAGCGCGCTTCGACAAAGCTGTAGACGCCGAACAATCCCAGCCCGACGCCCGTCGCGGCCAACAGCCATTTGCCCCCCGGCTGGTCCTGCAGCATCGCCAGCGCGTCGGCCATGCCGCCGGCTTCAGTGGCGTGCGCCTGCCATGCCGCGACCGCAAAGAAGCCGGCGATGATCGTGAAGACGACTGCGCGGGCGCCATAGCCCAGCCGCCCCATCGTGCAGACATAGGAAGGCAGCGAGCCGTCATTGTGCAGGTCCTTGACGAAATCGCCCTTCCAGGCCTTCTTCGCCTGCATCACCGCTGCGGTGAGAATACCGATTGCGACCACGGCAACCAGCACGCGGCCGAACGGCACCGAAAGCAGCCAGCCTGTCCAGTCGCGGGCACTCTCGTCACCCGGGGACTGCCCGCCGCCACCCGTCCTTGGTTGCCAGGCGAGACGTGCCGCGCTCCAGGCAAGGATGAGGTGCGCGATCCCGCTGACGACGTGCCCGATCCGGGTCAGGGCGCCCTTGGCGTCGCGCATGATCTGCTCCGGATCGGCGATCGCTTCGGTCAGCCGCCACACCGCGTAGCCGAGCAGACCCGCGGCAATGACCGCCAGCAGGACGGCACCGAGCTGCTCGTCCGCCAGCGATCCGATCGCACCCTGATTGTCGGCGATCGTCCCGCCGCGCATTGCGGCATCGACCGCAAACCAGGCCACCAGACAATAGACCAGCCCGCGCGCGGCGAAGCCGAGACGTGCGAGTTGCGTCGCACGGACATCCGAGATGGTCACCGCAAATCCCCCTGGATCATATTGATCGTTACGCCGGCTAAACCCGCCGTGCGCAGCGACGTTCCGCCGGCGGTCACGACATCGCCGCGGCGACGCGGATCGGCGCAGCCCGGTACCGCGCCCGGGCCGCACCGGACCGTCAGGCGTGGACCACCTCTGCGGCGTCCGCGAAGGGGACCGGAAGGCGTGCAATCGCGGGACGCGCGATCAGGTAGCCCTGGCACAACCGTACCCCGAGCGCGCGCAACGCCGCCAGTTCGCCCGAAGTCTCGATCCCCTCGGCGATCGGGATGATGCCAAGTTCGTCGCACAATGCGATGACCGCGGCGACGATCGACCGCTTCACGGCGGACCCGTCGATCCCGCGGATCAATGCCATGTCGATTTTGATGACATCGGGATTAAGTTCGGCGAGCAGCCCCAGCCCCGCATAGCCCGCGCCGAAATCGTCGATCGCGGTCACGAACCCTTGCGCACGGTACGCCTCGATGATCCGCCGTACATGCGGGACGTCGCGCATGCGTTCGTTCTCGGTGAATTCGAACATCAGGTTGCGCTTGTCGAAGCCGACCCGCGCCGCTGCCCCCAGCGTCGCCCGGATACAGGCATTGGGTTCATAGACCGCGTTCGGCATGAAATTGATCGACAGCTTCACGTCCTCGCCCGGCGTGAACAGCGCGCCAGCCATCTCCACCGCGCGCACACGGCAAGCCTGATCGAACCAGTAGATCATGTCCCCCGACACCCTGTCGAGGATCGCCCCCGCGCCCGCACCGTCGGTGCCGCGAACCAGCGCTTCATAGGCCCAGACCCGCTCCGTCGCGATGTTGACGATCGGCTGGAACGCCATAGTGAAATCGAACGGGAGCATGCTGCCGGTGCCACAGGCACCGCACGTCACACGGGTCGCCGGCTCGACTGGTGCGATCGCGTCCGCTGGAGCGCGGGCTGCAGCCCGGAATGGGGCGGGGTCGATAAATGTCACTGTCGCTCCTTACCGCGCTCTATAGGGCCGGACGGGCATGAGGACCGGCGCGACGCCACCTCACTCCAAACTCGGTGAGGTCATTGTTAATCTACAACAATTAACAGAATGAGTAGTACTAGTTTATTATCATAGATCAAGTATCTTGTAGATGTGCAAACATGCGTCAATTGGTTGGCGGACGGCGGCGATAGCTCAGCGCTTCCGCGACATGGATACGCGCCACGTGATCGGCGCCGGCCAGATCCGCGATCGTCCGCGCGACGCGCAGTATTCGGGTATAACCCCGCGCGGTCAGCCGCATCGCCTCCGCCGCCTGCACCAGCAGACGCTGTCCCTGCGCATCTGGGGTAGCGACCGACTCGAGCAACGGGCCGTCCGCCTCGGCATTCGTCCGCACGGGATGTTCGCGATAACGCTCGGTCTGCACTCGGCGCGCCACCGCCACTCGAGCCGCCACCGCTGCCGATCCCTCGCCGGCCTGGGGCAGGACGAGATCGGCGGCCGTGACCGCCGCCACGTCGATGTGCAGGTCGATTCGGTCGAGCAGCGGCCCCGACACCTTGGCCTGATAGTCCGCGGCACAGCGCGGTGCCCGTGCACAGGCAAGGCCGGCATCGCCGAGATGACCGCAACGACACGGATTCATCGCCGCGATCAGCTGGACGCGCGCGGGGAAGGTCACATGCGCATTGGCGCGCGCGACGCTGATCGTTCCCGTCTCGAGCGGCTGGCGCAGCGAATCGAGCACCGCCCGCTGGAACTCGGGCAACTCGTCGAGGAACAGCACACCCAGATGCGCCAGGCTGACCTCCCCGGGCTTCACCTTTAAGCCTCCTCCGGTCAGCGCGGCCATCGACGCCGAATGATGCGGGCTGCGGAACGGGCGGGTCCGGGTCAGCCGTCCCCCCGACAGCGTGCCTGCGACGGACTGGACCATCGAAACTTCGAGCGCCTCGGCGGGGTCGAGTGGCGGCAGGATCCCCGGCAGGCACGCCGCCATCAGCGATTTGCCCGACCCCGGCGGACCACACATCAAAAGATTGTGCCCACCCGCCGCAGCGACCTCCAGCGCACGCTTGGCGGTCTCCTGCCCGCGAACCTGCGCAAGGTCAGGCCCGGCCGGCGCGGCATCGACCTCGCCGGGCTGGGGCGCGCGCAGCAGGCCATGGCCTTTGAAATGGTTGATCAGCGCGAGCAGGTCGGGCGCGGCGACCACCTCGATCGACCCGGCCCAGGCCGCTTCAGATCCTTGCGAGGCCGGGCAGATCAGGCCCTTGCCCTCGTTCGACGCATGCAGCGCGGCAAGCAGGACACCGGGCGACGCGGTGATCCGCGCATCGAGGCCGAGCTCGCCGACGACGACATAATCGGCAAGCATTTCGGCATCGATCACCCCCATCGCCGCCAGCAGCGCGAGCGCGACAGGAAGATCGAAATGCGATCCTTCTTTTGGCAGATCGGCCGGCGACAGGTTCACCGCGATCCGTTTCGGCGGCAATGCCAGCCCCATCCCCGCGATCGCGCCACGGACGCGCTCGCGGCTCTCGCCGACCGCCTTGTCCGCCAGCCCGACGAGGTTGAACGCAGGAAGTCCCGGAATCAGCTGGACTTGTACTTCGACGGCGCGCGCTTCCAGCCCGAGATACGCCACCGTCGACACGATCGCCGCCATGAAAATCCCCCGCCGCGTCGCTCGTCATGGCGGATCGCCACCGTCACGCCCTATTCATACCGGATTTGACCATTGGGCAATGGCGAGCGGCACGGTGCCGTCTTGCCAACCTAACACACCGGTCCCAAATGCCTCGCGTGAACGCTGTCCGCTCCTCGACCTATCGTCTCGTCCAGCTGCTGTGCGGCGGGATGATGATCCTTGCCGCCCCCCTGCTGACACCGGTGCCCGGACCGGCGGGCGTCTTCGTGTTTGCCGGCGGCATGGTCCTGGTACTGCGCAACTCGCCACGGGCACGGCGACGCTGGGGCCGGCTCAAGCGCCGCTGGCCGCGGGGCGGCCATTTCGTCGACCGGATGATGCGCCGCCGCAGCGCGTTGCGACGGCACGCGCGCGATCGGGCCGCCGCGGTTTCGCAGCGAGGCGATTCGGCGAAGACGGAGCCCGTGAATTGACTTGTCCCCCTAGTTTGCCTAAGCGCCCACCCATCAAGGCCGTCCCCGTGGCGGCCGTTTTCTATTTGATGACCTAGGGAATGACCAATGAAGCGGACCTTTCAGCCGAGCAACCTGGTACGTGCACGCCGTCACGGCTTCCGCGCACGGATGGCCACGGTCGGCGGCCGGGCAGTGATCCACGCCCGCCGCGCCCGCGGTCGCAAGAAGCTGTCGGCCTGACTGTCGCGGCCGGCGATGCCGGCCTGACGATCATGTCGAAACGCCGCGATTTTCTCGCGGCGAATGCGGGGAAGCGCGCACCGATGCCGGGATTCGTCCTGCTCATGCGCCCCCGCGATGACGGTGACGAGACGATGCGAATCGGCTTCACCGTCACGAAGAAGATTGGCAACGCCGTCGTCCGTAACCGCATGAAACGGCGGTTGCGGGCTTTGGCGCGTGAGCTGTTGGCGGAACGCGGTGTCGCTGGCGCCGATCACGTGCTGATCGGGCGCAACGGCGGCATCGAGCGTGATTACGCGCTGTTGCGAACCGAGCTCGGCAAGGCGTTCCGCAAGGTCACGCCGCAAGCAGCAACTGCTGCTTCAGTGGATACCACCACCCCGGCGAAGGCCGGGGCCCAGGTGGGAAAACCCCTTTAATGCTCCGCAGCCACTTTTCACTAGCGTCCCCCAACTGGGCCCCGGCCTACGCCGGGGTGGTCCGCAGTCTGGAATGGCGCTGTGCCGAAGGCGCGATCTTGCACCGCTTCTTGTTCTCCCGCGAGGGCGGTAGTCCAGTCTCGATCCCCGCCTTCGCGGGGAAACAGTTTTGGGGTGCACTGGTCCCGGCCGCATCGTGCTAGCCCGCCTCCTCATCCTCGTCGCACGCGGCTGGCAACTCGGTCCTTCACTGGTCCTGCCGTCGAGCTGTCGCTACGATCCTTCCTGTTCCGCCTATGCAATCGAGGCCGTTGGGCGCTATGGCGCGCGCAAGGGGGGCTGGTTGGCGGCGAAGCGCATCGCGCGCTGCCATCCTTGGGGCGGGTACGGACCCGACCCAGTCCCAGAGCTGAAGCCTGAGAAATTGAAAGACGCCGCCCTGTGAAAGACGACAAGCAGAATTTCGTGCTGTTCGCGGTTATCGCGGCGCTCATCCTGTTCGGATGGCCGATGATCCAGGGCAAGTTCTTCCCGACGGCCAATCCACCGGTGACGAAAATCGAAGGCGGCAAGACGAAGGCCGTCGCGAACCCCGCCGCCGATCCGGCCGCCGACGGGGCCGCCGCAGTGCGCGATCGCGCCGCGGTCATCGCCGAGACGCCGCGCGTCCGTATTGAAACCCCGCGGGTCTCCGGCTCGATCAACCTGAAGGGTGCGCGGATCGATGATCTCGTTCTCAAGGGCTATGACGAGACCGTCGCGAAGGATTCTCCGCCGATCCGTCTGCTTTCACCGGCCGGTGCACCCGACGCCTATTTCGCGAGCTTCGGCTGGCGCGCGCAGGGGCTTGCTCCGCCTGCCGCTGACGCCGTCTGGACTGCGTCGGGCGCGACGACGCTGACGCCGACGACTCCGGTCACGCTCGATGCGACCAACGCCACGGGCCAGCGCTTCCGCATCCAGATCGCGGTCGACGGCGATTACATGTTCACGGTCCGCCAGACCGTGCTCAACGCTGGCACCGCGCCCGTCCCCGTTGCCACCTATGGCCTCGTCAACCGTGTCGGCATCTCCAAGGATCCGTCGTCGATGACGATCCACGTTGGGCCGATGTCGGTCGACAATGGCGGCGCGCATTACCGTCCGAACTACAAGGACATCGACGAGGCTCCGCAAAAATTTTCGACCACCGGCGGCTGGCTCGGCTTCACCGACAAATACTGGCTGACCGCGCTCGTTCCCGACCAGGGCCAGGCGTTTGACGGCCAGTTCCGCGCGGGCGCCAACAAGGCCTATCAGGCGGATTACGCGCTGCAGCCCAAGCTCATCGCCCCCGGCCAGGCGGTGACCCAGACGTCGCGCTTCTTTGCGGGCGCGAAGGAGGTCAGGCTGCTCGATCGCTATACCGATCAGGCGGGCGGCGTCGCCAAGCTCGATTATGCAATCGACTGGGGCTGGTTCCGGATCGTCGAGAAGCCGATCTTCTATTATCTCGACTGGCTGTACCGTACGGTCGGTAATTTCGGCGTCGCGATCATTTTGCTGACGGTGACGATCCGCGGCCTGCTCTTCCCGATCGCGCAGCGCCAGTTCAAGTCGATGGCCGCAATGCGCGCCGTCCAGCCCAAGACGAAGGCGCTGCAGGAGAAGTACAAGGACGACAAGGTCCGCATGCAGCAGGAGGTCATGGCGCTGTACAAGGCGGAGAAGGTCAACCCGCTCGCGGGTTGCGCGCCGACGCTGCTCCAGATCCCGATCATGTACGCGCTGTACAAGGTGCTGATGCTGACGATTGAAATGCGTCACCAGCCGTTCGTCGCGTGGATCAAGGATCTGTCCGCGCCCGATCCGCTGACGCCGCTTAACCTGTTCGGTCTGTTGCCGTTCACCCCGCCGCACATGATCGCGATCGGCATCGTCCCGATCATCCTCGGCATCAGCATGTACTTCCAGTTCAAGCTGAACCCGACGCCGATGGATGACACGCAGAAGCAGGTCTTCAAGCTGCTGCCCTGGGTGCTGATGTTCGTGATGGCGCCGTTCGCCGTCGGTCTTCAGGTCTACTGGATCACGTCCAACTGCCTGACGATCCTTCAGCAGAAGCTCCTCTACGCCCGACATCCGGGCCTGCAAGCACCGGTGACCAAGTGAACGACCTTCCGAATGCCGGCTCGAACCTCGGTCCCGATCTCGAGCAGACCGACGCGCCGTTCACCGCGGAGCAGCTCGAGAATGCGCGCAAGCTGTTCGCCGGCCATGTCGGCTTCCTGAAGTCGGCGCCAACGCTCGAATTCCTGCCCGATGCTTCGGTGCCGGAGGTGGCGTTTGCCGGGCGGTCGAACGTCGGCAAGTCGTCGCTGCTCAATGCGCTGACAGGGCGCAATTCGATGGCGCGTACATCGAACACGCCTGGACGCACGCAGGAACTGAACTTCTTCGAGGTCGGCGCGCCGCTCGCTTTCCGCCTCGTCGACATGCCCGGCTATGGCTTCGCCAAGGCGCCCAAGGATGTCGTCAAGAAGTGGCGCTTCCTGATCAACGACTTCCTTCGCGGCCGCGACGTGCTCAAGCGCGCGCTCGTGCTGATCGACTCGCGCCACGGCATCAAGGACGTCGATCGCGAGATCCTCGAGATGCTCGACAAGGCTGCGGTCAGCTATCGCATGGTGCTGACCAAGGCGGACAAGATCAAGGCATCGGAACTCGTCGAGGTTACCGAGCGTACCGCGGCCGAGGCCCGCAAGCGCCCCGCCGCGCATCCCGACATCCTCGTGACGTCGAGTGAGTACGGGATGGGCATCCCCGAACTGCGCGCGGCGGTCGTCGAAGCCGTCAGCTGACGCCCGTGCATCCGGCGAGGGCGGCAGAGATTGCCCTCGCCGCTCCCGCCCGCTAGTCCCCGGGCCATGAAACTCGTCATCGGCAACAAGGCCTATTCCTCCTGGTCGCTTCGCGGCTGGCTCGCCTGCAAGCAGTCCGGGCTGCCCTTCGACGAGGTCGTCGTCCCGCTCTACGATGCGGAATGGGAAAAGCGGCGCCAGGGCGATGAGTTCGCCCCCTCGTCGGGCAAGGTGCCGATCCTCTGGGATGGCGAGGCGGTCGTATGGGACAGCCTGGCGATCGTCGACTATCTCGCGGACAAGGTGGGTCGCGACCGCTTCTGGCCCGAAGACGAGGCGGCACGCGCGATGGCCCGCTCGATGGCGGCCGAGATGCATTCGAGCTTTGCCGCGTTACGCAAGAAGCACAGCATGAACGTCCGCCAGATCTTTCCGGCAGAGCGCCCCGACGACGATGTCCTGGTCGATCTCCAGAGGATTATGGAGCTCTGGGCACAGGCACGTGCGCGCTTTGGCGGCGGCGGCGATTTCCTGTTCGGTACGTTCGGCGCGGCCGACATCATGTATGCGCCCGTCGTCACGCGGATCGTCACCTATCAGCTGCCGATCGCCCGGTTCGCGCAGGGCTATATGCAGGCGATGTTCGACCACCCCTTCATGCAGGACTGGATCGCCGGTGCGCAGGAAGAGGATTGGGTGATCGAACAATATGAGCAGCCGGCACCGAGCGCGCTGCGGTGATCGATCCGCTGGCGCTGGCGCAGGCGCTGCTGGCCGAGGACAGCGTAACCCCGGCGCGGGGCCGCGTGTTCGACGTGCTGGAGGCGGCGCTGACTCCGATCGGCTTTGACGTCGACCGCTTCACGATCGGCGAAGCGCCCGACGGTCCGGTGGAAAACATGCTCGCGGTCCGGACCGGATCGGGGCCGCATCTGGCATTTGCAGGGCATCTCGACGTCGTACCCCCGGGCGAGGGCTGGCAGGGCTCGCCCTGGTCGGCCGAGGTTCGCAACGGCCTGCTCTACGGGCGCGGCGCAGTCGACATGAAGGGCGCGATCGCCGCCTTTGCGGCGGCCGCCAGCCGGACCGACGCGGGCACCGTGTCGCTGATCATCACCGGGGACGAGGAAGGTCCTGCGACGTTCGGGACGCGCGCGCTGATCGATCGCATGGCAACACGGGGCATCCATCCCGACCAGTGCATCGTCGGCGAACCGACTTCCACGGCAGCGCTCGGCGACACGATCAAGATCGGCCGGCGCGGCTCGGTCAATATCTGGATCAGCGTCCCCGGGCGGCAGGGTCACGTCGCCTATCCGCACCTTGCCGACAACCCGATCCCACGGCTGGTGGCGATCCTTGCCGAGATCAAGACCGTCGCGCTCGACCAAGGCAATGCGTGGTTCCAGCCGTCCAATATCGAGATCACCGACATCGCGGTCGGCAATCCCGCGCATAACGTTATCCCGGCCGCAGCGTCCGCGCGGCTCAGCATCCGGTTCAACGACACGCATAGCGGCGACGCGCTCATCGCCCGGATCGCCGCGCTGGCGGCACGGCATGATCCAGCAGCGGTCGTCACCGGTCGCGTGTCGGGTGAAGCCTTTCTGACGGAACCCGGGCCGTTGTCGACCTTGGTGTCGGACGCGATCACCGCGGTGACGGGCGTCGTTCCCGACCTGTCGACGACGGGCGGCACGTCCGACGCGCGGTTTCTGGCGAAGCTGTGCCCGGTGGTCGAATTCGGGCTGATTAATGCGACGATGCACAAGGTGGACGAGGCGGTTGCGGTCGAGGACCTGTACCGCCTGACCGACATCTATGCCGATGTCATCGTCCGCGCGGTCGAGCGGGGATAACCCATCGCGTCAGCCGCCCAGTTCGCGGCTGCGGCGCAGGATGATGTAGAGCGCCCCTGCCCCGCCGTGCCGGGGATGCGCGCCGCGTACCGCGACGATCCCGCCGGCATGACGCGAGATCGATAGCCAGTCGATGACCGCCGCACGGATCGCGCCGCGCGCATGCGGCCGTTCGCTCTCGGGGCGCGGCGGCTTGCCCGTCACCAGCAACAGCACGCGGTCGCCGCGGGCGATCGCGCGGGACAGGCCGGTGTCGAGGATCGCGTGCGCGGAGGCGAGCGTGTGGCCGTGAAGGTCGATCGAACTGTCGGGACTGACCGCGCCGCGCAACAGCCTTTTATCCCAGCCACCGTCGAGCGTGTTGGCCGGCGACAAGGTCCGCGCCGCCGTCTTCAACGGCGCGGCGCCAGTTGGGGGTGGGAGCGTTGGCAGGCGGATGCCCTTGGTCGGCTTTACCTTGCGCGTCGTCGCGACAGGCGCGGCTAACGGCACGACCGGGGGCGCCACCTTGGGTACCGCGCGCATTGGTCGCACGGTCTGCATCACGCGCGCCCAGAGATGCGCCTCGTCAGGGTTGAGCGGACGACCCGTCATAGCGCGCCCCGTTCGCAGTTGCGGCGTTGAGCCGTGCGGTGGTGCCGATCGGGAGCAGCAGGAACGCGGTGCCGCGCCCCGCCATGCCGCCCGCGGTCGCTTCGGCAGCGGCGCCAGCACCCCAGAAGGTGTCGAACCGGTTGCTGCCCTTGATCGCGCCGCCGGTATCCTGGACGATCCACAGCCCGGTCGCATCCTGCCGGTCGAGCGACAGGATCACCGGCGCGCCGAGCGGCACGAACTTCACGTCCGCCGCCGCGCTGACCTGCCCGGTCACGGGATAGCCCATCGCACCCTGCGGCGCGCCGTCGAGTTCGCGGAAGAACACGAAGCTCTTGTTCTCGCGCATGATCGCCTGCCCCTCGACGGGGTGATCGTGGAGCCACTGCACGATGCCCTGCATCGACGTCTGGCCGGGCTGCAACAGCCCGCGCGTCTTCATCAGCGCGCCGATGCCGGTATAGTCGCGGCCGTTCTGCGTGTCATAGCCGATCCGCAGGATCGACCCGTCGAGCAGACGAAGACGTCCCGACCCCTGGATCTGCAGGAAGAAGAGCTCGACCGGATCCTTCGCCCAGGCGAGGATCGGCGCGGTATCGGCGAGCGCACCCTGCTCGATCGCGGTGCGGTCATAATAGGGAATGAAGTTCGAGCCCAACACGCGGCCGCGGATCTTCTTGCCCTTCAGCGACGTCGAAAAGGCGCCGAGATCGACGTCGATCAGATCGCGCGGGCGACCATAGACCGGGGCATAGCCGTCGCGGCGCTCGAGCGAGCCGGCGATCTCGGGCTCGTAATAGCCCGTCGCGAAGGCCTTGCCGTCGCCGACCTGGACCGCCTCGAACCACTGGGTGAAGAATGCGCGCGCGCCACCGGGCCCGGTCGCCTGTGCAGCAGCGCAGGCCGGCTGCCAATCGGCACCGCGGGTCAGCCCCGACTGGTCGGAACGACGCTGCAAGCCAGGGCAGCTCGTGACGAAGGCGAGACGTGCGGCCTCGGCCTGCGCATCGCTGATCGGCAGCGTTGCGAGTGACGGCCCCGGCGTCACGCCGGCCGTGACCGCACTGACCGGGGCGAGCGCTCCGGGCAGTGGCGGAGCGACGGGAGAAGCAGCCAGCGGAACCGCCCCGACGATGCGGACGGGTATCTGGATGCCGCGAATGTTGCGAATGTTGTCACTGTTTGGGGTAAATTGACCCCGGGGCGGCTTTCCGGCAGTGGCAGCCGGCGATGCGGTGCCCGGCGAGGACGGGCGGTCGGTCAGTGCCGCGACACCGCCGACGCACCCGGTGAGTGCCAGGGCCAGTGCGAACGAACCGCCAATCCCCCTGATCGCGCGCGTCACGCCTCGTCGGTGTCCGCGAGCTTCCAGTTCGGGCCGGCGCTCTTGAGCGTCCGGACGAACGTCCAGATGTCATGCGTCTCGACCGCGTCGGTGAGCGACCCGGCGATGACTTCGCCCGCCTCGTTGCGCGTGATCGCGGCGATGTCCGCATCGAAGCGCACCGAGATGCGGGCTTCACGGCCCGAGACCGACGCATCGGCGATGACCGCGCGTTCGATCGTCACCAGACGATTGTCGAGCGTCTCGCCGGCCGCCTCGCGCGCCGCGATCGCCTCGACGAAGGCGGTGCGGACATCGTCCTCGGCCAGATCGGCGAGCGTATCGGCATCACCCTTCCAGAAGGCTTCCAGCGTCATGCGATAGGCCGCCTGCGCGCCTTCGAGGAACTGGTTGACGTCGAAGCCGGGCTCGACGGCGATGATCGAGCGCAGGCCGGGTTCGGCGCGCGCGTCGATGTTGCGGTTCGCGATCGTCCGCTGTTCGGCGGCCGCATCGATCGTGCGCGGGATCGTGACGGGTATGGACCGCTCCTCTGCCGCACGCGGCAGGGGCTGCTGTTCATGACCGGTCCGCTTTCCGAGCACGCTATAAAGACGCATCGCCAGGAACCCTGCGACCATCGCGAGAAGTACTACGTAAAACAACCGTGCCTCCGATCTTCGTCCCAACATAGGGCAACGGCGTCTCTTTTCAAACCCGCCTAGGATTCCGTGGGATCCGTAGCCGTTGAAACACCCGTCGGGCACTGCTACGCGCACTGCCTCAAGACACGAACGCGCGACCCGTCCGCTTCGGTCCCACCTCATTTATACGAAGGATTCGCAGATCATGGACGACCAGAACGGCATGTCGATCGCGGATCAGCCGCTTGCCAATGGTGCCGACGAAGCGCCCGCCGCCGGCCTGATCTCGCAATACGTCAAGGATCTCTCGTTCGAGAACCCCAACGCGCCCGCAGTCTACCAGAACCAGACCCCGCCCGCGATCGACGTCCAGTTCAACATCGGCGCGGCGCAGGTCGGCGACGAGGTGCACGAGGTCGTTCTGAAGATCGACGTCCGCGCCGAGACCGACGGCCAGGTCGCCTTCATCGTCGACCTGTCCTTTGCCGGCCTGTTCGGGCTGCGCAACATTCCGGCCGAGCATGTCCAGCCCTTCCTGCTGGGCGAGGCCCCGCGCCTGCTGTTCCCGTTCGCACGCCGCGTGCTGTCGGATGCGGTGCGTGACGGCGGCTTCCCGCCGCTGCTGCTCGAGCCGATCGATTTCGCGCAGCTCTATCTCCAGCAGTCGGAGCAGCAGGGCATCCAGCCGAACGTCGGCGATTTCGGCCAGGCGTGAAGCCCGGACCGGAGGGCGCATAGGTGAACCTGACCAAGGCGCTGGGATCGGTTGGCGGGCTGACGCTCGCCAGCCGCATCCTGGGGCTGGTGCGCGATTCGCTGTTCGCGCGGTTCGTCGGCGCGGGGTTCGCATCGGATGCTTATCTGATCGCGTTTCGCCTCCCGAACATGTTCCGCGCGCTGTTCGCGGAAGGCGCGTTCTCGGCCGCATTCATCCCGATGTTCAACCGCAAGGTCGGCGACAAGGATGGCCGCGGCCTGCCCGACGGCATCGCCTTTGCCGAGGACGCCTTGTCGGTCTTGCTGCCGGTGCTGATCGGCATGACGGTGCTGCTCGAGCTTGCCGCCTGGCCCGTCACCTGGCTGCTGACCTTCGGGTTCAACGGGGCGAGCGCCGAGCGCTTCGCCTATGTCGTCCACCTGTCGCGGATCATGTTGCCCTATCTGCTGCTGATCAGCCTCGTCTCGCTGCTCGGTGGCATCCTCAATTCACTGCATAAGTTCTGGATCAACGCCGCGGCGCCGATCCTGCTCAACGCGACGCTGATCGCCGCGCTGCTGCTGTTCCACGAGCGGCTGCCGCTGATGACCGCACGCAACCAGGCGATCGCGGTGACGGTGTCGGGCGCGCTGCAACTTCTCTGGCTGATCTATGCCTGCCGCAGATCGGGCGTCGTGCTCCGGCTGAAGCGGCCCCAGCTCAATCCCGAGGTGAAGCGGCTGATGTCGCTGATCTGGCCTGCCGCCGCGGGTGCGGGTGCGGTCCAGATCAACCTCGTCGTCTCGACCGCGCTAGCCGCCGCGCTGCTGCCCGCGGGCTCGGTCTCGTACATCTATTTCGCGGACCGGCTGAACCAGCTGCCGCTCGGGCTGATCGGCATCGGTCTCGGCACCGTCCTGCTCCCCACCATCTCGCGCCAGCTCGGCCGCGGCGAGGAGACGGAGGCGATGGCGACGCAGAACCGCGGCATGGAGCTCGCGCTGTTCCTGACGCTGCCCGCGACGGTGGCGCTGATCGTCTGCGGCGTGCCGATCGTCGGCGCATTGTTCCAGCACGGCAAGTTCGCGCTCGACGACAGCATCCTGACCGCGCAGGCGCTCGCCGCCTTCTCGATCGGGCTGCCGTCCTACATCCTCGTGAAGGTGCTCACGCCGGGCTATTATGCGCGGTCCGACACGAAGACGCCGGTGCGCTATGCGACGATGTCGATGGTCGTGAACCTCGTCCTCAACCTCGCCTTCATCAAGCCGCTCGGCCATATGGGCCCGCCGCTCGCCACCGCGATCGCGAGCACGGTGAACGTCGCGATGCTGTATCGGACGCTCGTCCGTCGCGGGCATTTCATCCCCGATGCGCGGCTCGTCCGGCGGACGTGGCGGCTGCTGGTCGCCGCGCTGATCATGGGCGGCGTGATGTATTTCCTCAACGACCTGTTCCAGCCGTTCGTCACGGGCAGCGGGACCGAGCGCTGGGGGGCGATGCTCGTGCTGGTCGCGACCGGCGGGGTCGTCTATGCGATCGCCACCCTGCTCACCGGCGCGTTCCGGCTGGGCGACATCTCCACGCTCCTGCGTCGTTCCAAATAAGGTTTTCCCATGCGCGTCGTCTCCGGCATCAAGCCCACCGGTAATCTCCATCTCGGCAATTACCTGGGGGCGGTGAAGCAATGGGTGACGTTGCAGGACGACGTCGTCGCGCAGGGCGGGGAGTCGATGTTCTTCATCGCCGACCTGCACGCGCCGACCGAATGGATCGCGCCCGCCGAACTGTCGTCACACACCCTCGAGGTTGCCGCGACGATGATCGCGGCGGGCGTCGATCCGGCCAAGTCGATCCTGTTCAACCAGGCGCGCGTGCCCGCGCATAGCGAGATGGCGTGGCTGCTCAACACCGTTGCGCGCGTCGGCTGGCTGAACCGCATGACGCAGTTCAAGGACAAGGCGGGCAAGAACCGCGAGGGCGCGAGCGTCGGGCTGTATGACTATCCGGTGCTGATGGCGGCGGACGTGCTGCTCTACAATGCGACCCACGTGCCGGTCGGCGAGGACCAGAAGCAGCATCTCGAGCTCGCGCGCGATATCGCGACCAAGTTCAACGGCGATTACGGCGTCGACCTGTTCACGCTCCCCGCGCCGCTGATCAGCAAGGCGGCGCCGCGGATCATGTCGTTGCGCGATGCGTCGGCGAAGATGTCCAAGTCGAACCCGTCCGAACAGTCGGTGGTCAAGCTGATCGACAGCGACGACACGATCGCGGACAAGTTCCGCAAGGCGAAGACCGATCCCGACCTACTGCCCGCGACCGTCGACGAGCTCGGCGATCGGGCGGAGGCGCGCAACCTGCTGACGATCTATGCCGCGCTGGCGGACAGCGACGTCGCGACCGTGCTGGGCGAATATGGCGGCAAGGGGTTCGGCGCGTTCAAGCCGGCGCTCGCGGATCTCGCGGTCGCCAAGCTCGGGCCGATTCGTGACGAGATGGTGCGGCTGCTCGACGATCGCAGCGCGGTGACCGCGGTGCTGCGCGATGGCGCGGAGAAGGCGCGCGCGCTGGCGGCGCCGGTGCTGAAGCGGACGCAGGATGCGATGGGGTTGCAGGTCTAGGCTGCCCCTCTTCCCGTCATACTGACGCCTCTCCCGTCATCCTGACGCCCCCTCCCGTAATCCTGACGAACGTCAGGACCCAGGGTAACAGGCGTCGTGGTTTGTGGCTCGGGGTCCTGACTTTCGTCAGGATGACGGGGGAATGGAACGACGGGATGAGGCGGGAAGGCCTCAGCCCTCCAGTTCGCGCATCAGCACACGGACGGCGGCGTCGATGTCGCGGTCCTGGTCGCGCAGTTCGGTGATCTTGCGGACTGCGTGGATCACCGTCGAGTGATCGCGGCCACCGAACTTGCGGCCGATCTCGGGCAGCGACCGCGTCGTCAGGCGCTTGGCGAGATACATCGCGATCTGCCGCGGCCGCGCGACCGCACGCGCGCGGCGTGCCGAGATCATGTCGAGCGGCTTCAGCTCGAAATGCGCCGTCACCAGCTTCTGGATCTCGTCGATCGTCACGCGCTTCTGCGCGCCGCGCAGCACTTCGCCGAGCGTCGCGATCGCGAACTCGAGGTCGATCGTCTCCCCGGTCAGCTGCGCATAGGCGATGACGCGGTTGAGCGCGCCCTCCAGCTCGCGGATATTGGCGTGGATCCGGCTCGCGATCAGGTCGAGCACGTCGGTCGGCACGCGCAGGTCGGGCAGGTCGACGAGCTTGCGGTCGAGGATCGTGCGGCGCAGCAGCAGGTCGGGCGCCTTGATGTCGGCGACCAGCCCGACCGCCATGCGGCTGATGATCCGCGATTCGACGCCCTCGAGCGCCTGCGGGCAGCGATCGGCGGAGATCACCAGCCGCTTGCCGGCCGTCATGATCTCGTTGATCGTGTGGAAAAATTCCTCCTGCGTCGCGTCCTTGCCGGCGATGAACTGGAGATCGTCGATCAGCAGCAGGTCGGCGCCGCGCAGCCGGCGCTTGAACGCGTGCGTGTCGCGCGCGCGCATTGCCGCGACGAAATCATACATGAACCGTTCGGCCGACATGCACAGCACGACCGCGTGCGGGTTGGCGGCGAGGAACGTGTGGCCGATCGCATGCATCAGATGCGTCTTGCCCTGCCCCGTGTTGCTGTGGAGGAACAGCGGGCTGAACCGGACGGGTCCGGGCTCGGCGAGCACCTTGGCGGCGTTGAACGCGACCTTGTTCGACGCATCGACGACGAAACGGTCGAATGTGTAGCGCGGATCGAGCGGCGGGCGCTCGGGGATGATGGTATCATAGGCGGGCGCGGGCTGCGCCGCGGGGGCGGGCTTCAGCGACGGGTCGACGCCGAATTTGACCGGGACCTGCGCGGGTTCCACGGCCGCAGCCGCGGTGGTGCGGTCCGGGACCTCCGCAGGGGTCGGCATCACCAGCAGCACGGGCTTTGGACCGGGCCTGCGCGTCTCGATCTGGACGGTGCGGACCTGCGGCAGGATCTGCCGGAATTCTAGCGCGAGCCGGTCCGCATAATGGTTGCGGACCCAGTTGGTCATGAAGGCGGACGGCAAGGCGAGGCGAATCGACTCCTCGTCGTCGCTCGGGATCAGCTCGATCGGCTTCAGCCACTGCTCGAACAGGCGCGCGCCGGCAGACTCGCGCAGGGACGAGCGCACGCGATCCCAGGCCTTTTCGGCCTCCGAAGCGTGCACGGTCGATCCTTGCCAATTCGTCACGCGCACACTTCTCCGACCCCGCGCGACAGCCGCGCTGGTGATATAGTCCCGACAGAAAATGATCCCCCGTGACGACCCATAGGGTCGCCCGGCATCTTCGCCCTGTTGCTTGCGCAGTGGTGATTCACGTCCGTGATTCACCGCCGCCGTTCGCTCAGTTATGAAGCGATCGGCGAGTCTAGCAAGGCCCGAGCACGTCACATTTTCGAAATAAAGCGGGTTGACTTGATCAAGCCCCGGAAATGCGTCGATATTTTTATAAGTGGCTGTGTTTGGCCAATTTTTACGATTTCGGAGCCGGTGCGGCATGATCCGGCTTCACTCGAATCGCGGGGAATCCGTCGGTTGCGCGAGCGCGCCTTCGGTTCCCTTTGCAGACGCAAAAAACCCGCCGGGAAGATCCCGGCGGGCAATCCGCTCCGGCCATGTCGGGTCGCTCAGGCGAGCCCGGTCACGGCCTTGGTCAGACGCGCGAACTTGCGGCTCGCGGTGTTCTTGTGCAGCACGCCCTTGGCGACGCCACGCTGCAGCTCAGGCTGTGCCGCGGCCAGTGCGGTGGTCGCTGCGCCCTTGTCGCCCGACGCCAGTGCGGCCTCGACCTTCTTGATGAAGGTACGGATACGGCCAACGCGGTTGCCGTTCACTTCCGCGCGACGGTCGTTGCGACGGATACGCTTTTTCGCCTGCGGCGTGTTCGCCATGAAGCCCTCTGGATGTTCGAATGATAAAAAGGGGCGCCGGATTGCTCCTACGCCCTCTCGAAGCGCGGCTCCTACCCACTCCGCACCGAATCGTCAACCGCGTTCCGTCATGCCTTTTGGCAACGCGCACACCAGAAGGTCGAACGCCCGCCCTCCGTCCTGCGGCGGACCAGCGCGCCGCACGAACAGGGCTCGCCCTCGCGACCATAGACACGCCATTGTTTCGAGAAATAGCCGAGCTCGCCGTCCGGTCGCGCATAGTCGCGCAGACTCGATCCGCCCGCGAGGATCGCGGCGGTCAGCACCGCGCGGATCGCCTCGACCAGCCGTTCGAGTCGCGGCAGCGCGATCCGCCCCGCCGCACGGCTCGGCGCGATCTTCGCCATGTGCAGCGCCTCGCACACATAGATGTTGCCGAGGCCTGCGACGATCCGCTGGTCGAGCAGCATCGCCTTGATCGACGCGCCACGCCCCTCGAGCGCCGACAGGAGATAGGCCGCGGTCAGATCAGGACCGAGCGGTTCTGGCCCCATGGCGAGGAACGGCGGATACTGCGCGATCGCGTCGCTGGACCAGAGATCGAGAAAGCCGAAGCGCCGCGGGTCGTTGAGCGCGACCGTCCGCCCCGCCGCGGTGCCGATGAGCAGATGGTCGTGCGGCATGATCGCGCTGGGATCGACCCGCCAGCGTCCCGACATGCCGAGGTGGAAGACGAGCGTATCGCCGCGATCTGTGTCGATGAGGCCATATTTGGCGCGCCGCGACAGCCGCGTGACGGTCGCGCCGGTCATGCGCTGCCGCAAGTCGACGGGAATCGCCTTGCGCAGGTCCGCACGGCGCGGTTCGACCGAGGCCAGGCGCTGGCCGAGCAGCACGGGTTCGAGCCCGCGCACGGTGGTTTCGACTTCGGGAAGTTCTGGCACGTTTTCCAGCTAGGTTGCGTTTGCCCGCGCCACAAGGCGCCGCTAGAGCACGGGGCATGAATGACATCGCGCCCGCCCCCGCTCTCATCCCCGACCCCGCCCCGAAGGCCGACACCGTCTCGTTCGGTTACGAGGACATTCCCGCCACCGAGAAGACCGCGCGCGTCGGCGGCGTGTTTTCGAACGTCGCGAGCAAATATGACCTGATGAACGACGCGATGTCGGGCGGCATGCACCGGCTGTGGAAGGACCGCTTCGTGCGCCGCGTGAAGCCGCGCGAGGGCGAGCAGATTCTCGACATGGCGGGCGGCACCGGCGACATCGCGTTCCGCATGGAGCCGTCGGGCGCGTCGATCACGGTCGCCGACATCAATCCGCAGATGCTCGAGGTCGGCATGGAACGCGCGCACAAGCGCGGGCTCGACGGGCTGGTCTGGACCGAGGCGAATGCCGAGACGCTGACCTTCCCCGACAGGTTCTTCGACGCGTACACGATCGCGTTCGGGATCCGGAACGTGACTGACATTCCCAAGGCGCTGCGCGAGGCCCACCGCGTGCTGCGGCGCGGCGGGCGGTTTTACTGCCTCGAATTCTCGACCACCGTGTGGCCGGGCTTTGCCGAGGTGTACGACGCCTATTCGCACAAGATGGTGCCGAAGCTCGGGCAACTGCTCGCGCAGGATGCCGACAGCTATCGCTATCTGATCGAGTCGATCCGTCGGTTCCCGGACATGCCCAAGTTCAAGGGCATGATCGCGGATGCTGGTTTCGTGCAGACGAAGGTCGAGCCGCTACTGGGTGGGCTGGTTGCGATTCATTCGGGTTGGAAGATTTAGTGATCACGCGAAGGCGCGAAGGCGCGAAGAGGGGTTCACGCGGAGACGCGGAGACGCGGAGCGTCAGCGTGGCATCCGCGCGGCAGCGCATCGCTCCAGTTTCGCCTATGATGAAAGGCCGCAGTCGCGGCAAGGCGCACCCCCTCCGCGCCTCCGCGCCTCCGCGCGAACCATTTTTTCCCTCTCTTTGCGCATTCGCGCCTTCGCGTGAACAAATCTCGCTTTCTGCAGTGAACGGCCTGTGACCGCCTCGACCACCCATGTCTGGCGGCTCCTCAAATGGGGTCGCATCCTCGCCCGGCACGGCGCGCTGCGCGGGATCGAGCGGGACCCCAATACGCCGGCCGCCGTGCGTCGCCTCGCGCGGATCGCCCGGTTCGGTGCGCGCGTGCCCAAGGTGCCGCGCTATGCCGATGCGTTCCAGGCGATCGGCCCCGCCGCGATCAAGCTCGGCCAGACGCTCGCCACCCGCCCCGATCTGGTCGGCGAAGACGCCGCGCAGGATCTGCTGCGGCTGCAGGACCAGCTGTCGCCCGTCCCTTACGAGACGATCGAGGCGGCGATGCTGGCGAGCTTCGGCAAGCCGCTCGAAACGCTGTTCTCGCGGATCGAGCAGGTCCCGGTCGGTGCCGCGTCGATCGCGCAGGTCCACCGCGCGACGACCACCGATGGCCGCCAGGTCGCGGTCAAGGTGCTGCGCCCCGGCGTCGAGGATGATTTCGCGCGGGCGATCGACACCTATAGCTGGGCGGCGGCGCAACTCGAGGCGCTGAGCCCCGAGGCGATGCGTCTGCGCCCGCGCCTGACGATCGAGACGTTCAAGCGCTGGACGCTGCGCGAGTTGAATTTCCGCCGCGAGGCCGCCTCGGCGTCCGAGCTCGCGGACGGCATGACCGCCGAGCCCGATTTCGTCATACCCGCGATCGACTGGGCACGATCGACCGCCAAGGTCATGACGATCGAGTGGATCAACGGCATCAAGCTGTCGGATCGTCCCGCGCTGGTGGCGGCGGGCTACGACCTGCCCGGCCTCGCGCAGACCTTGGTCCGCGCGTTCCTGCGGCAGGCGATCGCCGACGGGTTCTTCCACGCCGACATGCACCAGGGAAACCTGTTCGCGCTGCCGGGCAACCGGATCGCGGCGATCGATTTCGGCATCATGGGCCGGATCGACCGGCGCGCCCGCGTCTGGCTCGCCGAGATCCTCTACGGGCTGATCACCGGCAACTATAAACGCGTCGCCGAGATCCATTTCGAGGCGGGCTATGTCCCCGCGCATCACGACGTCGCCGAATTCGCGACCGCCTTGCGTGCGGTCGGCGAGCCGATGCGCGGGTTGCCGGTCAAGGACATGTCGATCGGCATGATGCTCGACAGCCTGTTCTCGATCACGCGCGATTTCGACATGGTGACGCAGCCGCATTTGCTGCTGCTGCAGAAGACGATGGTGATGGTCGAGGGCGTGGCGACCAGCCTCGATCCCGACATCAACCTGTGGGAGAGCGCGGAGCCGTTCGTGCGTGACTGGATCCGCGGCGAACTCGGCCCCGAGGCGGCGATCGCCGACCGGATCATCGAGGACGTGCGTACGCTGACCCGGCTGCCCGAACTGGTCCGCCGGATCGAGGCGCATTACCCGCCACCCGGCGGCGCACCGCCGACGATGCCACTGCGCGAGATCGAGGTCATCCGGATCGGCGGCGGCTGGCGCTATGGCCTCGTCGCGGTGATCGCGGCGATTGCCGGGGTTGCCGCCACGCTGGTCTTCGGATGAGCCTGCACGTCGGATGAGGACGCGGCGGGGCGCCCCCCTGTGGCTGGTCGGCCCGAGCCGGTTCGCCGGCATGTCCCGGTCGCAGGCGCGGCTGGGGCTTGCGCTGTTCGCGATGCTGCTGCTCGCGTGCCTGACCGCGACCAGCGCGCCCGGACCACGCCCGGGCGAGGCGGGCGTGGCGTCCGCGCCGCTGGGCCAGACCGAGCTGCTGCTCTATCAGAGCGTCGTCGCAAACGTGCGCAGCGGCACGCCCTATTATGTCGCGGCGGCAGAGGCGCACCGCGTCGCGCACGCGCCGCTCAAGCCCTATACGACGGTCCGCCTGCCGACGCTGGCGGTGGTGCAGGCCGCGGTGCCGCCGCTGCTCGTCACCGCGCTGTTGCCGCTCCTCTGCATTGGCGCGATGGGCGCGTGGATCGTCCGGCTGCGCCCGGCGATGACCGGGCCGATCCCCGTGGGGATCGCGGGGCTGCTGATCCTGACGGGGCTCTACGTGCATCTCGAGCCGCCGCTGGTCGTCTTCCCCGAAGTCTGGGCGGGGGCTTTGATCGCGCTTTCGCTCGCGTTGCGGCGCCCCGGTGAGTGGGTCCCCGCGGTCGCGCTCGGGCTGTCGGCGATGCTGATCCGCGAGACCGCGCTGATCTATGTCGTGATCATGGCGGTGATCGCGTGGATCGAGGGCGAGCGCCGCGAGGCGGCGGCATGGGTCGGCGCGACGCTCGTCTTCTTCGTCGCGCTCGCCGCGCATGCGCATGCGGTGACGCTGGTCACCGGTCCGCTGGACCGGAGTGCGCAGGGGCTGAGCGGTCTGGAGGGGTTCGGCTTCTATGTGCAGCTCGTGACGCTGTCGTCGGGCCTCGCGCTGCTGCCGGACTGGCTGGCGGCGGTCCTGATCGCGACCGCGCTGTTCGGGTGGCTGGCGTGGCGCGATCCCGCCGCCGTCCGCGCGCTCGCCACGCTGCTGGGCTATGCGGCGGTAATCGCGCTGGGCGTGCGCAGCGACGACTTCCCCTGGGCGCTGATCACCACCCCCGTCCTGCTGGTCGGGATCGTCTTCGCGGTCGACGGCCTGCGCGACATGATCGTCGCGGCGCGCGATACACGACGGATTACGGTGACGCGCGTGATCCGCTAGGACTCGCGGCATGAAGCGTATTCTCCTGATCGTCGGGGGCGGCATCGCCGCCTACAAGGCGAGCGAACTCGTCCGACTCCTGCGCAAGCGCGGCCATGCGGTCCGCTGCGTGCTGACCGAGGCGGGGCAGCATTTCGTCACGCCGATGACGCTCGCCGCACTCAGCGAGGACAAGGTCTATACCACCCTGTGGGACCTGAAGGACGAGGCGGAGATGGGGCATATCCAGCTCAGCCGTCAGGCCGACCTGATTGTCGTCGCGCCCGCGACCGCGGACCTGATCGCGCGGATGGCGGGCGGGCTCGCCAACGACCTTGCGACGACATTGCTGCTCGCGACCGACAAGCCGGTGCTCGCGGCGCCGGCGATGAACGTGCGGATGTGGCTGCACCCCGCGACGATGCGCAACGTCGCGCAGCTGCGTGCGGACGGGATCACCGTCATGGCGCCCGACGAGGGTCCGATGGCGTGCGGCGAGTTCGGACCGGGGCGGCTGCCCGAGCCCGACCGGATCGCCGACGCGATCGATGCCGCGCTCGAGGCCGAGCCGCAGCGTCTCGCGGGCCGGCACATTCTCGTCACCGCAGGGCCGACGCACGAGCCTATCGATCCCGTCCGCTATATCGCCAACCGGTCGTCGGGGCGGCAGGGCTTCGCGATCGCGGGCGCGCTGGCGGCACTTGGCGCGCGGGTGACGCTGGTGGCGGGGCCGGTGACGCTGCCGACCCCTGCGGGCACGACGCGGATCGACGTCGAGACGGCGCGCGAGATGGCCGATGCGGTCGACCACGCCCTGCCCGTCGATGCCGCAATCATGGTCGCGGCGGTCGCCGACTGGCACGTCGACGCCGCGGTGCAGAAGATCAAGAAGGGCGACGCGACGCCGACGCTCGCGCTGTCCGAGAACCCCGACATCCTCGCGACACTCGCACGCAGCCCGCAGCGACCCGCGCTGCTGATCGGCTTCGCGGCCGAGACCGAACGCGTCGTCGAGCATGCGACCGCCAAGCGTGCGCGCAAGGACGTCGACTGGATCGTCGCCAACGACGTGTCGGGCGACGTGATGGGCGGCAACAGCAACAGCGTCCACATCGTCACGAAGGACGGCGTCGAGAGCTGGCCGCGGCAGGGCAAGGATGCAGTCGCGGCGCAGCTGGCACGGCGCGTCGCCGATGCGCTGGAACCCGCACAGCCGATGCGCTAAACCGCGCCGCATGACGATCCGTATAGACCTCAAGAGATTGCCGCATGGCGATGGCCTCCCCCTGCCCGCCTATGCAACCGCAGGTGCCGCGGGCATGGACGTGGTGGCGGCCGAGCCGCTGACGCTTGCCCCGGGCGCCCGCGCGGCGGTCGCGACCGGCTTTGCGATCGCGATTCCTGAAGGATACGAGGTCCAGGTGCGGCCACGCTCGGGGCTTGCGCTCAAGCACGGCGTCACCTGCCTCAACACGCCCGGGACGATCGATTCGGATTATCGCGGCGAGGTGAAGGTCATCCTCGCCAATCTCGGCGATGCCCCCTTCGACATCGCCCGCGGCGACCGGATCGCGCAGCTCGTTCCTGCAGCGGTGGTGCGTGCGAGCGTCGGCGAGGTCGAGACGCTCGACGACACGGTGCGCGGGCATGGAGGATTCGGGTCGACCGGACGATGATCGCGCTGCTTCTTCTGGCAGCGTCGCTGGGCGCCGTGCAGGCGCCGGCCGCCGATGTGCAGACCGCACCGGCGCTGCCCGTGCCGCGAATCGTCCCCCCGCCCGTCGTTCCGACCCTGCCCCCCGCGCCTGCGCCGTCCGCGCCGCCTCAGGTGACGGGTGGCGTCCCGCTGCCGCCACAGGACTGGAGCGCGCTGCCGGTGTTGCGGCTGCGGCGCGGGGTTGCCCCGTCGCTGGATGCCAGCACGTTCGTCCAGCGCGAGGTGCTGGCCGGGCGGTGCGGTGGCGCGACGCGGACGCCGCAAGGCTGGGTCCTGAACCTCGACCTCGCGCTGCTCGCCGCGGCGGATGGCCGGGTGCGACGGGTCACGCCGCGCGCGATCGATTGTCCGACGGTCGAGCAGTTCGCCGCCGGCCTGCTGCTGGGCGCGGCGCGCAACAATGTCGATCTGCGCGGCGCCGCCACCGACAGCTGGTACCGCACGACGATGGTGTTCGCGTGGAAGGCATGACGCTCTCCGACGACGAACTCGCGCGCTATGCCCGGCACATCGTTCTTCGCGAATTCGGCGGCACCGGTCAGCTGCGGCTGAAGGCGGCGACGGCGGTGGTGATCGGGGCCGGCGGCATCGGCTCGCCGGCGATCCAGTATCTCGCGGCCGCCGGGATCGGGCGCCTCGTGCTGATCGACGACGACGCGGTCGAGACGTCGAACCTGCAGCGTCAGACGATCTTCCGCACCGAAGACCAGGGTCTCGCCAAGGTCGAGGCCGCCGCCGCCGCGCTGCGCCGGATCAATCCGAACGTCACGGTCGACACGCACCGCCTGAGGGTGGACCAGAGCAATATCGGCGCGCTGATCGCGGGCGCGGACGTGGTGCTCGACGGCTGCGACAATTTCGCAACGCGGTTCGTCGTCGCCGATGCGGCGCACGCGGCGCGGATTCCGCTGGTCTCGGCGGCGGTCGGCCAGTTCGAAGGCCAGCTCGGCGTCTATCGCGGCTGGGAGCCCGACCGGCCCTGCTATCGCTGTTTCGTCGGCGAGAATCCCGAGCGTGCCGAGACGAGCTGTGCGGAGGACGGCATCCTCGGCCCCGTCACGGGCGTGGTCGGCAGCCTGGCCGCGCTGGAAGTGATTCGTGCGGTCGCGCCGTTCGGCGACGATGTGGCGGGCCAGCTGTTGCTGATCGACCTGCTGTCGCTCCGCTTCCGGACGATCCGGCTGCCCAAGGATCCCGGCTGCCCCTGCTGCGGCAGCGGCTGATCCGCAAGAGTGCGGGGCGGATGGGCTGAACCCACCCGCCCCGCATCTTGCAGATCGTTCAGCCCAGCAGCGTCTTGGCGAACGCGCGGACGACCGGTCCGATATCGTCGCGTGCGAGCGCGAGCGCGAGGTTGGCCTGGATATAGCCCGCCTTGTCGCCGCAGTCGTAGCGCTGGCCATCGAAGGTGAAGCCGTGGAACGGCTGGTTGCCGATCAGCTGCGCCATCGCGTCGGTCAGCTGGATCTCGCCGCCGGCACCCTTTTCCTGCCCTTCGAGGATGCGCATCACCTCGGGCTGGAGGATGTAGCGGCCCGGGATCATCAGGTTCGACGGCGAGGTGCCCTTGGCGGGCTTCTCGATCAGCGCGGTGACCTCGGTCAGGCGACCGTCGGTCGCGCCGGGCGAGATGATGCCGTATTTGTCGGTTTCCGAATCGGCGACCTCGAGCGCGCCGATGACGTTGCCGCCGACCTTGTTATACGCCTCGACCATCTGCTTCATGAAGCCGGGCTTGCCGACCATCAGCTCGTCGGGGAGCAGCACCGCGAACGGCTCGTCGCCGACGATCTCGCGCGCGCACCAGACCGCATGGCCGAGACCCAGCGGCTCCTGCTGACGGACATAGACGGGCGAGCCGGGCCGCTGGCGGATGCCGTCGAGGACGGTCAGCGACTTGCCGCGCGCGCGCATCGTCGCCTCGAGCTCGTAGGAGATGTCGAAATGATCCTCGAGCGCGCCCTTGCCGCGGCCGGTGACGAAGATGATCTGCTCGATCCCCGCTTCCAGTGCCTCTTCGACGGCATATTGGATCAGCGGCTTGTCGACGACGGTCAGCATCTCCTTGGGCATCGACTTGGTCGCCGGAAGGAATCGCGTGCCAAGCCCAGCAACGGGGAATACGGCCTTGCGCAGCGGTTTGATCGTCATTCAGTAGTCCCTTGTATCGTTGCGGGTGCAGATCGTTGCGGGTGCATAATGCCGCCGAACGGACTCGGCAAATCAACTGCGGCGGTTAGCGCGTCATTAAAGACGTGGGGTGTAGGCGGGTTCCATGTCAAAAATACTCGTCATCTTCGGGACGCGCCCCGAAGCGATCAAACTCTTCCCGGTCATCCGGGCGTTGCAGACGCAGCCGGGGCTGGTCGTCAGGACCTGCGTGACGGCACAGCATCGCGGACTGCTCGACCAGGTGCTCGCGATCGCGGGCCTGTCCCCCGATATCGATCTCGACCTGATGGAGCCGGGCCAGACGCTTGATCGGCTGACCGCCCGGCTGCTGGTCGGGCTGGGCGATGTGATGGACGCCGAGCAGCCCGACATGGTCGTCGTCCAGGGCGACACCGCCACTGCAATGACCGGCGCGCTCGCCGCCTATTACCGCAAGGTCCCGGTCGCGCATGTCGAGGCCGGGCTGCGCTCGGGCGACATCCATCATCCCTGGCCCGAGGAAGTGAACCGGCGGATCGTCGCGCCGATCGCCGCGCTCCACTTCGCGCCGACCCAGACTGCGGCGGACGCGCTGCTGCGCGAGAATGTCGCC
The DNA here is from genome assembly GCF_014842205.1 of Sphingomonas sp. CFBP 13714. NCBI lineage: Bacteria > Pseudomonadati > Pseudomonadota > Alphaproteobacteria > Sphingomonadales > Sphingomonadaceae > Sphingomonas > Sphingomonas sp. CFBP 13714. The sequence goes on from NZ_JACYVG010000006.1 coordinate 43,477, forward strand.
CCCTCGACGATCCACGTCACGGGCAACACGGTGATCGACGCGCTGCACTGGACCCATGCGCGGGTGGCCGCGGATCCGGCGCTCGGCGCCGCGCTCGACCCGGTCGTGGCGGATACTGCGGGCAAGCGGATCATCCTCGTCACGACGCACCGGCGCGAAAATTTCGGCGACGCGATGGCCGGGATCGCGCGGGCGATCGCGCGGATCGCGGCGCGCGATGACGTCGCGGTGGTCTTTCCCGTGCATCCCAACCCGAATGTCGTCTCAGTAATGGACCGCATCCTCGGCGATCAGCCCGATATCGCGCGGATCGCGCCGCTCGATTACCCGAGCTTCGTCCGCGCGCTGGGGCTGGCCGAGATCGTCCTGACCGATTCGGGCGGCGTGCAGGAGGAAGCGCCCGCGCTCGGCAAGCCGGTGCTGGTGATGCGCGAGACGACCGAGCGCCCCGAGGGCGTCGAGGCGGGTACCGCAAAGCTGGTCGGGACGTCGGAGGACCGCATCGTTTCCGAAATCTTCACGCTGCTCGACGACAAAGCCGCCTATTCCGCGATGGCGCGCGCGCACAATCCGTTCGGCGACGGCCACGCCGCGGCCCGGATCGCCGAAACCATCGCGCAGACCATGGCCCAGGCGGTCGCCAGCCCATCAGCCCATCGTTGAGGATCATCCGTCATGCTTTCCGATACTGAACTGAACGTCGTCGTCATGGGGCTGGGCTATATCGGCCTGCCCACCGCGGCGATCATCGCGCGGACCGGCGCGCGCGTGCTCGGCGTCGACGTAACCGAACGCGTCGTCGAGACGATCAATTCGGGGCGCGTGCATATCGAGGAGGTCGATCTCGACGGTCTGGTCTCGGGCGTGGTCGCGCGCGGTACGCTGCGCGCGGCGGTGACGGTCGAGCCCGCCGACGTCTTCGTGATCGCGGTCCCGACCCCGTTCGACGCCGCGCATGCACCCGACATCAGCTATGTCCTGGGTGCCGCGACGACGATCGCGCCGGTGCTGAAGCCCGGCGATACCGTCATCCTCGAATCGACCTCCCCCGTCGGGACGACCGAAAAGGTCCGCGACCTGCTGGCGACCTTGCGCCCCGATCTGCGCGTGCCCGGGCGGACCCGCGACCAGGCCGATATCGCGATCGCCTATTGCCCCGAACGCGTGCTGCCGGGACGCATCCTGGTCGAGCTGATCGACAATGACCGCGTCATCGGCGGGATCACCCCGCGCTGTGCGCGCAAGGCGCTGACCTTCTACCGCCGGTTCGTCCGCGGCGCGTGCGTCACCACCACCGCGCGCGCCGCGGAGATGACCAAGCTGACCGAGAATGCGTTTCGCGACGTCAACATCGCGTTCGCCAACGAGCTGTCGCTGATCGCCGACACGATGAACGTCGATGTCTGGGAGGTCATCCGGCTCGCCAACCGCCACCCGCGCGTCAACATCCTGCAGCCCGGGCCCGGCGTCGGCGGGCATTGCATCGCGGTCGACCCCTGGTTTCTCGTCCATGCCGCGCCCGACCAGACGCCGCTGATCCGCACCGCACGCGAGGTGAATGACGGCAAGACCGATCACGTCATCGCGCAAGTGGCTGCGATGATCGCTGCGGATCCGACCGCGCCGGTCGCGTGCCTGGGCCTCGCGTTCAAGGCCAATATCGACGATTTCCGTGAGAGCCCGGCGATGAAGGTCGCGCTGGCGGTCGCGAATCGCTTCGGGGATCGGGTCCGGATCGTCGAGCCCTATGCCGCGGCGCTGCCACCGGCCTTCGACGGCACGGGTGCGACCCTGATCGACGTCGACACCGCGATCGAGACCTGCCCGATCATGGTCGTGCTGGTCGATCACGACGTCTTCCGTTCGATCCCGCTCGAGGAGCGCAGCGAGAAGACGGTGCTCGATACGCGCGGGATCTGGCCCGACCAGCCGCGCAGCCCCGCACAGCCGGCGGCTCGGATCGCCAACTAGCGGAGCGGCTGGGTCCGCAGCGCGAGGACGTCGGCGGGCAGGATCGGCCGTTCGGGGCGGCGGGCAATGTCCTGGACGACGGCGTCGAGCGCGGTCGCCCGCGCCTTGGACGAGGCGTGGGTGCGGCTGCGGAACAGGCCGCCGTCGATCGTGCCCCCCTTCTCGCGCCAGAATTGCGGTGCCGAGCGCGGATCATAGCCGGCATTGGCGAGCAGATAGACGCTGAGCCGGTCCGCCTCGTCCTCGGTCTGGCGGATCAGCCGGCCGTTGCGGCCGAGTTCGGCCATCAGCCCGCGACTGATCTTCGCCGCATCGAGCCGGTCGCGGTGGCGCAGGATGTTGTGCGCCAGCTCGTGCGCGACGATCACCGCGATCTCCGCGTCGCTATAGCCTTCGAAATATTTCTCGCCGATCTGGACGACCGCGCCGTCCGCGCTCGCATCGAGGCCGCTGCCGAGCAGGATCTCGAATCGCGAGCGGCATCCCGCGACAGCCGGGATCGAGACGGTGACCGCGCGCCCGTCGCGCAGGACCGTCATCGCGATCGGTGCGCCGGGCGGCTGCGCGGCGATCAGCGCCTCGGCGGCGTCGCGGTCGGCGGGGGTTTCCGCGGTGTCCGCGGCACCGATCCCGGGTTGCCGCTTGCCCGCGAGCAGCTGGATCGAGTCTCCCGACCGGACGCCCGCGCGCGCGGCCGGCCCGTCGGCGACCACCGCCTCGACCCCCAGCCGCGTTTCGAACCCGAACACGCCGATCGCATTCGGCCTGGCCTCCGCACTATATTGGTTGAGCGCATGGATCGGCATGCCGATCTGCGGCTGCAGCCGGTCGCACAACGCCGCATTGGCGGAGGTCAGCCGGTATCCGATCGTCGCAAGCCGCAGGTCCGCGGCGCGCAACGCCTCGAAGAACGCCCTGGGCGGGGCCTGCGCGGGTGCCGCAGCCGGAGCGGTGGTAGTGCCGGCGAGGGAGACGGAAACGGAGACGGACGGCGGCGGAACCGCGGAGGCCGCACCTGCGCTTAGCAGGACTGCGGGCAGGATACGCATGACGATCGACATGCGGCCCTGATAGACGGCTTTCAGCCGCACGCCATCCACCCTCGCGCAGGAGTCGACGAACCGCGCCGCGTTGCGACGGCGCGCCCGAGCCTCTATGTGCGGTGCCAACGGATATAGACTTTATGATTTCAAGATTCTTTCGGTCCAAGGCCCCGCGATCCGCGGGCCGGTCCTGCTCGATCCCCGAAGGCCGGCGCGTCTATGCGGTCGGCGACATCCATGGCTGTGCCGATCTGCTCGACGACCTGATCGCGCAGATCGACGCGGACGATGCGGCGCGCGGCGCGGCGGAGACGACGGTCATCTTCCTGGGCGATATCGTCGATCGGGGCCCGGCCTCGGCCGCGGTGATCGATCGGCTGATCGGCTATGCCGCGGCGCGCGCCGACGTGCGGTTCCTGCAGGGCAATCACGAGGAGATCTTCCTCGGCGCGCTCGACGGCGAGCCCAAGGCGCTGCGGCTGTTCTGCCGGATCGGCGGTCGCGAGACGGTGCTGAGCTACGGGATGGACGCGGCCGAATATGAGCGGCTCGATTACGAGGAACTGGTGCAGCGTCTCGCGCAGCTCGTGCCCGAGGGACATCGCGCGTTCCTGTCGGGCTTCGAGGATCTGATCACGATCGGCGACTATGCGTTCGTGCATGCGGGCGTCCGTCCGGGAACGCCGCTCGCGGACCAGCGCAGTTCGGATCTGCGCTGGATCCGCGACCCGTTTCTCGATCATCGCAGCCCGCTCGACAAGATGATCGTCCATGGCCACACGGTGATCGAAGAGGTCCAGACGATGGCGCATCGTATCGGCATAGATACGGGCGCCTATGCGACCGGTCGGCTGACTGCGCTCGGAATCGAGGGCGATCGTACATGGACGTTGCAGACGGCACCCCGCCCCGGTTCGTCGGAAAATTCTCTCGAATCCTGAAAACTATGCCTTCTCGTCTTACTACAATAGGGTATACCCCCAGGGCGATCAGGGCATGTTGCCCGCTCGCAACAGTATGGAACTCTTCCGTACCGTTCCAGTTACCTCGGTTGCGCAAGGTCGGGTTTCGTGCCAAAGACCTACGCGACGAGCACAAAGGGAGTTCATCATGCGTCTTGGGAAGTATCTCCTGACCGCAGCAGCAGCCACGATGGCAGTTGCTCCGGCCATGGCAGCACCGGTTAATTCGGCAGCAAGCCTTTCGGTTTCGAAGTCGGCTCGCGCCGGTTCGGTTACCGCAAAGAAGAACAAGGTTGCAGGCGGCGGCGTTATCGTTGCAGTCCTCGCAGCAGCAGCCGTTGTCGGCGGCATCGTTATCGTTGCCGATAACGACGACGACAGCGACAGCAACTAAGCCTAGGCTCAGTTCTGGAAAATAGCGGTCTTCGGGCCGCTATTTTTTTGCCTGCTGCAGATGGGTCCGGGGCGGATGCGGCGATGTTCCAGCGCCCCTCCCCGCCTCGCACCGCTGCGCAAGCACCGCGTGCCACCGGGGTCGACGATCCATTGCGACGATCGGCGGGACTGAGGCCTGAACACGAACTCCAGTGGTTAAACGCGATATGCGATGCCGCTGTAATGCCGGATGGTGTTTGACCCCTGACGCGGCGCGCCCACCCTTGGCCAAGGCAGGCGGGCGCGAGATGACCCGAGGCGTCACCGGGCGCGTCGGCCGAACCCTGCATGATCCGCGTCACGCCGACATAACAAGGCCGCCCGCGACGATCAGTCGCGGACGGCCCTGTATCGTGATGCCGAGTCCGGCGGGGCGGGCGGCGAACCGCCCGACGAGGCGATCAGCGCGGCTGCGGCACCGCGCCGCCGGCGCCGGGCGCACCCTGCTGCATCTGCATCTGCATCTGCTGCTGCGCCTGCATCTGCTGGACGACGCTTTGCGGCAGGAAGTCGAGCAGCTCGACGTCGAACACGAGCGTCGAGTTGGCCGGGATCGGTCCGCTGGCCTTGTCGCCATAGCCGAGCGAGGGCTTCAGCCAGAAACGGTACTTGCCGCCCTTTGGCATCAGCTTGAGCGCTTCGGAGAAGCCGGGAACGACGCCCGTGACGGGCAGCGGCGTCGGCTGCTGCGACTTGTCGAAGGTGGTGCCGTTGAGGAGCTTGCCCTCGTAGTTCACCAGCGCGACGTCGGCATCGGTCGGCTTGGCGGCACCGGGCTTGCCCGGCGTCAGGATCTTGTACTGGAGGCCCGACGCGGTCGTGACGACGCCCTTGGCGCGCCCGTTGCGGGTCAGCGGATCGTCACCCTGGCGCGCGAGCGCGACGGCGCCGATCAGCGCGAGCGCGATGCCCAGCCACAGATAGATGAGATAGCTGCGCTTGGTCGGCTGCAGCGGAACGGCGGTGACGGTCGACATCGGACAAACCCCGGGTCATCTGGTCACGCCGGAGCGCCGCGCGTGCCGTAGAATTCGTAATCGGAGCCGCGGTGACGCGGCCCCCAAAACCCTGGCTGCGCGTGCAGCCGAGGGTTCCTACTGCAGGCGAAGCTTAGCGTGCGCCGTCGCGCTCGGCGCGCTTGCGCTCGAGCTTGCGCGAACGACGGATCGCAGCCGCACGCTCGCGAGCGCGCTTTTCCGACGGCTTCTCGTAGTGGCGGCGCAACTTCATCTCGCGATACACGCCTTCACGCTGCAGCTTCTTCTTGAGCGCGCGAAGGGCCTGGTCGACGTTGTTGTCGCGGACGATGATTTGCATAAACCCGTTAAGCTCCGGTCGAATAGATACGAATGGATAGTGCCGTCGCGAACAAGTCCGCGCCGCATGAACGGGAGCCCCTAACAGCGTGTGCCCGCTGTTTCAAGCCAAACCCGCCCGGTCCGTGTCGGGGTTCACGTCGGGAGGCGGTTTGCGGGCCTGCCAAGCCAGCGCTAAGAGCCGCGCATGACCACGCATGCCCTGACCCTGTATAACAGCCTGACGCGCCGGCTCGAGCCGTTTGCGCCGATCGATCCCGCCAATGTCGGGCTCTATTCCTGCGGACCGACCGTCTACAATTATGCGCATATCGGCAATCTGCGGGCCTATGTCTTCACCGACACGCTGTCGCGGACGCTGACGTGGAAGGGCTTTGGCCTCACGCACATCGTCAACATCACCGATGTCGGCCACCTGACGTCAGATGCCGATGCGGGCGACGACAAGATGGAGGCCGCCGCGCGCGCCAGCGGGCAGGATATCTGGTCAATCGCAAGACATTACACCGAAGCCTTCAAACGCAACCTGATCGACCTCCACATCCGCACGCCGACCCGCTTCCCGCTCGCGACCGACCATATCGGGGAGATGATCGCCTTTGCCGAGGCCATCGCGCCGGAGCATTGCTACCTGCTCGAGGACGGCCTGTATTTTGATACCAGCACGGTCCCGGACTATGGCCGGCTTGCCCGGTCGAACGACGATGCCGGCGAGAGCCGGATCGATCCGGTCGCGGGCAAGCGCCACCCGCAGGATTTCGCGATCTGGCGGACATCGGCCCCGGGCGAGATGCGCCAGATGGAATGGGAGTCGCCCTGGGGACGCGGTGCACCCGGCTGGCATCTCGAATGCTCGGTGATGAGCCAGAAATATCTGGGGCCGCAGTTCGACATCCACACCGGCGGCATCGACCACCGCGAGATCCACCACCCGAACGAGATCGCGCAGAATCAGGCGCGTTGCGGGTGTGCGGACACCGGGGCGAACCTCTGGATGCACAACAACTTTCTCGTCGAACGCTCGGGAAAGATGTCGAAATCCGGCGGCGAGTTTACGACGCTCCAGACTCTCGTCGATCGCGGCTTCCACCCGCTCGCTTATCGGCTGATGTGCCTCCAGGCGCAGTATCGCAGCGAGCTCGAATTCTCCTGGGACAATCTGGCGGCCGCGACGACGCGGCTGAAGCGGCTGGCGCTCACCGTGCAGGCGTTGCGCGACCGTGCGGCCCCAGGCAATTCGGCGAGCGATCCCGCCATACCCGCGACCGACGCCATCCGCGCCCTGCTCGCCGGCTACCGCGATCGACTCGACATCGCCGTCTGTGACGACCTTGCGACGCCGCGCGCCCTGCCGGTCCTCGACGAACTGCTCGCGGACAAGCGGCTGTCGCCCGCCGACCGACTCGGCGCGCTGGCCGATTTCGATGCGGTGCTGGGACTCGATCTCGCAGCCCTGCGCCGCGAGGATCTGCGCGTCCGTCCGGCCTCGGCCACGCTCGATGCCAAAGCCGTCGACGAACGCCTTGCCGAACGCCGCGCCGCGCGCGCCGCCAAGGACTTCCCGCGGTCGGACGCGATCCGCGACGACCTCGCCAGCGCCGGGGTCGAGGTAATGGACGGCGATCCGCTCGGCTGGGACTGGCGGATCGGCTGATTGGCGGCGGAGACGACTCCGCGCTTTGGCGTCGCACCCGAAGCGCGGTACAGAGGCGGGGATGAAAGCCGTCCTCCCCGCCGCCGCCCGCCCGCTGCTCGAACCGCATCTGCCGTCCGATCTCGACGTTGAATGGTTTGCAACGCCAAGCGAGGCGAATGCGGCGATCGGCGATGCGGACATCGCCTGGGTCGACATGCAGCCGACTCACCTGGTGGCGGACGCGATTCGCGCCGCCGGGCCGCAGCTGAAATGGGTGTCGACCATCTATGCGGGACTCGACGCCTTCCCGCTTGCATGGCTGCACGACCGGGGCGTGATCCTGACCAACGGTGCGGGCATCAACGCGGTCGCGGTCGCGGAATATGCGGTGATGGGGATACTCGTCGCCGCCAAGCGCCTCGACACTGTCCTCCGCGCGCAGGCCGAACATGTCTGGCTGAAGGACGCGCCCGGCAAGATCGAGCTTGCCGACACGCGCGCGCTGGTCATTGGCTATGGCACGATCGGCGCGATGATCGGCGATCGGCTCGCGGCCTTTGGCGTCGACGTGACCGGCGTGACCCGGACCGGGCGCGACGCGACGCTCACGCCCGATGCCTGGCGCACCCGTCTCGGGGAGTTCGACTGGGTGGTGCTTGCCGCGCCCTCGACCGATGCGACCAAGACGCTGATCGGCAGCGGCGAGCTTGCCGCGATGAAGGACAGCGCATGGCTGATCAACATCGCGCGCGGCGACATGATCGATGACGAGGCGTTGCTCGCAGCCTTGCGTTCGGGACAGATTGGCGGGGCGTTCCTTGATCCGACGCACCCCGAACCGTTGCCGGCCGATCACCCCTTATGGTCCGCGCCGAACACGATCCTGACGATGCATCTGTCGGGTCGCAGCCAGACCAGGATGTTCAAACGCGGAGCGGCGATGTTCCTCGACAATCTGCAGGCGTATCGCGCGGGGTCCGCGATGCGGAACGTCGCTGATCTTGCAGCAGGCTATTGAACGATAGCGTCGGTGGCAGGCACCGGCGGTCGCACGATCAGCTGCGCGCGGTGCCGTTGTTCGGGCTGTTATAGTCCTTGATCCCGCGACGACGGCGCTTGTCGCGACGGCGGCGCTTCATCGTCATGATCAGCACGGGCACGCCGATCGCGACACCGACGCCAACGATCGAAAATGCAATGATAATTCGCAAGGGAAGATCCATCGTCGCCCTGTGCCAAACCTGCCCGACATTGAGAAGCGCTTTCTCTACAATCTCGGGCAACCCCTGACCGTCCGGATCGCTGCGATCAGTCACATTGCATCCGGTACTCGTCCGCCTGCAAGCTTTACTTGATTGCGCCAAAAGCCGATTCGGCGCATGGCCGCGCCTCGAATTCACCAATCGGACGAACAATTATGGCCGCGAACTGGGCCCCCGACAGCTGGACCACGCACGAAGCCCGCCAGCTCCCCTCGTATCCCGACGCCGGCGCGCTCGACGCCGCGACCGCACAGCTTGCGACGTTTCCGCCGCTCGTCTTCGCAGGCGAGGCGCGCAACCTGACCGCGAGCCTCGCCGAGGTTGCGGCGGGCAAGGCGTTCCTGCTCCAGGGCGGCGACTGCGCCGAGAGCTTTGCCGAGCACAGCGCGAACAACATCCGCGATACCTTCCGCGTCATCCTGCAGATGGCGGTCGTGCTGACCTTCGCGTCCAAGCTGCCGGTCGTGAAGCTCGGCCGCATGGCGGGCCAGTTCGCCAAGCCGCGCTCGGCCAATACCGAGACGATCGGCGGCGTCGAGCTGCCGAGCTATCGCGGCGACAACGTCAACGACATCGCCTTCACCGCCGAGTCGCGCGCGCCCGATCCGCAGCGGATGATCCGCGCGTATTCGCAGTCGGCGGCGACGCTCAACCTGCTCCGCGCCTTCGCGCAGGGTGGCTATGCGAATCTGCATCAGGTGCATCGCTGGACGCACGACTTCATGGGACGCAGCCCCTGGTCGAAGAAATATGCCGAGACGGCGGACCGGATCGGCGAGGCGCTCGAGTTCATGGCGGCCTGCGGGATCGATCCCGAAACCGTGCCGCAGCTCGCCCAGACCAATTTCTACACCAGCCACGAGGCGCTGCTGCTGCAATATGAGCAGGCGCTGACCCGGCAGGATTCGCTGACCGGCGATTGGTACGACACGAGCGCACATTTCCTGTGGATCGGCGACCGGACGCGATTCGAGGGGTCGAGCCATGTCGAATATCTGCGCGGCATCGGCAATCCGATCGGCATCAAATGCGGCCCGAGCCTCGAGCCGGATGCGTTGCTGCGGATGCTCGACACGCTCAATCCCGCGCGCATCCCCGGCCGGATGACGCTGATCACGCGCTATGGCTATGATTCGATCGAGGCCGCGCTGCCCAAGCTCGTCCGTGCGGTGACCCGCGCAGGCCACCCCGTCGTCTGGTCGTGCGACCCGATGCACGGGAACGTCGTGAAGGCGGCCAATGGCTACAAGACCCGCCCGTTCGAGCGCATCCTTGCCGAGGTCCGCGGCTTCTTCGCGGTGCACCGCGCCGAGGGCACGCATGCCGGCGGCATCCATATCGAGATGACCGGGCAGAACGTCACCGAATGCACCGGCGGTGCGGTCGACGTCACCGAGCAGAGCCTGGCGGACCGGTATCACACGCATTGCGATCCGCGCCTGAACGCCAGCCAAAGCCTTGAGATGGCGTTTCTTCTCGCCGAAATGCTCAACGCCGAAATGGCCGAGCGCAAGAAGGTCGCCGCCTGACGACGACGACCGCCGAGGCGGTCCGGCGGCAAAACGTGCACGTGGCGCGATTTTGCCGCCGCACCGCCTTGACGCCCGCGCCCCGCTTCCGTAGGAGCGCGGCTCGACTACACGGCCCCTTCGTCTAGCGGTTAGGACGACGCCCTCTCACGGCGTAAGCACGAGTTCGATTCTCGTAGGGGTCACCAAGTCTACCCATTCTGACATCGCTGGGACGTAGTACACTGCGGCATTCGTGTGCGCGGCAACCGTGTCGCTACGTGTTTCCCGACGGTGCAGCGACGGGCGAGCGGGCGCTACCCGGGGCCGTCCTCATTTTCGAGGGCGTGCACCCCGTGGAAGGATGCCAGCATGGCCGATGCCGCCCGCAACACCGATTCGCCAGATACCCTCCCCGCGCCGGCCACCGACTGGAGCGCGGATCTGACGACCCGGACCGGCTACGCGTTTCACGTCCGCCCGATCACGCCGGATGACGAGGCGGCGCTGGCTGACTTCTTCACGCATGTCGGCAAGGAGGATCTGCGCTTCCGCTTCCTCAGTGCGATCGACCATGTCGGGCACGAACAGCTGCTCGCGCTGCTGCGCGTCGATCACGAGAATAGCGAGCATTTCCTCGCGTGCGAGATCGGCAGCGGCCGGATCCTCGCGACCGCGATGCTGGTCGGTGATGACGACGGGCTGCGCGCGGAGGTCGCGGTCGCGATCCGCAGCGACTTCAAGCGACGCGGGATCAGCTGGGTCCTGCTCGATCACGTCGCGATGTTCGCGCGCGCAAAGGGCCTCCGCACGCTCGAATCGATCGAGAGCCGCGACAATCACCAGGCGATCGACATGGAGCGCGAGCGCGGCTGGACGGCAGCCCCCTGCCCTGGCGATCCCTCCGCGATGATCCTGCGACTGACGCTGGCAGCGCCGGCCGTCTGACCCGGTCGGACACTGGGGTGCGCGATCGAGCGGCGGTGGCCGGTGCGGCGGTTCTGGTCTATCATGCAGGCCGGCTCCGTACCGGCAACCAGGACCTTGGCCGCCGGCGTATCGGACCCGACCGCCGGACAAGGCCCAGAGCCCGATGAACCGCACGCGCCCAGCCCGACCAGTCGCCTTGCCCGCATGATCTCGCATCCGTCCGACATGGGCGACGCGGCTGCCGGACGTCCCGCCGTGCTGGCGGAGGAACTCGGCCTGCTGATCGACGCGGCGACGACCTATGCGATCTACATGCTCGACCCGCAGGGGCGCGTGACGATCTGGAACCGGGGCGCCGAGCGGATCAAGGGATGGACCGAGGCCGAGATCATCGGCCGCGATGCCGCGATCTTCTACCCGGCCGAAGACGTCGCGGCGGGCAAGCCGCGCGCCGATCTCGAACGCGCGCATGCCGGTGGCCGGATCGAGGAGGAAAGCTGGCGGGTCCGCAAGGACGGATCGGAATTTCTGGCGAGCGTGACGATCACCGCGCTGCACGACGACGCGGGCGCGTTGCGCGGCTTCGGCAAGGTGATCCGCGACATCACCGACGAAAAGGCGGCGGAGGCCGCGATCCTGCGACGCGAACATCATCTGCGCTCGATCCTGAACACCGTCCCCGATGCGATGATCGTGATGAACGAACACGGCGTCATCGTATCGTTCAGCGCCGCCGCCGCGCTCGTCTTCGGCTATGAGACGGACGAGGTGATCGGCCGCAACGTCGCGATGCTGATGCCGCCCGCGAATGCCGCTGCGCATGACGCGCATCTGCACACCTACCGGCGGACCGGGGTGCGGCACGTCATCGGCAATGTCCGGCTCGAACACGCGCTGCGCAAGAATGGCGAGATCTTTCCGATCGAGCTCGCGGTCGGCGAGGCGTCGATCGCGGGCGAGCGGATCTTCACCGGCTTCATCCGCGACATCAGCCAGCGCCAGGCGACCGAGCACCGGCTGAAGGAACTGCAGGCCGAGCTGGTTCACGTCTCGCGGGTCAGCGCGATGGGCACGATGGCATCGACGCTCGCGCATGAGATCAACCAGCCGCTGACCGCGATCGCCAATTATCTGGAGGCGACGCGGGACATGATCGGCGACGCGCCGTCCCCGCTGCTGGCGGAGATCGCCGAGGCGCTCGAGCTCGCGGCGGCGCAGTCGCTGCGCGCCGGCACGATCGTTCGGCGGCTGCGCGCGTTCGTCGAGGGCGGCGACACCGCGCTTCGCGTCGAACCGCTCGCCGCGCTCGTCGAGGAGGCGATCAGCCTGGGGCTGCTCGGCGCGCACGAGGCGGGGATCACGGTCACCACCGATATCCGCCAGGGCGCCGATCTGGTGCGCGTCGACCGCATCCAGATCCAGCAGGTCCTGGTCAATCTGATCCGCAACGCCATCCAGTCGATGGCCTGCGCACCCGACAAGCGGCTGACGATCGCGACGCTGGCGGATCGCGACGGCTGGGTGCGGATCAGCGTGGCCGATACCGGTGCGGGCATCGATCCGGCGATCCGCGAGCGCCTGTTCGACGCGTTCTCAACGACCAAGAGCGACGGCATGGGCCTTGGCCTGTCGATCTGTCGGACGATCGTCGAGGCGCATGGCGGCCGGATCTGGGTCGAACCGACATGCCCCGCCGGTACCGCCTTCCACTTCACGATACCGCTCGCCACACAGGATGTTGCCGATGGATGAGACCAGCCGAGTCGTGCATGTCGTCGACGACGATCCCGCGATCCGCCAGTCGGTCGGCTTCCTGCTGCGCAAGGCGGGCTATGCGGTCGAGACGCATGTGTCGGGCACGCATTTCCTCAAGCACGTCACGCGCGAGGCGCGTGGCTGTGTCCTGCTCGACGTGCGGATGCCCGATATCGATGGGCTCGAGGTGCAGGCGACGCTGGCGCAGCGCGGCATCGCCCTGCCCGTGATCATGCTGACCGGGCACGGCGACGTCGCGCTTGCGGTGCGCGCGATCAAGGCGGGGGCGATCGAGTTCTTAGAAAAACCGTTCGAGCGCGCGACGCTGCTCGCGGCGATCGAGACCGCGCTCGCCAAGGCCGCGCGGATCGGTCGCGACCAGCTTGCCGCGGCCGAGGCCCGCGTCCTGCTCGCGGCGCTGACCCCGCGCGAGCGCGACGTGCTGGACGGGATGGTCCTGGGCCGGCCGAACAAGCTGATCGCGTTCGATCTCGACATCGCGACGCGGACGGTCGAGGTCCACCGCGCCAATCTGATGGAAAAGCTGATGGCGCGCAGCCTGTCGGACGTGCTGCGCATCGCCTTTGCCGCGGGTCTGGGCGAACCTGTCGACCCCGCCTGAGCGCCCCCCCGTGTTTTACGTACAGACCGGGTCCGCGGGTCCTGTCATCGAAGGTCCGACAAGGATCGACGATGACCCCACCGGCCCCGTTTCTGCCTACCAGCCCGGGCATCTCGCTGGTCGACGGCAATCCCGCGCGACGCCGTGCACGGCAGATCCTGCTGCTCTCCGAACGCTACCGGGTACGGTCCTATGCAAGCTGTGCGGCCCTGGTGTCCGATCCGGCATTGCGCGACCATGCGTGCATCATCCTGGACCTCTCCGATCCCCGGCTGGCGGGGCAGGATGACGACGGAATGGCGGCGCTTGCCGCGATGCGGGGCCTGGGCTGGGCTGGGCGGGCGATCCTGCTCGACGGGCGGGTGCCGTCGCCGGCCCTGCGCGCGGCGGCGGACCGGCACGGTGACCGGATCCTCGACCGCGCGACGACTGACGGTGCGCTGCTCGCGGCGATCGCGGCCGCCATGCTGACGCTCGCCGGGTAAGGACGCCGCGCGGGCAGATGGGGTCAGCGTGAGGGTGGGCCGATCGCCGCCTGGCTGAGCCGGGCGGCATGACGGGCGATCTCGTCATCCTCGCGCGAGGCGACGATCCGGATCGCCAAGCCCGGCAGCCATGCCAAGCCGGCACCGATCGCCTGTTGGGTCGCGCGGTCATGTTCGCCGATCCCGCCGGTCAGCACGAGCAGGTCGAGCCCCCCGAGTGTCGCGGCCATCGCCGCGATCTGCTTGCAGACCGATCGCTCGAACATCCGGATCGCGAGGTCGGCATCGGGGTTGCTTCCGGCCGCCGCGCGCAACACGCGCATGTCCCCCGACAGTCCCGAGATCCCCACCATTCCCGATTCGTGATCGATCAGCGTCGCCAATGCCCCGGCGTCGAGCCCGGTCTCACGGAGCAGGTACAACAGGATGCCGGGGTCGATATCCCCCGTCCGCGTCGCCATCGTCACCCCGCCCGACGGCGTCAGCCCCATGCTGGTGTCGACCGATCGCCCGTCGCGCACCGCGGTGACGCTCGCCCCGTTGCCGAGATGCGCGATGACGAGGCGCGACGGGACGCCTTCGCCGAGCTGCGCCAGGATCGATTCGCACGACAGGCCGTGAAAGCCGTACCGCCGCACCCCGCTCGCACGGTATCGGCGCGGGATCGGCAGGACCTGCGCGACATCGGGCAGATCGGCATGGAACGCGGTGTCGAAACAGGCGACCTGCGGCAGCCCGGGATAGCGCGCGCGTGCGGCCGCAATCAGCGCGAGCGCCGCGGGACCATGGAGCGGCGCGAATGCACAGGCCGCGACCAGATCCGCGGTCACTGCATCGTCGATCAGGCAATGCGCGGTACGATGCGGGCCGCCATGGACGATCCGGTGGCCGATCGCGGTCGGCGCCGTGCTGTCCCGCAACGCGGCGTCGAGCGCGTCCAGAACCGCAACGTGACCGTCGGCGGTCTCGATCGTCCCGCCGACGAGCAACTCTGGGTCCGGGTCGACGGCGTAGAGCCCGTATTTCACCGTCGACGACCCGCTGTTCAGCGCGAGGATCAGCGCGCCCATTGCCAGTCGCGCACCTCCGGCAGATCGTCGCCCTGTTCGGCGATGTACAGCTTGTGCCGTTCCATCGTCGTCCAGTAGCGCGCCGTCTCGCGCGGGACGCGGTCGCGGAACCGCGGGATCCGCTCGATCGCGTCGAGCGCGAGCCGGTACCGGTCGAGATCGTTCAGCACGACCATGTCGAACGGCGTCGTCGTCGTGCCCATTTCCTTGTAGCCGCGGACATGGATGTTGGCGTGGTTGGCGCGGCGGTAGGTCAGCTTGTGGATCATCGCCGGATAGCCGTGGAACGCGAAGATCACCGGTGTGTCGCGCGTGAACAGCGCGTCGAATTCGCGCTCGTCGAGGCCGTGGGTATGTTCGGATCGCGGTTGCAGCACCATGAGGTCGACGACATTGACCACCCGGATCCGGATGTCGGGGACATAGGCACGCAGCAGCGTGACCGCGGCCAGCGTCTCGAGCGTCGGAACGTCGCCCGCGCACGCCATCACCACATCGGGCTCGGCATCGTCGCCAGCCCAGTCCCAGATGCCGGCGCCCGCGGTGCAGTGCCGCACCGCCGCGTCGATCCCCAGCCACTGCCATTCGGGCTGCTTGCCCGCGACGATGACGTTCACATAGCCGCGGCTGCGCAGGCAATGGTCGCCGACCGACAACAGGCAATTGGCATCGGCGGGCAGATAGATCCGCGTGACCTCCGCGGTCTTGTTGGCGACGTGATCGATGAACCCCGGATCCTGGTGCGACAGGCCATTGTGGTCCTGTCGCCAGACATGCGACGTCAGCAGATAGTTGAGCGACGCGATCGGCCGCCGCCACGGGATGCCGCGCGTCGCCTTCAGCCATTTGGCATGCTGGTTGACCATCGAATCGACGATGTGGACGAACGCCTCGTAACAGGAAAACAGCCCGTGGCGTCCGGTGAGCAGATAGCCCTCGAGCCAGCCCTGGCACAGATGCTCGCTCAGCACCTCCATCACGCGGCCGTCGGACGTCAGGTGCTCGTCGACCGCCTCGACCTCAGCCATCCAGACCTTGCCCGACACGTCATAGACATCGGCGAGACGGTTCGACGCGGTCTCGTCGGGCCCGAACAGGCGGAAGTTCACGCTCGGCATGTTGAGCTTCATCACGTCGCGCAGATACCCGCCGAACACCCGCGTTGCCTCCGCCATGACCGTGCCCGGCGCGTCGACCGGCACGGCATGCGCACGGAAGTCGGGCAGCGACAGGGGCACCAGCGTCTCGCCGCCATTGGCATGCGGGTTCGACCCCATCCGCCAATGTCCGGTCGGTGCGAGCGAGGCGTAGATGTCGAGGAACTTGCCCGTCGCATCGAACAGCTCCTCGGGACGGTAGCTTCGCATCCACTCTTCGAGCAGCCGGAGATGCTCGGGGTCCTTGAAGTCGGCGATCGGGACCTGATGCGCGCGCCACGTGCCTTCGACCGGCTTGCCGTCGACGGTCTTGGGGCCGGTCCACCCCTTGGGCGTGCGAAACACGATCATCGGCCAGCGCGGGCGTTCGGGCGTCGCGCCGGGGATGCGTGCCGCGGCCTGGATCGCCTGGATCTTCGCCAGCGCGGTGTCGAGCGCGGCGGCGAGCTGCTGGTGGACCAGCGCGGGGTCGCTGCCGCCGACATAGAGCGGCTCATGCCCATAGCCGCGCAGCAGCGCGTCGAGCTCGTCCTCGTTGATCCGCGCGAGGATCGTGGGGTTGGCGATCTTGAACCCGTTGAGGTGCAGGATCGGCAGGACTGCGCCGTCGCGCGCGGGGTTGAGGAACTTGTTCGAATGCCAGCTCGCCGCCAGCGCCCCCGTCTCCGCCTCGCCGTCACCGATCACGCAGGCGACCAGCAGGTCCGGATTGTCGAACGCCGCGCCATAGGCATGCGCCAGCGAATAGCCGAGCTCGCCGCCCTCATGGATCGATCCCGGCGTCTCGGGCGCGACATGGCTGGGGATTCCGCCCGGCCAGGAGAATTGCCGGAACAGCCGGTGCATGCCCGACCGGCTGCGCTCGATCGCGGGATAACGCTCGGTATAGGACCCCTCGAGATAGGTGTGGGCCACCAGCCCCGGCCCACCATGCCCCGGCCCGATGATGTTGATCATGTCGAGGTCGTGCGCGACGATCAGCCGGTTGAGATGGACGTAGAGGAAGTTCAGGCCCGGCGTCGTGCCCCAGTGCCCGAGCAGCCGCGGCTTGACGTCGGCGACCGTCAGCGGGCGTTCGAGCAGCGCGTTGTCGCGCAGATAGATCTGGCCGACCGACAGGTAGTTGGCTGCGCGCCAATAGGCGTCCATCCGCTGTAGTTCATCGGGCGACAACGGATCGGGGCGCGTCACGGCATGCGGCGGTGCCTTGTGGGCGAGGCCAGTCAAGATTGCGGAGCCCATGGACGAGCGGCGGGGATCGCGTGCAGGGTGGGACGCATGTCGATAGTCCTTTGATGGGGCCGCATCAGCCGGCGAGCCGGCTGGTCAGCGAAGGGTCGCGCAGCAGCGCTTCGTCGCCGAACGCCAGTTGCGCGCAGGTGCGGTTCGCCTGAGCGGTGACGGCGTTGAGATGCTGGCCGGCGACCTGCGGATCGAGATGTCTGGTGATATTGGCGAATCGACGCTGCTCCTGCGACCGCATGCCGAAGGCGTGGACGAGGTACTGGTCGACCATGGTCGTCAGCCCCGCCCCTAGCCCCTGATCGTCGAGCCAGACCCGGCTGCCCGCCGCGGTCGTGAAGGTCAGCAGCCGCTTGCCGCCGAGCAGCAGGCTGCGCGCACGCTGCTGGACCGCGACAGGCTCGATCCCTGCGCCGAACACGCGTTCGATATAGCCCTTCATCATCGCCGGCGGGGATCCGAACCAGAGCGGATACACGAGGACGAACACGTCGCAGCCGGCGATCGCCGCGCGTTCGTCCTGCACGTCCTGCGCGAGAACCGCCGCGTCCCGCGTCGGCAATTCCGCCGGTTTGAGCACCGGATCGAAGCCCAGCGCATAGAGATCGCGCAGCACGACGTGCTGGCCGTTCGCGCGCACCGCCTCGCAATAGCGGTGCGCGATCGCGTGGTTGAAGCTCGCAGGGTCCGGATGGCACAGGATCACGGCATGCCGAGGCTGGACCGCACCGGGCTCGTCATCCATCATCGCGCCGACTCCATCCTGCCGACCCTCATCCGATCGCGCGCCGCGCCGGAGACGGTCAGGGAGTCGAGGAGTACGGGATCGAGCCGCGGGTTCTCAGCCTCGGAAACTACGCACTAGGCAGCGCGCTGTAAGCCTGCGCGCCCCGTTGGCCCGGAGGCGGCCACGTCAAAATGCCGCTCGAGCACGGACACGACGCAACCAAGACCTTGTTGGCCTTAACGGCTTTGATGGTGGTGAATAACGGCCTGCCGCCTGGGCGTGCCATGATCATGCGGTGCATGATGGTCGGGAAGAGAGGATTCGAACCTCCGGCCCCTGCCTCCCGAAGACAGTGCTCTACCAGGCTGAGCTACTCCCCGACGGAGTCCGATCGTTACGCCCTTGGGGGACCGACCGGTGACTGGAGGGGCGCCTATACCCAGCACTTCACGGCTGTGCAAGCGGCCGCAGCAAGAAGTTTTCGGAGGATGACGAAAAGCACGGGGGCATTGCGTGATGCGACGGGACAGTTGCGTCGCGACGTCGATGCGGTGCGGATATGATAAGAAGTAATCGCGGACGGCGTCGTGCCGCGGCAGGTTGTGGACGATGGTGCACCCAGAGCGATTCGAACGCCCGACCCTCAGATTCGTAGTCTGATGCTCTATCCAGCTGAGCTATGGGTGCATCGCCATGCCGTTTACGGCCGGCCCGTGTCTGGCCGTCTGGCCCCGCCGCGAGGCAGGAAATCCTGGTGCACCCAGAGCGATTCGAACGCCCGACCCTCAGATTCGTAGTCTGATGCTCTATCCAGCTGAGCTATGGGTGCACTGGAGGGGCGCTGATAGCAGGCATTTTTCGCGGCGCAAGGGTGTTGCGCGATAAAGTTGTGTACGCCGCGTCGGCGGCATAGAGCGACGGGCATGAAACAGCCTTCCCGCCCCGCGCTGATCGCCCTTCTTCTCGTGCCCGCCTTGGCGGTCGGCGCCTGCAGCAAGGATACCGCCAGCTATCCCTCGCTCGGGATCCGCCCGACCGAATCGATCGGCTTTGGCGAACCCGCGGGCAAGCCGGTGGTGGTCCAGCCCGATCCGACGCTCGACGCCGACATCGCTGCGTTCCGGACGCAGCTCGACCGGATCAGGACGGGCTTTGCGAAGGATGCGGCGAGCACCCAGGCCGCCGCCCGCGCCGCACGCGGTGGTGCGGTCGGCAGCGAGCCGTGGCTGACGGCCCAGACCGCACTGGCGGGTCTCGACGACTGGCGCGCGCAGACGTCGTTGCTGGTCACCGATATCGAGCGTCGCGCGACCGATCGCGCGGCGACGCTCGCGCCGGCCTATCCCGCGCTCGATGCGGTGCGCGATGCGGCGCAGGCCGAAGCCGAGAAGCAGGGTGCGACGATCGCGCAGATCCAGGCGAGCCTCCCCGCCGCCTGACGCCGCCCCCCGCAGCCTACCAGAGCCCCTTGAGCAGCGGCAGGATCGTCGAATAATCGTCGGTCCAGGCGGCCATGCCGTCGCGTGCGACGATCGGCTCCCAGCCCGAATTGCGTTGCCGGAGCAGCGCGATCGCCCGCGGGTCGCGCGACAGCGCGATCCAGTCCGATGGCGAGGGATGATCGGCGTCGAGCGGCGAAGGACGGTAGAGCAGGTGGACGGCGTGCCACCCTGCCTCGCGCGCGGCGGCCGCGACCACGGGTTCGAGGTCGATATAGCGGTTCGAGATATGGACGAGCAGCAGCCCGTTGCGTGACACCACGCGGCCATAGGTCGCAAACGCCTCACGCGTCATCAGGTGCATCGGCACCGTATCCGAGGAGAAGGCATCGAGCGCGAGCAGGTCGAGGCTCGCGGTCCGCTCCCCCGCCAGCGCGATCCGCGCGTCGCCGATCCGGATGACCGGATCGGGCAGGCAGCGCGACAGATAGCTGAACTGGCCGGTATCGCGCGCGATCCGCACGACCGCCGGGTCGATCTCGTAGAAGCGCCACTGCTCGCCCGGGCGGGCGTAGCAGGACAGGGTGCCCGTCCCCAGCCCGACGACACCGACCCGCGCCGCCGGGCCATAGAGCGGGCCGAGCGCCAGCATCGCCTGCCCCACGCCCGATCCGGCGACATAATAGGTGGTCGGCGTCCGCTCGCGCGCGGGCGAACCGCGCAGCTGGATGCCGTGGACGGTGGTGCCATGATCGAGCTCGCGGACCCCCTCGCCGTCGCGCACCGTGTAGACGCCGAAATAGCTGCGCTCACGCGCACCCCGCTCGGCGCTGAGTTCCAGCGCGCGATAGCCCCCGAACATCACCAGCGTGCTGGCGAGCACGACGACATAGGGCAGCCGTGCGCCAAGCGTGGCGAGGCCGATCGCGGCGACGATCAGGAAGGCCGCGCCCTGATGCTGGTCGCCCAATATGCCGTCGGGGTTGCTGATCCGCATCCCGGCCGCCACCGCCATGACGAGGATGATGGCCGCGAGCCCGAGACGGCGCCGCACCGCCGGCCCTGACCAGACCGCGCGGAACGTCGCCAGCAGGTACATCTGCGGCACCAGCACGCCCGCGGCCAGGATCAGCAGCGGATATTCATAGGTCCAGTCGAAGATCACGGGCGCGAGCAACGCCGCGAACACCCCGCCCAGCACGCCGCCGACCGACATTGCGAGATAGAAGCCCGTCAGCCGGTCGGGGGCCGGACGGCGGCGATACATGGCGGTGTGGAGCGCGACCGAGACCATGAACAGCAAGGTCAGCGCGATCGTCGCGCTGAACACCGGCTTGTCGTTGAACCCGCCCATGATCACCCCGCCGAACAGCAGGATCGTCACCGGCGCGATCCGGGTCAGCAGGTCGGCGAGCGTGCGGTCCTGCGCGAAGGCGATGGTGAAGCTCAGCAGATAGAGCCCGAGCGGCAGCACCCAGAGCAGCGGCATCGCGACGATATCGGTGGTGATATAGGTCGAGGTGGCGAGCATCAGCCCCGACGGCACCAGCGCGAGCGCGATCCAGTGAAGGATCCGCGTCGCGCCCGGGGCCGGGCTGGTCGCTGCGACGTGCTCCGCCGACGCGGTGCGCGGCAGCCGCGTCGCGCATAGCGCCACCAGCAGGACGAGCACCGCGTACCCTGCGGTCCACAACAGGCTCTGCCCGTGGATCGCCAGCAGCGGCTCGACGACCAGCGGATAGGCGATCAGCCCGGCGAAGCTGCCGAGATTGGACGCAGCATAGAGCGCATAGGGATCCGCGCCGCCGCTCGACGCGCTGAACCAGCGCTGGATCAGCGGCGCCTGTGCCGAGACCGCGAAGAACAGCGGCCCGATCGACAGGCCGAGCAACCAGGGCACCCACACCGCAGGCTGCGCATCGGCGGGCAGATCGAGCGCGAACAGCCCGATCGGCAGCCACAAAGCCGCGACCGCGAGCACGCCGAGATGGATGACCGCCTGCGCGCGCGGCTTCACCCGTCCGAGCCAGTGCGCATAGGCATAGCCGCCGAGCAGCAGCGCCTGATAGACGAGCATCGCCGAGTTCCACACCGCGGGCGCGCCGCCGAGCCGCGGCAGCGCCATGCGCGCGACCATCGGCTGGACGAGGAACAGGAGGAACGACCCTGCCAGGATCGTCGCGACGAACAGGACGCGGCACCACCGTGCCATCGGGGAAGGATCAGACATTGGTGGGGCGATGGATCCGATAGAGGACGTGCCGGCGCAGCGGGTCGGTGGCGGCGAGATCGGGATGGTCGAAATCGCCGTTCTCGACATGGGTCATGCCCAGCCGCTCCATCAGCGCGCGGCTCCGCATGTTGGCGGGGACCGTGATGGCGACGATATGCGCGACGGGCAAATTGGCCCAGCCCCAGGCAAGGCTCGCCGCCGCGGCTTCGGACGCATAGCCCTGCCCCCAGGCATGACGCGCGAGACGCCAGCCGATCTCGATCGCGCCGTCGATCGGCGGCTTGCCCGGTACCAGACCGCAAAAGCCGAGAAACGCGGCATCCGCCTTGCGTTCGATCGCCCAGAAGCAATGCCCCGATGCGCGTTGCCGATCGACCATCCGGCCGACCGCCGCCTGCGTCTCGGCGAGCGTCGCCAGCGGCCCGAGAAAGCGCATCACATCGGGGTCACGCCCCATCGCCGCAAAGGGCTCGACGTCCGCGTCCCGCCACGCGCGCAGGATCAGACGCTCGGTCTCGAGCCTGAACTCATCCATTCAGGAGCCGGGCCGCGTGTGCCGCATGATAGGTCAGCACGCCCGAACAGCCGGCGCGCTTGAACGCCATCAGCGTCTCGAGCACCAGCGCATCGCGGTCGCCCGCGCCCGCTGCGGCCGACGCCTCGATCATCGCATATTCGCCCGACACCTGATAGGCGAAGACCGGCACCTCGAACGCCTGACGGACGCGGACGATGATGTCGAGATAGGGCAGGCCCGGCTTGACCATCACCGTATCGGCGCCCTCGGCGAGATCCATCGCGACCTCGCGCAGCGCCTCCTCGGCATTGGCGTTGTCCATCTGGTACGTCTTCTTGTCGCCCTTCAGCAGCCCGCGGCTGCCGACCGCATCGCGGAACGGCCCGTAGAAGGCGCTCGCATATTTGGCGGCATAGGACATGATCTGGACATTGTGATGCGACTCCGCCTCGAGCGCGGTGCGGATCATGCCGATCCGGCCGTCCATCATGTCGCTCGGCGCGATGATGTCCGCGCCCGCCGCCGCCTGGTTCAGCGCCTGCGCGACGAGCATCTCCGCGGTGGTGTCGTTGACGACATAGCCCGCGGCGTCGACCAGCCCGTCATGGCCGTGGCTGGTATAGGGATCGAGCGCAACGTCGGTCAGCACGCCGACCTCGGGCACCGCATCCTTGAGCGCACGGATCGCCTGGCACATCAGATTGTCGGGGTTGAGCGCCTCGCGACCATCCTCGGTGCGACGCTCGGGCTGGGTGTAGGGGAACAGCGCGATGCACGGAATGCCGAGGTCACGCGCCTCGCGACCGCGCGCGACGATCTGGTCGACCGACCAGCGCGATACGCCGGGCAGGCTGGCGATCGGTTGCTCGACGCCCTCCCCCTCGACGACGAACAGCGGCCAGATCAGATCGGCCGGCGTGAGGACGGTCTCGGCATGGAGCCGGCGGCTCCAGTCGGACGAGCGGGTGCGGCGCAGGCGCAGCGCGGGATAGCTTGCGGACATGGCGCGGCTTTTGCGGGATGGACGCCGCGCAGGCAAGCGTTACGGTCGGCGCGAACGAAACCGATCGCTGCCGATTCGGCCTCGGGGACGCATTTCCCTTTCGCGCGTTGGGCCTCGCATGACCGCCACCACGACAGACACGACCCAGGCGCCCGATACCGGGCCGGCGCGCGACCGGCCGATCCGCTCCGCCGCGCTCGTTGTGAACGCGAAATCGCGCAAAGGACAGGCGCTGTTCAAGCGCGCCTGTGCGGCGATGTCGGGGCTTCCCTATGAGGTCGACGCGCATGCGGTCGAGAACCCCGAGGATCTCGAGCCCACCGTCCGGCGCGCGCTTGCCGCCAAGCCCGATCTGCTGATCCTGGGCGGCGGCGACGGCACGATCAGCGGGCTCGTCGACCTGATGGTCGGGCACGACGTCATCCTCGGCGTGCTCCCGCTCGGCACCGCGAACAGCTTCGCGCGGACGCTGGGCATTCCGCTGACGATCGAAGGCGCGGTCGAGGTCATCCGGACGGGTGCGCCGCGACGGATCGACCTCGGCATGATCGACGGCGATTATTTCGCCAATTGCGCGGCGATGGGGATCAGTCCGAAGATCGCCGAGACGGTGCCGCACGGCCTCAAGAAGGTACTCGGCCGGGTCGGCTATCTCGGCTGGGCGGCGTATCAGTTCATGCGCTTCCGCCCGTTCACGCTGATCGTCGGCGAGGGCCCGGACGCGGTGCGGATGCGCGTCGTCGAGGTGCGTATCTCGAACGGTCCCTATCATGGCGGGACCGAGCTGGTCGACGCGGCGGCGGTCGATTCGGGCGAGATCGTCGTGCAGGCGGTGATGGGCAAGATGAAGCGGCGGCTGGTCCAGAACTGGGTCGCCAGCGTGTTTCGCCACGAATCGCGCCACGAGGAGGTCCGCGACTTCCGCGGCAAGAGCATGCGCGTCGACACGATCCCCAAGCTGCCGATCTCGATCGATGGCGAGGTGCTCGCCAAGACCCCGGTGACCGCCAGGATCGCCGCCGGGATCATCCAGGTCATGGCCCCGGTGACGCCGCCCCAAACCTAGGGCGGCGCTCAGCCGACCGGCATGGACCGGCTGGCGGGCTCGCAATCCGCCTTGGATGCCTCGCCTGCGTCGTGTGCGGCGGGCTCGGTAACGATCCGTCCCTTACGCCAGCCGCCATGCAGGTAATAGCCGATCGTCAGCAGCATCGAGGCGAGCGACCCCACGGGAAAGCTCCACCAGATCGCATCAGCGCCGATCATCGGCTCTAGCGCATAGGCGAGCCCGAACCGTACCGGCCCCATCGCGACCGCAAGGATCAGCAGCGGGCCGACCACCGCGCCGTTCGCGCGTACCGTCGCCGACAGCACCATCGACACGCCGAACAAGATGAAGCTCCACCCCGCGATGAGGTTGATCCGCGTGGCGATGCCGATCGCGCCGGTATCCTGCCCGAGGAACAGCCACAGCACGTGCCGGTCGAGCAGCGTCAGCAGCGCGACCAGCCCGCCGGTCAGCGCCAGATTCATCATCAGCCCGGCGCGCGTGATCCGGTCGACCCGGTCCCAGCGCCCTGCACCGATATTCTGCGCCGCCATCGCGCTGACCGCCGCACCGACCGCCATCGCGGGCATCTGCACATAGGTCCAGAGCTGGTTGGCGGCACCATAGGCCGCAGTCGTGGTGGTGCCGTGCCGGTTGACCAGCCCGATCATCGCCAGCGCCGAGGTCGAGACGACGAGCATCTGCAACCCCATCGGGACGCCCTTCACGACGATCGTCTTCAGCAGCGCACGGTCGGGCAGGATGTAGCGCAGTTCCGCGCCGCGCAGCCGGATCGGCAGGTCCCTGGCATAGATATAGGCGAGGAGTGCGACGAACGACACCGTGTTGGCGATCAGCGTCGCCAGCGCGGATCCCTCGATCCCGATCGCAGGGATCGGCCCCCAGCCGCGAATCAGCAGCGGGTTGAGCGCGACGTCGACGACCGAGCCGAGCGCCATGAACTTCAGCGGCGTCAGCGAATCGCCCGTGCCGCGCAGCGCCATCGTCAGCAGCACGGTCAGGAACCCCGCGGGCATCGCGACGAAGATCACGCGCAGATAGGCGAGCGCGAGCGGATAGACCTCGGCGGGCGTCGCCAGCACGCGCAGGATCGCCGGCGCGACCAGCCAGCCGATCGCCACCGTCAGCACCGAGATGATCGTGAACAGCCCGAACGACGTGCCGAGCACGCGCCGCACCGCATCGATGTCGCGCCGCCCCATGTTCTGGCCGATCAGGATGGTCGACGCCATGCCGAAGCCGAACACCGCGGCGACCAGCAGGAACATGATGATGTTCGCGTTGGTCGTTGCCGCCAGCGCACGCTCGCCGAGAAACTGGCCGATCCACACCGCGTTGATCGAGCCGTTGAGCGATTGCAGGACCGACGATCCGAGCGTCGGCAGCGCGAACGCGAGCAACGTCTTGCCGATCGGCCCCGTGGTCAGGTCGCGCTGGCCGGTCTTTGGTGCAGGCGTGTCCGTCGCATCAGGCATTGCAGTCGGGTCCCCTCCCCTTTGCAGGCGGGGTCAGGACCATCCCCGACCCCGCATGCTCGCAGCACGCGTTACGCACGCCCCGGCCCCGTCCCGTACAGCGGACGGGGTCAGGTCAGCCCAGCCGTCCCAGCGCCGCCTGCAACCGCGCAGCTTCGGCGGCCTTGTCGGCATGGTCCGCCTTGGCCTTCTCGACCGCTTCGGGCTTGGCGCGCTCGACGAAGCTCGCATTGCCGAGCCTCCCTGCGAGCGCGTCGCGCTCCTTCTCCGCCGCCGCGATCGCCTTGGTCAGGCGGGTGCGTTCGGCGTCGAGATCGATCACGCCCTCGAGCGGCAGGACGAAGGTCGCCTCGTCGACCACGACCTGCGCCGCGCCGCCGGTGGCTTCGCCCTCGGCATGCGTGACGCGCGCGAGACGCGCGAGCGCGGGCGCCTGGCGTTCGAGCCGTGCGAGCGTCGCCGCATTCGCATCGCGAACGTGCAGCGGCAGCCGCGCGCCCGGCGGCACGTTCAGCTCGTTGCGCGCGGTGCGGATTTCGCCGACGAGCCGGATCAGCCAGTCGACTTCCTTGCTCGCCTCGGGATCGAGCGAGCGCGCGTCCGCCATCGGCCACTGCGCGACGATCAGGTCGTGCTCGCGAGTGCCCATCGCGTGCCACAGTTCCTCGGTGATGAACGGCATGAACGGATGGAGCAGCACCAGGATCTGGTCGAGCACCCAGCCCGCGACCGCCTTGGATTCGTCGTCGATCTGGCCGCGGACGTCATCGACCATCTGCGGCTTGATGAGTTCGAGATACCAGTCGCAGAACCGGCTCCACGCAAACTGGTAGATCGCGTTGGCGGCGCCGTCGAAGCGGTAGTCGGCGAGCGCGAGGTCGACCGTCTGCACGGTCGCGATCGTCTCGGCGATGATCCACTTGTTGACCGCGAGCTCCGCGCGGGGCGCCTCGAGCGTGGTGCTCGCGACGATGCCGTTGGCCTGTGCGAACCGCGCGGCGTTCCACAGCTTGGTCGCGAAGTTGCGATAGCCCTCGACGCGCTTCTCATCCATCTTGATGTCGCGGCCCTGGCTCTCCATCGCCGCCATGAAGAAGCGCAGCGCATCGGCGCCATATTGGTCGATCAGCCCGAGTGGGTTGACGACATTGCCCTTCGACTTCGACATCTTCGCGCCGTCCGCCGCGCGGACGAGGCCGTGCAGGTAGAGCGTGCGGAACGGCACGTCCTTCATGAAGTGCAGCCCCTGCATCATCATCCGCGCGTTCCAGAAGAACAGGATGTCGAAGCCGGAGATGAGCACGTCGTTGGGATAGCGGCCGCCGAGTTGGGATCCGGGACGCCCCCGGGTTTGGGATTGAGAATGCCCCCCATTTCCGTTCGTGCTGAGCGAAGTCGAAGCACCGCCCGGGGCGGTGTCGCCCGTGGCCTGCCCTTCGACTTCGCTCAGGGCGAACGGGGGTTGGGAGCCGTCCCAGCCTAGCGTCGCGAAGGGCCAGAGTGCGGAGGAGAACCACGTGTCGAGCACGTCCGGATCGCGCACCAGCGTCACGCCGGCGCCGGCGAGCGCCTGCGCTTCGGCCTCGGTTTCAGCCACGTACGGCGTACCGTCCGGCCCGAACCAGGCCGGGATCTGATGCCCCCACCACAGCTGGCGCGACACGCACCAGGGCTGGATGTTCTCCATCCAGTTGAAGAACGTCTTCTCCCAGGTCTTGGGCACGATATCGATCGCGCCGACGCGGACCGCCTCGATCGCGGGCTGCGCGAGCGTCTTGGCGTCGACATACCATTGGTCGGTCAGCCACGGCTCGATCACCACGCCCGAGCGATCGCCGTACGGCGTCTGGATCGTGCGCGGCTCGGCGTCGTGCTCGACGCCGTCCTTGTCGACATGCGCGATCAGGAAGCCCTCGGCCTTCAGCTGCGCGACGACGGCTTTCCGCGCCTCCGCGGTCGTCAGCCCGAGCAGCTCGGCGGGGATCAGCCCGTCGGACACCTGCACGACGCGCGCCTTGGCATCGAGCATGTTGAGCATCGCGCCCGCGGCCATCCCTGCCCGCTTGCCGACCTCGAAATCGTTGAAGTCATGCCCCGGCGTGATCTTCACCGCGCCCGATCCGAGCTCGGGATCGGCATGGTCGTCGGCGATGATCGGGATCAGCCGTCCGGTGATCGGCAGCTTCACCTGCTTGCCGATCAACGCGGTGTAGCGCGCGTCCGCGCCGTTCACCGCGACCGCCATGTCGGCGAGCATCGTCTCGGGCCGCGTCGTCGCGACCTCGATAAAGCCGGATCCGTCGGCGAGCGGATAGCGCAGGTGCCAGAAGCTGCCCTTGATCTCACGCGTCTCGACCTCAAGGTCGCTGATCGCGGTGCCGAGGCCCGGATCCCAATTCACCAGGCGCTTGTCGCGGTAGAGCAGCCCCTGCTTGTGCAGGTCGACGAACACCTTGAGGACGGCCTTCGAAAAGCCCTCGTCCATCGTGAACCGTTCGTTCGCCCAGTCCATCGAGCAGCCCAAGCGGCGGAGCTGCTGCGTGATCTCGCCGCCGCTCTCTTCCTTCCACGCCCAGACCTTGGCGATGAAGTCCTCACGCGAAAGGTCGGTGCGCTTCTGCGGCGGGGACATCGCGCCCATCTGACGCTCCACCACCATCTGCGTCGCGATGCCGGCGTGATCGGTGCCGACCACCCAGAGCGCGTCCTTGCCCTTGAGGCGAGCATGGCGCGTCAGGATATCCTGCAGCGTGTTGTCGAGCGCATGGCCGATATGCAGGCTGCCCGTGACGTTGGGCGGCGGGTTGACGATCGTCCAGGGTTCCGCGTTCGGGCGGTCGGGGCGGAACTGGCCGCTGGCCTCCCAATGCGCATACCAGCGCGATTCGATGGAGGCGGGGTCGAAGGTTTTGGGAAGCTCGCTCATACCCCGTGCCTTAGCGAGCGTGTCCGGGCTAGACCAGCCTCACGTCCGCGCCCCCGGCTTGTCGAGCACCGCCCGGATGCGGTCGTTCAACTCATTCCGCCGATAGGGTTTGCGGATCAGTTCGAACGACCGGCTGCCCTCGTCGATCGCCTCATCGGCAAAGCCCGTCGTCAGCAACACCGCGGTATGCGGATAGTCGCGCCGCACCGACTGGGCCAGAGTGACGCCGTTCATGCCGCCGGGCATCAGGATATCGGTGAACAGCAGGCGGAATTCCGAGTCCTGACGGAGCGTGTCGAGCGCGGCGCGCGCGCTGTTGACCAGGACGACGTCATAGCCGAGATCCTCGAGGATCGTCCGCCCAAGCTCGCCCACTTCGCGCTGATCCTCGACCATCAGCACGCGCTCGGCGCCGCCCGCATGCGGTGCGATCGGCCCCGCGGTCTTGCGCTCGACCGCACCGCTCGCACGCGGGAAGTAGAGCGAGAATTCGGCACCGCCCCCGCTGAGGTTGCGCACCGTGGCAAGGCCGCCCGACTGCCGGACGAAGCCGTAGACCATCGCGAGGCCCAGCCCGGCGCCCTTGCCCATCTCCTTCGTCGTGAAGAAGGGTTCGAAGATCTTGTCGACCGTCCCGGGATCGATCCCCGGCCCGTTGTCGCGAATGCTCAGCACGACATATTCGCCGGGCTCGAGCCTCGCGACACCGCCATCCTCGGGCAGGACGGCGTTGCGCGTCGTGATCGTGATCTCCCCCGTGCCGTCGAGCGCGTCGCGGGCATTGGCGATGATGTTGAGCAGCGCCATCTCGGCCTGCACCGGATCGACGCGACAATTCCAAAGATCGGTCGCCAGGTCGCGCTTCAGCGTGATCCCACTGCCGATGCTGCGGTCGAGAATCGGCCGGAAATCGCCCAGCAGCTGGTTGAGGTTCATCAACCGGTCGCGCAATTCCTGCTTGCGCGCAAAGGCGAGCAGCTGCTGGGTGAGCGTCGCCGCGCGCGAGGCCGAGGTCGAGATCGCATCGACCGCCCGCCGCGCCGATCGATCGCTCGCGTCGATCCGCGCGTCGAGGATGTCGGCATAGCCCTGAATGACCTGCAGCAGATTGTTGAAGTCGTGCGCGATTCCCCCGGTCAGCTTGCCGACCGCCTCCATCCGCTGCGCCTCGTGCAGCGCCTCCTCCGCCTCGCGGCGGCGCGAGATGTCCAGCTGGCTCGCGAAGAAATAGCGCAGCTCGCCGTCGTCGCCGAACACGGGCGAGACGTAGAGCGCGTTCCAGAAGGTCGAGCCGTTCTTCCGGTAGTTGAGCATCTCGACCGAGACTTCCTCACGCTTGGCGATCGCGGCGCGTAATTCGCCTACGACCGTGCGGTCGGTCTCGGGGCCCTGCAGGAAGCGGCAGTTGTAGCCCAGGATCTCGTCCTGCGAGTAGCCGGTCATGAACGAGAAGGCGTCGTTGCAGAAGATGATCGGGTTGTCGGGACGATGCGGGTCGGTGACCACCATCGGCATCCGCGTGGTGCGTACTGCGGCAAAAAAGATGTCGCTGCTGGCATCGGCCGGCGCGATATCGCCCCGGACGCCCTGCGCGGCGAGACGGGCGGGGATTTCAGGCGCGGACACACTGTGATCGGACATTCGCCAACAACCATAGCGGAACCGTCACGGTTCCGCTCGTCGTGACATTACAGTCGTTTGGACCAGAACCCGGCGAGCATCGTCCGATCGCCGCCGGCCGGCCAGGTCCCGATACAGGCCGCAGCGCGAAACGCTGCGGCCGGCCCGGTCAGGGCTGCTGGTTCATGATCTTGGCGATCTCGCGCGCGACCATGTCCTCGACCATGTCGGGCAGGTTCGCGTCGATCCATTCGCGCAGCATAGGGCGCAGCATCTCGCGGACCAGACCCTCGAGCGTGCCGTCGCTGCTTCCCTCGGGCTTGACCATCATCCGCGTCAGCGCCTCGAGCGGCGCACGCGTTGCCGCCGCGGTCTCGCGCGACATGATCGGCTGGGCCGGCTCTTCTGCAGGCTGCGGAGCATGCTGTTGGGGCGCATGAGAGGCTGTGGGCGCGACATGAGGCTGGGGCTGGCTGCGCGGCGGTGCCTGGCGTGGTTCCGGCGCAGCGTCGACCGAGTTCAGCACCGGCGATTTCGGCGGGCGGGGGGTGCGGTCAACCATCGGCATCGGGTCGCTCAGTTCGAGGATTTCATCGTCGTCGATCGCGTCGTCGTCGTAATCGGCCGCATAATCGGTGGCCGCCGATGCGGGCATCGCCCGCTGGTGGCGCCGCTGGCGGCTCGGCATGCCGTCGCCTTCTTCGGCAATGATGCGTTTGATCGACGAGAGGATTTCCTCCATCGACGGCTCCGCGCTGATATCCCCCATACGGACCATTCCAAACCCCGTCGCCCCACGCGCCCCTATTGGCGGCTCGGCGCATCCTTACCTGTCGTCAATGCCGGGTTCCTGTCAACCGGGCTGTCGAGCAACGGGTCAAGTTCGCGGCGCACGGCGGCGTCCTGTGTGGGCGACTGGACGGTACGCGTCGCGACCGGCACCGGCTCGCCATCACCGCCCCAGTCCCAGATCTTCTTGTGGACGCGGTCGTAATTGGCGACCGGATCGTACAGCACGCCGCCGTCGAGTCCGAGATCGCGCGCCTCCGCCTGCCCCATCGCCGCCAGCAGCGCGAAGCCCGCGACATAGGCGTCGCGCCGCGCCGTCACGAGCGTGACCTGGCTGTTGAGCAGCTCCTGCTCGGCGTTGAGGATGTCGAGGATCGTGCGTGTGCCGACGCTGTTCTCCGCTCGGACACCCTCGAGGCTGAGCTTGTTCGCGTTGACCGCGGTTTCGGACGACTGGATCACCTGTTCCGACGAACGCCAGACGGCATAGGCCGAGCGTGCCTGCGCGATCACATTGCGCTCGGCTGCGGTCACATTCTCGATCGCGCGGCTTTGAAACGCCTCGGCCTGGCGGACCTGCGCGGCGGGACGACCGCCCTGGAACAGCGGCATCGTCAGCGACAAGCCCGCCTGCACCGCCTTGTTTGCATTGGGAAAGGTGTTGATGCTGCCGTCGGTCGTCGACGCCGATCCGAGATAGTTGGTGTAGCTGGCGCCGCCGGTAGCACTGATCTGCGGCAGGCGGCTCGCCCGCGCGACACCGACATCGTACCGCGTCGCGTCGCGTTCCTTCGCCGCCGCGATCAGCACGGGATTATTGTCGATCGCCACCGTCACCGCCAGGGCGGGGCTGTCGGGCAGATGCGGGAGGGTCGGCGGCGTTTCGAGCGTGCCGGCGGGCGTCCCGACAAAGCGGATATAGTTTTCCCGGCTGGTGATCAGCTGTGCCTCGGCCGACTGGAGCTGCGCCCGCGCAAGCGCAAGCCGCGCCTCGGACTGGGCGACGTCGGTGCGGGTCAGGTCGCCGACCTGGAACCGGTCGCGGCTGGCCTGGAGATTGATGTCGAGCACGCGAACATTCTGCGTGTTCAGGCCGACGATCGCCTCGTCGCGGATCACGTCCATATAGGCGCCGACGACGTTGGTGAACAGATCGGCCTCGGTACCGCGCAGCGTCGCGCGGCCCGCCTCGACCCGCGTCTTGGCCGCGGCGACCGAGTTGCGCACCTGCCCGCCCTGATAGAGCGGCACGGAGACGTTCGCGCGTGCCACGACCTGACGCGGCAAGGCGATGAAGCTGTTCGCCGCGGTCACGACGAATTCGGTGTAATCGCCGGTCGCATTCGCCGAGGGCAACCCGGAGGCACGCGCGATCGGGACATTCTCGTCGGTCGCACGCAGCGTCGCACGCTGCGCCGTGATCGTCGGGTTGGTCGTATAGGCCTTGACCAGCGCCTCGCGGAGCGTCTCCGCATGGACCGGTGCAGCGCTGTATAGCAGCGCAACACCCGAGAGCAGACGGCGAACTTGAGCGGCGCGCGGCATGATGTGCCTCAGAACTTGAAGGGTTTGGGTGTTTCGAAACCCGGCAGCGTCACGCACTCGACATCGACGAACGCCGCCAGTGCAAAGCCGCCATCGGTCTTTCGTCCCGATGCGAGCCGGGTCACGCCGCGATCGGCGATCCCGGCGACGATGCGGCCGCCCGACCGGATCTGCGCCACCAGCGTGTCGGGGATCGCCTCGACCGCGCCGTCGATGACGAGCACGTCATAGGGGGCACCGGCGGCATGGCCCTGTGCCATCGGCCCCTCGACCAGTTCGACCGTCGGCGTGGCGTCCAGCGCATCGCGTGCGGTGCCGAGCAAGGCCGCATCGCTATCGACCGCGACCACCGTACCGACGATCTCGGCAAGAACCGCGGCGGTGTAGCCCGTCGCAGCGCCGATCAGCAGGACCCGGTCGGTGGCGGTCAGATAAGCCTCGGTGAGCAACCGGCCGGTCGCCATCGGCAGGTTGGCGTAACGGCCACCGCCGAGCGGGATCGGTGCGTCGCGATAGGCGATCGACCGGACATCGTCAGGCACGAACGCCTCGCGCGGCACCCGCGCCATCGCCGCGACGACGCGCTGGTCACTGACCGCGTTGGTGCGCAGCTGGCTGGCCACCATGGCGTGACGCATGACCGCGAAATCGGGACCGCCGTCGGACGTGCCGACAGCCGCACGCGTGCGGGTAGTGGAATTCGTATCGAGGCTGATCGTCGTCATGGTCCATCCTGTCGCACAGCTGTTTTAGTTGCGCAATACACTTGTTCGCTTGCGTCAATCTCTACCGTGCCGCCAGCGTCGCGCCAAGCGACCTGTCGCGAATCGCGCCAGACGGCCCGGCTCGGAACGGCACAGAGGTCGGAATGGCACAGAGGTCGGAATGGCACAGGGGCCGGATGCCGGGACTAGGGCGCCCCGCCCGCCCGTGTGACACCGAAATGCCGCGGGCGGGACGCCGAGGGCGCACGCAGAATGCGGCAACACCTCGCTCAGGCGCCTAGCACGGGCGCGCCCTGATCGGGCATCGGAATTTCCGCCGGGTCGATGACGGGGGTGGGCGTGGGATCGGGGGCGGTATCGATCTTCGGTGCCCGGCGGGCCGGCACCGCGCCGATGATCCGCTCGCTCGTTTCGGCGGGAACCTGCAACGCCTGGGTCGGCGCGCCGAGCACGGCGGCGCGCGCGCGGACGCTTGCGTCGAGAAACGGCGTGCTCATCGCCATGAACCGCCGCGGTGTCATCCCGAGAAACGTGCCGGCGTCGCGCAGGAAATGCGACACGTCGAAATAGCTCGGGTCGATCGCCGAATAGTCGGTGCCGCCGGGCGTCCGGAACACGCGCAGGAACGAGCGCAGGAACCGTGCGCGCCGCAGCAGCATCTTGGGGGTGAAGCCGAAATGACGCACCGCCAGCCGCCGCAGCGTGTCCGGGCTGATCGCCAGCTTGGCCGCGACCGCGGCGACGTCATCGCCGCCGTCCTGCCCGATCAGCCGGGTAAGCTGACGGATCGTCGCGGATTCGCGGTGCGGCGGCCCGAGCAGATCACACAGGATGGCATCGAGGATCGGCGCGACCTGGTCGTCGCGCTCGGCCGCCCGTAGTGCGGTCGTCAGACGCTGGGTCGCGACCGGCCCGAGCGCGTCGGCAAGCGGCACGATCCGGTCACGATAATCCGCCGCCGACCGGTTGAACAACCGGCTCCAGGCCAGCGCGCTGACCCCGAACCCGATCATGATGCCGCCATTGGTCGTCGCCTTCAGCGCGGTCCCCGTCGGGCCGTACAGCGTCGCCGCCGGCAGGGGGCCGAAGGTCCGCCGGCCGATCGCCACGCTGATCGGTCCCGCCTCGAACGCGAACCGGACATTGGCCGTCCCCGGCAGGAAGCGGTTGACCTGGCCGATGCTGGCCGGACCAGTCGCGCGATAGACATGGTAGCCGGTGATGAGATCGGTGAGCGCATCGCAGGGCTGGTCATATCGGATCGCCATCCCCGCGGGCATCGCAAAGACATCGGGCGCCAGCCCTGCGCGGTTCGTTCCCCCGGACACCTGCATCACGTCCAAAAGAAACTCCATATGAAGCCAGAATTGGGCCGTATCGTGCCCAATCCATCGCCGGCGTGCAAGCCGTCCCCCACCCGGCGGCGCACCGCCGTGGCACACCCCACGACTATTTTAGCCCACAAACGCGATCGCCCGGTTGACCCGCCGCACAAAAGCCCGCATTTGCGCGCTCCGCATCGAGGCCCGATGGCGGAGTGGTGACGTAGAGGACTGCAAATCCTCGCACCCGGGTTCGATTCCCGGTCGGGCCTCCAGTTTCATATCCTAATCGTCGCCACATCGCGCGATGCACTGCGGCGATCGCGTTCGGCGGTGTGATGTGCGCGGATCTGGACGGCGCTTCGCCAGGCATGAGCTCTGTCCAGGGACACTTCCCCGCGATAACGCGGCCCTCGCGGCGTCAGACCGCGGCCCCTGATCGACGCCAGGCATCCCGAAATTCAATGATAGGGAGGCGGATCCGAAGCGCGACCGATTCGCTTTCACCCTTATTCGCCAGGTACATGTCATGACCCGACCATCGATCGCCGCCGGCCTTGTCGGCCTTGCCATCGCCGCCGCCGGACTGGGCTGTCCGGCCTCGGCCGCGCCCTCCCCGCAACGCATGCAGCCGCCCCCCGCACCTCAAAAGGCAAACGCGCCCGTGAGGTCCAGCGCGAGCGCCAACGTGCGTATCAGGGGCCCCGTCTTCGGTGTGAACATTGCCGGGTGCAGCTTTGTCGCCGACGGTACGCTCTGCCCGACGCCGGCGTCGGTCCGCGCCTATCTCGACAAGGGGTTCACGATGGTCCGCCTGCCGTTCAAGGGGCCGCAGATGGCGGACCCCGCGATCCGCAGGAAATTGGTGGCAGCGACGCGCGCCGCGCTCGACCGCGATGCCTATGTCGTGCTCGATCGTCACGATTATAGCTGGCCATCGGTATCCGAACAGGTGGCGTTCTGGACGTCGCTGATGGCGAGCATGCCGCGGTCCGACCGGATCATCATCGACCCGATGAACGAGCCGAGGCATTTCGACGACCCGGTGCTGACCAACGACTGGGATCAATGGGCGCGCGATACCAACCAGATCATCGCGGGCCTGCGCGCCGCGGGGATCCGCAATGTCATCGCGCCGGAATATCCCGGGTCCTCCGCCACCTTCCGGCTGCGCAAGCGCGAGGACGCCGCCAAGCCGTCCGAAAGCGCGCTGGTCGCCCTCGACCGCGCGGGCGGGCTGAAGGATCCGCTCGGTCTGACCATCATCAACGGGCACCGCTATTTCGACAAGGGGTCGAGCGGAACCCAGCCAAGCTGCACGGGGACGCCGGGCTATGACAATTTCGCGGCCGAACTGCGTGCGCGCGGGCTGAAGGGGATCATCACCGAATCGGCGTTCGGACGCGCCGGGGCGATACCGCCGAGCTGCGAGGCGGCGGGCGCAGCAGCGATCGCCTATCTCAAGACCAATGCCGATACGGTCGTCGGCGTGACCTGGTGGGGCGGTGGCGCGGCCTGGAACGAGCGGTATCTGTTCAAGATCGAGCCGAAAAAGGGCAGTTTCGGCCCCAGGCACAAGGACGCCTATCTCGACCGCCTGCTCGGCCGCTGACCCCGCGCGGTTGTGGCCGGGCGGGATAAGGTCGGACTTACGATACCCAATTTCGGGACGGCAGCATCAACGCTGGTGCGGCCGTCTCCCGAAGGAAAAGCGCGATTGGGAGTATGCGCACTTCTTGCATTGCCGCACCCAAGTCTCGCCACCGGCCTCATTCACTGAAACAACGCGCCATTCGCCGAGGCGATGCCAGCAGATGAGCATCAGGACACCGCTTCCGCCACGCGTACCGGCTCCGTCGCCGGAACGATGCCCGCTAGCGTGAACGCAATCTGCTCGAGTCTGGTATCGAGCTCCCTATTGTCGAATTCGCGCTCAATCTTGGCGCGTGCCGCCACCCGCATGCTCGCCAGATCCACCTCCCCCGATTCGATTGTCGTTATGATGTCGGCGATCTGTCCCGCATTGCGCTCCTCGACCAGAAAGCCCTCGACGCCGTCGTCGATGAGTTCCGGGATGCCGCTATGCCAAGTGGAGACGGTGATGACGCCGAGCGCCATGGCCTCCATCAGCGACACGGGAATCCCTTCCATGTCGCCATTGTCGGCGACGACGGACGGCAGCAGGAACACGTCGGACCGCTTGAGTTCCGCAAGCACCTCGCGGTGCGGGATCTTGCCGAGGAACGTTACGCGCGCAGGACAGGCCGCAGCGGCCTCGCGCAGTTCCTTCTCCAGCGGCCCGTAGCCGATGATCGACAGATGCGAATCGCCCGGCGCGGCGCACATGGCATTGATCGCGTAGATCAGCCCCTT
Source organism: Sphingomonas sp. CFBP 13714 (assembly GCF_014842205.1). Taxonomy (NCBI): domain Bacteria; kingdom Pseudomonadati; phylum Pseudomonadota; class Alphaproteobacteria; order Sphingomonadales; family Sphingomonadaceae; genus Sphingomonas; species Sphingomonas sp. CFBP 13714. Next base: position 80,634 of record NZ_JACYVG010000006.1, read on the forward strand.
TTTCTGGACGAAGCGCGCCGTCGTCAGCAGCCGCAATGGCCCGGCAGCGCCGCGACGTGGCTGCGGCATCGGAAAGTCGCTGACGTCGACCCCCATCCGGTGAACCGTGATCATCGCCGGGTCAGCACCCCAGCCGATCAGCTTCTTCTTCCACAATTCACTGATCGGAAGCAGCGCCTCGGTCTGAGTGAAGAGGCGGCGGTAATGCGGCAGGAATTTTTTGACGAGACCATGCTCAGTCACGTCAAGACCATGAAAGACTGTGGCGATCGGGCCCGAGATCAGACCGGCGTCGCGCAGATACATGGCCCGCACGCCCGCGGGGCCGAAATGCGCGATGATGGCATCAAAATGACCAAGTCCCTGTTCACCGACACTGAGAATATCGACGATCGGCGCGACGATTCCATCGCGCAAGCCAGTAAGTCCTGCGCGAATTCGCCGTCGGCTCTTGCCGGATTGCGCGCCAAGCAGAAGTCGAGCCGACTTTTTCAGCAATTGCGCGATCGGCGATGAGCCCCCTGTATTCGCGCGAACGGAGACGATGCGCGCGGCACCGGATAGTGGATCATCGACAGAAAGATCATGCTGGCCGGTAATGATCGTAACCTGATGCCCAAGGTCGATCATACCCCTGATCTGACGAACGACGAACGTTTCCGAAAGAACGGGATAGTTCGAAAGAAAGAAAGCAATCTTCATGACGTGCCGCCCGGTATATTGAACGAATGATGAAACCGGACTGGCGACGCCACTGGGCAATGCAGCATTGCTTACGAGCGCCGTCGATGCGGTTCACGCCGAGCCAGCACATAGGCGAGTTCAAGCAATTCAACGCCTAGGCGGATACAGAAGAATTTCTCCACGAAAAATTTCGGGTCTATCGGCGATCCCTGTACTTTATCGGGACTTGTTGCCGTCGGGCCACGCTTCCGGCGTTGCTTTGGCGATACCGGGGCGCACGTCCGGTCTACGCGCGCTCGATCAGGTGCAGGACGACACGCCAGAACGGATAGGACGCGCATTGCGGCCAAGTGTGCGGGCACAGGCCCTCGACGTGCCAGCGCACGGCGAGGATCGCCAGCGTCGTCGCGATCGCGGTGGCGAGCGCGGTCAGCCAGCGTGCTTTCAGACCGATCCGCGGTTTGACGCCCCATTCGAGCAGCGCCGCCAGCAGCCAGAACGCCGCGATCTGCCAGCGGGAATAGGTATCGAGCAGCATGAACCGCGAAAGGACGGCCAGGGCCACCAGCCCGGCCGCCAGCAGGATGTTCAGAAGGAACGTACGCATCGCGGTCTCGATCTGGAGGGGGCCTTGGCCGGGACGGGCATGGGAGATAACGTACCCCCTCCCCGACTGTCGTCCCGCGCCTACTGCTCTGAGCACATGAATGCGCTGTCCACAGCAGCGGAGCATCGGACGATAGCTATAGAGAAGTGCGCGGCCCCGGCGCGGGGGCCAGGGATCTCTGTGATCCACATGGCGCTAGGTAAATGGCGGAGAGGGTGGGATTCGAACCCACGGTACCCTCGCGGGTACGCCGCATTTCGAGTGCGGTACGTTCGACCACTCTGCCACCTCTCCGCAAGGTCATCCGAAGAGCTGCAAGCAGCGCCTCCGATCGGTCGAGGGCGGGCCTCTAAATCAGACCTCGCCGCAGTGCAAGAGGGTTTTTGCAATCACGAGCGGCCCGGCTTGTGCGTCGCGAAACAGCGCTTAAATTGTCGCCATGCCCCGCCACGACATCCCCATCGACCCCGCCACCCCCGACATCGCCGCGTCCGATGCCCTCTCGTCCGAGCCGGCACCGGCGGCGGCGGTCGAGGTCGTCGCCCCGCCGATCGTCCATGCGAATTTCTCGATCGGCGACATCGTCCGGCACCGCCTGTTCGATTTCCGCGGGGTCGTGTTTGACGTGGATCCGGTCTTTGCCAATACCGATGAATGGTACGAGGCGATTCCCGAACAGATGCGGCCGAAGAAGGACCAGCCCTTCTACCATCTGCTCGCCGAGAATCGCGAGTCGAGCTACGTCGCCTATGTCAGCCAGCAGAATCTGGTATCCGACGCGGGCGACGAGCCGGTCGACCATCCCGGTATCGCCGGGTTGTTCACCGACTTTGCCGATGGTCGCTACACGCTGCGCGCCGTCCACCGGCACTGATCGCCGGGTCGAGCGCGGCGCCCTGATGCGGTTCCTGCCAGGGCCCGCGATGATTTAGCCCCCCGCAATGGCCCTTCTTGGTTGACATCGTCACGCCCCTCGCTTAGCTCCCCGGCTTCTCCCGGCGGACCCCGCGTTCGTGGGGCACATGTATTTGGAAAGTGACAAGGGCCATGTTCGCAGTCGTGCGCACGGGCGGCAAGCAGTATCGCGTCGCCGCCGGAGATAAGATCGTCGTCGAAAAGATCGAAGGCGATGCAGGTGCGTCGGTGACGCTGGGTGATGTGCTGTTGGCGGGCGAAGGCTCGGAACTGCGCTCGGTCGAGGGTTTCACCGTCGCTGCAGAGATCATCGCTCAGGCGAAGGCGGACAAGGTCATCGTCTTCAAGAAGCGTCGTCGTCACAACTATCGTCGCAAGAACGGCCATCGCCAGCAGCACACGATCCTGAAGATCGTGTCCGTCGGCGGCCAGACGGCCAAGCAGACCGAGGCTGACGCCCCGGCCGCTCAGGCATAAGGAGTAGCTTCAGATGGCACATAAGAAAGCAGGCGGCTCTTCGCGCAACGGTCGCGATTCAGCCGGTCGTCGTCTCGGCGTGAAGAAGTTCGGTGGCCAGGCATGCGTTGCCGGCAACATCCTCGTGCGCCAGCGCGGGACGAAGTTCTATCCGGGCACCAATGTCGGCATCGGCACGGACCACACGCTGTTCGCGCTGGTCGATGGCCGCGTCGTGTTCAGCCAGGGCAAACTTGGTCGCAAGTTCTGCTCGGTCGAGCTGGCAGCGAATGATGCCGCCGACATGGCAGTTGCAGCCGAATAACATCGGGTAACCATCCGGGTTGCCCACCAGGGTGACCCGGGTCGCGAAAGCGAACCTGAACAAGGGAGACGGGTCACCCCGGCTCCCTTTTTTATTGCTCCCTCCCCTTGGCTGTCGCCGTCCCGTCATCCTGACGTGGCATGCGCGCAGCCGACGACGCGAGAGGAAGAGAGCAATGTTCGCGCGCACGAAGAGACTGACCCTGCGGCCCGGCTGGCCCGAGGATGCGCCTGCGCTGACGCAGGCGATCGGGCACGAAGCCGTGATCGCCAAGCTGACGCGGGCACCCTGGCCCTATTCACTCGGCGACGCGGCGGCCTTTCTGGCGCAACCGCGCGGCGAGCATCAGCCGCGCTTCCTAATCGATGCGCTCGACCCCGGCGCGCCGCGGCTGGTTGGCGGCATCGATATCCATGCATCGCCGGACGGGTATGGCCATGAACTCGGCTATTGGGTGACGCCCGATGCCTGGGGACGCGGGTATGCGACCGAGGCTGGCGAGGCGGTGATCGCGATCGCCCGCCATGCGCTCGGGCTCCGGCGGCTCGAGGCGTTCCATTTCGTCGACAATCCCGCCTCCGGTCGTGTGCTGGCCAAGCTCGGCTTCCGGCCGACCGGGCGGGTCGAGCTGCGGACGTCGCGCGGGCGTGGCGGCGAGGCTCAGGCCGTGCTGTTCGAGCTGGTGCTCGATGAGGATCGATGTGCGCCGATGCCGATGGCGGCGTGATTCGCGCATCTCAGCCTTGAAATTCCACCACCCCGGCGAAGGCCGGGGCACAGTTGGGGAACGTCGCTGACTGCGGTCATCGCTTCGTTACTACGACCTTTCCAACTGGGCCCCGGCCTTCGCCGGGGTGGAATGCCTGGCGATGATTCGCCCTACATACTTCGCGGGAGAGCCTGGGAGAGGAAAGGCTGTGTCCGTGACTCAGGCCACCACCGCCCGCTTCTCGACCGGCAACACCGCCGCCTCATAATCACTCTCGGCCAGCGCGATCAGCGCGCGGTCGTCGTGTTTCCAGGGATGGAAGCCGGGCAGGAAATAGGCCGCCCAGACGCCCGCGATCTTGCGCGCCATCCCCGGATTGCCGAACGCATACCATGCCATCCGCGCCCAGATCCGCGGGCCCGTGAGCCCGTCCTGCCGCAGCAATTCGGTCATGCCGCGCGCCCGCCCCGTGAAGAAGCGCCACGTGGTGATCAGCATCACCAGCGACTTGACCCGCCAGCGCGTGAACCGCGGCCAGTCGCGCGTCGCGTGCAGCCAGGTGTCATAGGCGACGCCCTTGTGCTCGATCTCCTCGGCGGCGTGCCATTGCCACAGCGCCGCCGCCTGCTGGTCGCCGCCGGCGAGGTGCCGGGGGTTCGCGATCAGTTCGTGCGCGAGCATCGCGGTGAAATGCTCGAGCGCGGTCGTCGCAGCGAGGCTCGCGATTGGCGGGCGCCCCTTGGTGAGCGCGAGCGCGGCGTCGACATCGGCGATCAGCGGCGCGACGTCATACCCCTGGTCGGTGACGTGCCGATTGAACGCGACATGCTCGCGGGTGTGGATCACCTCCTGCTTGATGAACGCGTTGATCTCGGCGGTCAGCTTGGGCGGCGTACCGTCGCGAAACCGGCGAACGCTGTCGACGAAATAGCCCTCGCCCTTGGGGAAGGTGACCGACAAGGCGTTGTAAAAGGCCGTCGCGATCGGATCGTCGTTCAGCCACCACCGGCGAATCGGCGAGCCCCGGCCAAATCGACGATCGCGCGGTGTGATCGTCAGATCGACGGGTGTGGTTGCTTTCGCCACGGAAACCTCCAAACAGAGACAGATCGTCATTACTGACACAGTTGTAAGTAGGTTTTTCATTTCGTGACGTCAACACCCCGCAAGCGCCTCTCCCCGACCGAATCGCGTGATGCCGCCGTCGAGGCCGCGCGCGCGCTGCTCGTCGAAAGCGGTCCCGGCGCGGTCACGTTGAAGGCGGTTGCGGGCCGGATCGGGCGGACGCACGCCAATCTGCTCCACCATTTTGGCTCGGCCGAGGCGCTGCAGACCGCACTGATCACGCGGATGGCGGCGGACATCGTCGGCACGATCGGCGCCGCGGTGCTGCGTGTCCGCGCGGGCGAGCTGGATCCGCGCGAAGTGGTCGAGATGACGTTCGACGCATTCGGCAAGGGCGGCGCGGGCGCGCTGGCGAGCTGGATGATCCTGTCGGGCAACACCGACGCGCTCGACCCGATTCTCACCGCGATCCACGATCTGGTCGACGAACTTGCCGAGGGCGACATGCCCGGCGACCAGCCAATCCAGGACCAGACGCTGACGCTGGTCCTGATGGCGCTGGGCGACGCGTTGATGGGCGCGCCGATGGCCCGCGCGCTCGGCCTGCCCGCGACCAGGGCGCGCGAACTCGCGCTCGACGCGCTGCTCGCGAGCAAGGACGCCGCCGCCTGCCCGTCGGCCTGAGCAACGCCGACCAGGGTCCGAGTCGCAGAGGCTGGCGATTTTCGCCAATTTCGCTATGGGGCGGCGATGCATTTTCTAGACCAAGCCAAGATCTACGTACGTTCGGGTGAGGGCGGCCCCGGTGCCGTCAGCTTCCGCCGCGAGAAATTCATCGAATATGGCGGCCCCGATGGCGGCAATGGCGGCAAGGGCGGCGACATCGTGTTCGAATGCATCGCCGGCCTGAACACGTTGATCGACTTTCGCTACACACAGCATTTCCGTGCCCCGCGCGGCTCGGGCGGCTCGGGCTCGAACCGCACCGGCGCGGGCGGCGAGGACCTCGTCATCCGCGTCCCGCTCGGCACGCAGGTGCTGTCGGAGGACAAGGAGGAGGTGCTGATCGACTTCACGCAGGTCGGCCAGCGCGAAGTGCTGTTCCGCGGCGGCGATGGCGGCCGTGGCAACGCCAGCTACAAGACGTCGACCAACCGCGCCCCGCGCCAGCACGGCACCGGCTGGCCGTTCGGCGAGGCCTGGGTCTGGCTGCGACTGAAGCTGCTCGCCGATGCGGGTCTCGTCGGCCTGCCGAATGCGGGCAAGTCGACCTTCATCAACCAGGTCACGAACGCGCAGGCCAAGGTCGGCGAATATGCCTTCACCACCACCCGGCCGCAGCTGGGCGTGGTCCGCCACAAGCAGCGCGAGTTCGTGGTCGCGGATATTCCCGGGCTGATCCAGGGTGCGGCCGAGGGCGCAGGCATCGGCGACCGCTTTCTCGGGCATATCGAACGCTGCCGCGTGCTGCTGCATCTGGTCGATGCGAACGACGCGGATGTCGGCGAATCCTACCGGATCGTCCGCGACGAGCTCGCCAATTACGGCGAGGGCCTCACCGACAAGAAGGTGATCGTCGCGCTGAACAAGACCGACATGCTCGACGCCGAGCTGATCGCGGCGCTGTCGGCCGAACTGGCCGAGGCCAGCGGTGCCGAGGTGATGGCGATGTCCGGCGCGAGTGGCGCCGGCGTAGAGGCAGTCCTCGACAAGCTGATCGGCGAGATCGGCCCTGCACCGGGTGCGCCGAAGGAGCTGGCGGAGGGCGAAGAGCCGGTCGCATGGTCGCCGCTGTAGCGTTCAAAACCGCTCCGTAGCCCGATCATGTACGCCATCGTCATCCCCGCGCAGGCGGGGATCCATAGCCTCAGGGGTATGCGATTCGGTGGTGAGGCCAGCCAATATGGGTTCCCGCCTCCGCGGGAATGACGATAGAGTGTTGCAGGCTATGACGACCTACGGGGAGGACCTACGGGGTCGACCAATGATGTTTCCGCCGTCCTCCTGTCCCCGCCTGATCGTGAAGATCGGTTCGGCACTGCTTGTCGATCCCGACGGCAGCGTCCGGCGCGACTGGCTCGCCGGGCTCGTCGCCGACATTGCCGCACGCACCCGTGCCGGCCAGCAGGTCGCGATCGTGTCGTCCGGCGCGATCGCACTCGGCGCGCGGCGACTCGGCCTGGCCAAGGGCGGCCGCGCGAGTCTCGAGGATGCGCAGGCCGCGGCCGCCACCGGGCAGATCGCGCTCAGCCAGGTCTGGGCCGAACTGCTCGCCGCGCAAGGCCTGAACGCGGCGCAGATGCTGGTGACGCTCGACGATCTCGAGGACCGCCGCCGCTATCTCAACGCCGCCGCGACGCTCAACCGGCTCCTGTCGCTCGGGGTCGTGCCGGTGATCAACGAGAATGACAGCGTCGCGACCGCCGAAATCCGCTTCGGCGACAATGACCGGCTCGCGGCGCGGGTCGCGCAGGCCGCTGGAGCGCAGGGTGTGGTCCTGCTGTCCGACGTCGACGGACTCTATACCGCCAATCCGCATGTCGACCCGGCAGCCGCCCATATCGCCGATGTCCCGCGAATCGACGCGGTCGCCGGGATGGCGGACGACGGGTCGGGGTCCGGGATGGGATCGGGCGGCATGGCATCGAAGATCGCCGCCGCGCGAATCGCCACGGCGGCGGGCATTCCGCTCGTGATCGCCTCGGGCCGGATCGACCACCCGCTCTCCACCCCTGCCCGCCACACGATCTTCAGCGCCGAACGCACCGCATCCGCGCGGAAAGCCTGGCTGGCGGGCGGACTGACTGCAAAGGGCACGATCCATGTCGACGCGGGCGCCGCCGCCGCGCTCGGCCAGGGACGCAGCCTGCTGGCCGCGGGTGCGACGGGGCTCGACGGGGGCTTCGTGCGCGGCGATCTGGTGACGATCGAGGGGCCGGCCGGCACGGTCGCGCGCGGTCTTGCCGAATATGACGCGGCGGACACCGCGCGTCTGCTCGGCCGTCATAGCGACGATCACGCCGCGATCCTCGGCTATGCGCCGCGCTCGGCGCTCGTCCATCGCAATCATCTGGCGCTCGTATGACTGCCGCGCAAATGTCGATCTGGAGCGAGCCGTCATGATCCTGGCCATCACCGGCGGCACCGGGTTCGTCGGCAGCCACCTGATCGACCATGCCCTGGAGACGGGGCACACGATCCGCGCGCTCGCCCGCAAGCCACAGGCCAAGCGCATCGGCGTGACCTGGATCGAAGGCGCGCTCGATCGCCCGAAGAGCCTGGCGACGCTGGTCAAGGGCGCGGACGTGGTCATCCACGTCGCCGGCGTGGTCAACGCCGCGGATCGCGCGGGCTTTGCCGAGGGCAATATCGCCGGCACTCAGGCGATCGTCGATGCGACGCGGTCGGCGGGTATTCGCCGCTTCGTCCAGGTCTCGTCGCTGGCGGCGCGCGCGCCGGCACTGTCCAACTATGGCTGGTCGAAGGCCGAGGCGGAGACGTGCGTTGCCGCGTCGGGGCTCGACTGGACGATCGTCCGCCCGCCCGCGATCTTCGGCCCGCGCGATCACGACCTGCTCGACGTGTTCAAGGCGGCGCGGTCGGGGTATGTGCCGATGCCCCCTGCCGGCACGCGCGTCTCGCTGCTCTATGTCGAGGATCTGACCGCGCTGCTGCTCGCGCTGGCCGAAATCCCGGTCGCGCCGGCGATCATGGAACCGGACGACGGTACGCCCAAGGGCTGGGACAATCGTGACTTCGCGCGCGCGATCGGCGTCGCGGTCGGCAAATCGGTGACGCCGCTGTCGATGCCGCGTGTCGTCCTGTCGCTGGCGTCCGCCGCTGACCGTCTCGTCCGGCGCGGCAAGGCCAAGCTGACGCGCGACCGGGTCCGCTATTTCTGCCATCCCGACTGGGTCTCGCACACGCCGCCGCCGGCTGCGCTCTGGACGCCCTCGGTCCCGACGCCGCAGGCGCTGGCGCAAACCGCGGCGTGGTATCGCGCGGCGGGGCTGCTATAGCGCCGAAAAGCCGCCGCAATTCGCTGTCAGGATTGCGTCGACACCCGGAAGGAAGAGCATGAGCGACCGTCAGCAGATCTACGACACCGTCACCGCGCAGATCGAGCCGTTCAACAAGAAGGGCGTCGCGCTGAGCGATGCGACGACCTTCCAGGGCGATCTCGAATGGGACAGCCTGACCGTCATGGATTTCGTCGCCGCGATCGAGGATGAATTCGACATCATCATCACGATGAACATGCAGGCCGAGATCGAGACCGTCGGCCAGTTGGTCGATGCGGTCGCGAAGTTGAAGCAGGACTAACCAAAAATATCCCGTTCGTGCTGAGCGTAGTCGAAGCACATGAGACACAGGCCCTTCGACTTCGCTCAGGGCGAATGGCAAGGGGCGATACCGTCCTGATCTGGAACCGAACATGACCGAAGCCGCCACCACCGCCCACGCCCTCCCCGTCGATCCCGCCGAGGTCGCGCCCGAGCGCGATCTGATGAGCAAGTTCGACGGGCTGATCGCCGAACGCGAGGCGCTGGTGAAGTCCGGCGTGCGCAATCCGTTCACGATCGTGATGGACGAGGTCAAGTCGCCGACGCAGGCGGTGATCCGCGGCAAGGACACGATCCTGCTCGGCACCTACAACTATATGGGCATGACGTTCGACCCCGACGTCATCCAGGCGGGCAAGGACGCGCTCGAGAAATTCGGGTCGGGCACCAATGGCAGCCGGATGCTCAACGGCACGTTCCACGATCATATCGACGTCGAACAGGCACTGCGCGACTTCTACGACATGAGCGGCGCGATCGTGTTCTCGACCGGCTACATGGCCAATCTCGGGATCATCTCGACGCTCGCGGGCAAGGGCGAGTACGTCATCCTCGACGCCGACAGCCATGCGTCGATCTATGACGGCTGCAAGCAGGGCAATGCCGAGATCGTCCGCTTCCGCCACAACGACGTCGCCGATCTGGACAAGCGGCTCGGCCGCCTGCCGAAGGAGGCCGGCAAGCTCGTCGTGCTCGAAGGCGTCTATTCGATGCTCGGCGACATCGCCCCGCTGAAGGAGATGGTCGCGGTCGCCAAGAAGCATGACTGCATGGTGCTGGTCGACGAGGCGCATTCGATGGGCTTTTTCGGCCCCAATGGCCGCGGCGTGTACGAGGAGATGGGGCTGACCGACCAGGTCGATTTCGTCGTCGGCACCTTCTCGAAATCGGTCGGCACCGTCGGCGGGTTCGTCGTGTCGAACCACCCGAAGTTCGAGATGGTTCGCTTCGCCTGCCGTCCGTACATCTTCACCGCCTCGCTTCCCCCCTCGGTCGTCGCCACCGCCGCGACGTCGATCCGCAAGCTCATGACCGCGCACGACAAGCGCGCGCAGCTCTGGAAGAATGCACGCGCGATGCATGCGGGGCTCAAGGCGATGGGCTTCAAGCTCGGCACCGAGACGTCGGATTCGGCGATCATCGCGATCATCCTGACCGACCAGGAACAGGCGATCGCGATCTGGCAGTCGCTGCTCGAGGGCGGGCTGTACGTGAACATGGCGCGCCCACCGGCGACGCCTGCGGGCACGTTCCTGCTGCGCTGTTCGCTGTGCGCCGAACATACCGACGCGCAGGTCGAGACGATCCTGGGCATGTTCCGCGACGCGGGTCGCGCCGTCGGCGTGATCGGCTAGCAGCCGGCCGCTGTCATTGCGTCGGGAGCAATACGCACGCTATCGTCGCGGGGTGACGCAGGACGAGGCCGACGCGGCAGCCCTTGGGGGCGGTGCGACCTGGCGGACCATCACGCTCATCGTGATGGCGCTGCTGGGCGCCGCCGTTCTGGTCGGACTCATCGCCACGCTGAGCAGCGCGAATCGTCAGCGCGACAGCGCGTTGCGGCTGCAGGCGCACAGCTATGACGTGATGATCCTCGCGCGCACACTGTCGAGCACGATCGCCCGGTCCGAAGCATCGCTCGGCCGCTATGTAATCAGCGGCGACCGGCAACTGGGCCGGCTCTATTTCGAGGAATGGGTCCTGGCCGGGACGCAGCTCAACCGGCTCGAGCGGCTGACCTACGACAATGGCGAACAGCGCGGGCACATCGCCGAACTGCGCCAGGCCTATGAGGACCGCGGTCGCGAGCTGTCGATGACCGCGCTCAGCACCAATTACGGCAAGAATTCGCAGGCGTTCGCGCGCTATTACCAGGGCCGCAACGCCCCGACGCTCATCGCGATCAACCGGACGCTCGACCGGCTCATCGCGCGCGAGCGGGCGCTGCTCGACAACCGGACGTCGCGGGCGATGGCATCGGTCGAACGTTCGAGCTCGATCGCGGGCGTGCTGGCGGTGTTCGGGATGCTGATCGTGCTCGGCGCGATCGGGCTGGGCTGGTTCACAATCCGCGCGGTCAGCGACCGGGCGGTCGCGCAGGCGGACGCGGACATGGAACGCAGCCGCGCCGAGGAACTGTCCGCCGCGGTCGAACAGGCGACGGCCGAGCTGCGCGTGCAGGACGCGAAGTTGCGGCAGGTCCAGAAGATGGACGCGGTCGGCCGGCTGACCGGGGGTATCGCGCATGATTTCAACAATATGCTGGCCGTCATTCTGGGCGGGCTGGAACTGGCGCTGCGCAACATCGCGCGCGATCCGGCGACCGCGCGGCGGCACATCGAGAGTGCGACCGATGGCGCTACCCGCGCCGCCGCGCTGACCCGTCGGCTGCTCGCCTTCAGCCGCGAGGATTCGCTGAAACCCGAAACGATGGGCGTTGCAGGGCTGGTCGAGGGCATGTCCGACCTGCTCGATCGGACGCTCGGCGATGCGATCACGCTGCACGTGGTCGACGCCTCCGAGGGCTGGCGGGTCCGCGCGGATCGCGTCCAGCTCGAAAATGCGGTGCTCAACCTTGCGGTCAACGCGCGCGACGCGATGAACGGCCGCGGCACGATGATCGTGACCACCGGCGCCGCGGTGCTGACCGCGGGCGCGATCGGCGACTGCCCGGCCGGCGACTTTGCCACCATCACGGTCGCAGACGACGGCAGCGGCATGTCGCCGGACGTCGCCGAGCGCGTGTTCGAGCCGTTCTTCACCACCAAGGAAACCGGCAAGGGCACGGGCCTTGGCCTCAGCCAGATCTTCGGCCTGGTCCGGCAGCTGGGCGGCGAAATCGCGATCGCCAGCGTGGTCGGCGAAGGGACAACGGTGACGCTCTACCTGCCCCGCGACACCAGCGATCCCGCGATCGAGACGCAACCCGTCCTGCCGTTTGCGGACCTGGCAGAGCCGGTACAGCCCGTCGCGCCGACGGGGCTGAACGTGTTGGTGGTTGAGGATGATCCCCGCGTGCTCGCCGCGACGATCGGTGCGCTCGAGGAGCTTGGCCATCATCCGGTCGCCTGTGACGACCCGACCCATGCGGCGGCGATGCTCGCGCGTCACGGCGCGATCGACCTGATCATCTCCGACGTGCTGATGCCGCGGCAGACGGGGCCTGAGATGATCGCGGCATTGCGGCCGCTGTTCCCCGACATCGCGATCCTGTTCGTCACGGGCTTTGCGGGTGAAGCCGCGACGAGCGAATTCGGTGAGCATGAGGTGTTGCGCAAACCCTTCACGCTGAGCGGCCTGGAACGCGCGGTCGCGGCGGCGATGGGCACCGATCGCCCCACCCCGCCCCGCCAGATGGCGGCCGAATAGACCGTGACAGGCCCGCCCCGTCCGCCCTAGATCCCTGACTATATCCCGCGCAAAAAGCTGATATAGACCCGCCCCACGCCTCGCGTTCGAGGCGCTCGCAGAGCCCCCGCTTCATGAAATCCATCGATCGCTACATGGCCCGGCTGATCGCGGTCCCGCTCTTTTCGACGCTGATCATCGCGGCGATGCTGCTCGTGCTCGACCGGATGCGCCGGCTGTTCGATTTCGTCGCGACCGAGGGCGGACCGATCAGCGTTGTCTGGCGGATGCTCGCCAATCTGCTGCCCGAATATCTCGGGCTCGGGATTCCGATCGGGTTGCTGCTCGGTATCCTGCTCGCATTCCGCAAGCTCGCGACGACGTCGGAACTCGACGTCCTGCGCAGCGTCGGGATGAGCTATACCCGGCTGCTGCGGGTGCCCTACATGTTCGCCATCGTGCTGGCGATCGCGAACCTGCTGATCGTCGGCTATCTCCAGCCGATCGCCCGCTATTATTACGAGGGGCTCCGCTTCGAGCTGCGCACGGGCGCGCTTGGCGCGTCGATCAAGGTCGGTGAGTTCACGCATCTGGGCGACCGGATGACGCTGCGGATCGAGCAGAGCCGCGACAAGGGGCGCGAGCTGTCGGGCATCTTCGTCCATGCGCAGACGCCGAAGAACGACTGGATCGGCGTCACCGCCGAAAAGGGACGCTTCCTCGCGACCGACGATCCCAACGTCATCATCTTCCGTCTCGCCAACGGGACGCTGATTCACGAACGGCCCGAGTTCAAGACCCCGCGTGTGCTGACGTTCAGCAGCCATGACCTGCCGATCAACCTGCCCAAGTTCGAGAGCTTCCGTGTCCGCGGCGGGCGCAACCTCGAATTCACGCTGCCCGAACTCGCGCGTGCAGGGCATGAGGCGGCGACGCCCGAGCTGCGCGATGCGAGCCGGTCCGAATTCCACTTCCGGCTGGCGGAGGTGGCGATGATGTTCCTGCTGCCGATGCTTGCGGTGGCGCTCGGCGTGCCCGCGAAACGATCGACGTCCGGTCTCGGCGTCTTCCTGTCGATCGTGATGATCGTCACCTATCACAAGGTGAACCAATATGCGGCGGACGTCGGCGAGCTTGGCCGGATCGACCCGCTGATCGCGCTCTGGGTGCCGTTCACGGTGTTCGCAGGGCTGATCCTGTGGATGTACTACACCATCGCCTATGTGCCCGGCGGCGAACCGATCGGTGCGCTCGAGCGCGGCGTCGGCCGGATCGGCAAGGCGATCACCAGCCGGCTGCCCGGGCGCCGCAAAGAGAAGACGGCATGAGCAGGATCACGATCTTTCCGTCGCGCACGGTCGCGGTCTATATGGGCCGGCTGTTCATGACGCGGACGTTCAGCATCCTCGCGGCGCTGGTGCTCGTGCTCCAGGCGCTCGATCTGCTGAGCGAGTCGGGCAACATCCTGGCGCAGGCGGGGAATGGCGACGCGCAGGTCTGGCAATATGTCAGCCTGCGCGCACCGCAGATCATCGCCTTCGCGCTGCCCTTCTCGGTGCTGCTCGGCACCATCCTGACGCTGATCACGATGAACCAGAACAGCGAGATCATCGCGCTCAAGGCGTCGGGGCTGTCCGCGCATCAGGTGCTCGCCCCGCTGCTGATCGCCAGCCTGGTCGTCGCGATCGTCAGCTTCAGCTTCAACGACCGCGTCGTGTCGCGCGCCACCGCCACCCTGTCGCAGTGGCAGAAGGTCAATTACGGCGCGATGCCGATCGACCGTGGCGACCGTGCCAATGTCTGGGTCCGCGACGGCGACGACCTGATCCAGGTGAACCAGACGCGCGGCAAGGGCGCGGGCACGCGGCTCGGCGGGGTGACGCTCTATGATCGTGCTGGTGGAAGCCTCGTCTCGATCATCCGCGCCCCCAATGGCAAGCGCGTCGCCGGGGGCTGGGAGATCGGCCCCGCGACGCGGTTCGACGTCGCCAGCGGCACGCTGACCACGCTCGGGTCGGTGGTCGTCGGGCGCGATGTCCGGCCCGACCAGTTCACGCTCGCGAGCGTCGACGCCGACAGCCTGTCCTTCGGCGCGCTGAAGGCGGCGATCGGCGATCTGGCCGACGCGGGGCGCCCGACCAAGGCACTCGAGGGATCGCTCTGGCACAAGCTGTCGGGACCGCTCTCCTCGGTACTGATGCCGTTGCTGGGCGCGGTCGCGGCGTTCGGCATCGCCCGGTCGGGCAAGCTGTTCGTCCGCGCGGTGATCGGCATGGGGCTGGGCTTTGCCTATTTCGTCGCGGACAATTTCGCGCTCGCGATGGGCAATCTTGGCGCCTATCCGCCGTTCCTCGCCGCCTGGGCGCCCTTCCTCCTGTTCTTCCTGATCGGCGAGGCTGTCCTGTTCCGGACCGAGGAATAGCCGCTGTACGAACTGCGTGATCGTCGATATCCGCAGCGGCTGACGACGCAGCGCTGAGGGGCGAGCCAATGGCCGGTACGATAACGATCCGCAAGGTCGAGACGAAGCGCGATCGCAAGGTCTTTGTCGACGTGCCCTTCGGCCTCTATCGCGACGATCCGCACTGGGTCCCGCCGCTCAAGACCGAAGCGCTCGGGCTGATCACGCCTGAAAAGAATGGCTGGTTCAGCCATGCCAAGGCGCAACTGTTCCTCGCCGAGGAGAATGGCCGGGTCGTCGGTCGCATCTCGGCGCATATCGACACGCTCGCGCTCACCATGCCCGCCGAACAGGGCTTTGGTCCCGGGGTCGGCCAATGGGGGCTGATGGAGGCGGAGAGCGAGGTCGTATTCCAAGCTTTGCTCGCCGCGGCCGAGGATTGGCTGCGGGCGCAGGGTATGACGCGGATGCTCGGCCCGATCAGCATGTCGATCTGGGAGGAGCCAGGGCTCCTCATCGAAGGCTATGATCACGCGCCGACGATCATGATGGGGCATGCACGCCCCGAATATCGCGACTGGGTCGAGCGGTCGGGCCAGGTCCCCGTCAAGCGGCTGATGACCTATGAAGTCGACGTCACGCGGCAATTCCCGCCGATCGTCCAGCGGATCATCAAGTCCGGCGAGAAGAACCCGCGCATCGTCATTCGCGAGGTCGACAAGTCGCGGTTCGAGGACGAGGCCGCGATCATCCTCGCCATCCTCAACGATGCCTGGTCGAGCAACTGGGGGTTCGTTCCGCTAACGCCCCCCGAGATCAAGGATGTCGGGGTCAAGCTCAAGCCGATCGTCTTCAACGACCTGATCCGGATCGCCGAAGTCGACGGCAAGCCCGTCGCGTTCATGATCACGCTGCCCGACCTGAACGAGGCGATCAAGCCGCTGCGCGGGTCGCTTTTGCCGTTCGGTTGGGCCAAGCTGTTGCTGTGGCTGCGCAAGCCAAAGGTGAAGACGGTCCGCGTCCCGCTGATGGGCGTCGTCCGGGAGCTGCAGTCGTCGCGCATGGCAAGCCAGCTCGCCTTCATGATGATCGAATATATCCGCCGTTCCGCCTCGCAGGATTATGGCGCGACCCGCGCCGAGATCGGCTGGATCCTCGACGACAATCAGGGGATGCGCTCGATCGCCGAGACGATCGAGAGCCGCATGAACAAGGTCTACCAGGTCTACGAAAAGACGCTCTAGCCCGACCGTCGGCCCTGCCTACACTTATCCGGCGGCGGGCGGATCAGCCGATCAGCCCGTCGCCCTGTGCCTCACGCGCGAGGATCCGGCCGATCGCGTCGAACAGCGAATCCATCGCGACCGGCTTGAAGATCACGTCGTCGGCGCCTGCGGAAAGGCAGCGCTGGCGAAGGTCGGGGGCGACG
Organism: Sphingomonas sp. CFBP 13714; assembly: GCF_014842205.1. NCBI lineage: Bacteria > Pseudomonadati > Pseudomonadota > Alphaproteobacteria > Sphingomonadales > Sphingomonadaceae > Sphingomonas > Sphingomonas sp. CFBP 13714. The sequence goes on from NZ_JACYVG010000006.1 coordinate 96,916, forward strand.
TCCGCGGTCACGACGATGATCGGGACCATGCCCTTGGCGTCGGACCGAGCGCGAATGTGACGGATCGCGGTGATCCCGTCCATGCCCGGCATGCGCAGGTCGACCAGCACCATCTCGAAATCCTGCTCGTCGAGGATTTCGAGGCCACGCTCGGCGCTTTCCGCCTCGACCATCGTCGCGCCGGCCACGTCGAGCATGTCGCCCACCACGCGGCGGTTCATCCGATCGTCCTCGATGAACAAGATGTTCAACATATCCTCCGTGACGGGTCGACCGGGAGAGGCGCGCTGTCCGTCATTGCTAGGCGTTTACGCATCAAGCCGCCCGCGAGACAAGATCGGGAATTGCGTTGTTTTTAACTACCGGCGACGCGAAGATCGCTTCGACCAGATCCGCACCCGATACCGGCTTCGCAACGATGCGTGTAATGGCAGTCGTGAGCAGTACCGGATCGTCGAGCCGATCGGCGGGCCACAACAGCGTCGTCGCGGCATCACCCGCCGCCCGTGTCAGCTGCTCCAGCGCCCGCCCCGGATCGCCACCGGCGCGCAACGTCGCATCGTCGATCACGATGTTTGCGACGACCGTCTGCGCCAGCAGTGTGACAGCCTCGTCGATCGAGGCGGCGGTCAGGACGATGTCGCAATGCGGTGTCACCAGCGTCCGGAACATGCTGCGCATGATGGGATTGCGGTCGATGATCAGCGTCGCCGCGCCGGTTCCCTGATCGGCCCCCAGGTCGCCGAGCGCGATCGCCTCCGCATGGACCAGCGGCAGGCTGAGCGTGAACGTGGCGCCCTGCCCTTCGCGGCTGGTGACGGTGACGTCGCCATTCATCGCGCGCGCGAGGTTGCGACAGATCGACAGGCCGAGCCCGGTGCCGCCGAACTGCCGCGTCGTTCCGGCATCCGCCTGGCGGAAGGATTCGAAGATCTCGTCGAGCTTGTTCGCCGGAATGCCGATGCCCGAATCGGATACGTCGAGCCACAGCCCGTCTTCACCGGTTCGCAACGCCACCGTCACCGCGCCCACGCGGGTGAACTTCAGCGCATTCGACAACAGGTTGAACACGATCTGCCGCACCCGCGCGGCGTCGCCCATGATCCGGGCGGGGCAGTCGGCCATGTCGAGCGTGAACGACAGCCCCTTCGACCGGGCCTGCTCCTCCCACATTTGCGCAGCATCGGTCACCGTGGCGCACAGATCGAACGGCGCGAACTCGATCGTCAGGTTGCCGGTTTCCATCTTGGCGATGTCGAGAATGTCGTCGACGAGCGCACGCATCGTCGCCCCCGCGCCGCGCACGATGCCAAGGCGATCGCGCAGGTCGGGCGTCAGGCGCGAATCGGCGAGCATGACCTCGGTCATGCCCAATATCCCGTTCAGCGGCGTGCGGATCTCGTGGCTGGTCGTGGCAAGGAACTCGGTCTTCGCCGCAAGCGCCTTGCCGAGCGCCGCGTTGGTGATCGCGAGGTCGTCATTCGCGGCGCGCACCTTGTCGCGACTGCGGCGAATCGTCACCAGCCCCAGCGCAAGCAGGCCGATGATGATCGAAACCGCCGCGATCGCGCCGATGAACATCAGCCGCTGCGTCTTTGCCCGGTCCTTCTCGTACCGCACGCTGCGCTCGAGCTCATCGGCGCGCAGTTTGGAAATCTTGAGTTCCTGGTTCGCAAAGTCGAATCGCGCCGCCAGCAAGGCCGTGCTCATATTCGTGGCGAGTGTGGTCGCCTGATCATCCAGACGCTTCTGCGCCTCGAGATGGACGAGCGCGTCGAGGGGCCGGTCGAGGGCCTTATAGATCGCATAGGCAACCTGATGCCCCTCCCGATACGACAGGTTGGTCTTCGTCAGATCGACGCCCGCAAAACGCTGCGTGATGAGCGCGAGCGCGCGCGGCAAATTCCCCTGTTGGAGGGCGACTTCGGCGGCGATCGGCAGCAGCTGAACCCGCCAGACTGCGGCCTCCGACTGCATGGCAAGGCGCTGGCTGGCAGCGATCGCCTTTGCCGCGGCTGCGGTCTTGCCCGCCTTTAGCAACACATGCGCGATATTCCCCTGGATGCGGGACTGCAGCAGCGGGCTCTTCATCTGCTCGGCAAGCGCCAGTGCCTTGCGATACTGTGCGACAGACTGGTCGTAACGGCCAAGATCCTGATAGCAGGAGCCCCGGTTATTGTAGATCGCCACGAGCAGGCCCGGGTCGCCATGGTAGACGTCGAGCGCCTGGCTGAGATATTTGAGGGCGGACTCGCTGTCATTGCCATCGCCGTACAACGTGGCGATCAGCATGAGCGCCTTGGCACGGTTGCGCATGTCCCCAAGCGTGCGGAAGATATTGTGCGCGGCCTGATAGTCCGCCAGCGCCGACGCCAACTCCGCGCGAGTCGCATGAACGCCCCCGCGGGATAGAAGGATCTCGGCATTCAGCGCCGAACCAGGATCCAGCCTAACCACCGTTGCCAGAGCGTTGTGGATCAGCACGGCGGCGCGATCGTCGCGATCGATCCGCAGCGCCGCTTCCCCCTGCAGCCAGCGCGCGGTCGCGACGGCCAGCTGCCGCCTTTCGGGATCCGCTATCGCGGCGGCGGCCTGTTCGGCGGTCGATGCCCTGCGGATGGCCTCGCCTGGATCGGTCTGCACCAGCGACTTGGCATTCCCGATGGCGATATCGAACCGGACCTGCGGCAGCGGCTCTGCCCCGGCTGCCGCGGGCACTGCGCTGACGGCGAGAAGGATCGCCGGCAGCCCATGCCAAAGGCTTAGCCGCCGCCGACCCAGCTGATTCACTCAGCCAGTCTTCCGGACAGCCGCGATCCGCGTGAGCGGTGACCGCACGTCGCGGGCGATTGCCAGATGACGCTCTTCCGCGAGGAACGGCAGCAGAGCGTCGATACCGATCGGGCGACTCACCAGAAATCCCTGAATCATGTCGCACCCCATGACCGACAATAGCGCCATCGCCGAGGGCGTTTCGACCCCTTCTGCGACGACTTCCATTTCGAGCGCGTGCGCGAGGTCGATCGTCGACCGGACGATCAGCGGATCGCGGTTCGAACTGGTGAGTTGCGTGACGAAGAGCTTGTCGATCTTGAGCTCGCTGGCGGGAAGCTGCTTGAGATAGGCGAGCGACGACAGGCCGGCACCATAATCGTCGATCGCGATCACGATGCCGATATCCGCGAAGATCTGCAAATTCCGGATCGCGCTTTCCGGATCGCGAATCACCGACGTCTCGGTGATCTCGAAGCCCAGACGCGCGCCGCTCGACGTGATCATCTCGCACGCCTGCCGCACGAATCGCGCATCGGCGAGCAGGACGCCGGCGATATTGATGAAGATCGGCAGTTCATGACCATGCGCCGCCAGGATCCGCTGGTCGCCGATCACCTGCTCGATCGTCCACAGCGTGAGCGCAACGATGTCGCGGCTCTCCTCCGCGATCGGGATGAAGTCGCTCGGCAACACGAGGCCGCGCTGCGGATGGCGCCAGCGGACCAGCGCCTCGACACTGACGATCTCCTGCCGACGCAGATGGACCTTGGGTTGATATTGGAGGAAAAGCTGGTCGCCGCCGATCGCCTTGTGCAGCTCGCGCGCCAGCATCAGCCGGTCGAGCGACGCGCTGGCCGCCGATACGTCGCGCGCGATCGGTCCGCGCTCGACCCGGGCATCGGCAAGCGCGAGCTCGGCTTCCTCGATCAGGCGGACCTCGTCGTGCTGCGGTGCGCGGACCGATGCGCCGCCCAGCGTCAGGTCGACGTGATAAAGTTCGCCGTCGATGTCGAACGGCGTGGTGAAGGCATGTGCGATCAGCTCGAGCGCGAGGTCGAGCTCGTCCTGCTGATCCGCCAGAAGCGCGATGTCGATCAGATCACGCGCGGCGATCTCGGTACGCGATTGCGGCAGAACCGCCGCGATCCTCAGCGCGATATCACCGACCAGCGTGTCCGCGCGCGCGCGTCCGACATGGCGGCGAAGCATTGCGAAATTCGCGACCTCGGCGAGGATGACGAACTGCCAGCCATGAAAGGCCACGGGCAGGCACGACATAGTCGCGGGATCCGACACGTCAGTCATGCGATAGCCTCGCAGACGCATAACCGCCGCGATGCGAGTCGCACGTGCAGCCGAAAGGAATATGCGAGAGGTCGATCATCCCTAAACGCTAGCTGCCGATACTGAAGATAGCGTTAAGCCTCCCATGCTGGCACGTAAACGTGGTTAACGATTAATAAACCATGTTGAATTCAAGTTAACGCCCGGTTAACTTCCCCTTGCGTCCTAACGGACGTGAACAAGGGAGAAAAAAGTGCTGAAGCTCATTCTTTCGCTCATCTACGGCGACCACATGCGCCCCTGGTAAACAGGTGCCGGCCCGGCGTTTTTGGAAAAACCCGCGTATCGCGGGCAAGCTTCCATTGGCGCCGGGCCACTTTGAATGCCATTCAACTATAGTGTTTTAAGACCCGTTATGGCCTGAAGCCGACGGGTAGACGCCGACGGGCCAACCCCATGGCCGTCTGGATATGTGACCGGTCGCTACCGCTGCAGCGCGCGCATGACGCCGCCCGGCTTCACCATACAGACAAGATGGGCAGCGCATCAGCGCCAGGGCGCAGGCCGAAGCAGCCTGCCTGCAAAACCAGCAACACAGTATAGGGATCGGCGTAGCGCGCCCGCGTCCGCAATCGGGCAGACCTGTGTCTGGCTGCGAGGATCGCGCGGCGAGCTTTACGCGCCGCGTCTCGCGTCTGGGAAGATCCCGTGGCGGGCGCGATCCGCGCCGCCACGGGATGAGGCGATCAATAGTCCTTGGAGTATTTCACGCTGGCGTTGGTCCCGCCCTGCGCGCCGGCCGACGAGAGCAGGCTGAGCGCCTTGGTCAGGGCAATCTCGAGCTGGGTCGAGGTGAAGCCCTTCGCGTCGGTGACGATCTCCACATAGATGTTGTCGGTCAGGTACTTGCCTGCCGCAAGGCTGGTGCCACGCCCGCTGGCCTCGTCCGCGCCAAGGACGCGCAGACGATCGAAGCCGGTCGCCGAACGCAGCTTGCCGAGCGGATTCAGACCGCCACCCGACCCGCGCAGCGAATTGAGCGCAGACGCCAGCTGGATCGCCTCGGTCGCCGAGAGATTCTCGGGGTTGGTCCCGAACAACAGCCGGCTCAGCACCTCGTCCTGCGGCAGCGCCGGGGTCGAGGTGAAGGCGATCTGCGGCCGCTGGCCAGTGCCCGTGACGTTGATCACGACGGTGATGTTGTTCGTGGTCGTCGTCGCCTGGATGTTGATGTCCGGATCGGTCAGCGCCCCACCACGGAAGCGGATCGTGCCGCGATTGACCTCGAACCGCTTGCCCGCGAACGAATAGGTCCCGCGGACGATGTCGAGCCCACCGGTGACGACCGGCGCGGTCGACGTGCCGGTGATCCGCATGTCCATCTCCCATTCCGATTCGAGACCCATGCCGGACACGAACAGCTGGTTTGGCGCCCGCACCCGGAGGTCGAGCTTGATCAGGCTCGGCGGCGCGGGCCGCGCGGGACGATCGGTCGGCAGCGCCGGCCGTATCTCGCTCTTGCGGCGGATACCGGTCAGCTCGGCAACCTCCGCCTGACCCTGGCGGATGATCTCGTAACGCGCCTCCGGGATCTGCAGGTCACCCTTGAGCAGTCCGCCATCGCGGCCATAGGTGAACCGCACCGACCCGGTCGTCGTCGCACTGAGCGCGTCGCTCTTGGCGAGCTGTGCATTGTCGAGCGTCGCGCGCAGATCGATCGGGAAGCCGCTGTCCGCGGCAAGCCCGACACTGCCCTGGGCCTGGACGCTGCCATTGCCGGCACGGGCCCGCAGCTGCGTCAGTTCAAGCCGGTCGTTGTTGAACCGCGCGTTGATCGCCATCTGCGACAGCCGCGTGCCGTAGACCTCATTGTCATAGGTCAGCGAATCGGCCCGTACGATGCCGTTCAGACGCGGGGCCTGGACACGCCCGGAGAAGTCCGCCGCGATCGCGATCGGCCCGGACAGCTGCTGGTTGGGCAGCGCGGCCAGGCTGAACAGCACTGCCGATGGCCCGTTATACCGGATGCCACCCGACAGCGGTGCCGCCATCAGTCGTTCCGACCAGGACGCGCCAGCGCCCAGCGGCCGGAGATTGGCGACCATGCGCCCCACCACCGTCGGCCCGCGCCGGACCAGCGCGCGGCCGGTCCCGCCATCGGCATTGAGCGTGCCGGCGAAGACGATGTCGACCGCATCGGACACCGCCGCGATTCCCGTGCGGGTGAAGTTGCTCACCGTCGCACGGACGTTCGCCGTCGGCACCGCGGTGCTGTTGGCCTGGGCGAAGTCGAGGCTGCCCGTTGCGGTGCCGCCGATCCCGAGGTTCGGCATCAGCGCGCTCAGCACCGACAGGTCGAGCTTGTCGAGCCGCGCCTGTGCGTTCAACCCGCGGCCATAGCTGCCGGCAAGACGCGCTGCGCCGGCCGCGGTCCCCTGACCAAAGTCGATCCGGGTCGGCGAAAGACGATAGACGCCCTGCGTCGCCTCGATCCGCGCGGGATTGGCGGTGCGGAAGTCGATCCCGTTCGCCTGGCCCTTGAGCGCGACCAGATAGTTATCGGGGCTCAGCTTCGCATTCATCGCGAGGCGGAATGGCACGCCGCTCGACCCGGTCGCCAGTGCCTGGGCCGTGCCCTTCCCGCCGACGTAATTCACCTTCGCACGTGCGGCGGACAACACGACCTCGCCGTAGCGCATGTCGGCGATCTGGACGTCGGCGATCACTTCGGGCGCCTTGGGATACAGCACCGCGCTGGCATCGACGATCGCGCGGCCGATCGTGAAATCGACCATCCCCGGAATCTTCGCGCCATAGGCCCGCGCGGCGACATCGGCGCGCTGATACCCGCCCTGGTTGGCGAGACGGACATTGCCCGCCAGCCCCTGCCCCGCGAACTGCAGCGCACCGGCGAACGGCCCTGCCGCACTCTGCACGATCCGGCCGCGTGCAACGATGCCCGCGAAGACCGCACGGCGCACGTCGACCGCCAGCTGCGTGCCCGGCGTGACCAGCACATCAGCGGTGAAGGGGCCGTAATCGGTGCCGCCGCTCGCGACGACGGCATAGGCCCCGTTTCGCCCGACCACCCGCGCCTGGAGGTTGACCAGCCCGACGCCGACGCCCGGCCGCGGTGCGCGCAGAACGACGACCGGCGCCGTCGCACTACCCGTGACCCGCGCCGACAGCGGCCCGTAGACGGTCGAATAGGCATCCGCGTTGACGAGAACCGCGCCGGTGGCCGGATCGAATCGCCCCTCGCCGCGCGTCACGCGGAATTGCGGCGCGTTCATCCGCAGGTTGCGGAAAGTCACGATCCCCTCGGGACTGTACCCGATGTCCGACCGGACGATCGCGTTGCCGCCGAGGAAGCTGCGCGCGCCTTCGTTGAAGATCTGCGCGGTCTGCGCGACGACGCGGCCGGTGATGCCGAATCCGCCATTGGGGCCCGGTACCAGCTTTGCATCGGTCGTCAGGTTGACGATGCCGATCCCGTCGACGCGGTAGTTGTTGACCCGCCCCTTGAGCGCGCCGGTGTAGCGTCCGGTCGACATGTTGGCGACGACAACCGCGGTCGCGTCGATCTTGTCCGAACGGATCTTGAGATTGTCCGACAGGACGTTGACGCCGGAGATCGCGAAGTCCCCGTCGATCGCGACGTTGGTCGCAAGACCGCCAACCGCCGCATTGAGCCCGGTCACGCGACGTGCGCGCGCCTTGATCGGCAGGAGGATGCGGTCGGCATTCACGCGCGCGAGACCCTCGGCATAGAGGTTCTCGACACCCATGTCGCCGAAGGCGATCGTCGCGGCCCGGACCTTGTAGTCGACCGTCGGGGTCGCGAACGCCCCGTCGAGGACGACGCGCGCGGTGACATCGCGACCGCGCAGATTGGGCAGGATCGCCCCCGGGGTCAGAAGCTTGGCATTGACCGCGAAATTGGCGAACCGGCTGTTGGCGAGATCGATCAGGCCACCGGCATCGACCGCGAGCGCGTCCGACTTCAGCGTCATGCGCGTGTCGGCCTTGCGGTCGTTGAGCGTCGTGTCGATCGACACGTCGAGCTGTGGCGCGGTCAGGCGCTCGACCGGTCCTTCGAGATACAGGCCGGGGCGGGTTGCGCCGCGAACCTCGATATGGCCGTTCTTCGCGGTCAGGCCGAGATTGGCGAGCTCGCCGCCGCCCAGCGTCGCGACCGCACGGCCGCGCCAGGCGGCCCAGCTTCCGCGGCCGTCCACCGTCGCGGTCAACGGTGCCTTGAGCGACCCCATCGTCGCGACCACGCCCCCAACGGGCGCGGTCAGCTTGACGTTGACGTCGAGCTTGTTCTGTTCGGGCACCGCGTCGAGCTTGAGGATGAGGCGGTCACCGCCGGCAATGCCGGGGCCGGTCAGCGCGGCGGCGTTGGTCGTCAGCTGCGCGCGCTTGTCGGCGATATGGACCGCGCCGTCGATCTTGAGGATATGCGTCTGGCCCGTCACCGGCTTGCCGATCACGAACCGGTCGATCACCAGCCGGTTCACGTCGATATCGAGATCGGGCAGCAGCGGCGCGTTGGGATCGGTCGGGGTTGCCTTGAGCACCGGACGCCGTTGCAGCGTGACGAGCGGCGTGGTCAGTGACCGGACATCGACATGGTTGCTGGCAAAGGCGAACGGGCGCCAGTCGACGCGCAGCTTCGGGCTGGTGAGGAACACGCCGGTCGGGTCCGACACGCGAACATCGCTGAGCGTCATCGCGCCGTAGATCGATCCGTCGATCCGCCCGACCTTGATGTTGAGGCCGGACGCGGTCGTGTAGCCACCAATCTGATCCGCGACGAGGCGGCGACCGGGATCGGTGTTGATCCCGAACAGCACGATCAGCACGAGGGCGATCAGCGCCACGATCAGGATCGCGATCCCCTTGAGGATCCGCTGCCACAGCGGCCGCCGGGCTACGACGCTGTCGTCAGCCTGATCGATAGGTCCCTGGTCGGCAGGGGGTGCGCCGTTTTCGGCCATCAGAATGCCTGCCCGATCGAGATGTAGAGCGCGACCTTGCCGTCGCCCTCGCGTGGGTTCAGCGGTGTCGCGACGTCGATGCGCATCGGACCGAAGCTGGTGTAGAAGCGACCGCCGATACCCGCGCCGTAGCGCAGGCTCGACAGGTTCGGCGTGCTGCTCTCATAGCTGTTGCCCGCGTCGATGAACGGCACGATGCCGAAATCACCGAACCGGTAGCGCGCCTCGAGCGCGAACTCGTTGAGCGAGCGCCCGCCGACCGGGTCGCCATTGGGATCGAATGGTCCGAGCCGCTGATAGCCATAGCCGCGGACCGATCCGCCGCCGCCGCCATAATAGCGCCGCGAGGGTGCCAGATCGTCGCGCGCGACGCCCTGGATCGTCCCCGCCTTGGCGCGACCGGCGATCACGATGCTGCTCGACACGGGATAGTAGAAGGTCCCTTCAACCATCGCGCGGACATAGGGTTTGACCGAGCCCTGCACCGATGTTTCGGGGCTGGCGTTCAAACGCAGACGGAAGCCCTTGGTCGGGTTCAGCAGGCTGTCGGAGCGGTCGAACAACAGCTGCCCGGGCAGCGCGACGATGCCGTAGGTGCGTCGGACGTTCTCGCCACGAGCGAAATCATACACGCTCTCGTTCGTGCCGACGAGCTCGCCGCCGTAGTAATAGGTAATCGGCTTCTGCCAGATCGGGGTCGAATCATAGCTCCAGCGGATGCCGACGCTCGTCGTGAACGCCTCATAGGCGTCGTAGTTCGAATGATTGGCCCCCGCCGTCAGGCTGAAGGTGCGGTCGCGGCGCCCGGCATTGGCGCGGCGGAACGTGCCCGCAAGCCCCTGTTCCTGCGTCCCCGCGATCACCGACGCGAGCAGACCACCCTCATAGGGGAACAGGTTGCGATGCTGCCAGGTCCCCTCGGCGCGGAAGCCCTGCCCCGTCGAGAAGCCGACATTGCCGCCTAGCGTGCGCGCCGGGCCCCTTTCCTGCCGGATCAGCAGGTCGACCTGCTCGGTCCCGTCGGGGTTGGTTCGGCCGGTCCGCTGCGGCACCACCGAGACGCTCTGGAACAGGCTCGTCGCGACCAGCGCGTCGCGCAGGTCGTCGGTCATCCGGTTGTCGTAGAGCTGCCCCGCCTCGAACCGCGGAAAGACGTTCAGATGCTCGATGTCGAACACCGCATCGCCTTCGGTGCGCAACTGCCCGAACGAGGCGCGCGGACCCGTATCGACGGGCAGCGTATAGGCACCGGTCGGGACCTGCGCCTCGTCGTCGAGCAGGATGTCGCGCTCGCCGACATTGACGAAGGGATAGCCCATCTGCGGCAACATCATCGAGACATTGGCCTCCGCCCCCTGGATCCGGTCCGCCTGGATCGGATCGCCGACCTTCAGCGGCAACTGGCTGCGCACCAGATCCGGCGGAATGGTCTGCGCGGTCTTCACGTCGATCGAGCCGAGCGTGTAGAGCCGCCCCGGCTGCGCGCTGACGATTGCCTTCAGGCGGCCGGGCTTGTCGGGCACGGTTTCGATCGTCGAGACTGCGGTCGCGTCATAATAGCCGAGCGACTTCAGCAGCCGGACGACCAGCGCCTCGTCTTCCTTCGCGCGCGCCGAAACCTGCGTCGTGTTCGCCGCCTTGCCGCCGCCCTTTAGCGCGGACAGCGCCTTGTAGCGCGCTTCGAGCCCGTCGCCCGCATCCGCCAGACCCTTGATCTCCGCATCATAGCGGATCTCGGGCGCATCCTTGTCCTTGATGTCCGCAGCAGTCGCCAGCGGTGCCGTGTCGTAGCTCGCGAGTGCGGGAAGCGGCACGACCAGCTGGGGATCTTCGGGACCGATGGGGGGCAATACGGCGCCCGTCGCGGTTGTCGCGGAGGTCACATCCGTCGCGGGTGTCACGGGCGTGGTTTCGCTCGCCATCGGCTCGAGCGGTGCGTTGATGTCGTTCGAAAGCGGCGGCAGCGCCTGGTTGAATTCCGCGTCGGGAACGATCGGGGCGTTGCCCTTCGGATCGGCCACGCCGGTGTCGGATCGCTGCTCGGCCGTGGGTGCATCCGGTCCCTTGGCGGGCGCGGTACCGGGCTTTGCCAGCTGGGCTTCGCCGGGAGCGGCCACACTCGCCGCCAGAGCGATCGCGAGCCAATAGTGCCGTCTTGTCGAACTCGTCACAGGAAACACGATCCCCTTTCGAAGGGCGACCGCGTTCGATTCATCCCCGTTAATCCCTCGCAACGCACGAAACTTGGGTTGGTTTCCGTCATCCGGCGATTCACACGCAGCCGATCATACCGGCCACCGGAAGGACGATGGTGTCGCGTCCCGGCCGCTCAAGCCGTAGCGTCGCATTGGGTACCATCGCGCCGGACGCCAGATCCTCGCGCGTGACGATCGTCATGTCGAGCGCGACGGTCAGGTCGCCACCGCGATAGGTCGTGACCCCGGCAAAGCCGTAGCCACCCGGCCCGGCCTCGTCGACTCGCGCATAATCGACCGGCTTGCCGTCGACCGCGAGACGCAACCGCGCCGAGTCGGCGGTCGCCATCGCCACCAGCGCTCGGTCGCCCGTCGACCAGAGATACGCCGCGCATCCCCGTGCGGGCATCGCCTGCTTGCCGATCGGACCGAGCGTCGCGGGAGCCTTGGTGGTGTCGCCGGGCACCGTCTTGGCGGGCGTGGCGGCCTGCACGGCCGCGGCGATAAGCAATAGCATCATCCGCCCGACGCTATCATGAAGAGCCAGGCCGGATAAGCCGCGATCGCCAGCAATGCGCCGAACGGCATCGCGGTCTGCCCGGTCACGGGTTTGCCGCCGACGCGCATCGTCAGCACCGCGCCGAGCCCGACCATGCTGGCGATCAGCAACACGGCGGGCAGCATCTGCCAGCCGAGCCACAGCCCGATCGCACCGAACAGCTTGGGATCGCCGCCGCCCATCCCGTCATGTCCGCGGATCCGGCGATAACCTGCCGCGATCGTCCAGAGCAGGGCGAACCCCGCGACCCCGCCGATCAGACGGTCAAGTCCCCCGGGCGCCAGTCCGGCAACACCGCCCGCCGCACCGCCGAGCGCGAGCAAGAGGGTCAGACGGTCGGGCAGCCAGAAGGCGACGAGGTCGAGCGCTGCGAGTGCCAGCAACAGCCAGCCGAAGACCGCGCCCCACAAGGCAGCCTGCCCCGGCGCGACGAGCCCCGCGGCGATACCGATCGCCAGCCCGCACGCCTCGATCCGCCAGTGCAACGGATCGATCTGCGCACCGCAAGACCGACACCGGCCGCGCAGCAGCAGTGCACTGACCAGCGGGACGAGATCGATCGCGGTCAGCGCCCGCCCGCACGCATCGCACGCCGACCGCCCGCGAACGACCGACCGGTCCTGCGGCCAGCGAATCACCAGCGCGGCGATGAAGCTGCCGACGATCGCACCGAGCACGCCCAGCGCCGCCGCGGCGATCATCGGGCTCGGCACGGACATGGCGTCAATCATCCGCCGCGCGTGCCGGGCACGTCCCGCGCCGTCAAGCCGATGCGCGCGCCCCGATCCCGGCGAGCGCTGCCGCCGTCAGAGATCCAGCGTGTAATATCGGCTGAACCGCGAGGGCGGATAAGATCCGAACCGCTTACAGCGGACAAAGCCCGCGCGTTCGTAGAGCGCGCGCGCCGCGGCATAGGCAGCGTTGCCCCCGGTCTCGAGGCTGATCCGCGTCGCGCCCATGTCTCTGGCATGACGGGTCGCATGCTCCAGCAGCGCCGCGCCGACGCCGCGGCGCACATGGTCGGGATGCGTCCGCATCGATTTCAGCTCGCAATGCCCCGCGTCGAGCGGCTTCACCGCGACGATCCCAAGCAGCGCCGAATCGCCCCCCGCCCCGTCCCAGGCCGACCACACCACCACCGACGGATCGCGCAGCCCGGCGAGGTCGAGGGCAAAGACACAGTCCGGCGGCGAATTGGCATGCGCGGCGCGCTGGTGCAGCGCGACCAGATCGACGACCGCGTCGCGCGTCAGATCGTCGCGCTCTATCCGCATGACGCGATCCGGGTGCGACGGCGCGTCATCGCTCAGGGCAGCGCTTCGTCCGCATCGATTCCCCACAGCGCGTCGACGCGCACGAAACCGGCCTGCCCCTTGATGTCCATCTTGCACCAGCCATTGCCGCACTGGCTCAACCGGCCGACGACGCCCGGGGCCGCGCGCCACTGCAGTCGTCCGCTTTCGCTCGGGCGGTCGAGGATCGCGATCGGGGTCGTGCCGCGTACGATCGCGGTGCGCGTGCTACTCATCAGATTGGCCTGCATCCAGCCTTCGGTGCCGTCGGGATCGGCGATCTTGCGCCATTCCTTGTGGATCGCGATCACGCGCACCGGCAGGTCGGCACGCTGATACAGCCAGCTGGCGGGATAGGCGCGGGCCGGGCCGGTCCGCAACCGCGCGCGCCCCGCCGAGATCGAGGCATAATAAGGAAGCTTGCGCACCGGATCCGCGGCGGCGGCAGGCTCGGTGCCCAGCGCCGCCGTGACGAGGGCGGCGAGCCCGAAGGCGAGAATGCGCATGCTGATGTCCTGTTGCCGACGCGGTTCGTGTCCGGCCAAGCTCTATCGCCACCGCGGCGGCGGTTTCAACTGCTAAGCGCGCGCGCCGCCGTTCCACGGATGGCAGCGCGGTTTTGCCGCTCCATCGTTGACGCCGTGGATGACGTTCGCCAAGCCACAGTCATGCCCGATCTACGCCCCGATAGCTGGCCCGACACCCGGCGCAGCCCCAACCCCAAGGTGATCGTCACGCGCGAACTCGCCGATGCGGTCATGGACCGTATGGCGGCGCTGTTCGACACGACCAACAACCACGGCGATGCCAAGCTCAGCCGCGACCAGCTGGCCGCCGCGATGGCCGATTGCGACGTACTGGTCCCGACTGTGACCGACGATATCGACGCCGCGCTGATCGCAGGCGCGGGCGATCGCCTTCGCCTGATCGCCAATTACGGCGCGGGCGTGAACCATATCGACCTGAAGGCGGCGCGGGCGCGCGGGATCATCGTCACCAACACGCCGGGGGTGCTGACCGAAGACACTGCGGACATGACGATGGCGCTGATCCTGTCGGTGCCGCGGCGGCTGGCCGAGGGCGAGAAGCTCGTTCGTTCGGGCGCATGGACCGGCTGGAGCCCCGGCGGGATGCTCGGCCACCGGATCGGCGGCAAGGCACTCGGCATCGTCGGGATGGGCCGGATCGGACAGGCGGTCGCGCGCCGCGCCGCCGCATTCGGCCTCTCGATCCACTATCACAATCGCCGCCGCCTCCCCGTCGCGCTCGAACAGGCGCTCGGGGCGACGTGGCACCCCTCGCTCGACGACCTGCTCGGCGCGGTCGACATCGTCACGATCCACACCCCGCTCAACGCCGACAGCCGGGACATGATCGACGCGCGCCGGATCGCGCTGATGCGCCCGCACGTCTTCCTCATCAACGCCTCGCGCGGCGGCGTGGTCGACGAGACCGCGCTGGTCGACGCGCTCGAGGCGGGCCGGCTCGCCGGTGCCGGGCTCGATGTCTGGCGCCACGAGCCGCAGATCGATCCGCGGCTGCTCGCGCTCGATAACGTCGTGATGCTCCCGCACATGGGATCGGCGACGTTCGAGGGGCGGATCGCGACAGGCGAGAAGGTGATCCAGAACATCCGGATGTGGGCCGATGGCCACCGCCCGCCCGATCAAGTGCTCGAAGGCTGGGCCTGACTGTCCCTCACCCGTCCCCGCGCCTGTGCCCGGAACCGATTCCGCAGTGCGGCATTTGTTGGATACCCCCGGAGAGAAAGAGGAGTATCCCATGAAGAAGATTGCTGTTTCCGCGCTGCTGATCGCGTCCGCCGTGTCGATGAGCGCGTGTTCGACGCTCAAGGGCGCAGGCATTGGTGCTGCGGGCGGTGCGGGTGTCGCCGCGGCGACGGGCGGTAGTGTCGAAAAGGGCGCAGCGGTCGGTGGTGCCGGCGGTGCGGTGGTCGGCACGGTCGCTGACTGAAACGTCTGGCGCGCGCGGGCTTGAAGGTCCGCGCGTCGCCCCTCAAATCACCGTGCGCGGATCCAGCCGGTCCGCTGGACGGTGCCCGTCAGGACCTTCGACCCGAACGCCTTGGCGACGGTCGCGGCATCCGCAATGTTCATCAGGACAATCCGTGTCCCCCCCGACGGCAGCGATTCTATCGCGCTGATCTCGGCCTTGTGCTTGGCGCACATCGCGACGGCCTGGGCCTCGGTGACGCGTACGTTCATCGCACGCGAAATGGGCGCAACATCGGCGCTGGGCGTGGTGGTCATCTGATAATCCCGGCAGGGAGCGGGAGCGCGATACGTCTCTCAGTCGTGGCTTGCCCGAATGAAGCGCCGCAATGCGCCCGGTATGCGCGCTATCCCGCCGATCGGCAACCTCGGCCGCCGCGTCAGACGCGCGTTCCGAGCAGTGCGAGCCCGAAGCCGACGAACACCGCCCCCGTCGCCCGGTCGAACGCGCGCCGCAATGCCGGTCGCGTCAGATGCCGCGCCAGCGTCCGCCCGCTCATCGCATAGACCGCATACCAAAGGCTTTCGACCACCGCGAAGGTGACGACCAGGATCGCGAACTGCGGCCCCTGCGGCGCGGCGCGGTTGACGAACTGCGGCAGGAAGGCGGCGGCGAACAGCAGCAGCTTGGGATTGCTGATGCCGATCACGAACCCGCCGCGGAACAGCCGTGCGGCCGACATCGTGCGCGGCAGCGTGTCGGCGCCCAGATCGACCGGCCCGCCCGCACCGCGCCACGCCTTGATCCCCAGCACGATCAGATAGGCGACACCGGCATAACGCAGCGCATCGAACACCCGCGGCCAGGCGGTCAGCAAAGCCGCGACCCCCGCCGCCGATGCGGCGAGGACGAGGACCAGCGCAGTCAGGCACCCCGCCATCGCCGCCAGGCTGCGCCGCGCGCCGAAGGTCATGCTGCGCGTCATGACGTGCAGCATGTTCGGCCCCGGCGTTCCGCACAACAGGATCACCGCGACCAGGAACACCGTCCACGCATGCAGCGTCATGCCTTTGCCCCCCTACCCTGACCGACTCAGTCGCCGGTCAGGATCCGATCGACCAGCTGCCCGACGCTCGGCACGAACCCGTTGGAATAGAACGGGTCCTTCTTGAAGTTATACGCCGCATGACCTGCGAACATCAGGTTCTGGTCGATGTCGCCGCCATGCGCGATATCCTGCAGCGTCTTCTGGATGCAGAAGCTGCGCGGGTCGGCGAGCCGCCCCGTCGAGTTGGTCTCGGTATCCGCCCAGCTCGAGAAGGAGCATTGCGACAGGCAGCCCATGCAATCCGCCTGATCCTTGCGGATCATGCCCTTTTCTTCCGGACCGACGAAGACCAGCGTGTTGTCCGGGGTCTTGAGCGCGTCGGTGAAGCCTTCGCCGAACCACTGGCGTGCGCGCAGCAGGTCGTTGCGCGTCACCCAGAAATTCTTGCCCTTAACGCCGACGTCGAGCTGGAAGATGTGGTCGCCCGCCTCCTGCGTCGAAAACGCGATCTGGCGCTCGGACCGCGCCTCGAGGCTGCGCAGGAACGGGTTGCGCACCGCCGAGGAATAGAAACCGGTCGGCGAGAATTTATGCAGCAGCACATCGCCTTCCTCGATCTTCGTCAGCGCGTCCTTCCACCCCTGCGGGATCGGGCTTTCGCGCGTCAGCAGCGGGCGGGTGCCGAACTGGAACGCGATCGTGCCGAGCTCGGGATTGTCGATCCAGTCGTTCCAGTCGCGCAGGTACCAGACGCCGCCCGCCATCACGATCGGCACGTCGTCCGAAATCCCGCCCTCGCGCATCACGTCGCGCAGTTCCTTCACCCGCGGATAGGGATCCTGCGGCTTCAGCGGATCCTCGGCATTCGACAGGCCGTTATGCCCGCCCGCAAGCCACGGATCCTCGTACACGACCGCGGCGAGCCACTGCGCCGCCTTCGAATAGGCGCGCTTCCACAGCGCACGGAACGCCCGCCCCGAACTGACGATCGGCAGGTAGCTGACGCCGTAGGACGCGGTGATCTCGCTGAGCTTGTAGGGCATGCCCGCGCCACAGGTGACGCCCGCCACCTTGCCGCGCGTCCGCTCGAGCACGCCGTGCAGGATCCGCTGCGCGCCGCCCATTTCCCACAGCACGTTGATGTTGATCGCGCCCTTGCCGTCGGCGATCTCATAAGCGCGCTCGACCTGCTGGACCGCACCGTCGATCGCATACTGGACGAGCTCCTCGTGCCGGTCACGCCGCGTCAGCGCGGCATAGACCTGCGGGATGATCTTGCCCTCTGGATCGTAACTATCGGCATTCACGGCGGAAACCGTGCCGATGCCACCCGCGGCGGCCCAGGCTCCGGCCGACGCATGGTTGGTCGCCGCGACTCCCTTGCCGCCTTCCACCAGCGGCCACACTTCGCGACCGTTATAGACGATAGGCTTCAGGCCCTTGAACACGACGTCACCTCTCCCGGAAAATACGGCCCCCTATATCGCAAGGACGCAGCGTGCGAGCAAATTAAGACCTAGGTTAGCGCGCCGGGTCTGCCGAGCGCCTCTTCGTACAGCGCACGGTAGCGCGCGATCATCACCGATTCGTCGAATTCGGCCCGCGCCCGCCGCTGATTCGCCGCCCCGATCGACGCGCGCAGCGCGGGATCCGCGACCAGCGCCTGCAGCGCATCGCGCAGCCGCACCTCGCTCGGCGCTTCGGTGATGAACGGCAGGTTTTCGGGCGCGACCATCCGCGCGACGTCGCCGACCGGATAGCTCGCGATCGGCAGACCGGCCGCCATCGCCTCGACCACCGAGATCGGAAACTGCTCGCTGCGCGACGACACAGCGAGGATGTCGAAATGCCCGATAAACCGATACGGCCGATCGAGAAATCCCGGCAGGACAAGCGTGTCGGCCATCCCCATCGCCGCCGCCGCCTGCGCGATCCGCGCGCGCTCGGGCCCCTCGCCGACGATCACCAGCCGCACCCGCCCCGACACGCCGCCGACCGCACGCACCAGTGCGGTCAGGTCCTTCACCTCGCGCAGACCCGCCAGCGCGCCGATGACGACCTCCTTCGCCTTCGGCACGAACCCCGGGATCGCCTTGGGTTCGGGCTTTTGCGCGTAATAGGCGGTGCCGATGCCGTTCACGATCCGGTGCACCCGCTCGCGCGGCTGCTTCCAGGTCTTCAGCGCGATCGCCTCGAGCACCTCGGACGGGACCGCCAGCGCATGCGCCGCGCCCAGCGCGAGGCGGCGATAGATGTTGCGCTCGATCTTCAGCCCACCCGCCTCGTCGGCGTTGAACCCGTCCTCGTGATGAACCAGCGGCGGCGCGCCCTTGCCGAACGCGCGCCGCGCCATCGCCCCGTCGATCGCCCCCCAGTTATAGCTCAGCACCAGGTCGAACCGCCGCATATATTGCGCGATCGCCTCGTAGCGCGCGACCGACGGCTTGCCCGTCAGCGGCGGCGGGTTCTGCGCGATCTCGTAGCGGATCCCCTTGGCGATCGACGCCTGCGCGCCCAGCGCATCGGCCACGCCCGACACGATGGTGTGCTTGGCGCGATCGCCGAACGCATTCATCAACCGCACCGCTCGAGCCTCCTTCCCGCCGAGGTCGAACGAGGAGTGGAGATGCAGGATGTTGACGGGTGCGGCCATGCCCGACGCGATGCCGATTTCTCGCCGGGGTTTCAAGGGAGCAGGCACGCCAGATCGCTGTCCGGTTGCGCCCACTTGCGGACACTAGAAGCATAATTTCATGCCGTGCTATGATGCCGACAACGGAGGGGGGCGGACGGTGAAAACACTGGATGACTTGATCGAATGGGCGAACGAGCAGCGCGAAGAATCTCTGCGACAGGTCGATCTCTTCAGTAACGGCGGAGTGAAGGCACAGCTTGTCATGCCGGATGGTACTACGCAGGATATTACTGCCGGGGTGCTTTCGCATCAGAAAGCGAACGTAGATGCTTTCACCAGTCTTGTGTCAGCCCTGAAGAGGTAAGGCCCGCTCCCCACCAAAATACGCCACGAACCGCATCAGGCGGGCGGGTCGAACGCAGTCTTCGCGATGTGCGTGATCCGGCACGCCAGATCCGCCTCGCCGCTCGCGACCACGTAGAAGTCGCCCGCGTCCGCAATGCCCGTCGTGAAGACGACATTGTCGACGTACATCTGGTCCTTCAGCGGTTCGGTCAGCGCGGGGTTCGCCTCGAGCAGCGGCGCGTGCTGGGTCGCGATCGTGATCGACGGGTCGTCCTTGTCTAGGATCGACCAATAGGTGCGGTAGATGCCGACCACGCCCGACGGCTCGACGCCGTGCCACAGGCTCAGCCAGCCGCGATCGGTCAGGATCGGTGGCGTCCCCCCGCCCATCCGCGCGGTCGAGATCGTGGCGGCGTGCGGGCGGATGCCGGGCTTGTCGTGCGGCTTCCAGTGGAGCGCGTCGGGCGAGCGCGACAGGTTGATCGACGGCCCGGCGCGCCATTCGCTGCCCGGCGGATAGGCGAAATACAGGTCGCCGAGCGGCCGGGTCTGCGCCCAATATTGCCCGCCGATCAGCCCTTCGAAGATCAGCATGTCCTTGTTCTGGTGATCGAGCACGATCCCCTCGAGCTGCCAGTCGAGCGCGTTGGCGGAGGAATAAAGCGTGGTCGAATGCCGTTCCGGACTGACCGAACAGGTCGTCATCAGATAGCGGTCGCCGACCTTCGAGATGCGGGCATCCTCGACGCCGTAGCATTGATAGGGCGTGCGCGGCGCGATCGCCCTGTCGTAATGGACCGCGACGACCGAACGGCCCTCGGCGTCGAGCTCGACCGGCAGCAGCCAGGACAGCGAGGTCAGCGCCATCACCTTCCATCCGCCGCCGGGGATCAGGAATTTGCGCGGATCCTTGGTGTCGACCATCTGCAACGGCCACGCATCACGCAGATAGGCGCCGTCCTGCCAGCGGATCGCATGGACGTTGCCGCCCTTGACCGGCTCGCGCAACGCCTCGGCCACGCGTACCATCAGCAGCAGATTGCCGTTCGCCAGCCGCGTCATCCCCGGATTGAAGGCGCCGAGCACATAGGTCTCGGCCCCGACCTTGCCCGCCAGCGGCGAGCGCGACAGGTCGATGTCCGCAGGGGTGAAGACGAGCTGATCGAACATGCTATTCTCCTAAAATTCTGGTTGTCTGGACGCCCCGCCCCCTCCCCCGTTCGCCCTGAGCGAAGTCGAAGCGTATGCCCTCAGCGCGGGTGCTTCGACTTCGCTCAGCACGAACGGGACGGGTGAGCGGTGTCGCTATTCCCCCTCCAACGCGCGGGGCACGATGACGAGCTGCTGGATCACACTGCGTGTCGGCTGCGTCAGCAAGAACTCGACGCCCGCAGCGATGTCCTCGCCGCGCAGCATCTGCTCCGCCGCGATCATTTCCCGCTGCTTTTCGTCGGGCACGTCGGGATATTGCATGTTCGAGCCGACCTTGCCGGGCTCGATCAGCGACACCCGGATCCCCTTGGGCCCCAGCTCGCGACGCAACGCCTCGGCGAAACCGGCGATACCCGATTTGATGCCCGCATAGACGGTCGAGCTCGGCCCGAGGATATGCGCGCTGAGCGAACCGATCAGGACCAGGTCGCCGATCGGCGTCATCCGGTGCGCGGCATGATGCGCGCTGAGCAGATAGGCGGTGAAATTGACCGCGATCGCGTAGCGCAGCGCGTCCTCGTCCATCTGCGTCAGCCCGCCCGCGGCGATCGAGGCGTTGATGACGGTGATGTCGAACCCGCCCAGATACGCCTCGCCCGCATCGAAAAAGGCGCGGACCTTGTCCGGATCGGCAAGCTCGGTGACCATCCCGTCACCTTCGCCGACCTCGCGGATGCAGACGAGCGCGTCCTCGAGATGACCCGCATCGTGACCGCAGATATAGACTTTGGCGCCCCCCGCCGCGAGCAGCACCGCGATCGCCCGGCCGATCCCCGTCGTCCCCCCCGTGATGATCGCGCGTCGACCCTCAAGGGAGCGATGATTCACATGAAGGTCGGGGGGTGCGGTCATAAGCTGTTCCGGTCATCGAGCAGGCGGGACGAGGCACAGATGCGACGCCTCGTCCCCGTCCCCTAGGCGCGGACAGCATCCCCCTCAAGCACCTGCGCCAGCAGGTCGTCGATCGGCGCCTGGACGATCGGCTCGCTCAGCGTCGGGGCATGACCGACCCCGGGCACGGTGACGAGCGTCGCGCGGTCGAGCGATGCGACCATCCGATCCGCGATCGCGGCGGACAACAGGTCGGACCGGCCACCCCGCACGATCAGCGTCGGGATCTCGCGCAGGCCTGCCAGCGCCTGCCACATGTCCGGCCCGGCCTCGCTGCCCGGCACGCGGAACGGTTCGGCGATCTTCAGGTCGTAATCGAGCACGATCCGGCCCGAGCTGTTCAGCCGGTAGATGCGCTTGGCCATCGCCAGCCAGTCCTCGATCGTCCAGTCCGGATAGACGTCGGCATTGCTCTCCGACACGCAGCGTGCAGCGTGCATCCAGGTCGGAAAGACGCTCGCCTTGCCGACATAGCCGCGGATCCGCGACAGGCCCTGCGCGTCGATCTCGGGGCCGACATCGTTGAGCAGCGCGGCTGCGATTCGCCCGCGCGCCGGCCCCGCCATCAGCATCGTGACGATCCCGCCAAGCGACGTCCCGAACGCGACAAACCGGTCGATGCCGTGCTCGGCCAGCAACGCCTCGACATCCTGCACATAGGTCAGCGGGACATAGGACATCGGATCCTTGGCATAGGCGCTCTCGCCGCGCCCGCGGAAATCGATCGCGATCAGCCGCCAGCGTCCCGCCAGCCGCGCCGCCAGCGCATCGAAATCGCGCGCGTTGCGCGTCAGCCCGGGCAGGCACAGGATCGGCGGACGGCCATCGCCGCCGCCCGGATAGTCGCGTGCGTGCAGCCGCAGCCCGTCCCTGGACCACCAATAGAGGTTTTCGTAAGCGGCCATGGTTGCGTCCTTCGGGTAGCGGCCACCATATCGCCGCATGCCCATCGACCCGCAAGCCTTCCCCGCCTATCGCCCCGAAACCACCTTGCTCGACCTGGGCGACCCGTTCTTCGATCCGGTCGCGGCGGCCGATTTCCCGCGCACCCAGCTCCGCTTCCGCAACGATCGCGCCGCCGCGCAGGTCGGCCTGGCGACGCTCGACGACGACGAATGGACCCGGCATTTCGGCCGGTTCGCGCCCTTGCCGGACACCCTGCCCGGCCCGCTCGCCTTGCGCTATCACGGTCATCAGTTCCGCAACTACAATCCCGATCTGGGTGACGGGCGCGGCTTCACCTTTGCCCAGATGCGCGACGATCGCGACCGCCTGATGGATCTCGGCACCAAGGGGTCGGGGCAGACGCCGTGGAGCCGCGCGGGCGATGGCCGGCTCACCCTGAAAGGCGGCGTGCGCGAGATCCTCGCGACCGAGATGCTCGAGGCGCTGAACGTACCGACCTCGCGCACGCTATCGCTTATCGAGACGGGCGAAGATCTGCAGCGCGGCGACGAGCCGAGCCCGACCCGCTCCGCGGTCATGGTCCGGCTCAGCCACAGCCATGTCCGGATCGGCACCTTCCAGCGCCTCGCCTATCATCGCGACGACGACGCCCTGCGCCGGCTAGTCGGCTATACATTGCGCAACCTGGTCGACGAGGACGGGAACGGGGAAGGCGACGATCCGGTCCGCCTCCTCGCGCTCGTCGTCGCGCGGACTGCGCGGCTCGCGGCGCGCTACATGGCCGCGGGCTTCGTCCACGGCGTGCTCAATTCGGACAACATCAACGTCACCGGCGAAAGTTTCGACTATGGCCCGTGGCGGTTCGCGCCGACCTGGGACCCGGGCTTCACCGCCGCCTATTTCGATCATCAGGGGCTGTACGCCTTTGGTCGCCAGCCCGAGGCGATCCACTGGGACGTGATGCAGCTCGCGGTGTCGCTTCGCACGATCGCCGAGAGCCATCCGCTGATCGCCGCGCTCGACGGTTTCGGCCCCGCCTATCAGACCGAAGTGGGCGCGGCGATCCTGTGGCGGTTGGGCGTCCGCCCGCGCGATCCCGACAGCGACCGCGCGCTTGTCCAGGCGACCGAACGTGCGCTGCGGACCAGCGGGGCGGGTATCGACCGGTTCTTCTTCGATGCGTTCGGCGGCGAGCTTCCCGCGGCCTACGGTCCCGAATGGGACGAGGTCCGCGCCGCGCTCGGCGGCTATGCCGCGCGCAAGGATCGCAGCCATCCCTATTGGTCGGGCATGCCGTGCAGCCTGCTTATCGACGAGGTGGAATCGATCTGGGCGCCGATCGCCGACGCCGACGACTGGAGCGGTCTTACCGCGAAGGTCGCCGCGATCCGGGCGATGGGCGAGGCGCTCGCCTGATCGCGGGTGCCGCGGCCGACGGTGCGGCGGGTGGTGGAAACTCTTCTAAAATTGGGGCAAGAGCCCGATATGGCCGATGAGATCCTCTCCTACGAACCCGCAACCGGTACGCTGTTGTGGCGTCACCCGATCGGGGATGTCGATACTGAAGTGGCGACCGCGCGGTCGGGCTGGGCCGGCTGGGCGTCCAAGCCGCTCGCGTTCCGGATCGAGACGATGCGCCGGTTCGCCAATGTCGTCCGCCAGCGCAACGACGCGTTCACCGACCTGATCGCGCGCGAGACGGGCAAGCCGATCTGGGAGGCGCGCGGCGAGGTCGAGACGGTGATCGCCAAGGTCGACATCTCGGTCAGCGCCTATGCCGAACGCACCGCGCAGCGCCGGATGGAGGCGCCGATGAACAGCCGCGTCGCGCTGCGCCACAAGCCGCACGGCGTGCTCGCGGTGCTCGGCCCCTATAACTTCCCGGCACACCTGCCGAATGGCCACATCGTCCCCGCGCTGATCGCCGGCAACGCGGTCGTCTTCAAACCGTCCGAAAAGACCCCGGCATCGGGCGCGTTCCTCGTCGAATGCTACCGCGCCGCCGGGGTGCCCGAGGATTGCATCCGGTTGCTCGTCGGCGGCCCGGCGGAGGGCAAGGCGCTGGCCGCGCATCCCGATATCGACGGCCTGCTCTTCACCGGTTCGGCCCAGACCGGCCTCGCGCTCAACCGCGCCTTTGCCGAGAAGCCCGAGAAGATCCTCGCGCTCGAAATGGGCGGCAACAACCCGATCATGGTCTGGGACACGCCGGACCTGCACACCGCGGCGGTGCTCGTCGTCCAGTCCGCCTTCACCACCGCCGGCCAGCGCTGCACCGCCGCGCGCCGGCTGATCGTCCAGGAACGGCTTGCCCAGCCGCTGCTCGACACGATCGAGCGGATGATCGCGCGGATCATCGTCGACGAGCCACATGCGAACCCGGCGCCCTTCATGGGCCCGGTGATCGACAATCAGGCGGCGGACCAGCTGACCGAAAGCTTTCTCGAGCTGCTGATGCGCGGCGGCCGGCCGATCCGGCATCTCGAACGCCCGGTCGATACGCTGCCCTTCCTCCGCCCGGCGATGATCGACGTTACCGACATGGCGGAGCGGCCCGATCTCGAGCTGTTCGGCCCGATCCTGCAGGTCTTCCGCACCGATGATTTCGACGCCGCGATCGCAGAGGCGAACAACACCCGCTATGGCCTGTCCGCCGCGCTGATCAGCCAGACGCCCGCGCTCTACGACCGGTTCTGGGCAAATATCCGCGCCGGGATCGTCAACTGGAACAAGCCCACCAACGGCGCCTCGTCGGGCGCGCCATTCGGCGGCGTCGGCTGGTCGGGCAACCACCGCCCCAGCGCCTATTACGCCGCCGACTATTGCGCCTATCCGGTCGTCAGCAGCGAATCCGAAAGCGCGCGGGCGAGCATCGGCATCGGCCTGCGCGACGGCTGAGGCGGGTAGCGGCTCCCAAAGCTGCACTGAAATCCTCCCCCGTCAGGGGGAGGATCATGGGGGTTACTTCGCCCCGCCCAGCCAGTCGTCGATCTTCTTCTCCAGCACCGGCATCGGCAGTGCCCCCGTGTCGAGCACCTGCGCATGGAAGGCGCGCGGATCGAACGCAGCACCCTGCGCCGCCTGCGCCTTGGCCTTCATCCTTAGGATCGTCAGCTGGCCGATCTTGTAGGCCAGCGCCTGCCCGGGAATCGAGATGTAGCGCTCGACCTCGGCGGTCGCGTCGGTCCGCCCCATCGGCGAATTGGCGAGCATGTAGGCGATCGCCTGGTCGCGGCTCCACCCCTTGGCGTGGATGCCGGTATCGACGACCAGCCGCATCGCGCGCAGCATCTCGTCATTCAGGCCGCCCATCCGCTGATAGGGATCGCTCTCGACGCCCAGTTCCTTCCACAAGGTCTCGGCATAGAGCGCCCAGCCCTCGACATAGGCGGTGTTGCCGCCGAACCGGATGAACGCGGGGAGCGCGACATTCTCCTGCGCGAGGCTGATCTGGTAATGATGCCCCGGCACCGCCTCGTGCAGGTAGAGCGTCTCCATCCCCCACAGATACCGCGTCGGCAGATCATAGGTGTTGTAGTAGAAGATCCCCGGCCGCGTGCCGTCGGGGGTCCCCTGCTGATACGACCCCGCCGCATCCGTCTTCGCGCGGAAATCGGGCACTGCACGGATCTCGAGCGGACTTTTGGGCACCAGCGAGAATTGCGTCGCGATCCGCGCGTTTACCCGCTTGCCGATCGCCTCATAGCCCTCGCGCACCGCCGCCGCCGACTTGGGCTGGAAGCGGGGATCGGTGCGCAGATGATCGAAGAACGCCGCCAGCGTGCCCTTGAACCCGACTGCAGCTTTCTGGGCCTCCATCGCCTGCGTGATCCGCGCGACCTCCGACAGGCCGAGCTGATGCACCGCCTCGGGTTCGAGCGGCAGCGTCGTGCTGTCCTCGATCCGCTGGGCATAGAGCGCGGCCCCGCCCGGCAGCGCCGACAGCCCGACCGTGTCGCGCGCCTTGGCGAGATATTCGTTCGCGAGGAAATCGCGCATCCGGACGTGCGCGGGATTGATCACCTCGCGCACCTGCTTCGCATAGGCCGCGGTCAGCCGTGTGCGGTCGGCCGCCGGGATCGACGCGGGAAACATCGTCACCGGCGCGTAGAAGGTCGACTTCTCCACGCCCTCGGCGATCAGATTGTCGAACTGGCCGATCATGTTGCGCACGACCAGCTTGGGCTGGGTCACGCCCGTCGCCATCCCCTCGCGGAACCGTGCGATCGCCCGGTCATAGACGGCGGCATAGCCCGCATTGCGCCGCAGGTTGTTCTCGTAATCCGCGACCGTCTTGAACGGCGCGCCGCCTTTGCCCGACGCAAAATCGGGATAAAAGGTCTGGAACCCGCCGAAATGGCTGAGCGGCAGCAACCGGTCGATCGCGACAAGGTTCGCCGCGAACCCGCGCAGTGCGACCTCGCGGCCGTTGCGGAACACGTCATAGGCGATCTGGTCGACGCGGGTCAGCTTGCTGCGGTCGATCGCGGCGATCGCAGCCAGGTCCTGCTCGACGTTGCGCTTGTCCTGCGCGGTGCGCGCATCGGTCAGATATTCGCCGAAGCGATCGGCATAGCGCATGTCGCCGCGGAAGATCGCCTGCAGCGGATCGTTCTTCAGATCGCGCTCGTCGCTGGCATAGAAGAGCTGCTTGAGCTTTGCATCCTCGGGGCCGTCGCCGGGTATCGGCGCGGGCGGCGGCAGCGCCTGGCTCGACACCGGCACCGCGCCGATGAAGGTGGTCGCCAGCAACATGGCGGCAAGGCAGGTCAGGCGCATTATCGAAGTTCCCCATCGCGTCCGGGTTACCCGGTTCGTCGCGCCTTCCTATCGCGCGGATTCCGCCGCCACCAGCCCGTGACCGGGGCCTGCGCACGTTTCCGGCGATGGCACCCGCGCCGCGTGGGAAAGCAGGACTAGCCCCGGGGCAAATAATGCTGGGCTCGCCAATCGCCCGCCCAGAGCCCATCTTCCTGACATGGTAAGCTTGCTAGACCCCGGTGCCCGCGGGCGCGTCATCCTCGTCGGGGCGGGGCCCGGCGATCCCGGACTGCTGACCGTGCGTGCGGTCGCCGCGCTCGAGATCGCGGACGTCGTCGTCCATGATGGGCTGATCGATCCGCGCGTGCTCGACATCGCGCCGCCTGCCGCCCAGCGCATCTCGGTCGCCAAGCAGCGCGCGCGCCACACGCTGCCGCAAGAGGCGATCAACGCGCTGATCATCGCGCATGTGAAGACCGGCGCGATCGTCGTCCGGCTGAAGGGTGGCGATCCGTTCGTGTTCGGTCGCGGCGGCGAGGAGGTCGAGGCCGTGCGTGCCGCGGGCCTGCCGGTCGAGGTGATCCCCGGGGTCTCCGCCGCGCTGGGGTGCGCGGCCGAGGCGATGCTCCCGCTCACCCACCGCGATCATTCGAGCGCGGTCAGCTTCGTCGCGGGCCAGTGCAAGGGTCTGACCGAACAGGACTGGTCGGGGCTCGCCGGTCAGGGTCGTACGCTCGTCATCTATATGGGGATCGCGACCGCGACCGACATCGCCGACAAGCTGATGGCCGACGGGGTCGCGCCCGACATGCCGGTTGCGGTGCTCGAGCGCGGCACGCTATCGGGCAGCCGTGCGATGCGGACGCTGCTCGCCGATCTCGGCCCGATGGTGCAGCGCGAGGCGGTGAAGAGCCCCGCGATCATCGTCGTCGGCGAGGTCGTCGAACTCTCCGACGCGCAGGACAAGCTCGCCCGCTGGGCACGAATTGCAGAGGCCGCCGCATGAAGCTCCTGACCGGAAACGATCTTCCCACCGGCGACGTGATCTGGTGGACCGGCGACGGCTGGTCGCGCCACATCGAGGATGCGGCCGATGTCGGCGTCGCGGGTGAATCGATCCTCCAGGCGGAGGAAGGCGCACGCCGCGTCAACGTCCCTTATCTGATCGAGGCGACCGCGACCGCCGAGGGCCCTCGCCCTGCGCACATCAAGGATCGCATTCGTGCGCTAGGTCCGACTATGCGGCCTGACCTTACGCTCAAGCCGGCCGATCCGGCTGCGGGGAGTTGGGTTATATGATTCACGCGATGGCGCGAAGGCGCGAAGAGCGCAGTGAGAAGATGCTTCGCGCGGAGGCGCGGAGGCGCGGAGTTGTTGCGCTCGCCGCGCAGCGGCCTTCACAATCACTAGTCGCGACAGGTTCGATACCCGCTAGCGCGGGAGTTCCCCCTCCTTTCTCCTCCGCGTCTCCGCGTCTCCGCGCGAACAAAATTCTTCTGAATCTCTTCGCGCCATCGCGCGTTCGCCCGAACCAAATTCTACCGGGAACCCCCCATGTATAAGTACGACGAATACGACCAGGCCATCGTCGACCAGCGCGTCGACGAGTTCCGCGACCAGGTCCGCCGCCGCCTTTCGGGCGAGCTGACCGAGGACCAGTTCAAGCCGCTGCGCCTGATGAACGGCCTGTATCTGCAGTTGCATGCCTACATGCTGCGCGTCGCGGTGCCCTATGGCACGCTGGACGGCCGGCAGATGCGGATGCTCGGCCACATCGCGCGCAAATATGATCGCGGCTACGGCCATTTCACGACGCGGCAGAACATCCAGTTCAACTGGATCCAGCTCGATCAGACCCCGGACATCCTCCAGGAGCTGTCGACGGTCGAGATGCATGCCATCCAGACCTCGGGCAACTGCATCCGCAACATCAGTTCCGACCAGTTCGCCGGCGCCGCCGCGGACGAGGTCGCCGATCCGCGCCCTTGGGCCGAGCTGATCCGTCAGTGGAGCACGTTCCATCCCGAATTCACCTACCTCCCGCGCAAGTTCAAGATCTGCGTGATCGCGGCGGACGAGGATCGCGCGGCGATGCGGCTGCACGATATCGGCATCGGTCTGCACGTCCGCGACGGTGAACTCGGCGCGAAGATCTATGTCGGTGGCGGCATGGGCCGCACGCCGATGATCAGCCACGAGATCCGCGATTTCGTCCCCGCCGACGACCTGATGAGCTATCTCGAGGCGTGCCTGCGCGTCTACAATCGCTACGGTCGCCGCGACAATATCTACAAGGCGCGGATCAAGATCCTGCTGCACGAGATCGGCCCCGACGAATATCGTCGCCAGGTCGAGGAGGAATTCGCCGCGGTAAAGGGCCTCGGCCTCGATCCGCCGCGCGCCGAGCTGGAGCGGATCACGAGTCATTTCGGCGCGCCCGCATTCGACGAGGCCGCGTCCACCGAAATCGACCGCAGCGATCCCGACTTCGCCGTCTGGCTGGACCAGAATGTGAAGGCGCACAAGCAGCCGGGCTATGCAATCGTCAACATCAGCCTGAAGCCCGTCGGCGGCATCCCCGGCGACGCGTCGGCGGACCAGATCGACGTGATGGCCGATCTCGGCACGCGCTACAGCTTCGACGAACTGCGCGTGACGCATGCGCAGAACATCGTCCTGCCGCACGTCCGCATGGCCGATCTGCACGCGGTGTGGTCGACGCTGAGCGAGGCGGGGCTGGCCGAGGCCAATCTCGACCTGATCAGCGACATCATCGCCTGCCCCGGCCTCGATTATTGCAGCCTCGCCAATGCTCGCTCGATCCCGCTCGCGCAGAAGATCGCGACGCGCTTCGGCGATCTCGGCCGGCAGCGCGAGCTGGGCGAGCTCAAGCTCAAGATCAGCGGCTGCATCAACGCCTGCGGGCATCACCATGCCGGGCACATCGGCATCCTCGGCGTCGACAAGAAGGGCACCGAGAATTACCAGCTCTCGCTCGGCGGCTCGGGCGCGGAGGATGTGAGCCTCGCCAAGATCACCGGCCCCGGCTTCTCGGAGGATGGCGTGGTCGACGCGATCGAACGCGTCACCGATCGCTATCTTCAGGTCCGCGACCCCGGCGAGCGCTTCCTCGACACCTATCGCCGCGTCGGCTTCGAGACGTTCAAGGAGGCGATCTATGGTTGAGTATCCGGACCAGACGCTGCTCCGCTTCCGCGACGACGAGCCGCATGACGAGCCTGCGGTGACGCTTGATTCGTTCATCGGCCAGAGCAACGCCGCCGCCGTCCGCCTCGAGGCGGGTGACGATGCGCGCGCGCTGCTGCCGCAGATCGACCAGCTCGCGCTGATCGAGGTGAGCTTTCCCGGCTATCGCGACGGCCGCGGCTATTCCGCGGCGCGGATCCTGCGCGAGGCGGGTTATACCGGCGAGCTGCGTGCGGCGGGCGACGTGCTCGTCGACCAGATTCCGCTGATGCGCCGCTGCGGCTTCGACAGCTTCGCGCCCGAGGCCCCGATCGATATCGACGTGCTCCGCGCGAGCCTTGCGCGCTACGACACGCCCTATCAGAAGGCGGCCGACGGCGCCGTGCCGGTCTGGAAGCTGCGCCATGGGTGAAGCGCTCCGCCGGATCGACACGATCGACGTCACCCCCGCCTTCACCAAGGCGGACGCACAGGCGATGCAGGACCGGTTCGCCGGCGTTCCTGCGGCGCAGATGCTCCGCGCGCTGCTGACCGGCGAGCTGGCCGGGCGGATCGCGTCGGTTTCGTCCTTCGGTGCCGAATCGGCGGTGCTGCTGCACATGGTCGCGCAGGTCGATGTCGATGTGCCGGTGATCTTCACCAACACGCAGAAGATGTTCGGCGAGACGCTCGCCTATCGCGATGCGCTGGCCGAACGGCTGGGCCTCACCGACCTGCGCGTGTTCAGACCCGATCCGCGGCTGCTCGCGGTCAAGGATCGTGCGGGCGAACGCTGGTCCTACGACCCCGATGGCTGCTGCGACCTGCGCAAGGTCGAGCCGCTCCGACGCGCGCTTGCGCCGTTCGACGCGTGGATCTCGGGGCGCAAGGGCTTCCAGTCGGGCACGCGCACCGCGCTGCCGCGGTTCGAGGAAGATGAGGGCCGGTTGAAGATCAACCCGCTCGCCGACTGGGACAAGGCGCGGCTCGACGCCTATTTCGCCGAGCATGATCTGCCGCGGCATCCGCTCGAGGCGCAGGGCTATCTCTCGATCGGCTGCGCGCCCTGCACGACCAAGGTCGCCCCCGGCGAGGATCCGCGCGCGGGGCGCTGGCGCAGCTTCGACAAGGTCGAATGCGGCATCCACGCCCCCGGGGGTTACGACCCGATCATCTGATTCGTGTCCCTCTCCCCATCGGGTAGAGGGACACCAGAGTTTCAATACTCGGCCAGATCCGAGAACTTCGTGATCGTCGGGTCGAACTTCATCCGCACCTTGCCGGTCGCGCCGTGGCGCTGCTTGGCGATGATCAGCTCGGCAAGACCGTAGACCCGCTCCATCTCGGCCGCCCAGGACGCGTGATCCTCGAAGATCTTCGCGCTGTCGCCTTCGGCCGGCCGCTTGGGCTCCTTCGACGCGACGTAATAATCCTCGCGGTACACGAACCAGACCATGTCGGCGTCCTGCTCGATCGACCCCGATTCGCGAAGATCTGACAGCATCGGCGTCTTGTCCTCGCGGCTTTCGACCGCGCGGCTCAGCTGCGACAGTGCCAGCACCGGCACGTTCAGATCCTTCGCCAGCGTCTTCAGCCCACGCGAAATCTCCGAGATTTCCTGGACGCGGTTGCCGTCCTTGCTCTTGCCCGACCCCGACAGCAGCTGGAGATAATCGACCACCACCAGCCCGATCTCGTTATTGTGGCGACGCTGCAGCCGGCGGACGCGCGTGTGCAGCGCGCCGATCGACAGGCCGCCCGTGTCGTCGATGAACAGCGGCAGGTTCTCCAGCTCGGCAGCGGCAGCCGCGAGCTGCGCGAACTCGGTGCGGCTGATCTTGCCCATGCGGAGCGATTCGGACGAAATCTGCGACTGCTCGGCGAGAATACGCGTCGCCAGCTGATCCGCGGACATTTCGAGGCTGAAGAACGCGACCTTCGCGCCGACCGAATCCTTCGGGGCGATCCCGTCGGCCATGTCGCGCATCCAGCGCCGCGCGGCGTTGAACGCGATGTTGGTGGCGAGCGACGTCTTGCCCATGCCCGGACGGCCCGCGAGGATCATCAGATCGCTGTGATGCATGCCGCCGATCTTGGCGTTGATCGAATCGATACCCGTGGTGACGCCCGACAGGTTGCCGCCCGAGTTGAGCGCCCGCTCGGCCATCTTGACTGCCGCGGTGGTCGCCTGCGCGAACGTCTTGACCGAGTTCTCCGCCCCGCCATCGGCGGCGACCTTGAACAATTCCTCCTCGGCAAGCTCGATCTGCGCACGCGGATTGACCTCCTCCGAGGTATCCATCGCGCGGTCGACCAACGTGCGGCCGACCGAGACGAGCGCGCGCAGCATCGCCAGGTCATAGATCTGCTGCGCGAACTGGCGCGCACCGATCAGCCCTGCGCCGCTGCCCGTGAGGCCGGCCAGATAGGCGGGGCCGCCCAGCTCACGCATGCCCTCGTCCGCGTCGAACATCGGCCGCAGCGTGACCGGCGTCACCAGCATGTCGTTGCCGCGCAGCGTCTTGATCGCGGC
This sequence comes from Sphingomonas sp. CFBP 13714, assembly GCF_014842205.1. NCBI lineage: Bacteria > Pseudomonadati > Pseudomonadota > Alphaproteobacteria > Sphingomonadales > Sphingomonadaceae > Sphingomonas > Sphingomonas sp. CFBP 13714. The sequence goes on from NZ_JACYVG010000006.1 coordinate 129,494, forward strand.
GAAGATGCGCCCGTGTACGGGTTCGAAGAAATGCGTGGGTTCGAGCTTGTCGACCAGATCGTCGGCGAGCCGGTTGTCGATCATCATCGCGCCGAGCATCGCGGCTTCGGCCTCGACGTTGCGGGGAAGCTGCTGTGGTTCGGCCACGGCGGGGACGGGGAATGCGAGGGTTGCCATACTGCGTTCTACGCACTGCGCGCGATCGCTCCAAGCCAACTGCGCCAGAATGATGGGGATAAGTCGACCAGCCAGCCGCGATCGGCGGCCGCCGGTGCAGGCGACAAGTGACACGCGTTACGACCATCGCTATCGCACATGGCATGGCCGACCCGCGGATCATCGACATACAGCTCGACGAGCGCACGATTGCGTGGCGCTCCGCGGATATCGAACAGGAACGCCGGATTGCGATCTTCGACCTGATCGAGGGCAATTATTTCGCGCCGCAGCGCCAGCATGCCGATGGCTATGCCGGCCCGTACCGCATCAGGCTCGAGACGGAGGAAGGCCGTCTCGGCATTCACATCCATCGTGAGGACGACACGCATCTTGAAACTTTGGTGCTCGCGCTCGGCCGTTTCCGCCGACCGATCAAGGACTATTTCGCGATCTGCGACAGCTATTATCAGGCGATTCGCCAGTCCTCGCCCGCGCAGATCGAAACCGTCGACATGGCCCGCCGCGGCGTCCACAATGAGGCCGCCGAGCTGCTCAAGGACCGGCTGTCGGGCAAGATCGAGGTCGATTTCGACACCGCCCGCCGCTTGTTCACGCTCATCTGCGTCCTGCATCTGCGTGGCTGAGCAACGCTGATGGCGACAACATTGCTGAAGCTTGCGACCCTGTTGTTCGGCACGGGCGGCATCGCAATTGGCGGCTGGGCCTATGCGACGCAGTGGCATCCCGCGACCGAGACCTATCCGCTGCAAGGCGTCGACCTGGGTGAAAATCCCGCGCCGGTCGAATGGGGAACGGTGCGCGCGCGCGGCGTCGACTTCGCCTATATCGTCGCGACCTCGGGCAAGGATCGCCGCGATCCCGCGTTCGAGGCGAACTGGGCGGCGCTTCCCGAAGCCGGGCTGCGGCGCGGCGCGGTGCATATCTATTCGCTGTGCCAGCCTGCGGTCGAACAGGCGAACGCGTTCAATACCTTCGTGCCCGCCGCCGCCGATGCGCTGCCCGTCGCCGTAGACGTGCAGTTCCGTGATGATTGCGTCGCCCGCCCTGAAAAGGCCGCGCTGGTCGCCGATCTGACGCGCTTCGTGACGATGGTCGAGACGCATACCGGCAAGCCCGTCCTGCTGCGGATCGGCAAGTCGGTCGAGGGCAGCTATGCTTTGTCGGCGGCACTGCCGCGGCCGGTCTGGGCGATGGCCAATCTGCTCAAGCCCGATTATGCGGCACGGCCATGGCGAATATGGCGCGCGAGCAATTTTCGGCGCGTCGAGGGGATCGAGGGACCGGTGAACTGGGACGTGGTGGCAGGATGAACGATGGTTTCGATACCGATCAGGCAACCCGCCTGATCGCTGCGGCGCGCGACGCCGCACGTCACGCGCATGCGCCCTATTCGCGATTCGCGGTCGGCGCCGCGGTGCTGCTCGACGACGGCAGCGTGATCACCGGCGCCAATTTCGAGAATGCGAGCTATGGCCTTTCGCTCTGCGCCGAAACCGTCGCGCTGGCGACCGCCAGCGCGCAGGGCCGCCTGCGTGACGTCGTTGCGATCGGCGTGATCGGCGGCGCGATGGATGCGGACGGCGTCGCCACCGGTCTCGCCCCGGTGAGCCCGTGCGGCCGCTGTCGCCAGGTGATCAACGAGGCGGCGCAGATGGGCGGGCGCGATCTCCCCGTGCATTGCGGCGCGGCGCAGGGCGACGCGGTCCGCAGCTACCGCCTGTCGGACCTTCTCCCCGACGCGTTCGGCCCGGCGGACCTCGGGATCGGCTGATCCGCGGTCAGTAGTTGAACTGCAACTGCGTGCGGATCAGATCGCCCTCCGCCCGGCCCTCGCGGCGTTCGTCGGCCTCGCGCCGCGTCATCCGCGCATAGGCGACCGTCAGCTCGATTGGTGGGGTCGGCTGGAATTCGATCCCCAGCTCGAACTCGTCGGTCTCGAGCCGCGGCGCATTGGGGAGCGCTTTCCACCCGCCACGATAATATTGCCGGCGGGCATAGGGCATGAACGGACCGAGCGGCGACGACCGCACGCGCGCCATCGCCTGGACATAGCCGCCGTTGAGCCGCTTGGTCGTAATCGACTGCGACACGTCGTCATATTCGGGGCCGCGACCCCAGTTCCACTCCGCCTGGAACCCGAAGGGCCGCGGATAGAGGATCGCGTGGACGCCGAACCGCTCGTCGGCAAAGCTCGTGTCGCTGACCCCGCCGCTGCGCAGTTCGGGCTGGACGCGATTACGGATGGCCGCCGCGCCGACCTCTAACACCTGTCCGCTGAACGCCCCGCCAAGCCCGTCCAGCGCGAACGGCCACGTCGCCATCGCCACCGTCATCGCGCCGTCATTGGTCTCGGCACGGCTGATCCCCTGGCCGTTATAGACGCCGAGTGCGAACGCGCCGTAATTGCCGAACAGTTTCTGGCCGTCCTCCTCGAGGCGGTCCCATATCCGTTGCACGCCGGTGGGCGTGTAATAGGCGACGATGCCCAGATCGCGCTCCCCGGGCACCGCGCTGTTGATCCCGTCGCTGCGATCGATCGTGATGCGATTCGACGAGGACTGCATATTCTCCCAGCCGAATGGCACCTTCGACTGCCCGAACCGCAGCCGGAAGCGGCGATCCGCGTCGAGGAACGTGTCGACATAGGCGTCGCGCAGCTGGGCAAAGCCCTCGCGTCGCTCGCCGACCGACTGGTTACTGACGTTCACCGCGAAGTCGGGCTGGAGATAAAAGGACACCCGGTCGGTCAGGTCGCCCTGCAGGACCAGCCGGACGCGGCGGAGCGAGAAGCCGGTATTGTCGCCGATGCTGCCGTCATGCACCGACCGCAACCGCGACCGGCCGTCCGGCGCGGTGCGATCGCCCGACACGATCTCGTTGAACCGCATCTGCGTATAGCCGCGGATCGCGATGCGATCATACCAGGCGCGCTTCGGCTCGGGCGTCGCCGCGGCCAATTGCGTCGAGGGGGCGGCCGCTGGTGCCGGCTTCGGAGCGGGCGCGGGCGTTGCTGCAACCGCGACCGGCGCGGTAACGGGCGCGGGGACTGGTGCAGTGACCGGCGCCGTCCGGGCAATCGGTCCCATCTGCGCGGCCTTGAGCTCGGCAATCGTCGCCTTCAGTTCGTCGATCTGGCGTTGCAGGTCCTGCACCGACTGCGCCTGCGCCGCCGTACCCGACAGCGCGATCGATCCTACCAACGCAATCCGCGCATGGCGGCCGGCGCGGCGCGCGCGGATCGCAGCGCGGTTCCGCTCGTCATCATGGTCCCGGCGCTGTGACTCGACGGACGTACCGCGCGGAAAAGGCTGCCGAATTTGGTTCATGCCGCGCCCCATGACGGCCCGGCACGCCGGCTGCAACGGCAAAAACGCTCTCTGCGTGCGCGCGCTCTTGCCGCCATCGACCATCCGCGCGAAAGCAGCGGCGAAAAGGGGAATGTCTCATGTCCGTCATGTCCGACCGCTGGATTCGCGAACGCGCGCTGGGCGATGCGATGATCGAGCCATTTCACGAGGCGCAGCGCCGCGATGGCTGTATCAGCTACGGGCTGTCCTCCTATGGCTATGACGCGCGCGTCGCCGACGAGTTCAAGATCTTCACCAATGTCGACAGTGCGATCGTCGATCCGAAGAATTTCGACGCGAACAGCTTCGTCGACCGCAAGACCGATGTCTGCATCATCCCGCCGAACAGCTTTGCGCTGGCGCGGACGGTCGAATATTTCCGCATTCCGCGCGACACGCTGGTGATCTGTCTGGGCAAATCGACCTATGCGCGCTGCGGGATCATCGTCAACGTCACCCCGCTCGAACCCGAATGGGAGGGCCATGTGACGCTAGAATTCTCCAACACCACGCCGCTCCCCGCGAAGATCTACGCGAACGAGGGCGCCTGCCAGTTCCTGTTCCTGCGCGGCAATGAGCCGTGCGAGATCAGCTATGCCGACCGCGCGGGCAAATATATGGGCCAGCGCGGGGTCACCCTGCCCCGCCTCTGACCGCCTCAGGCGTCGACCGCACGAGGTCGACGCCTCTGCCTCACTACCGCAACCACAGAACCGGCGCCGGACGAGCGCAACGGCCCTCGTTTAGCGCGTGGCGATCTGTACCGGGGCCACGCCGAGCGCGCGCCGTGCCAGGTCATGCGACGAGGCCACCGCACCCGAGGGAAGGTCCATCGCGATGTCGCGGCGTTCGAGCACCCGCTTGTACAGCGCCCGTGCGTCCGCCTCGCGGCCCGTCCGGCGATAGACCGCGGCAAGGTTGAGCATCAGTTCGGGGCGACCCGGATAGACCGCCTGTTCCGCCAGGATATGGCGTTCGGCCGCGGCAAGATCGCCCGACACGATCGCCTGGTAGCCATTCTGATCCGCCGCGAGCGCCGGTGCTGCCGCGCCGACAAGGGCAAGAACTACAAAGCCGAATTTGCGCATCATCCCGTCTCCATCGCCCTTCTGAGTCGAAAGGTTTCACTTTTGTGACACTGTTGTGTCACTTCAATGACTGTGGCGCAATATGAGATTTTTACGGATATGGCCCTGGTAAGGCCGTGAGGTGCGCGCGCGACATGCCGGCGCTCTTTCTAACCTCCGGTGTCATGGACGTCGGACATGCAAAAGGGGCGGCCCTTGCGGACCGCCCCTGGCATCGTATCGATCGTGTCGCGTGACTTAGAAGTCGTTGCGATACTGCTCGTTACCGATGAAGCCGAGCTTCGTGATCGAAGACCGCTTCACGACGGCCAGCGTGCGATCGACGACTTCGTACCGCGCCTGCGGGTCCGGCTGGAAGTGAAGTTCCGGCTCGGGGTTCATGCCCGCGGTCTGGTCCAGATACTGGCGCAGCGTCACCTCGTCGACCGGCGACCCGTTCCAGGCCACCGTGCCCGATGCGTCGATCGAGATCTTGTTCTTCTCGGGGTCGATCGGGTTCTGCGGCGGGTTCTTGCTGTTGACCGGAAGGTCGACCTTGACCGCGTGCGTCTGGATCGGGATCGTGATGATGAACATGATGAGGAGAACGAGCAGGACGTCGATCAACGGCGTCATGTTCATTTCCATCATCGGCCCGTCATCTTCTTTGCCGCCGCCCATTGCCATTCTATACTACTCCTAAATACGTCCGAGCGATCGTCAGCGTTCGGTGGTGCCGCCGGGGGGCGGCTCGGAGATGAAGCCGACGCGGGCGAAGCCGGCGCGCTGCATCGTGTAGATCGTGCCGCCGATGCACTTGTACGGCGTGTTCACGTCGCCGCGAATATGCGCCTCGGGCAGCTCAAGACCTGCGGCATTCACGCCACCCTGACGGTCGATCTCGGTCTTCAGCTTGGCGACCGCGCGATCGAGCAGCTCGGTCGAGGTGACCGGGGTCATGTTCCAATACACTGCACAGCTGCCATCGCCATTTGTCGTCACCGACAGCGAGACATTTTCGGGCTTGGTCGTGGTCGGATCAAATTTGACCTCGGGGAGCTTCAGCTGCACCGCCTGGACCGCGACGGTCGTCGTCACCAGAAAGATGATCAGGAGCACGAGCATGACGTCGACCAGCGGCGTCGTATTGATGTCCGATATCGATTTCTCGGTGGAATCGCCACCAACACTCATCGCCATGTGCGAACTATCCTATTCTTTAATCGCCACCGGCACCGCCGGCGGGAAGGAAGCGGAGCTGCCGCGAACGGCAGCCCCGCCTTTCTCGCGTCTTAGTTAGCGCGCGGCACGCCACCGGTCTGACCGGCAGTCGTGGTCGCCGTAGCAGGCTTGGCCACAACCGGCTTGACGCCCGAAGCGGTGATCGGACGCACGGCACCGTTCGATGCCAGGAAGCCGAGCACGTCGTTCGAGAAGGCCGACAGGTCCTCTGCGATCGACTTGTTGCGACGCTGCAGCCAGTTGTACGACAGCACGGCAGGAACCGCGACGACGAGACCCAGTGCGGTCATGATCAGTGCTTCACCGACCGGCCCTGCGACCTTGTCGATCGATGCCTGACCCGATGCACCGATCTTCACGAGTGCGCGGTAGATGCCGATAACCGTACCGAACAGACCGATGAACGGCGAAACCGAACCGACCGTTGCGAGGAAGGCGAGACCGCCACCCAGCTTCGAGTTGATCGCAGCTTCCGAACGCGCGAGCGAACCGTGCAGCCAGTCATGCGCCTCGACCGGATCGGTCAGCTTCGAATGCTGCTCCTGAGCGGCCAGGCCGTCGTCGACGATCTGCTTGTAGGCCGAGTTCTTCTCGAGCTTGGCCGAACCTTCGCGAAGGCTGTTTGACGACCAGAAGGCCTGACGGACGCGCTTGCCCTGACCGATGATCTTCTGCTGCTCGAACAGCTTGGAGAACAGGATGTAGAACGAAACCACCGACATCAGCACCAGAATGCCGAACACGGTCTGGGAGATGAGACCGCCTTCGCGAAGTGCCGCTTCGAGGCCGTACGGGTTGGCTTCGGCTGCTGCGGGCGCCGCCGCGGCAAGGATAGTGGTGAACATGGTCGGATGATCCTCTTAAGATTCGTTGGTCTAAGTGCGCCGAGACGCAGATTAATTTTCCGGCAACGTCCACCGGATACGCTGCGTCGCACTCGAACGCATCGGGTTCCCGGCCTGATCGAGCGCCGGCGAGTAGCGACCACGTCGCGTCATCGCAGCACAGGCTGCCCGATCGAGAGCAGGCGAACCGCTCGACGACGTCACGGTGCAGTTCTCGACACGACCCTGGGCATTAATGTCCCAGCGCATCGCGACCGCACCCTGTTCGCCGGCACGGATCGCGCTCGGCGGATAGTCGTCCTGGCTCACCCACGTAGCCGGATTACCCTTGGCGCCCGCGGCCTTGCTGACCGTCGGTGCTGCTGGCGGGGCCGGCGGCGCTGGCGGCGCGGGAGGCGCCGGCGGTGCCGTTGGCTGGCTCAGCGGGATGATGTTCGACGTCGTGATCGCCGGAGCGGGCGACGGCGTAACAACGACCGGCGGCGGCACGACGACGGTGGTCGGCGGCGGCGGCAGGTTGGGCTGGTCAGGCGGCGGCGGCGGGGGCTCGTCGGGCGGAGGCGGCGGTGGCGGCGGCTCCACGTCGAACGTGTTTAACTTTTCGGTGGCCTTTTTCACGTATTGAAACGCGAGGCCGGTGACGAAAGCATAGCCCAAGGCAGCATGAATCAGCGCGACGATGACGATCGCGACGATTTTGCCTGAGGACATCTTCTGGTCAACATAGGCCATTCAGCAACGACACTCCCTTATTCTGTCTGCCTTCACGCAGTCGCGCATGGGGGCAGGCGCAACGCAAACGTGTGCCGTGAAGCAAAAATTCCACGCGGCAGTGCGCAATGTCTATCGCCACGCCATGCGACACGCAAACGCTTTGTCGGACGCAACAAACGTACAAGCGTATGATGGCAATTTTATTTCTGTAACGTTCATGCGCCATCGCGTAGCCCATGGCGATGATATCCCCACGTTCCATCCCGCCGCTCATGACCCTCTTCGCCGTCATCGCCGCGGCCCCGATCGTTGCGCAAACGGCCCCCCCGCCGCAATCCGTGCCGACCGCGCCGCAGCAAAACAGCGCCGGCGACTCGACGACGCTGACCCCCGAACAGCTTGATCGGCAATGGGAAGGCGCGCGCGATGCAGCGCCCGCTGGAGTGGCTGGCGCGGAGCCGGCCCAGCCCGCGGCCGCCGACCAAGGCGCGGGCTATGCGGACCTTGCGGATCTCGTTCTCGCCGCGCCGGTGATCGCCGACGCGACGATTCGCTCGACCGCGCGGATCAAGGGCGCAGAGGCGGCGGATGTCGCACCCGGGCTCGTCCGGTTCTATGTCGAGGCCGACGTGACCGCGCTGATTCGCGGCAGTGGTGGTGTGGCCCCAAGACTCGGCTATCTGCTTGATGTTGCGCCGGATTCCAACGGTCGCCTACCAAAGCTGAAAAAGGCGCGGGTGCTGCTGTTTGCACGTACCGCCGGAACGTCGACCGCCCAGATCCAGCTCGTCGCGCGTGACGCGCAACGCGACTGGACGCCGGCCCTCGACGCGCAGGTCCGCCGCATCGCCCGCGAGGTGCTCGCCGCCGACGCGCCGCCCGTCATCACCGGGATCGGCAACGCCTTTCACGTGCCGGGCGCCCTGCCCGGCGAAGGCGAAACGCAGATCTTTCTGACCACTTCGGATCAGCGCCCCGTCTCGCTGTCGATCCTGCGGCGGCCCGGCGAGCAACCCCGCTGGGCCGTTGCGCTGAGCGAGATCGTCGACGAGGCCGCGGCCCCTCCGCCGCGTGGTTCGCTGTTGTGGTACCGGCTAGCCTGCGCGCTTCCAGCCGCGATGCCGGATCGCAGCGTCGCGTCGATGGCAGCCACCGACGCCGTGATCGCGCGTGAGGATTATCAATTCGTTCTGCGTGCGCTCGGCCCCTGCGGACGTAGCCCGCGGCGCTGACCGGACCGCCGATCAAGGGCCGGCTCAGCGGATCTCGAGGATCTGCCCGGTCGTCGACAGGGCGGTCTCAAGGTAGCCGATCGCCGCTTCGACATCGACGGCCCGCGCCCCATTATGGGACAGGACGGCGTTGATTCGCGTCACCGGCGCCGCCTCGATCGCAAGCGGCGCGATCGCGGCGCGGGCCTGGGCGGCAAAAAGCGAATCGCTGCTTTCGCGAATCACCACGACCAGGCTGTCGTCGGTGCCCAGTCGCGCGCGCGCGTCGCGCACGCACGCCGCGATATCGTTACGCTCGCTCAAGATCAGCCGCACGATCTCACCGACGATGCCGCACGAGCGTCACGCCGATCGCCTCGCCCGCTTCGGCGATCGCCAGCTTGACGATCTTCACCGCGACCCGCTGAACACGCGCGTCCTGCAGGAACAGCGTCTCGCAGATATGGTCGGCAACGGCCTCGATCAGCGTGAAATGCACGCCCGTCGGCAAGGCCGTGGTCGCGGCATGTTTCAGATCGAGATAGTTTTTCGACGCCGACAAGGGCGTGTCGGGATCGAACCGGCTCGGGCAGGTGAGATCGACGGTGAGCGAAATCCGCAGCGGCTGGGGCAGATGCGTCTCCTCCGAATAGATTCCGGTGAGCACCTGCACTTCCATGTCGTGCACTTCGAGCTGAAGACTGTCTTGCATCGCCGCGCTCTAGCAGAGCCGCGACCGTAGGGAAGGCCCGGGGCGGACGCGCCGCTGCGCCGGTTCCGCTTGCGTTCGGCGACGTGCTGCGTAAAGCGCGCGGCCCCGGACGTTCCTGCGCCGGCGCTGGAGAAGCCGGTGTTCGAACTCGTCCCCTTGAACGCCGTCCCGGATGCCGAAGTCGAGGCGCTGCTCGACCGCGCGTTCGGGCAGGATCGTCATGGCCGGACCGCCTATATGATCCGCGGCGATGGAATCGCGATCCCGACGCTCAGCTTCGCCGCCGTGTCGGGCGACGTGCTGCTCGGCTCGATCCAGTGCTGGCCGATCGCGCTCATGACCGCAAATGCGGCATTGCCGCTGGTGATGGTCGGCCCGGTCGCGGTCGCGCCGGGGCATCAGGGCGACGGCATTGGCCGGGCGCTGGTAGCGCGCGCGCTCGAGGTCGCCGCGGCGAGCGATCTGGGTGACGCGCTGATGCTGATCGGCGATCCGGACTATTATGGCCGGTTCTTCGGCTTTTCCGCCGAGCGCACAGTTGCGTGGCAGGCACCGGGTCCGGTCGAACGTCACCGGCTTCTTGCACTAGGGGGGGCCGTACCCGACGACGCTGGAATGCTTGGCCCGCGCCCAGGCGCAGCCGGCTGACGACGCCGCAGCGCGGCTTGGCGCTTCGCCTGCCGCGAGACTTTACGAGAGGCCATGCGCACCCTACCTCGCGCTCATGCCTATGGACCCCCTCCCCGATCTTGCCTCGCTGAGCCTCGCCGAAATCGCCCGGCTCGCCGACGAGCAGAAACTGCCGCCCGTGGACAAATGGAATCCGTCGCATTGTGGCGACAGCGAGATGCGGATCGCGCGCGACGGGACCTGGTATCATCAGGGCACGCCGATCGGCCGCGAGGCGATGGTCCGGCTCTTCTCGACGATCCTCAGGCGCGAACCATCGGGCAGCTATGTCCTGGTCACCCCGGTCGAGAAGCTCGACATCGTCGTCGAAGACGTCCCGTTCGTTGCGGTCGAGGTGAAGATCGATGGCGAGGGTCCGGCGACCAGGCTGACCTTCCGGCTCAACACCGGCGACCTCGTCACCGCGGGCGCCGCGCACCCGATCCGCTTCGTCGAGGATGAGGACGGCCCGCGGCCCTATCTGATGGTTCGCGGCGGGATGGAGGCGGTGGTCGCACGGCCGGTCTATTACGAGCTCGCCGACCGCGCGATTGCCGGCGGCGAGTCGCCGGTCGGACTATGGAGCGACGGCCAGTTCTTCCCGCTCGAACCCGCGATGCCGTCGCCCGAAGACATCGCCGCGTGACGCTCGCTGATCGGCTGCGCAGCGCGCTGTCGCGGGGTGTCGAGCCGGGCATGATCCTGCTTACCGGCGACCGTGACGATATCGATCTGCCGCCCGGCGATACGCTGCTGCCCGCGGCAGTGCTGATCGCGGTGACCGATCGTGCCGAACCCGGGGTGATCCTGACCCAACGGACCGAGACGATGCGCAAGCATGCGGGCCAGATCGCCTTTCCCGGCGGCCGGATCGATCCCGGCGAGGATATCGTCACCGCCGCGCTGCGCGAGGCCGAGGAAGAGATCGCATTGCCCCGCGAACGCGTGACCGTCATCGGCCAGGCCGATACCTATCGCACCGTCACCGGCTTCCAGGTGACGCCGGTGATCGGCGTCATTCCCCCCGACCTGGTGCTCCACCCGAGCGAGGCCGAGGTTGCAAACGTGTTCGAGGTTCCGCTCGAATTCCTGCTCGACTCGGGCAATCATGTCGAAGCCAGCGTCGAGTGGCAGGGTCATGAGCGGCATTATTACGAGATCATCTGGAACGACCGCCGCATCTGGGGCGCGACCGCGGCGATGATCGTCAATCTGAGGCGACGACTGCAATGGGCATGAGCCTTCCCGATGCCGCCTGGCGGACGCGCCCCGCCCTCGCCGCGCTGACCGCCGTGCTGGGCGGCGCGTCGGCGCAGTCGCGGTTCGTCGGCGGGGCGGTGCGCGACACGCTGCTCGGCCTGGCACCAGCCGATACCGGCGCGATCGACATCGACATCGCGACGAGCCTCCCCCCGCAGGAAGTGCTCGAACGGCTCGAGGATGCGCGGATCCGCGCAGTTCCCACCGGGCTCGCGCATGGCACGATCACCGCGGTGACCGAGGGGGGAACCGTCGAGATCACGACGCTGCGCCGCGACGTCGCGACCGATGGGCGGCATGCGACGATCGCCTATACCGATGACTGGCGCGAGGATGCGGCGCGCCGCGATTTCACGATCAACGCGCTCTATGCCGATCCCGTCAGCGGTGAGATCTTCGACTATTTCGGTGGCCTGGACGATCTGTCCGCAGGGCGCGTGCGCTTCATCGGCGATCCGTTGCAGCGAATTGCGGAGGATCATCTGCGGATCCTGCGCTTCTTCCGCTTTCACGCGCGGTTCGGCAACGAGATCGACGATGCCGGGCTGGAGGCGTGCACCGCCCGCGCGAACGACCTGATGGCGCTGTCCCGCGAACGGATCGCCGCCGAACTGCTCAAGCTGCTCGTCGCCGCGCGCGCCGTCGCGGTGATCGCGCTGATGGTCGAGCGCGGTATCTGGCGCGCTGTGCTGCCCGAGATCGACGCCGACGGGGTCGCGCGGCTGGCCGCGTTGGTCGATCACGAACATGCCGCCGGCATTGCGCCCGATCCGATCCGCCGTCTGGCCGCATTGATCCCCGCCCGCGACGGCGATGTGGTCGCTGCACGGCTGAAACTGTCGAACACCAATCGCAAACGCGTCGTCGCGGCGACGCAGGGGATTGGGGACGAAGGCCCGCGCGCACTCGCCTATCGCCACGGCGTGGCTGGCGCGATCGACCGGTTGCTGATCGCAGGCGCGGACGTCGCGCCGATTGCCGACTGGTCGCCGCCGGCATTTCCGATCAGCGGCGGCGCGCTGGTCGAACGCGGCCTGCGCAAGGGCCCCGACGTCGCGGCGATGCGCCGACGGATCGAGACCCAGTGGATCGCGGAGGGCTTTCCCGATCAGGCCCGGGTCGACGCGATCGCGGACAAGGCGGTCACCGAAACGCTCGCCTGAGACTTCAGGCCAGAATCGGGACCCGGCTGAAGATCGACTCGAACGCCTGAGCCGCCTCGAGCGGCCGCGCGAAGACATAGCCCTGGCCATAGGTGCATCCGAGCGCCGCGAGCGTCTGGGCCAAGTCGCCCGTCTCGATCCCCTCCGCGGTCGTCTGCATGTTAAGCGCCTGTGCGAGACTGAGGATCGCGCGGACGATCGACACCTTGTCGCGGTCCGCCAGCATCCCCGTCACAAAGCTCCGGTCGATCTTCAGCACATCGATCGGCAGTTTCTGGAGATAGGCGAGATTGGAATAGCCGGTGCCGAAATCGTCCATGGCGAGCGTCGTGCCGAGATCCTTCAGCGCGTGCATCGCCTGCGCGATCCGGTCCGGGTCGGACACGATCGCACTTTCGGTCAATTCGAGTGTGAACCGATCGCCGCCGAGGCGCGAGCGAGACAGCGCCGACTCGACCACCGGCGCGATCGCATCGCGCTGCAGCTGGATCGCGGACAGGTTCACCGCGACGCGAACGCCGCAATGCCCGCCGGCACGCACGTCCCACGCCGCCAGCGTCCGCGCCGCCGCATCGATCGCCCAGCGCCCCAGTGGAACGATCAGCCCCGATTCCTCGGCAACCGGAATGAACTGTGTCGGCGGGATCTCGCGACCATCCTCGTCGGTCCACCGCGCCAGCGCCTCGAACGCGACAATACGCCCGGTCGCAAGGTCGCAGATCGGCTGATAGGCGAGCCGCAGCCGGTCATTCTCGATCGCGCGACGCAGCGCGGTCTCCATGCCGAACTGTTCGCGCGCGATCACGAATTCCTGGCGCTGATAGCATTCGGTCCGACCCGTCGCCTTGCCGCGCTTCACCGCGAACTGCGCGTGGCGGATCATCTCGGCCGTGTCGCCGGTCTCGTCCCGACCATAGGCGATGCCGATCGAGCATTCGACCCGGATCTCGTAATCGGTCAGGCGGAACGGCGCGATCAGCGCGCGCTGGATCCGGTCGGCGAGACGCAGTGCCTCTGCGGGATCCTCGTCGATCGTCATCAGTACCGCAAACTGCCCGCCGCCGACCCGCGCCAGCGTATCGCGCACCCGCAGCGCGCCCTTGATCCGCCGCGCGACGGTGATCAGCATCTCGTCGCCGACCAGCGATCCCAGGCACGCGTTCAGCCGCCCGAACCGGTCGATATCGATCGCCAGGACCGCGCGCGCGGCGTGATCCTCGACCGCCTCGACCAGATCCTCGAACCCTTCGCGGTTGAGCAGCCCGGTCAGGCTGTCAGTGGTCATCTCGCGCCGCATGCTGCGTTCGGTATGGATCTGCGAGGTCCGGTCGACGAAGCTCAGCGTGCACCGGTCGTGGATCGCTGCGCTGCTCCGCGCGATCGTCACCCGGTAATGCCGGCAATCGATCGTGTCACCAAAGGCCCAGTCGAAGTCGAGTCGGGTCTGCGACGTCAGCAGAAAGGCGATGATCCGATCGCCCAGATCGGCGATCATCGGCGACCGCGTCGCGATGACGCCCAGCCCGGCGAGGCGATAGGCCCGGTTCATCGCGAACAGCTCGAGCCCACCATTCTCGAGCGTCAGGTGGACCATCGGAATCGGGCTCAGCTCGAGGCCGCGCGCGACGAGTTCAGCCGAGACGGTTGCCGGTTGTTCGGCCTCGTGAAGAACCCATTCCATAGTCCTGCCTAACCCGGCTTCGTTAAGGCCGCGTGAAATTTACAAAAGACCCAAAACGAGTACGATTATTTCAACGCCGGTTCAGACAGCCCGGCACCAGTCCGCAACGACCCGGCCGCTGGCCCCCGGTTTACCCTAGAGCCAGATCGCGATGGTCAGCACGCATCGCCATAGCATAGACGAATTTCAGCCGAATCGGTTGTCGCGGGGAAAACCTGTGGGGGGCATCCGCCCGGCCGCGCCGCGCGCCGTACGCCACGGCCCCAGATCCGCCTCGGTCCGCGTGCGCTTGGTCTCGCCGCCCATCGCCCAGCTCAAGCCGTTGGCGAACACAAAGGTGATCGCATCCGCCAGCCCGCCATCGCGGTAACGCTGGAGCTGTACCCCCTGCCCGCGATTCATCTCGACCAGCTCGTTGATCGGGAACACCAGCAGCTTGCGGTTGTCGCCGATCGCCGCGACATAATCGTCCGCGGGGTCGACCGGGCGGACCAGCTTCACCTTCTCGCCGATCCGCGGCGTCATCACCGTCTTGCCCTTGCGCGTCTCCGCGATCACGTCCGCCGCGGTCGCGATGAACGCGCGGCCATCGGTCGCCGCCACCATCAGCTTGGCCTGCCGCGCCGCAGGCAAGAGCGCGACGATCCCGACGCTGCCGTCGAGGTCGATCATCGCGCGTACCGGCTCGCCAAAGCCGCGCCCGCCCGGCAGCTTGTCGGCCGCCAGCGTGAAGAACCGCCCATTCTCCGCCGCCAGCAGCAGCTTGTCCGTCGTCTGCGCGTGGAAGGCGAAGGCGGGGCCGTCGCCCTCCTTGAACTTCAGCGCCTCGGGGCTGGCCAGATCATTGTGCCCGCGCATCGCCCGGATCCAGCCGCGCTGCGACAGGATCACCGTGATTGGCTCGCGTTCGATCATCGCCTCGAGCGGAATGTCGCGGGTCGGGGCGGCCTCCTCGATCGTGGTGCGCCGCTTGCCGAGCAGCGTCTCGGCGCCATAGCGGTCGCGGATCTTGCGCAGGTCCGCCTTCATCCGCTTCTTCTGCAGCTTGGGATCGGCGAGCAACGCGGTCAGCGTCGCCTGTTCCTTGTCGAGCTTGTCGCGCTCGGTCTTGATCTCGAACTCTTCGAGCCGGCGAAGCGACCGCAGCCGCATGTTCAGGATCGCCTCCGCCTGACGATCGGTCAGGTTGAACTCGGCGATCATCACCTTTTTCGGCTCGTCCTCGGTGCGGATGATCTCGATCACGCGGTCGAGATTGAGATAGGCGATCAGATAGCCGTCGAGCAGTTCGATCCGGTCGGCGATCTTCTCCAGCCGGTGCTGGGTCCGCCGCGTCAGCACGACGAACTGATGCTCGACCCAGGCCGACAATGCCTCGCGCAGCGACATCACGCGCGGCGTGCGATCCTTGTCGAGCACGTTGAGGTTGAGGCTGACCCGCGTCTCAAGATCGGTCAGCCGGAACAGACCGTCCATCAGCACCTGCGGATCGACCGTCCGGCTCCGCGGTTCCAGCACGATGCGGATCTCGGCGTCCGATTCGTCGCGCACGTCCGCCAGGATCGGGAGGCGCTTGGCGTTGATCAGGTCGGCGATCTGTTCGATCAGCTTGCCCTTCTGCACGCCATACGGGATCTCGGACACGATCAGCGTCCACATCCCGCCCTTTTCGCGCTCGATCTCCCAACGCGCGCGCACCCGGAACCCGCCGCGCCCGGTGGCATAGGACTCGCGGATCACCGCGGGCGGATCGACGACCAGCCCGCCGGTCGGAAAGTCCGGCCCCGTCACATGCGCCAGGATCGCGTCATTGTCGGCATCGGGCTGATCAACCAGCAGGATCGCCGCCTCGATCAGCTCGGCGGCGTTGTGCGGCGGGATGCTCGTCGCCATCCCGACCGCGATCCCGCTCGCGCCATTGGCGAGCAGATTGGGGAACATGCCGGGGAACAGCTCGGGCTCCTCGTCCTCACCATTATAGGTCGGGCGAAGATTGGCCGCATCCTCGTCGAGCCCGTCCATCAGGTCGACCGCGACCTGGGTCAGCCGCGCCTCGGTATAGCGATAGGCGGCGGCGTTATCCCCGTCGATATTGCCGAAATTGCCCTGCCCGTCGACCAGCGGATAGCGCAGCGAAAACGTCTGCGCGAGCCGGACCATCGCGTCATAGACCGACTGGTCGCCATGCGGATGATATTTGCCGATCACGTCGCCGACGACGCGCGCGCATTTTTTGTAGCCCTGGCTCGGATCGAGCTTCAGCAGCCGCATCGCCCAGAGCAGCCGCCGGTGCACCGGCTTCATCCCGTCGCGCACATCGGGCAACGACCGCGCGGTGATCGTCGAGAGCGCATAGACGAGGTACCGCTCGCTCAGCGCGCTGTCGAACGGAGCGTCGACGATGGAATCGAAGGGATCTTTGAAATCGGTGACCATAGTTGCCTTGTGGATAGCAAGCGCGGCCCAAAGGTTCCACTGTTGTTCTCAACACCCCGACCAGAACGCCCTGTCCTCATCCCCTGCCCGTCACCCTGACGAACGTCAGGACCCACGATCCAAGCCTCCCACCGATATTGCGTCCACCCGCCACGTCCGCCACCGTCAGATCATGACCGCTCCTGCGTTCGTCACCTGCTCCCCGAAAGGCCCTGCAACCCCATGATCCGCCTTGCCTTTCTCGCGCTCGCCGCCATCTCCACACCGGTGATCGCCGAACCGCCCGCGCCCAAGCTCCTGACCTGGCCCGACCTCGTCAAACGCCCGAAGCCCAGCCCCGACGCGACCATCGCCTATGGTCCCGACCAGATGCAGAAGGTCGATGTCTGGCGCCCGAAGGGCAAAGGCCCCTTCCCGGTCGTGGTGATGGTCCATGGCGGCTGCTGGACGACGAGCATCGCCGATCGCAGCCTGATGAACTGGGTCGCGGACGATCTGCGCAAGGACGGCATCGCGGTCTGGAACATCGATTATCGCGGCGTCGACCGCGCCGGCGGGGGCTATCCGGGCACCTTCGAAGACGCGGCGAAGGCGACGGACGCGCTGAGCGCGAACGCGGCGACCTTCAGTCTCGACACGCGCCGCATCGTCGCGATCGGCCATTCCGCCGGTGGCCATCTCGCGCTCTGGCTCGCCGCCCGCGCAAAGATTCCTGCTGCCAGCCCGCTTCACAGCAGCGCGCCGCTCCGCATCGACCATGCCATCAGCCTCGGCGGCCTGCCCGATCTGGAGGCGACGGCGGCCACCCCCGCCAATGGCTGCGGCACGGAAGTCGTCGCAAAGCTCGTCGGTACGCCCAGCGCGGTCCGCGCGGATGTGTACGCCGACACCTCGGTGCCGCGCCTTCTCCCGGTCGGCATAGCGCAGGACCTCGTCAACGGCCGCGAGGATCGGATCATCCCCTTCCCCTTCGCCACCGATTATGTCGCCAAGGCGAAAGCCGCAGGCGACACCGCCGTCCTCCACACCATCCCGGCAACCGGCCATGTCGAACTCGTCGCACCCGAGACTCCCGCTTGGGCGGAAGCGAAACGGCTGATCGCGGCTGCCCTGAAATGACCCTGAACCCGCCCGTATCTACAAAGGCCCGACCATGACCCTCGACGAAGTCCGCGCGCTTGACGCCGCCGATCCTCTGGCGGCGTACCGGGAGCAGTTCGCGCTGCCGGAAGGCGTGATCTATCTCGACGGCAATTCGCTCGGCGCGCTTCCCAAGGCGACGCCCGCCGCGCTCGCCGACGTCGCGACCCGGCAATGGGGCGACCGGCTGATCCGCAGCTGGAACGAGGGCTGGATCGACGCACCGCAGCGGATCGGCGCGAAGATCGCGCCGCTGATCGGCGCCGCCGCGGCCGAAGTGATCATCGGCGACACGACCTCGACGCATCTCTTCAAGGCGCTCGTCGCGGCGTTGCGCGCCAATCCCGACCGCCACACGGTGCTGAGCGAGGCCGGCAATTTCCCGACCGACCTCCACATCGCCGAGGGCGCGGTCGCCTGCGTCCCCGGCGCCCGGCTGAAGGTGGTCGCGCGCGCGGATCTCGCAGAGGCGCTCGACGACGACACCGCGGTGCTGCTGCTCACCCATGTCCACTACAAGACCGGCGAGCGCTTCGACATGACCGCGTGGACCGCCCGTGCCCACGATGCCGGCGCGCTGATGCTCTGGGACCTCAGCCACAGCGTCGGCGCGGTGCCGATCGACCTGAACGGCGCCGACGCCGATCTGGCGGTCGGCTGCACGTATAAATATCTCAACGGCGGCCCCGGCGCGCCCGCCTTTATCTATGTCGCGACGCGCTGGCAGGACAGGCTCGCCAGCCCGCTGTCCGGCTGGATGGGCCACGCCGCGCCCTTCGCGTTCGAGGACGCCTATCGCCCCGCGCCGGGGATGAAGCGCTGGCTCGCGGGCACCCCCGCGATGCTGTCGACCGCCGCGCTCGAAACCGCGCTCGATCTCTGGGCCGACATCGACCAGCACGCCGTTGCCGCCAAAAGCGCCCGTCTGTTCGACATCCTCGCCGCCGCCGGCGACGCGCTCGGCCTCGACTGCGTCAGTCCGCGCGATCCCGCCCAGCGCGGCAGCCATATCAGCTTCCGCCACCCCCATGCGCATGCGATCACGCAGGCGCTCATCGCGCACGGCGTCATCGGCGACTTCCGCGACCCCGACATCCTCCGGCTCGGCCTGACCCCGCTCTATCTCAGCCACGAGGATGTCTGGTGCGCGGGCGAGATGCTGAAAAAGATCGTCGAAACCGGAGAGTGGCAGAATCCACAGTATTCGGAACGACTTGCCGTTACCTGAGAATAAAAGCCTTAGCTGACGGCCAAGAGTTGTAAAATAACACCGCTTTGTATCCGACGAACCAACACTGACTTTCATTACATGATCTGTTAGCCGATAGGCGCGGCGCATGGGGAGCGTCGCGCCGCGGGGGCGTAACAGTGACAATCAAACAGTCGGGTCATGTCGAATTATACGGCATTCAGATGCTGCGTGCGATCGCGGCGCTGGCCGTCGTCGTCCATCACACGCTGGAGGAGTCGGGGGGTGCGATCGGAAAGTTCAGCCCCGACTGGCTGACGACATCGGGCGCGTCCGGCGTCGACATATTCTTCGTCATCAGCGGCTTCATCATGTTTCACGTCACGTTCAGGGATCGCCGCGGCCCACCGACACCCGGGACCTTCCTGTTTCGTCGCGCAACCCGCATCTACCCCTTCTACTGGTTGTGCTGCGTCGCCGTCCTGACGATCTCGGCAATGGGATTCCTTGCTTCCAACCATTATCCCGCACGGACGATCGCCGGCGCGCTGATCCTGCTGCCGGGCCATGCGCTGCTCGGAACCGCGTGGACGCTCGTCTTTGAAATGTATTTCTACCTTCTGTTCGCGGCCACGCTCTGGGCGCGCTCGGCGACGATATCGGTGATCGCGACGATCGCGGCGATCCTGTGCCTGCAGGTCGCGGGCTCGCTGATGCCTGCGACCGCCACCGCCAAATTCTTAGCAAGCCCGCTATCGCTCGAATTCTGCTTCGGCCTCGTCCTGGGATATGGCTATGCCGCCTGGACACGCCGCGAACGGGCCTGGCCCGTGCCGCCCTTCATGGCACTTGTCGCGATGGCGGTCATGGCCGTCGTGCCGCTGTTCGTCGCGCACGACGCCACCACCAGCCTGCCCGAACTGCCGCGCATCGCGGCGTGGGGCCTGCCCGCAGTCGTCGTCGTCGCCAGCGTCTTGACGATCGGTGCACCACGCAACGCGGTTGCGCGGTTCCTCGTCCTGCTCGGTGATGCCTCCTATGCGCTGTATCTCACCCACGCCTTCGTGATGATGGGCTATGGATGGCTGGTGAAGATCCCCGCGGTCAGCCGACTGCCGCAGCAACCCGTCGTGGTCCTGATCGTCATCATCGCGATCATCATCGGCCTGCTCGCCCATCTGCTGGTCGAGAAACCGCTCCTCGGTCTCGTTCGCCGACTGACCCCGGCCCGCCCCGCCCGGGCGGCGCCGGTGGACCAGCCGCTTCCCGAAGTCGCCGGATAGCATCGACAGCCCTGCATTCCGTTCACACCGGCACGCCGATCCGATTGCACCGCCCGCGCCCTTCGCCTATAGGCGCGGCCTATTCCGGCCTCGGCTCCGCGAAGATTATCGTGGGGGTCGGGGCCGCTCAATTTTCAGGGGACCGCGCATGGCTCGCCGCCGCCAGATCTACGAAGGCAAGGCCAAGATCCTCTACGAGGGTCCCGAACCCGGCACGCTGATCCAGTATTTCAAGGACGACGCGACCGCGTTCAATGCCCAGAAAAAGGGCACGATCAACGGCAAGGGCGTGCTGAACAACCGGATTTCCGAGCACATCTTCACGCTGCTCGATCATATCGGCGTGCCGACGCACTTCATCCGCCGGCTCAACATGCGCGAGCAGCTGATCCGCCAGGTCGAGATCGTCCCGATCGAAGTCGTCGTGCGCAACGTCGCCGCGGGCTCGATCTCGAAGCGCCTTGGGATCGAGGAGGGCACCAAGCTGCCCCGCACGATCATCGAATATTACTACAAGGACGATGCGCTCGGCGATCCGATGATCTCCGACGAGCATATCGCCGCGTTCGGCTGGGCGAGC
The DNA here is from genome assembly GCF_014842205.1 of Sphingomonas sp. CFBP 13714. Lineage (NCBI taxonomy): Bacteria > Pseudomonadati > Pseudomonadota > Alphaproteobacteria > Sphingomonadales > Sphingomonadaceae > Sphingomonas > Sphingomonas sp. CFBP 13714. The sequence goes on from NZ_JACYVG010000006.1 coordinate 150,213, forward strand.
CAGGAGGAGATGCACGACATCGCCGACCTCGCGATCCGCGTGAACGATTTCCTGTGTGGCCTGTTCGCCGGCGTCGGCATCCGCCTCGTCGACTTCAAGCTCGAATTCGGCCGCATCTTCGACAACGATTATGGCCGCATCATCCTCGCTGACGAGATCAGCCCCGATGGCTGCCGTCTGTGGGACATGGAAACCAACGAGAAGATGGACAAGGACCGCTTCCGCCGCGATCTCGGCGGCGAAGTCGAGGCCTATCAGGAGGTTGCTCGCCGTCTTGGCCTGCTGCCCGAAGGCGGCGACAATTCGGTCCTCGACCTCGAAAAGCATCGCAAGAACCGGGGCAAGTAAATGAAACTCAAGGTTTTCGTGACACTCAAGCCCGGCGTGCTCGACCCGCAGGGCCGCGCCATCCACCACGCGCTCGGCAGCCTCGGCTTCGACGGCGTGCAGGACGTCCGCCAAGGCAAGCTGATCGAGCTGGAGGTCGCCGACGATACCGACGACGCGACGATCGACGGCATGTGCCGCAAGCTGCTCGCCAATACGGTGATCGAGAATTACCGGGTCGAGAAGGCATGAAGGTGGTAAAATCATGAAGACTGCGGTCATCGTCTTTCCCGGCTCCAACTGCGACCGCGACATCGCCGTCGCGCTGGAAACGGTGACCGGCGTCAAGCCGACCATGGTCTGGCACGGCGATGCCGACCTGCCGGGCGATGTCGGGCTGGTCGCGGTGCCCGGCGGCTTCTCCTACGGCGATTACCTGCGCTCGGGCGCGATCGCCGCACGCTCGCCGATCATGCGCGCGGTCGTCGAGCAGGCGGGCAAGGGCCTGCCCGTGCTCGGCATCTGCAACGGCTTCCAGGTGCTGACCGAGGCGGGGCTCCTGCCCGGCGCGCTGATGCGCAACCAGGGGCTGAACTTCGTCTGCCGTGACGTCGCGCTGACTGTCGAGACGTCCTCGAGCCGCTTCACGTCTGGCTATAGCGCTGGCGAACGCGTCGCCTTCCCGGTCGCGCATCATGACGGCAATTACTTCGCCGACACCGAGACGCTCGACCGCCTCGAAGGCGAAGGCCGCGTCGCCTTCCGCTATGCCGAGAGCGTCAACGGATCGGCGCGTAACATCGCCGGCCTGCTCAACGACAAGGGCAACGTGCTCGGCATGATGCCGCACCCCGAACGCCGGATCGAAGCGGCGCATGGCGGCACCGATGGTCGGCGGCTGTTCGAAGGCCTGATGGAAGCCGTCAGCGCCTGATCGGGTTCGTCACCCCACCTCACCCCATCCGTTCGCCCTGAGCGAAGTCGAAGGGCCTGAGACCCAGGCGCTTCGACTTCGCTCAGCACGAACGGGGGGATGTGTGTCACACCTGCGTCCGGAACGGCGAGAAGTCCGTCCCCTCGTCATACACATCCACCCCCTCGCGCCGCTTGAGCCACCCCACCGCGACATAGGTTAGCGGCGTGAGCAGCACCTCCCACGACACCTTCAGCGCGAACTGGCTGACCATCACCATCAGCATCGCCTCGACCGGCCAGTCGGGCGCGCCGTAAAAGGCCAGCGGATAGAAGATCAGGCTGTCGAACGCCTGCCCCACCACCGTGCTGCCGATCGTCCGCGTCCACAGCATGCGCCCCTTGGTCCAGATCTTCATCCGCGCGAGCACGAAGCTGTTGGCGAACTCGCCTACCCAGAACGCGCAGATCGAGGCCAGCACGATCCGCGGCACCTGTCCGAACACCGATTCATACGCCGCCTGCCCCGTCCACCCCGCGTCCGGCGGCAGCGCGACGACCACCGTCGACATGAACACCATGAAGAGCATCGCGCCGAACCCGGCCCAGATGCAGCGGCGCGCGCGCGCATAGCCGTAGACTTCGGTCAGCACGTCGCCGATCACATAGCTGACCGGAAAGAACAGGATCCCCGCGCCGAACGGCCAGGCACCGATGAACGGCAGGTCGATCACCGCCCGCTTGCCCGCGCCGATGACGTTGGACAGCATGAGGATGGTGACGAATGCCGCCATCACGAAATCGAAATAGCGGAACTGTTCGCTGCGCATGGCAGTGGCCGCCACGGGTTCGGGCGCGTCGTGATCCACGATATTCATCGCGTCGTTATGATGACGGTTCCAAGCTCGTGCAATGCACGCTAATCGGAAGCCGTGCGCGCCCGTAGCTCAGTTGGATAGAGCAAGGAGCTTCTACCTCCTCGGTCGGGGGTTCGACTCCCTCCGGGCGCGCCAATATCCCTAACGGTCTCGGCGATAGGTCGCGAGATAGGCGATCACGTCGGCGCGCTGCTGCGCACCGGACAGACCGGCAAAGCGCATCGTCGTCCCCGGCACCAGGCCCTGCGGTGCCCGGAGCCACGCATCGAGCCGCGCCGCATCCCAGCGCCCGCCCATTGCCTGCAACGCCGCGGTATAGGCAAATCGCGGCCGGCGTTGCGCGACCGGGCCGTCGACCACGTCGTAGAGATTGGGACCGTCGGTATCGGGAGCGTCCGCACCGATCGTGTGGCAGGCCTTGCACTGAACGAACACGCGCGCACCCGCCACGGGGTCGCCCGTCAGCGTCCCGACCACCACCCGGCGTTCCACAGCGGCGGCATCCCGGCCATCGCCGGTCTGTTGGCATGCGCCGACGAGCATCAGCCCAAGTGTCACCCCGATCCTCCGCATGCCTTCGCTCCGATACCACCGGCCATTCCGAACGGCCGCGCCCCCGCCTAGCGCAGATTTTCGGGCGAAACGAGGCAGCGGCGTGACGAGCGGTGCTGTCAAGTTTCGCCGCCAATGCTAGCTTGTCGTCAGCGACGCAGTGCCGATACGGCATCGCGTCCTCGGCGCCCCGCCCGGATACGAGAGTGTCGCACGGACGGGCGGGGCGCCCCGTTCATTTTCAATTCACGACTGCTTGGCATAAGCCATGGGCAGAGGCGTTGCCGAGTATCGCGTAACCTTCAGCGCCCCGCCAGTTTTCAGTCACACGGGCCGGCGGGGCGCGCAGCACCATCCCTCCCCGCTTTGTCGGCATCGTTTGGTGCAGACCACACACAGCGCAATCGGGATCGCCGAATCGCAACTCCATCTCCAGGTCTGTCCCGCAATCGGTCAGCACAACTTCCTTTCAAAAGTCTTGATACGCAGCGGCATTCCGCCCATATCCGATCAGTCCGACGCGCTTCCCCAAGACAGCAGCGTCGGCGCTGGACTGCGGCCCGCACGAGTTATCCCCTTTTCTCGAGCGGGCCGATTCCCTCAGAAAGCGACAGAAGACACGAACGCACGAACTATGTGCGTGAGCGCTGCGCGCCGTGCCTCAGCGCCGTTCGGGGCCTGCTGCCACGGCGTCGGCGGCCGCCTGTACCGCGTCCAGCCGGGCCTTTAGCGGATCCACGCCGTTGATCGCACTCGCATCGGCCTGCAGCAGCTGCAGTATGCCCCGGCGTGCGTCGAAGGCCGGCCAGCGCGGTAGTCCCGGCGCGTTGGGATCGCCCTTCCGCACGAAATTGACGACATAGCGGTTGGCGAGCTGCGCGGCGCGGGCATCCTGCGGGGTCAGCGCCGCGCCGTATTTCGCCCAAACCGTGTCGAAGAAATACGGGATGTCCGTGGCATGCGGCGCACCCGACCAGTCCTTGCGCATCGATTGCGCGACATAACCGAAGCGATAGAGATAGGCGGGCTGCCCCGCGCGCTGCGTCTCCTGCGCGACGAGCCGCGCGGGTTCGTGCATCAGGCGGTCGCGTCCTACCTCGGGACCGACCGCGGCAAGTTCCTGCGCGCCCGCGGGATCATAGGCGGCGCGGGCGGCGTCGGCCTGCGCACCGAAGCTGGCGAACAGCCCCTGCTTGGACGTCTCGCCAAAGCCCGCGATATCCGCATCGGTGGTCCCGACCATCATCGGCACCGCCATCGCGGTCCCCCGCCGCATCGCTCCGTCGGTCGTGCCGACCACGACGCGGCCATCGACGATCGGTCCGCCGGCATAGGTCGGCACATCCACCGGGCCCCGATAGGCAAGGTTCAACTCGCCGCGCACCTGCTCGGCGGGCAAGGCGCGAAGCGACGCGAGCGTTTCCGCATCAGATCGTCCCGTAATGCCCTGGGCCGTCGCAAAGTTGACGCCGATCGTCTCGGCCGAAGGCCTGCCGCCCGCCTCACCGCGAAGCGGCACGCCACCGATCAATGTCCGCCCGCCGCCCGACATCACGATCGCCCGCGCGAACAGCCCCTTCGCCATCGGTGACGCCATCAGGTTCAAAACCGAAGCGCCCCCTGCCGATTCACCCATCAGCGTGACCTGCGCCGGATCGCCCCCGAATTTTGCGATGTTCGCCCGCACCCATTGCAACGCCGCAATCTGGTCGAGCAGCGCATAGTTGCCGAGCGGTCCCTCGTTCGCCGCGCTCAGCGCGGGATGCGCGAAAAAGCCGAACCGTCCGAGCCGGTAATTGAAGCTGACAAACACGACGTCCTGCCGTGCGAACGCCGACCCGTCATAGACCGCAGGCGACGACCCGCCATTCACGAACCCGCCGCCATAGATCCAGACCAGCACGGGTTTCGGCTCCGCTGACGCCGCCGGGCGCCAGACGTTGAGGACGAGACAATCCTCCGCCGGCGTCGTGCCGAGCGGCGCGGCATCGCTCGGAAAGGGCAGTTGCATGCAGTCATGCCCGAAACGGTCCGCCGCGCGCACGCCCGACCATTTCTGCACCGGCTGCGGCGCCCGCCAGCGCAAGGGGCCGACCGGCGGCGCTGCAAAGGGTATGCCCTTGAAGACCGCGGCGCCTGCGGCCGTCGTGCCGGTCACCGAACCGCCCTCGACCTGGACCGGGGGCGTGACGCTCTGTGCCACGCCCGTGCCCGGGACCATCGCGGCAACACACGTCATCACGATCGCCAGCGCCGTCGACGCCCTCTGCATGCTCATCACCGCTCTCCCCCGGTCCTGCTTGTCTACGAGGGAATGGAACACCCGCGCCCATCCTGCAATCGGGGAAGCCGCTCAGGCGAAGAGTAGCACGCCGCCCATGGGGCTCACTCCCACTCGATCGTACCGGGCGGCTTCGACGTATAGTCGTAGGTGACGCGGTTAATGCCCTTGACCTCGTTGATGATCCGCGTCGCCACGCGCGGCAGGAAATCTCCCGGGAACTGGAACGCCTGCGCGGTCATCCCGTCGGTCGAGGTCACGGCGCGCAGGGCGAGGACGTTATCGTAGGTTCGACCGTCGCCCATCACGCCGACGCTGCGCACGGGCAGCAGCACCGCGAACGCCTGCCAGATCGTGTCGTAGAGCCCCGCCGCGCGGATTTCCTCGAGGTAGATCGCATCCGCCTTGCGCAGGATGTCGCAGCGTTCCTTGGTGACTTCGCCGGGGATGCGGATCGCGAGGCCGGGTCCGGGGAACGGATGACGGCCAACGAAGATTTCCGGCAGCCCGAGCTCGCGACCAAGCGCGCGGACCTCGTCCTTGAACAGCTCACGCAAGGGCTCGACGAGCTTCATGTTCATCCGCTCGGGCAGACCGCCGACATTGTGGTGGCTCTTGATCGTTACCGACGGCCCGCCGGTGAAGCTGACGCTCTCGATCACGTCGGGATAGAGCGTACCCTGAGCCAGGAACTCGGCCCCACCCAGTTTCTTGGCCTCGGCATCGAACACGTCGATGAAGGTCTTGCCGATGAACTTGCGCTTCAGCTCGGGGTCGGTGATCCCGGCGAGGCCGCTGAGGAACAGCTCCTCGACGTTCACATGGATGAGCGGAATGTTGTAGGCGCCGCGGAACAGGCTGACGACCTGCTCGCTCTCGCCCGCGCGCATCAGCCCGTGATCGACATAGACGCAGGTGAGCTGCTCGCCGATCGCCTCATGGATCAGAACTGCCGCCACCGCCGAATCGACGCCGCCCGACAGGCCGCAGATGACCCTGCCCTTACCCACTTGCGCGCGGATCTCGGCGATCTTGGTCTCGCGGAACTCGGCCATCGTCCAGTCGCCGCTGAGACCGCAGACGTGCCGCGCGAAGTTCGCGATCAGTTTGCCGCCATCGGGCGTGTGGACGACCTCGGGGTGGAACTGCACGCCGTAGAAGCGCCGCGCCTCGTCCGCGACGATCGCATAGGGGGCACCGGTTGATACCGCGACGGGGGTAAAGCCCGGCGGGATCGCGTCGACCTTGTCGCCATGGCTCATCCACACCTGGTGGCGCTCGCCCTCGGCCCACAGCCCGTCGAACAGCGCGCAAGGCGACTTCACCTCGACGAAGGCGCTGCCGAATTCGCCGCCGTCACCCGAGACGATCACGTTGCCGCCGAGCTGTGCGGACATGACCTGCTGGCCGTAGCAGATGCCGAGGATCGGGATCCCCGCCTCGAAGAAATGCTGCGGCACCCGGGGGCTGTTCTCGGTCGTGACCGAGGCGGGGCCACCCGACAGGATGATCCCCTTTGGCTGCATCCGTTCGAACGCGGCCGCGGCGGACTGGAAGGGGGCGATCTCGCTATAGACGCCCGCCTCGCGCACGCGGCGGGCGATCAGCTGGGTTACCTGGCTGCCGAAATCGACGATGAGAATGCTGTCTGGGTGCTCCATGTCGGGCGCATAGCCGGATGGGGCCCGTAACGAAAGAGGCCGCGCCTCCCGGATGGGAAACGCGGCCTGCAATTCGACTGACGAGAGGCGGGGATTATGCCGCTTCGTTGTAATCCTCGTCCGACATCACCGGACCCGAATCCTGACCCTTCGCCGAGACGTCGCGGTCGACGAACTCGATGACGGCCATCGGCGAGGCGTCCGACATACGGATGCCGGCCTTGATGACGCGGGTATAGCCGCCGTTGCGATCCGCATAGCGGGTCGCCAGAACGTCGAACAGCTTCACCAGCTGGGCGTCGTCGAGCAGCTTGCCGTACGCGAGACGACGGTTGGACAGGCCACCCTTCTTCGCGAGCGTGATCAGCTTCTCGATGTAGGGACGCAGTTCCTTCGCCTTGGCGACGGTGGTCGTGATCTGCTCGTGCTTGATGAGCGCGGCGCTCATGTTGCGGAACAGAGCAAGACGGTGGGCCGAGGTCCGCTGAAGCTTACGGCCGCCTACGCGATGGCGCATGTTTAATACCTTTTCGTTCGTTCAGGGGCCGTATGAGGTACCCGGGAGCTGGTGGGGACGGCGGCCCACCCGATTATCCGTCATCCCAGCGAAGGCTGGGATCCAGGGCAGAATACGGTGCCGTTCGTTATCCCGCCTTGAGTTAGGATAACGGACGGCTTCGCATTCAGCCCATGATTTCCTGCTCGAGCTTCTTGGCCATCTCTTCGATGTTCTCAGGCGGCCAGCCCGGGATTTCCATGCCCAGGCGAAGACCCATCGACGACAGCACTTCCTTGATCTCGTTCAAAGACTTGCGGCCGAAGTTAGGCGTGCGCAGCATCTCGGCTTCGGTCTTGCCGACCAGATCGCCGATGTAGATGATGTTGTCGTTCTTGAGGCAGTTCGCCGAACGCACCGACAGCTCGAGCTCGTCGACCTTCTTGAGAAGGTACCGATTGATCTGCTGCGTGTCGCCTGCGGGCTCCGCACCACCGGCAGCGGGTGCTGCCTGGCCGATCGGGGCCGACGAACGGGTGACCGACGAATCGTCGAAGTGCACGAACAGCGCGAGCTGGTCCTGGAGAATGCGACCGGCATAGCCGACTGCGTCTTCCGGGGTGATCGTGCCGTCGGTTTCGATCGTCAGCGTCAGCTTGTCGTAATCCAGGTCCTGACCGACGCGGGTCGGGTCGACCTTGTACGACACCTGACGTACCGGCGAGTAGAGCGCATCGACCGGGATCAGACCGATCGGCGCGTCGGCCGGGCGGTTTGCGGTCGCGGGCACGTAACCCTTACCGATGTCGGCGGTCAGCTCCATGTTGAGCGTCGCACCCTCATCGAGGTGGCAGATCACGAGATCCTTGTTCATGATCTCGATGTCGCCCGAGACGGCGATGTCGCCGGCCTTGACTTCACCCGGACCCGTTGCCGAGAGCTGGAGGCGCTTGGGCCCCTCGCCCTGCATGCGGATCGCGATCTGCTTCACGTTGAGGACGATGTCGGTCACGTCCTCGCGGACGCCGGCCAGAGACGAGAACTCATGCAGCACGTTCTCGATCTTGATCGAGGTCACGGCCGCGCCCTGCAGCGACGAAAGCAACACGCGACGCAGCGCGTTACCGAGCGTCAGGCCGAAGCCACGCTCGAGCGGCTCGGCGATGAAGGTCGCCTTGCGCTTGGTGTCGCCACCGGCCTTTTTCTCCAGGCCGCTGGGCTTCTTGAGTTCCTGCCAGTTCTTTGCGTTGACAGACACTTGCTTCCCCTAATTTGGGGGCCGGCGGACAGGACGTCCACCGGCCATGAATATGCACCCGTGCCGCGCGATCAACCGCGCACGGGCAACGTCGGAGAAATCAGACGCGACGACGCTTCGAAGGACGAACGCCGTTGTGCGGGATCGAGGTCACGTCGCGGATCGACGTGATCTGGAAACCGACTGCCTGCAGCGCGCGCAGTGCCGACTCGCGGCCCGAACCGGGGCCCTTCACTTCGACTTCGATCGTCCGGACGCCGTGCTCGGCGGCCTTCTTGCCGGCGTCTTCCGCTGCGACCTGCGCCGCGTACGGGGTCGACTTGCGCGAGCCCTTGAAGCCCATTGCGCCGGCCGACGACCACGAGATCGCGTTGCCCTGGGCATCGGTGATCGTGATCATGGTGTTGTTGAAGCTGGCATTCACGTGTGCGACGCCAGAGGTGATGTTCTTGCGCTCGCGCCGCTTAATGCGCTGAGGTTCGCGTGCCATGGTGTATTTCCTGACCTGTATCTGCGTGACGCCGGGCGGTCCCTCGGGACCAGCGCCGGCGGAGTAATCCGGTGTTGAGTCGGATTACTTCTTCTTGCCGGCGATCGGCTTGGCCTTGCCCTTGCGGGTGCGCGCATTGGTGTGCGTACGCTGGCCGCGGACCGGCAGGCCCTTGCGGTGACGAAGACCACGATAGCAGGCGAGATCCATCAGGCGCTTGATGTTCATCGACACCTGGCGACGCAGATCGCCTTCGACGGTGTAGTCGGCGTCGATCGCCTCACGGATGTGCAGCACTTCCTGGTCGGTCAGGTCCTGGACTCGTGCGGTGTCGGCAATGCCGAGCTTCGCGACGATTTCCTTGGCCTTGGTCGAACCGATGCCGTGAATATAGGTCAGCGCGATCACCACGCGCTTGTTGGTCGGGATATTAACACCCGCGATACGTGCCATGAACTTGGTTCTCCTGCTCCACGAGGTCCGGCATGGCTGCACGGCCCTCATCTCCTAGCGATGATCCGAAACGCACGATAACGGCGAACGCAAAAGAGCGCCGCCGGGAACCGTCGTATCGGGGAGGTCGAATTAGGCGCGCGCTAACGAACTGTCAAGCCGCGGGTTCCGCCGCCCGCGTGATGCGCCCCTGCGATGCGCGCCGTGCAACCGCGTCAGCGCCGGGGCTCGGCCACGCGTCGCATCACGATCCAGCGCCGCAGCGCGACGACGAACCAGATCAGCTCGACCAGCCCGAATGGCCATGCCCCCTGCAGGAAGCCATAGGCCGATCCGAACAGGCATCCAACGGCGAAGCCGAACGTCCACCAGTGCGATCCCGATTCCTTGGCATAGCACAGCAGGGTGAAGGAGACTGCGGCAAGCCCGAAAAGCGAAAGTGCGTCCATCGCCAATCCCTTGGCGCGTCCGACCGGACAAAGCCATCCCCGCTCGCAGTCAGACTGGCAGGACGATCCGCGCGACGAGGCCGGGCGCATTGTCGCCCAGCTCGAACCGCCCGTCATGCAGCCGCGCGACCGCCTCGACCAGCGCCATGCCCAGCCCCGCCCCCGGGGTCGTGCGTGCGCTGTCGAGTCGCCCGAATCGCTTGAGCGCCTGCGCGCGGTCCGCCACCGCGATCCCCGGCCCGCGATCCTCGACCTGGATCGCGACGCCGTCACCGCGCTCGATCAGGCGGAGCGTTACCATGCCACCACTGGCCCCATGCCGCAGCGCGTTGTCGATCATGTTGGTGATCGCCTGGCTCAGCAGTTCGCGGTGCAACGCCATGGCCGGTGGCCGATCGTTGATCGCCACGACGAAGCTCAGGCCCGCATCCTCGGCGACCGGGGCATAGAGCTCACCGATCTCCTCGAGCAGGTTCGCAGGCGACACCTGGATGAACCGGTCGCGCGACACCGATCCCGACCGGCTGATCTCGATCACCATCGTCAGCATCCGCATGACGAGGTCGGTCTCGGTCAGCAGCCCGCCCAATGCCACTTCACGCGCGTCGGGGTCCGCGATCAGCACCGCCTGCTCGGTCTTGGTCCGCAGACGGGCCAGCGGCGAGCGCAGGTCGTGCGCCAGGCTGTCGGTCACGACGCGCAGCTCGGCCATCACCCCCTCGAGCTTGCTGAGCATGACGTTCAGCCGCGCGGCCAGCCGGTCGAACGCGTCACCGCCACCCGCGACCACGGCCACACGGCGTGACAGGTCCCCCTCGCCCGCAGCCTCGACGACGCTCGCTATCCCGTCGAGACGCCGACCGACATAGCGCGCGAGAACGAGTCCCCCGACGATGCCGAGCGCGAGCGAGAGGGTGATGGCGAAGGCCAGCGCGCGCTCCATCGCACGTTCCTCCGCCGCGATCAGATCGAGGTTGCGCCCCGTCAGCAGCCATTGCCGGCCGATCGGGTACAGGGCGTACCCCGTCTCGCGCGCGTTCCACAACGCGTCGTCGCCAAGCCGGGCGATCCTGAAGCGGGTCATCCGCAGCGGCACGGTCAGCCGGGCGGGCGCGACCCCCTGGACGGTCCGTCCGTCCGCGTCGACGAGCGCAAGTACCAGCGAGACGTCGCCGGGGCTGACCGCCTCGCCGATCGCCTGCCGCAATTCAGGAATACCGCCGACCTGCCAGACGGTGCGCAGCGCATCAGACTGTTCGGTTGTCTCGCGCCGGATCGCATCGATCGCATCGGCGCTGGTCTGTTTCCAGACGAAGCCGATGAGCGCGAGGTTGGACACCAGCGACAGCATGATCGCGAGCAGCGCGATCCGCGCGGTGACCGACAGGCGCATCGCGGTTCAACCCTCCACGGCGAGCCGGTATCCTGCCCCGCGTACCGTATGGAGGATCGGCGTCGGGAACCCGTCCTCGAGCTTGCGCCGCAACCGCCCGATATGGACATCGACGACGTTCGATCCCGGGTCGAAATGATAATTCCAGATCTTCTCGAGCATCATCGTCCGCGTCACGACCTGCCCCGCATGCCGCGCGAGGAATTCGAGCAGGTTGAATTCGCGCGCACCCAGCGGGATCGTATGCCCACCGCGCGACACGACGCGTGAAAGCAGGTCGATCTCAAGATCGCCGACCGACAGCTTGGTCTTTTGCGGATCGCTCGCGAGGCGGTCCGACCGGCGCACCAGCGCCTCGACGCGCGCCGACAGTTCCGCGAACGAGAAGGGTTTGCAGAGATAGTCGTCGGCCCCGGCCTTCAGCCCGTCGACCCGGTGATCGACCGCGGCGAGTGCGGAGAGGATGAGGACCGGGGTGACGATGCCGGCCGCGCGGACCGCGCTGACCATGGCGAGGCCGTCGAGCCCTGGCAGCATCCGGTCGGCGATGATGAGGTCGAAGATGCCCTCGCTGGCGAGAAACAGTCCGTCACGCCCATCGCCACAGGTCTCGACGGCGTAGCCCGCCTCAGTCAGCCCCTTGGCAAGATAGCTCGCGGTCGAGACATCATCTTCGACAATCAGGATCTTGCGGTTCACGGCGTCATCGCTTTCCCCTGTCCCATAACGGAAAGGCCGGCGGAAATCACTTCCCGCCGGCCCCCACGGTACCCCCGGGAGTGACGGGCACCGATCTCTGGAAACTCGCGCCGCTCGTTCGGGCGACACGCGTCTCTTAGGATCGGGCACTCGACAGGAGGATGACCCGAACATGACAAACCTGTCATGTTCGGGTCGGTGATCGTCTAATCAGCGGTCGTCGAGGATCGCTGCGATCGCGACACCGACATGGCCGATGTCCGCCATCCCGTCGACGCGGCGCACGAGCCCGCGCGCATCGTAGATTGGCAGGATCGGCGCGGTCTTGGCGCGATATTCGGCCATCCGCGTCTTGACGGTTTCGGCATTGTCGTCGGGACGGCGCTTGAACTCGGTCGAGCCACACACGTCGCAGACCCCGGCAACCGCCGGCTGCTTGAACCGATCGTGATAACCGGCGCCGCAGTTGGCACAGGTATACCGGCCGACCACGCGGTCGATAAGCGCGGCCTCGTCGACCCCGAGCTCGATCACGTAGTCGAGCGTACGCCCGCGAGCCGCGAGCAGCCCGTCGAGCGCCTCGGCCTGGGCCGCAGTGCGCGGATAGCCGTCGAAGATCACGCCGTTTGCGGTATCGGGCTGGTCGAGCCGCTCGCCGATGGTGCCCGACACGATGTCGTCGCTGACCAGGCCCCCGGCGGCCATCACGGCTTTCGCCTGAAGGCCGACGGGCGATTCCGCTGCGACCGCAGCACGCAGCATGTCGCCAGTGGACAGCTGGACCATGCCGCGTTCCGCCACGAGCGTCGCGGCCTGCGTGCCCTTGCCCGCGCCTGGCGGGCCAAGAAGGATGATATTCACGAAACGCACTCCCCTCGTTCGTGCAGGATTATAAACCGGTAACCCCGCAACTTAGCGAAGTCGACCGCCCTTCAGCTTCGCCTTCTTGATCAGGTCGCCATATTGATGCGCGAGCAGATGGCTCTGGATCTGTGTCACCGTATCCATCGTCACGTTGACGACGATCAGCAGGCTGGTGCCGCCGAGGTAGAAGGGGATCGACAGCGCCGTGACCAGATATTCGGGCAGCAGGCAGATGATCGTCAGATAGGCGGCACCGATGACGGTGATGCGCGTCAGAACATAATCGAAGTAGTTTTCGGTGTTCTTGCCCGGACGGATGCCGGGGATGAACCCGCCATGCCGCTTCAGATTGTCCGCCGTCTCTTCAGGATTGAAGACGATCGCGGTGTAGAAGAACGAGAAGAAGATGATGCCCGCACCGTAGAGCAGCATGTACACGGGGCTGCCGTGCTGCAGATACTGGTTGAGGGTGATGATGAAATCGCCCCACTGTGACTCACCCGCGACGCGCTGTCCGGCGAACTGCGAGATCGTCAGCGGCATCAGCAGCAGCGACGAGGCGAAGATCGGAGGGATGACGCCGGCGGTGTTGATCTTCAGCGGCAGATGGCTGCGATCGGCCTGCATCCCGCGCTGCGTCTGGCGCTTGGGATACTGGATCAGGATGCGGCGCTGCGCGCGCTCCATGAAGCAGATGAACAGCACGAGCAGGACGACCGCGACGATGATGCCGATCAGCTTGATCGGGTCGAGGCTGCCCGAACGGCCGCCCTCGAGCAGGTTGACCAGCGTCGTCGGCAGATGCGCGACGATGCCCGCCATGATGATCAGCGAGACGCCGTTGCCGATGCCGCGGCTGGTGATCTGCTCACCTAGCCACATCAGGAACATCGTGCCGCCGATCAGCGAGATGACCGCCGCGATGCGGAAGGTCATGCCCGGTTCGATCACCGCGGCGATGCCCTGGTTCGCGCCGAGCGTCTCGAGCCCGACGGCGATGAAATAGCCCTGCACCGCGGTCAGGCCGACCGTGCCGTAGCGGGTATACTGGTTCAGGCGCTTGCGGCCCGATTCGCCGTCCTTCTTGATCGCCGCGAGCGTGGGGCTCAGCGAGGTCGCGAGCTGCACCACGATCGAGGCGGTGATGTAGGGCATCACGCCAAGTGCGATCAGCGACATGCGGCTGAGCGAGCCACCCGAGAAGGTGTTGAAGAAGTCGAGCACGCCGCCCTGCGTCTGCTGCGACAACAGCCCCAGCGCAGTCGGGTCGACACCCGGCAACGGGACATAGCTGAGCAGGCGGAAGACGATCAGGGCGCCGATCGTGAACCACAACCGCTTCTTGAGATCGGTCGCCTTGGCGAATTTGGACAGGCTGACGCTTTGCGCCATCTGGTCGGCTGCGGATGCCATACGTGTGATCGTCCTGGAAACAAAGAAGGCGGGAAGCGTTGTGACCGCCCCCGCCGCTCATATAGGCGCAGGAGCGCGCTTGTCTAATGCCTAGGTGGTTTCGGTCGCTTCCCATGCCGTTCGTGCACGGCACCGCGCGGGTCATTTAACCCTTCGCCCTGCCCCGTTCGTCCTGAGCGAAGTCGAAGGACATTGCCCGAAGCGAGCAACCCTTCGACTTCGCTCAGGGCGAACGGGGGGCGGGGATGGCGACAGGTGGGAAGGCCGGCAACCTGGCAAATAAAAAAAGGGGCCGGCGCTCTCGCACCCGCCCCCTTTCTCGTTCGGCTCAGGCCTTGAACGACGCCTTGTGCGCCGCACGCTCCTTGTACTTCACGCCCTTCTTGGCGGCAGCCTTCTCGGCTGCGGGGACGAAGTGGATCACCTCGACCTTGCCGCCGATCTTCTCGACCGCTTCGATCGCGCCCTTCGACGCGCCGTCGACGGTGAACGAAAGGACCGTGGTCAGCTCGCCCTTGGCGAGGAGGCGGACGCCGTCCTTGCCGCCGCGTGCCAGGCCAGCGGCCTTGAGCGCGTTGTGGTCGAGCGTGGCGTTCGCCTCGATCTTGCCGGCATCGACCGCGAGCTGAATCGCGCCGAGGTTGACCTCTGCGAAGTCCTTGCGGAAGATGTTGTTGAAGCCGCGCTTAGGCAGACGCATGTGGAGCGGCATCTGGCCGCCTTCGAAGCCGGCGATGGACACGCCCTCACGGCTCTTCTGCCCCTTCTGGCCGCGGCCGCCGGTCTTGCCCTTGCCCGAGCCGATGCCGCGTCCGACGCGCATCTTGGACTTACGGGCACCTTCGTTATCGCGGAGTTCGTTGAGCTTCATGGTAATGCACTCGCTTTCGCTTGTTACGCGCTGGTTGAAAAACCGGGGTTGGATTCTGGAATAAGAAAGGGGGCCGTTAGCCCCCTTTCCCGTATTTGTCACGTGGGTCGTGAAGGCTCAGCCTTCGACCGACACCATGTGCTGCACCTTGCGGATCATGCCGCGGACCTCTGGGCTGTCTTCCAGCTCGCGGGTCTTGTGCATCTTGTTCAGGCCGAGACCGACCAGCGTTGCGCGCTGGTCCTTCTCGCGGCGGATCGGCGAACCGGTCTGCGTGATCTTGATGGTAGCCATGATCGCTTACTCCGTGATCGCAGCTGCATCGGCCTCGGCGGTCTTCGAACCACCATGGCCGAGCAGGTCGGCGATCTTCTTGCCGCGACGCTGTGCGACGGCCTTGGGCGAGGTCTGCTCGCCAAGGGCTTCGAACGTTGCGCGGATCATGTTGTAGGGGTTCGACGTGCCGACCGACTTGGTCACGACGTCTGCGACACCCAGCGACTCGAAGACGGCGCGCATCGGGCCACCGGCGATGATGCCCGTACCCTGAGGAGCCGACCGCAGCGTGACCTTGCCGGCACCGAAGTGACCGTTGCCGTCATGATGCAGCGTGCGACCGTCCTTGAGCGGGACGCGAACCATCTTCTTCTTGGCAGCTGCCGTCGCCTTCGAGATGGCTTCCGGCACTTCGCGTGCCTTGCCATGACCGAAGCCTGCACGGCCCTTGCCGTCGCCGACGACGACGAGTGCTGCAAAGCCGAAGCGCTTGCCGCCCTTGACCGTCTTCGAGACGCGGTTGATGTGCACCAGCTTCTCGATCAACTCTTCGCCGCCATCGTCCGAACCCGGACGACCGCCACGATTGTCACGACCGCCACGACCGCCATCGCGACCACCACGGTTGCCACCGGGGCCACCGCCACGGTTGCCGCCGGGGCCACCACGACCGCCACCGCCGCCGCCACCGGGACGACCACGGCCACCGCCGCTGTTGCCCTGGTACCCGGTGCTCTGGGGCACGTTCCCCGTAACATTCTGAGCCGTGACGTCCTGTGCGGTCGTCTCGGGTGCGATTACCGCTGGCGTGTTGTTTTCGTCAGCCATGTCTTAGAACTCCAATCCGGCTTCGCGCGCGGCATCGGCAAGAGCCTTCACGCGACCGTGGTAGAGGAAGCCGCCGCGATCGAACACGACCTGGGTCACGCCCGCTGCCTTGGCAGCCTCGGCGACGCGCTTGCCGACCGAAGTCGCCGCGTCGATGTTGGCGCCGGACGTGCCGCGCACGTCCTTCTCCAGCGTCGAGGCCGAAGCGACCGTCGTGCCGGCGGCATCGTCGATCACCTGGGCATAGATGTGCTTGCCCGAGCGATGCACGGACAGGCGCGGACGGGTGCCGGCGCGTGCGCGTAGCGCGGTACGGTTGCGGCGACGCCGCTTGGCGAAAAGAGAAAGTCCCTTGGTCATTACTTCTTCTTCCCTTCCTTGCGGAAGATGAACTCGCCGTCGTACTTGATGCCCTTGCCCTTGTACGGCTCGGGCTTGCGCCACTGACGAATCTCCGCGGCCAGCTGGCCAACCATCTGCTTGTCCGAACCCGAGATCTCGATCGTCGTGTTGTCCGGCGTCTTCACCTCGATGCCCTCGGGCACGTCGATGTTGACGTCATGGCTGTAGCCGAGCTGCAGCTTGAGGTTGCGACCCTGGGCTGCGGCACGATAGCCGACGCCGCTGATCAGCAGCTTCTTGGTGAAGCCTTCCGACACGCCGGTGACCAGGTTCTGCACCATGGTCCGCTGCATGCCCCAGAACGCGCGAGCGCGCTTGGTGTCGTTGGCCGGCTGCACCGAAATGCCGCCGTCTTCTATCGTGTAGCTGATCTCGTCGCGCAGCGGCATCTTCAGGGTCCCCTTGGGGCCCTTCATCGTCAGCTGCTTGCCCTCGATCGTCGGCGTGATGCCCGCCGGTACGGTGACCGGCTTCTTACCAATACGGCTCATCAGAACACCTCCGCGAGGACTTCACCGCCGACGTTCTGCTCACGTGCTTCGGAATCCGAGAGCACGCCGCGGGGCGTCGAGACGATGGTGATGCCGAGGCCGTTACGGACGCGCGGGAGTTCCTGCGAGCCGGAATAGACGCGACGGCCGGGCTTCGAGACGCGCGCGACATGCTTGATCGCAGGCTGGCCCTCGAAATACTTCAGCTCGATGCGAAGGCCGGCCGCGGGGCCCATCTGCTCTTCGCTATAGCCACGGATATAGCCTTCACGCTGCAGAACGTCGAGCACGCGGACGCGCAGCTTCGACGCCGGAGTCAGGACGGAGTCCTTCTTCGCGCGCTGGCCATTACGGATACGGGTGAGCAAATCACCCAGGGGATCGGTCACTGCCATGATGTAGTCCTTACCAGCTCGACTTCGTGACGCCGGGGATCAGGCCCTTGTTGGCCAGATCGCGCAGCTGAATACGGCAGAGCCGGAACTTGCGGTAATAAGCGCGCGGGCGACCGGTCAGCTCGCACCGGTTACGGATGCGGGTCGGGTTCGCGTTGCGCGGGATTGCCGCCATCTTGAGGCGAGCGATCAGACGCTCACCATCGTCGAGCGTCTTGTCCGCTGCGATTGCCTTCAGTGCCGCGTACTTCGGGGCATACTGCTTGACCATGCGCTTGCGGCGCTCGTTCTTGTTGACTGAACTCAGTTTCGCCATCGACTTAAGTTCTTTCTTTCCTGAAGCGCCGCCCGTGACACGAGGTCAGGGGCGGCGGTTGGTAGTTAAGCTGCCTTCTTCTCGTCGGCAGCGTCGTCTTCGATCGGGAACGGGAAGCCGAAGAGACGGAGAAGCTCGCGAGCCTCGTCGTCGGTCTTGGCGGTCGTCGTCACGATCACATCCATGCCGCGGACCTTGTCGACCCGGTCATAGCTGATTTCTGGGAACACGATCTGCTCCTTGATACCGCAGGCATAGTTGCCACGGCCATCGAAGCTCTTCGGGTTGAGGCCGCGGAAATCGCGGACGCGGGGAAGAGCGATCGTGATGAAACGGTCGAGAAACTCGTACATGCGCTCGCGGCGAAGGGTGACCTTCACGCCGATCGGCATGCCTTCACGCAGCTTGAACTGCGCGATCGACTTCTTGGCCTTGGTCACGACGGGCTTCTGGCCGGCGATCAGCTCCATTTCCTGGGCTGCCTGGTCGACCTTCTTCTTGTCCTGCGTCGCTTCGCCGACACCCATGTTCAGCACGATCTTGTCGATCCGGGGGATCTCCATGACGTTCTTGTAGCCGAACTTCTCGGTCATCGCCTTGATGATCGTCTCATCATACATCTTCCGCATGCGCGGCGTGTAGGCGGCCTCGGTGCCAGCGGCGGTGTTCTGATCAACCATTGATCTTCTCCCCGGTCTTGACGGCCACGCGGACCTTCTTGCCGTCCTGCTCCTCGAAGCGAACGCGGGTCGGCTTGCCGTCTGCGGTCACGTGCGCGACCTTCGAGACGTGCATCGGTGCTTCCTTGCGGACCAGGCCACCCTGCGGGTCGCCCTGGGTCGGCTTGGTGTGGCGCACGGCGATATTCACGCCCGAGACGACGACCTTGTCGGTCTTCGGCATCGACATCGTGACTTCGCCGGTCTTGCCCTTGTCCTTGCCGGACAGGATGATGACCTTGTCACCCTTCTTGATACGCTGGCTCGCCATTACAGCACCTCCGGCGCAAGGCTGATGATCTTCATGTGCTTCTTGCCACGCAGCTCGCGAACGACTGGGCCAAAGATACGGGTGCCGATCGGCTCCTCGTTCTTGTTGACCAGCACCGCGGCGTTGCCGTCGAAGCGGATGACCGTACCGTCTGCACGGCGGATATCCTTGGCGGTACGAACGATCACCGCGCGGTGAACGTCGCCCTTCTTCACGCGGCCCCGTGGCTGCGCTTCCTTGATGCTGACGACGATGATGTCGCCAACGCCTGCAACACGACGCTTGGAACCCCCAAGCACCTTGATGCACTGCACCCGCTTCGCGCCGCTGTTGTCAGCGACGTCGAGATTGGACTGCATCTGGATCATGGATCCGTATCCCTTCTCTGTCTCTGGGGTCGATACCGACCGAACCCCGCCTAAAAAATCACCCCGCCGCGGACGAATCCGCAACGGGGAGGAGCGGCCGCTTAGCCGTTCCCGTTTACGAAAACAAGAGCGCAGGGAGTTGCCCCCCTGCCCTCATGTTTGATTCAGCCCTCGGCCGAAGCCCGCTCCGGCGTCGCGTGGGTGTTGACCCGCTCGATCACCTTCCAGGTCTTCAACTTGGAGATCGGTGCGGTCTCTTCGATCCGCACGGTCTCACCCTGCTTGAACTCGTTGCTCTCGTCATGAGCATGATACTTCTTCGAGCGACGGATGATCTTCCCGTAGAGCGGGTGCTTCACCTTACGCTCGACGTTCACGACCACCGTCTTGTCGCCCTTGTCGGACACGACCAGACCGGTCAGCACGCGCTTCGGCATGATGTGTTCCTTACTTCGCGGCGTCAGCGCTGGTGCGCTGAGCCTGCAGGGTCTTGATGCGAGCGATGTCGCGGCGGACCTCACGAACGCGGCTCGGCTTTTCGAGCTGGTTCGTGGCGGCCTGGAAGCGCAGGTTGAACTGCTCGCGCTTCAGTTCGCCAAGCGACTCCGACAGCTGGTCGTCGCTCTTGGCCTTCATGTCGTCGATACGAGCCATGATCTTACTCGCCTCCCAGATGCGAGGTGTCGCCCAGGCGGGCAACGACCTTTACCTTGATCGGCAGCTTCATGGCCGCCCGCTCGAACGCCTCGGCGGCGATCTTGCCGTCGACGCCGTCGAGCTCGAACAGGATCCGACCCGGCTTGACTCGAGCGGCCCAATATTCCGGCGCGCCCTTGCCCTTACCCATGCGGACTTCGGCTGGCTTTCCCGAGACCGGAAGGTCTGGGAAAATGCGGATCCACAAACGCCCCTGGCGCTTCATGTGACGCGTGATCGCGCGGCGGGCCGCCTCGATCTGACGTGCGGTGATCCGGTCGGGCTCCATGGCCTTCAGGCCGTAGGAGCCGAAATTGAGCGAGAAGCCACTCTTGGCGTCGCCCGAAATCTTGCCCTTGAAGGCCTTCCGGAACTTGGTCTTTTTTGGTTGCAGCATGTCTGTTCCTGCCCCTTAGCGACGATCGTCGCGCTGCGGCCGCACGCCGGAGGTCTGAGCCTCCATCATGATGCGGTCGTACGACGTCGGATCGTTGCCGAGAATCTCGCCCTTGAAGACCCAGACCTTCACGCCGCAAACGCCGTAAGACGTGTGCGCCGTAGCCTCGGCATAATCAATGTTCGCGCGCAGCGTGTGCAACGGAACCCGACCCTCACGATAGCTCTCCGACCGTGCGATCTCGGCGCCGCCGAGACGGCCGCCGCAGTTTACGCGGATGCCTTCGGCACCGAGACGCATCGCCGACTGAACCGCACGCTTCATGGCGCGACGGAAAGCGATACGACGCTCGAGCTGATCGGCGATGCCCTGCGCGACGAGACGCGCATCGACTTCCGGCTTGCGGATCTCGACGATGTTCAGCGACACGGTCGACGACGTCATCTTGCCGATCGTCGAACGCAGCTTCTCGATGTCCGCACCCTTCTTGCCGATGATCACGCCGGGGCGTGCAGCGAAGATGGAGATGCGGGCCAGCTTGGCCGGACGCTCGATCACAACCTTGGAGATCGCGGCCTGCGGCAGCGTCTTCATGATATATGCGCGGATCTTGAGATCCTCGAGCAGGAGCCGACCATAGTCGGCGCCTTCGGCGTACCAGCGGCTATCCCAGGTACGGTTGATCTGCAGACGCAGACCGATGGGGTTGCTCTTCTGACCCATTATGCTTCTTCCTGCTCGCGCACGACGATGCGCAGACGGCTGAATGGCTTGAGGATGCGGGTCGACTTGCCGCGGCCGCGAGTCGCGAAGCGCTTCATCGTGATCGACTTGCCAACCGATGCCTCGGCGACGACCAGCGAGTCGACGTCGAGGTTGTGGTTGTTCTCCGCATTGGCGATGGCCGAAGCCAGCACCTTGCGGGCTTCGATCGCCATGCCCTTGGTCGAGAAGGCGAGGATGTTCATCGCATCGCCGACCTTCTTGCCACGGATGAGCGCAGCCACGAGGCCGAGCTTCTGTGCGGAACCGCGGATCTGCGTACCGACCGAAAGCGCCTCGTTGTCCGCGACCTTGCGCGGGCTGACTTGCTTAGACATCAGCGCTTGCCCTTCTTGTCGGCGGAGTGGCCGGGGAAGTAGCGCGTGGGCGCGAACTCGCCCAGCTTCATCCCGACCATGTCCTCGTTGACCGAGACCGGCACGAACTTGCGGCCGTTATAGACGTTGAACGTGAGGCCCACGAACGACGGCAGGATCGTCGAGCGACGCGACCAGGTCTTGATCGGCGAACGCGCGTTGGTGTCCTGGGCGGTTTCTGCCTTCTTGAGCAGATGAAGGTCCACGAACGGACCCTTCCAGACTGAACGAGCCATGTTAGCCCTTCCTCTTCGTCGAATGACGCGACCGGATGATCATCTTGTCGGTCGATTTGTTGTGACGCGTGCGCGCACCCTTCGTCGGCTTGCCCCACGGCGTGACCGGATGACGGCCACCCGAGGTGCGGCCTTCACCACCGCCGTGCGGATGGTCGACCGGGTTCTTGGCGACGCCGCGCGTCAGCGGACGAATACCAAGCCAGCGCGAACGCCCTGCCTTGCCCAGGTTCTGGTTCTGGTTGTCGGGGTTCGAAACCGCGCCAACCGTCGCCATGCAATCGCTGCGGATGTAGCGCTGCTCGCCCGAGTTCAGGCGGACCATCACCATGCCCTTGTCGCGACCGACGACCTGCACATACGTGCCGGCCGAACGGGCGATCTGGCCACCCTTCATCGGCTTCATCTCCACGTTGTGGACGATGGTGCCGACCGGCATCTGACCGAGTTCCATGGCATTGCCTGGCTTCACGTCGGTCTTCTTGGCCGCGAGGACCTTGTCGCCAACGGCCAGACGCTGCGGCGCCAGGATATAGGCAAGCTCTTCGTCCGGGTATTTGACCAGGGCGATGAACGCGGTGCGGTTGGGATCATACTCGATCCGCTCGACAGTGCCTTCGACGTCCCACTTGCGACGCTTGAAGTCGATGTAGCGGTACTTCTGCTTGTGACCACCGGCGATGCCGCGCGAGGTCACATGACCCTTGTTGTTACGACCGCCGGTCTTGTGCTTGCCTTCGGTCAGCGCCTTGACGGGCTTGCCCTTCCAGAGCGACGACTTGTCGACCAGGATGAGACCGCGGCGTGCCGGCGATGTCGGATTATAATGCTTGAGTGCCATGGCCTCAGATCCCCGTCGTCACGTCGATGGACTGACCGTCCTTCAACGTCACGATTGCCTTTTTCATGTCCGAGCGCGAGTAGTTCGTGCCCTTCCACTTCTTGGTCTTGCCCTTCTGGACGAGCGTGTTCACGCCGACGACGTTCACGTCGAACAACGCCTCTACGGCCGCCTTGATCTCGGGCTTCGTGGCGTCGTTGGACACCTTGAACACCACCGCGTTGTGCTCCGACAGGGTCGTCGTCTTCTCGGTGATGTGCGGGGCGAGGATAACGTCGTAGTGACGATTATCGATGCCCGCCTTCTGCTTCTTAGCCATGGAAGCGCGCCTCCAGCTTTTCGACAGCGGCGCGCGTCAGCACCAGCGTGTCATGCTTCAGGATGTCGTAAACGTTCGCGCCGGCTGCCGGCATCACGTTCACTTCGTACAGGTTGCCCGCAGCGAATGCGAAGCTGGTGTCGACCATGTCGCCGTCGATGACGAGCGCACGCTTGCCGAAGCCGAGCTTGGCGAGATCGCCCTGCAGCGTCTTGGTCTTGCCACCCTCGACAGCCAGGCTGTCCATGATGACCAGCGAACCCGCCTTGGCGTGGCTGCTGAGCGCCATGCGCAGGCCGAGCGAGCGAACCTTCTTGTTCAGCGACGGGTTGAAGTCACGGACGCGAGCGCCGTGTGCCTTACCACCACCGATGAACACGGGCGCGCGGCGATCGCCGTGACGTGCCGTACCGCCGCCCTTCTGGCGACCGAACTTCTTGCCGGTGCGAGCGACGTCTGCGCGCTCACGGGTGCCACGAGCCGTCTCGCGACGCTTCTCGAGCTGCCAAGTGACCACACGGTGCAGGATGTCGGCGCGCGGATCGAGACCGAAGATCTCGTCGTTGAGCTCGATGTCCGCGCCCTCGGTGCCGGCGAAAGATGAAAGCTTGATCTTCACGCTCAGCCCTCCTGGCCGTCGGCTGCAGGTGCGTCGGTCGTTTCGGCCGGCGTGTCTGCTGCGGTGTTGCTGTTGGCGGTCTTGAGACCGGCGGGGAACGGTGCGTCGGCGTGGCGCGCGACCTTCACCGAGTCCTTGACGAAGAGCCAGCCGCCCTTGGAGCCAGGAACCGAACCCTTGACGAACAGGAGACCACGCTCGACGTCGGTCGATACGATCTCGAGGTTCTGCTGGGTGCGATACTTGTCGCCCATGTGGCCGGCCATCTTCTTGTTCTTGAAGACCTTGCCCGGATCCTGGCGCTGACCGGTCGAACCGAGCGAGCGGTGCGAGACCGACACGCCGTGGGTTGCCCGCAGACCGCCGAAGCCCCAACGCTTCATGCCGCCCTGGAAGCCCTTACCCTGGGTCTTGCCCTGGATATCGACGATCTGGCCTGCGACATAATGGTCGGCCGAGATCTCGGCGCCAACGTCGAGCAGGCCGTCTGCGTTCACACGGAACTCATGGACGACAGCCTTGGGCTCCACTTCGGCCTTGCCGAAATGGCCGCGCTGCGGCTTTGCGACATTCTTCGACTTGGCAACGCCTGCACCAAGCTGGACGGCCGTGTAGCCATCACGATCCATTTCGCGAACGGAAATGACCTGATTGCCTTCGAGTGCCAGAACGGTGACCGGCACGTGCCGACCATCTTCCTGGAACAGGCGGGTCATCCCCATTTTCTTCGCGATCACGCCAGTACGCATGATCTTGTCCCTTCCTAGACAGAGGCCCCGTCGGACTATTCCTCAGGGGCTTGCGGACCATGTCCGGAGCAAGCTCCTTGATGCATCCACCTGACCCCATCCCCGGCAAAAGCCCTGAATGGAGTCGGATCAACCCGGTAAATACGAAACGCGCCCCGTCCCGGGCTGGTGTTCCTGCTAACGCAGGAACGTGACGGGGGACGCTGCCCCGTCGGTTTGCACCGACGGCGGTATCCCAATGTCGAACGGCGCGGGACCGTTACCGGTCGACCGCGCCGCGCTCGCCCTTAGGCGAGCTTGATCTCGACGTCAACGCCAGCGGCGAGGTCCAGCTTCATCAGCGCATCGACCGTCTGCGGCGTCGGCTGGACGATATCCAGCATACGCTTGTACGTGCGCACCTCGAACTGCTCGCGCGACTTCTTGTCGATGTGCGGGCCGCGGTTCACGGTGAATTTTTCGATGCGCGTCGGAAGGGGAATCGGACCGCGGATGAGCGCGCCGGTGCGGCGTGCGGTGTCGGCGATGTCGCCGGTGGCCTGATCGAGCACGCGGTGATCGAACGCCTTCAGACGAATGCGGATATTGCTGTCCATAGTCCCTACCGATGCGAAAGAGCGGGCCCGTTTCCGGGCTCTTGCTGGTTGATGTTTAAACCGAAGGCGGGCCATTACGGGAGAGTCGCCGAAAAGGCAACTAGCGCGACGACGATTTTAGGCCGCCCCCTCGCGGCGGCGATAGGCTCGTGACTACCCCCACCCGACCCCTTTGGCACTACCTCGACCTAGGGCGGGCGCTCGATCAGCCGGATAACCGACGCCTACACGCGTCCCTTGGCGGAATGCTGTACTTCACCTGGCAAGGTCACCCAGTGATGCATCGATTCCTCCCAGACAGAGCGAACGGGAGCTGGGAAAGCAGGATCGGCAATCGCGCCCACGGCGACCCCGATCATCGACGGGTGCTTGGCAGTCCTCGCATAGACCGTTGACCCGCACTCTGGACACAAGACCGCCTCCAAGCGATTGCCTTCGTCCGTCGCTCGCTCAAACCGCTTGCCCTCACCGGCGACAGTGAGCAAGTCCCCGGGATAATAGGCGAGAACACCAAAGGGCGATCCGCTTCGGCGCTGACAGGCGATGCAGTGACATGCCACCACGGCAGGCGATGGCCCCGGAAGCTCGACCGTGAGTTGGCCGCACTGACATTGCGCACGCATAAGCCCCGCCCCCTTTGACGTGCCTAATCTAGCCGCTCGACGGACCCTGGCGATTGCCTGCTCGCCGCCCAACGCTTTGGCGATGCTGCGGCCGCCCCCGAACACGAAAAAGCCCAGCCTCTCTCGCGAGAAGCCGGGCTCTTTTCAATCATCTCCCGAAGGAGAGGATGCTTACTTGTCGATCTGGCTGACGACGCCTGCACCGACGGTACGGCCGCCTTCGCGGATCGTGAAGCGCTGGCCCACGTCCATGGCGATCGGTGCGATCAGCTTGATGCCGAGCGACACGTTGTCGCCTGGCATGACCATCTCGGTGCCCTCAGGCAGCTCGACGGTGCCGGTCACGTCCGTCGTACGGAAGTAGAACTGCGGGCGGTAGTTGGCGAAGAACGGCGTGTGACGGCCACCCTCTTCCTTCGACAGCACGTACACTTCCGAGTTGAAGTCGGTGTGCGGCTTGATCGTGCCTGGCTTGCAGAGCACCTGGCCACGCTCGACTTCGTCGCGTGCAACGCCGCGGATCAGCGCGCCGACGTTATCGCCAGCCTGGCCCTGGTCGAGCAGCTTGCGGAACATCTCGACGCCCGTGACGGTCGTCTTGCGAACGGTCGGGTGGATACCGACGATCTCGACTTCCTCGCCAACCTTGACGATGCCGGTCTCGACGCGGCCGGTGACGACCGTACCACGACCCGAGATCGAGAACACGTCCTCGATCGGCATCATGAACGGCTTGTCGAGCGGACGCTCGGGCTGCGGGATGTAGTCGTCGACAGCCTGCATCAGCTCGGTGACGGCGTCGGCACCGAGCTTCTGGTTCGAACCCGACAGCGCGCAGGTTGCCGAACCCTTGATGACGGGGATGTCATCGCCCGGGAAGTCGTACGAGCTGAGCAGCTCGCGGATTTCCATCTCGACCAGCTCGAGGATTTCCTCGTCGTCGACCAGATCGACCTTGTTCATGAACACGACCATGGCAGGCACGCCGACCTGGCGTGCGAGCAGGATGTGCTCACGGGTCTGCGGCATCGGGCCATCGGTCGCCGAAACGACGAGGATCGCGCCGTCCATCTGGGCTGCGCCGGTGATCATGTTCTTCACATAATCGGCGTGGCCCGGGCAATCGACGTGTGCGTAGTGACGGTTGGCCGTCTCGTACTCGACGTGTGCGGTCGAGATCGTGATGCCGCGCTCGCGCTCCTCGGGAGCCTTGTCGATGTTTGCGAAGTCGACAGCGGTACCGCCGGTCGTCTCTGCCAGAACCTTCGTGATCGCAGCGGTGAGCGACGTCTTGCCATGATCGACGTGACCGATGGTGCCGATGTTGAGATGCGGCTTGTTCCGCTCAAATTTTGCCTTGGCCATTGTTTCCTACCTTCTGATTCGTATTCCGGTGCCACACCGGGAACCGCGCGAACGCGGCCCCATAGCGGCTGTTAAAGCCTGACGCTAGCCCTACCCCCTTAAAGGGTTAGGCCAGTTTCGCCTTCACCTCGTCAGCGACGTTCTGCGGCACTTCATCATAATGCGAGAACTGCATCGAGTATTGCGCGCGGCCCTGCGTGAACGAGCGGAGCGAGTTCACATAGCCGAACATGTTGGCCAGCGGCACCATCGCCTCGACCGTCTGCGCGTTGCCGCGGCTGTCGGTGCCCTGGATCTGGCCACGACGGCTGTTCATGTCGCCGATGACGTCGCCCAGATAGTCCTCCGGGGTGACGACCTCAACCTTCATGACCGGCTCGAGCAGCGTGATGCCCGACTTCTGCGCGACTTCGCGCATTGCGCCACGTGCACAGATTTCGAACGCCAGAGCCGACGAGTCGACGTCGTGATACGCGCCGTCATACAGCACGATCTCGAAATCGATGATCGGGAAGCCGACCAGCGAACCCGACGCGGCGGTCTCGCGGAAGCCCTTCTCGATCGCGGGCAGATATTCCTTCGGAATGTTGCCGCCCTTGATCTCGTCCTTGAACGTGATGCCCGAACCGCGCTCGCCCGGCGTGACCTTGACCTTCACGCGCCCGAACTGGCCCGTACCGCCCGACTGCTTCTTGTGCGTGTAGTCGACGTCGACCGGCTTCTTCAGATATTCGCGATACGCGACCTGAGGAGCGCCGACATTGGCCTCGACCTTGAACTCACGCTTCATGCGGTCGACCAGGATCTCGAGATGGAGTTCGCCCATGCCCTTGATAATGGTCTGGCCCGACTCGGGGTCCGACGACACGCGGAACGACGGATCCTCGCGTGCGAGACGATTGAGCGCGACGCCCATCTTCTCCTGGTCGGCCTTGGTCTTCGGCTCCACCGACAGCTCGATCACGGGCTCGGGGAATTCCATCCGCTCGAGGATGATCGGTGCGTTCATCGCGCAGAGCGTGTCGCCCGTGGTGGTGTCCTTGAGGCCTGCGAGAGCAACGATGTCGCCAGCAAACGCTTCCTGGATGTCCTCACGGCTGTTCGCATGCATGAGCAGCATGCGGCCGACCTTTTCCTTCTTGTCCTTGACCGAGTTGGTGACCTGCGATGCGGTCTCCAGCTTGCCCGAATAGATGCGGGCGAAGGTCAGCGTGCCGACGAACGGATCGTTCATGATCTTGAACGCCAGCGCCGAGAAGGGGACGTCGTCCGACGAAGGACGCTCGTCCGGCGTCACGCCGTCGAGCTTCAGACCCTGAATCGCGGGAACGTCGAGCGGCGAAGGCAGATAGTCGACGACGGCGTCGAGCAGGGGCTGGACGCCCTTGTTCTTGAACGCCGAACCGCAGACCACCGGCACGAACGCCATGCTGAGTGTACCCTTGCGGATCAGCTTCTTGAGGTCGGCGACGCTCGGCTCGTTACCCTCGAGATAGGCTTCCATCAGGGCATCGTCCTGCTCGACAGCCATCTCGATCAGGTCGCTGCGATACTTCGCGGCCTTGTCGGCCATGTCGGCCGGGATGTCCTGATATTCGAACTTCGCGCCCAGGCTCTCTTCGAGCCAGATGATCGCGCGGTTCTCGACGAGGTCGACCAGGCCCTTGAAGCCGCCTTCCATGCCGATCGGCAGGTACAGCACCGCCGGACGCGCGCCGAGACGCTCGATGATCGAGTCAACGCAGAAGTAGAAGTCGGCACCGGTGCGGTCGAGCTTGTTGACGAAGCACATGCGCGGCACGCCGTACTTGTCGGCCTGACGCCACACGGTCTCGGACTGCGGCTCGACGCCGGCAACGCCGTCGAAGCACGCGACCGCGCCGTCGAGGACGCGCAGCGAACGCTCGACTTCGATCGTGAAATCGACGTGGCCCGGGGTGTCGATGATGTTGATAAGGTGCTCTTCACCCTTACCTTCTTCGGCGCGCCACTTGCAGGTGGTTGCAGCCGACGTGATCGTGATCCCGCGCTCCTGCTCCTGCTCCATCCAGTCCATCGTCGCGGTGCCTTCATGCACTTCGCCGATCTTGTAGGACTTGCCGGTGTAATAGAGGATGCGCTCGGTCGTCGTCGTCTTGCCGGCGTCGATGTGCGCCATGATGCCGATGTTGCGGTAACGGTCGAGCGGATGGCTGCGGGCCATGATCGTGCTTCCTTAAGGATATGGGGAGCCGAACGTGCCGGCTCCCCAATATATAGGTGTTTGCGTTACGGGCGAAAGACCGCCCGTGACACGGTTACCAATGCTAGGCTTCGAAGCCCGCTGTTACCAGCGGTAGTGCGAGAATGCACGGTTGGCTTCTGCCATCCGGTGCGTGTCTTCGCGCTTCTTGACCGCGTTGCCGCGGTTGTTGGCCGCGTCCATCAGCTCGCCCGACAGCCGTGCGGCCATCGTGTTCTCGCTGCGCGAACGAGCCGCACCGATCAGCCAGCGGATCGCCAGCGCCTGTGCACGCTCGGGACGCACTTCGACGGGAACCTGGTAGGTTGCACCACCGACGCGACGCGAACGGACTTCGATGCCCGGCTTCACGTTGTTCAGCGCATCGTGGAAAACGCCGATCGGGTCGCGCTTGGCGCGGCTCTCGACGGTTTCGAATGCACCGTACACGATCAGCTCTGCGACGGACTTCTTGCCGTCCAGCATGACGCTGTTCATAAACTTCGACAGAACCTCATCCCCGAACTTGGGATCAGGCAGGATGACCCGCTTTTCGGGACGACGACGACGTGCCATTTTATATTCCTTCTAAACTTCAGCCTGTGTGATCAAACATACCAGTGCCGACTTGCGTCGGTTGGCATTGATCGGCTTACTTCGGACGCTTGGCGCCGTACTTGGAACGCGACTGACGCCGGTCCTTCACACCCTGTGTATCGAGCACGCCGCGCAGGACGTGATAGCGAACACCGGGAAGATCGCGGACACGACCGCCACGGATCAGGACAACCGAATGCTCCTGAAGATTGTGGCCCTCGCCCGGGATGTAGCTGATGACTTCGCGCTGGTTGGTCAGGCGAACCTTGGCCACCTTGCGCAGAGCCGAGTTCGGCTTCTTCGGGGTCGTCGTGTAGACGCGGGTGCAAACGCCGCGCTTCTGCGGGTTGGCTTCCATCGCAGGGACCTTCGACTTGGCCTTCTGCGGATCGCGGCCCTTGCGGACCAGCTGGTTGATCGTCGGCATTGAAGCCTTCACCTTTCAAATGGTTACTTTGCTGGAGCCGTTGAGGCGCCTGAGAATACAAAAAGGACCCTAGGAAGCGCAAAACGCTCCTCAGGTCCTGGAATGCATCCAGCAATGTTCAAGCATGCCCGGCGGGAAAGACTCCCGAAGAACAGGGCGCGCCTATAGGTCAGGAGTCAGCCGCGGTCAACACGGGGATCACCCCACCCTGCCCCGAACCCGACGCCGGATTGGTTGCACGTTTCACAATCGTGCATCGGGCATGAACAGGTGCTTGCCCTGCCGCGGACATAGCGCTAGAGCCCGCCACCGCACAGGAGTGTAGCTCAGTTGGTTAGAGCGTCGGTCTCCAAAACCGAAGGCCCTCGGTTCGAATCCGAGCACTCCTGCCAGATCTTCCCACATCGCCGATCGACAGCTGCCGTGACCCATTGGTCAGCGGCCGACGTACTGCGCCTGTCACGATTGCATAAAACGCATTTCATAATGCAATTTGCGCAGTTGTGAAATTCGCTGCTGCGATGCACAACGACTGTGCCTTTCAGGCATCCTCTCCTAAAACTTTTACGGCCGGTCTTTGACCGGCCTTTTTTTTGGCCTGCGCGCTGATATACCGATGACGGTCCGTCACGCCGGCAAACATAACAGAAACGCAGGAGAGGCGCCGCCGGCAAGACCGGCACCGGTTGACGGCCGGCGGGGGAGAGGGCGCAAACGCCCGCCCCCGCGCCTTCCGGTCCCGCCTCCTACGCTTCCCCTTATGCTTTTAACTGTGTGCGAAAGGCTGGTGCATCGCGGCGTACGCGCTGCCGAGTCGGGCCATCACAGGGCCGCCCGGCGGACGCTGCCGCCCCGCCCCTTGCGTTCCGTCGGCGCGGAAGCTATCTGCGCCGCCATCCGACAGCGAGACGGACGCATGCCCCACCCCTTTGACGGGGCCCTTTGACGGGGCCCTATTGACGGGGCGACCCTTCACAGGGAGCGGGTTATGGGTCTATGCCTCGCTTCTTTTCATGTCTCCATCAGGCGGGTTCGAACAGCACCGTGGCTAAAACGTCCCCACTCGAATTCATCCGGCAGGTCCGCACCGAAACCTCGAAGGTTACGTGGCCGACGCGTCGCGAGACGATCATGACCGGGGTGATGGTCGTCATCATGACGACGATCCTCGCGCTCTTCTTCTTCGGCGTCGACTCGATCCTTCAGGCGATCGTCACCGCCCTTCTGAAACTCGCTCAATAAGGTCCGCACATGGCGCGCTGGTACATCATTCACGCCTATTCGGGCTTCGAGGGCAAGGTCCGCGACTCGATCATGGCAGAGGCGACCCGTATGGGTCTCGAGCAGCTCGTCGAGCAGATCGAAGTCCCCACCGAGACGATCACCGAGGCCCGTCGCGGCAAGAAGATCGCGGTCGAACGCAAGTTCATGCCGGGCTATGTGCTCGCCAAGCTGAACATGAACGACGACGTCTATCACCTCGTCAAGAACACCCCCAAGGTGACCGGCTTCCTCGGCAGCATGGGCAAGCCGCAGGCGATCAGCGAGGCAGAAGCCACGCGGATGCTCAACAGCAAGGAAGAGGCCGCGGCCGCTCCCAAGCAGAAGGTCAAGGTCGACTACGAGATCGGCGATCAGGTCAAGGTGCTCGACGGTCCGTTCGCGAGCTTCAACGGTCTGGTCGAGGAACTCGATTTCGACCGCAGCCGCGTCAAGGTGTCGGTGTCGATCTTCGGTCGCGCCACCCCGGTCGAGCTCGAATTCGAGCAGGTCGAGCGATCCAAGTAATCACCGCCTGAGCCTGCGGGCTCGGTCTGGACAATCGATCATAGGCCTGATGCTGCGACGCCGCGGCATCAGGCCTTTTCGTGTGCGTTTGAGAGCCGTACCCGAGCGGTAAGCCCGTGCCCGGCATAAGCGAGAAAGCCGCGCAGCATGTGGCGCAGGCGGAAACTGTGGAAGCGCCGGATATAGGGAAAGGGCCGCGTCCCCGCGCGGATCTCGCCGAGCGCGTCGCCAAGGTCGCGGCGGATCGCGCCCAGGATTCGCCGGTCGGTTAGGATATGCTTGGCGTAGAGCGCGCCGTCGCCATAGCCATAGCCCGCGAGCAGCGCGATCACCTGATCGGGCCGGCAGCGCCCATGATGATGCTCGACGGCGAAATAGGGGTCATAGGCCACGACCACCCCGGCCGCGATCGCGCGGAACAGGAAATCGGTATCCTCCGCCGCCACGAACCGCGCGCCGGCGCCGAACCGCGTATCGAACCGGCCCGTGCGCGCGATGACGTCGCGCGTGAAGGCAAGGTTCGCGCCCATCACGAACCCGCCGGGAAACGCGCCCGGCACCGGCTCCATCGGATGATCCTCGAGCTTCAGCGTCACCGGCAGGTCGGCGGCATCGCCCGGCAGGATCCGCCCGCCGACGATCGTCGGCGTCGCGACCCCGGCAAACCGGCGGACCAGCGCGACCAGATAGTCCGGCTTGAGCACGCAATCGTCGTCGGTCATCGCGACGATCCGCCCGCGGACATGCGCCAGCCCCAGATTGCGCGCCCGCGCCAGCCCCGCGCGCGGCTCGGCCAGCAGCATCACGGGAAACGCCTGCTCCTCCTGCCAGGCCGCCAGCCGTGCCGCGGTGTCGTCGCGCGACCCGTTGTCGACGACCACCATCTCGACCGCCACGTCCCCCGCAACGCCGACCGCGCGCGTCACCGAGTCGAGCGTGCGCGACAGCGACGCCCCCCGGTCGCGCGTGCAGATCAGCAGACTGACGTCGATCATCCGCGCAGCAGCAGCGGCGATCGCGCGGTCCAGGCCGCGATATAGGCGGACAGCTTGCCATAATCATTGTCGAGCGCGACGTGCGGGATGCCCAGCAGCAGCGCGAGAATATGCGCGTGCAGCCGGTCGGTGACGATCTGCCGCCCGCGCGACAGGAGCGTCAGCCCGCGCGCGACCCGCGCACGGGCCAGTCGCTCATAGTGTGCATGACGCGGCCCCCCCGCCCCCCACACCGGCAGCACGCCGTCCTCGAGCCAGTCGAGCACCACCGCCCCCTCCGGCACCGTCCCGCGATCCCCCGCCACGCGCTCGTCATCGGTCCGCATCAGCATCAGCAGGTCGCAATCCGCCGGCCCACGCGGCTGCGCCCCCAGCGCGAACGCGGAATCGGGCGCGAGCGCGACCGGGCAGGACAACCGCTGTGCGAGGTCGAGGCTCTGCGCATCGCGGACATAGAGGTGGAAATCGGGGTGCGCGGCGACGCAGGCGGCGAAGCGGTCGAGCCCCTCGCCAGCGCGGAAATGGATCGACTG
The DNA here is from genome assembly GCF_014842205.1 of Sphingomonas sp. CFBP 13714. NCBI lineage: Bacteria > Pseudomonadati > Pseudomonadota > Alphaproteobacteria > Sphingomonadales > Sphingomonadaceae > Sphingomonas > Sphingomonas sp. CFBP 13714. The sequence continues at coordinate 183,417 of NZ_JACYVG010000006.1, forward strand.
CGGCAGCTGGACGATCGTCCGGTCGCGAAACTCCGCCAGCATAGCCTCGCGGAAATGCTGATGATGCGGCCAGATATCGCCCAGATTGCCGCCACCGTGCAGGAAGACGACGCCCGTCGGACTGTCGCGGCGAAACGCGTCCGCGTCGAACGCGTCCCAGGTACAGACATGATCGGGATCGCGCCCGGTGATCGCGCGGAGCATGGCGATCTCGCCCAGCCAGATCGCGCTGTCGCCGACATTGGCGTGATCGGGAAAGTCGAGCAGCGCATAGCGGTTGCCTTGCCCGACATGCTGCCGGTACAGCGCCGCCAGCGCCTCCTGCTGCGCCGCGATGACGTCATCGCCCCGTATCCGTGCAGATACCGTCACGCGACCATCTCCGCCTTGGCCGCGCATACCTCGGCATAGAGTGCCTCGCACCGGTCAAGCCAGCGGTCGCGCGTGAACAGCCGTTCGACCCGAGCGCGCGGCACATCGCGCGGAATCGCCATCGCCGCAGGGATCGCCGCCGCCAGCCCCGCGACGTCGCCCGGCCCAGCGAGACACCCCGCCTCGCCCACGACCTCGCGCGACGCGCCCATGTCGAACGCGGCGACTGGCAGGCCGCACGCCATCGCCTCCGCCGCGACCAGCCCGAACGGCTCGTCCCAGCACGGCGTGAACAGGAACACCGACGCCTGCCCGAGCGCCGACGCCAGCGCCGTGCCGTCCAGATGTCCGCCATACCGAACGTCGGGTCCCAGATGCGGCGCGACCTCGGCCGCCCAATAATCCAGGTCCTCTATCTGTCCGTACAGCGTGATCGCCACACCCGCGCGCCGCGCGGCCTGCACCGCCAGATGCGGCCCCTTGTTCGGCGTCATCCGTCCCGACCAGATCGCGCTGCCGTCCCCTGCGGCCGAGAACCGCCACGCCGCGGGGTCGATGCCGTTGTGCAGCACCGACGCCTCGGCGGGCGCACCGTCGGGCCACCAGGCGCGCAACTGTGATTGAGACGTCACCGTCAGCCGGTGCGTCGGCGACGGGCTCGCCTTCACGAACCAGTGCAGCGCGTCATAGGGCGGCACGTGGAGCGAGGTGACGGTCGGCACGATCGCGGTTCGCTGCGGCTCGATCGGGAAGCGGCTCAGGCTGTTGTTGTGCACCACGTCGAATCCGCCCGCCGCGATCCTCTCGCACGCCGCGATATAGCCCTGGTCGACATGCGCGATCAGCGGCGCCGATCCGCGATGCTCGGCCCAGGGAAACACCCGCTCATAATGCTGGGGCAGCACCGGATCGATCGCGAAGCGCGGGTCGCTGTCGCCGCTCGCGAACAGCACGACGTCGTGGCCGCGTGCCTGCAGCCCTTCCGCCAGATACCAGCTGTGCGATTCCATCCCGCCCATGAACGGCTGCGCGATCCGCTGGCGGACGTGCGATAGCAAGGCGATCCTCACGCCGCCGCGGCACTCGCGGCGACACGCTCTTCCAGCAGGCGGATGACGCTTGCCGTATTGGCATAGGGCTGGTGGCTCTGCTGTCCGGTCAGCGCGAGATCCGCGTCATCGGGGCGGCGGAGCACGCGGATCGGCTGGCCGGGCCGGTCGTCGATCAGCCCCATCAGCCGAAACGCGTGCAGCCAGTGCCCCATTGTCCGATAGCCCCAGCGCGCCTCGAACAGCTCGGCATTACGGATCACGCTGTCGAGATGATGGACCGGCGGCATGTGATGCGGATGATATTGATGATGCGCCAGCCCGCCCTTGATCCACGCGATCGGCACGCCCGCGGTGTCGAGCACCTTGCCGAAATCGGTATCCTCGCCACCATAGCCGTTATAGCCCTCGTGGAACCCGCCGACCGCCAGGAAGGTCGCACGCCGCATCGCGAAGTTGAGCGACCAGAAACAGCGATAGTCGTTGCACGCCTCGATCCCCTCGGCGGGTGGTCCGCGCCGGTCCGAATGCCGCACCGCGACTGCCGCGAAATCCTCGCTGCGCCAATCCCCCTTCGTCGCGCCGCCCGGCAGGTACATCACCTCGCCCATCAGCAACCCGTCATAGGTCGCGAGGTGCCCGGCATAGTCCGCGACGAGACCCGGCGCCGGGATGCAGTCCATGTCGAGGAAGATCAGCCCCTCCCCCGTCGCGGTCCGCGCCGCCAAGTTGCGCGCAGCGGCGAGCGGCAACGCCTCGCCCGCGATCATCAGCTGTCGGACCGGAAAATCCGTCTCGGGCAGGACATAGGGCTCATCCTGCATCACCGCGACGATCAGTTCGCGCGGCGGGGTCGTCTGTCGCGTGAGCCCCGAAACCAGATTGTAGAGATGCTCGGCCCGCCCCTTGGCCAGCGTGACGATCGAGATAGCGGACATGGGCAGGGCTCCAATGGGATCTGGGAACAGGACGGAACAGGGTAACGACGGGGGCAGAACGGATCAGGCCGGGTGCGGTGCCGTGCCCCAGAGCCTTGCCGCCAGCGCCTCGAGCCAGCGCGCGGCATCGTCGGCGGGGGCATCGGCGATCATCGCGCGCTGCCGCTCGGGGCGGTGCTGCGCATAGGCGGCGTCGATCGCCTGCGTCCACGCGTCCGCCGACGACGGCAGATGCGGCCGGATGCACGCCACACCCGCCGCGCCCAGCGCGTCCGCCTTGCGGTGCTGCTCGTCGAAGTAGCGCCACTCGGGCACGGCGATCCACGGCCGCGCCGCCGCCAGGATTTGCTGGCAGGTGGTGTTGCCCGTCGACGCGATCACCAGATCCGCCGCCGCGACATAGTCCGCCGCATTCTCCACCCAGCCGCGATGGTCGATATTGGCAGGCTCGGTCGCATGCCAGTCGCGCACGACCGGCCCGATCGTGATCCAGCGCGCGGCAGGCCGGCTGCGCGCGCCGACGCCCAGTGGCGCCTGGCCGAACCCGCTGCCGCCGCCGCCGGCCATGACGAGGATCATCTCCTCGCGCTCGCCAATCACCAGCCGCTCCCGCGCCGCGCTCCGGTCGGGGCCCCGCGTATCGACCCCCAGCCCGCCCGCGAAACACGTCTTTTCGACCATCGCCGCGTCCCAGTCGGGCTGGGCGAGATCGACGTGGAACGCGGCGAGCAGCCCGGCGGCGCCGTCATAGGCCGCGCGGTGCCCGGCATCGCCGCGGTCGCCATGCTGCAGCACCTTGACGTGCGGTACGCTGCAGATCCGCGCCAGCTGCGCGATCTCCGCCGACACGTCGCAGATCATCAGCGCCGGGTCTCCTTGCGCGAACCAGTCGGCGATCGTCGCCATCGCGCTTCGGATCCCCGGCCAGCCGAGCGGCGCGCAATGCAGCGTCGCGGGCGTTGCGACCCAGTCCATCGCCACCTCCGCCCCGGTCGGCTCGAACAGCGACGGGATCGTCACGATCCGCGCCTGCGCTGGCAGCGCGGGGAAGATGTCGTCGCGCGCGCAGAAGATCGTCACGGGACGCGACGGCGGCAGCGCCTGCAGGATCGCGGCACAGCGTTCCGCATGCCCGCGACCCTGATGGTGGACGAAATAGCCGAACGGACGCGTCATGCCGCGACTTGCACGGCCGGCGTGGTCAATCCGAGCCGTGCCAGCCCCTCGACCACCCCGGCGGCATGGTTGCGCGTGGCGCGATGCAGCCCGGGACGCGCGGCAAGTGTCGCCAGTTCATCACTCGCATTGGCGACGACAATCGCGAACCCGCACGCGTCGAGCATGTCGAGGTCATTGCCACTGTCGCCCGCTGCAATGCAGTCGTCGAGCGTCAGCCCCAACCCGGCCGCATAGGCCGCGATCGCTGCCGCCTTGCCGCCGCCGGGCGACAGCACGTCGATCAGCCGGCCGTGCGAGAACACGACCCGCGCTGCAAGCCCCGCCTGCGTCAGAGCCGCGCGGATCGCTGCGGCGTCGGCGGCGTCGCCAAAGAAGCTGAGCTTGTGCGCGCCCTCGGTAGCGGCCGGCTGCGCGCGGATGCCGAGCGGGGCAATCGCTGCGCGTACCGCCGCCCGGTCCCAGTCCTTATCGAGCGCGGCAGTAAACGCTGCGCAGGACTGCCACCCGCCTTGCGCCGCCGGACGGAGGATCCGCGTCCCGACATCAACGATGAACGCGTCCGGCTCGGGCAGATGCCACTGCGCCAGCACCGCGCGTGCCTCGGCAAAGCTGCGCCCGGTCGCCACCACGAACGGCAGGCTGCTGCCATGCCGCCAGCGTGCGAACGCCGCTGCGCCGTCGACCGACCCGGTCAGCGTATTGTCGATGTCGCATGCCAGCAGAGCGGGTTGGCGCCGTAATGCCGCATAGATCCCGACAGCCGCCCCGGCATAACGTCGCCAGTCATATGCCGCGCTTCCGACACGTGCCGCCCGACTCAACCGTGCGTGAAGGCCCGCGTCCTCGATCACCGCACGACACGCTGCGGTGATCCCGCGCTCGTCGCGCGGATCGACCAGCAGCCCGTGACCGATCTGCGCGACGATCTCCGCCGGCCCTCCGTTGCGGGTCGCGACGACCGGAACGCCGGCCGCTGCCGCTTCGATCAGGGTCAGCCCGAACGGCTCGTGCAGCGCCGGGTTGACGAACACGCCGCCTGCCGCCGCTCGCCGGTACAGTGCAGTGACATCCGCCGCGTCGTGCCGCGCGGGCAAGGCGAACCGCCCGCGCAGCGCAGGACTAGCGGCGAGCGCCTGCAGTTCGCCCAGGACCGCCCGTTCCTCGTTCGACGACTGGCCCCCATGTTGCCCAGCGAGGATCACCAGATTCGCACGTTCGTGCAGAACCGGATCCGCCGCAAACGCGCGGACGAGGGCCGCGAGGTTCTTCTTCGCCACCGGTCGCGCGATCGCCAGCAGGATTGGAAGATCCGGCCGATCGAGCCAGTCTCCCAGACGGTCGACCAGCGTCACCGTGCCTCCTGTATCGGGACGGCGGGGTATGCCTGGCGGGACGCAGTGGATCCGGCCCGCGACCCCGACGCCATAGGCCGGGACCTGCCGTTCGGCCTCGTCCCGCGTCGATACGATCAGCGCATCGGCCGCAGCGATCGCGGTGGTTTCCACCGCAATCCGCGTGTCGAGTTCGGCTCCGCCAAGGCCCTGACGGCGCTTGTCGATCGCCAGCGCATGCGGCGTGTACACGAACGGAATGCCGAACCGGCGGCGTGCCTCGATCGCGACGGCTGCGGCATCGGCGAAATGCGCATGGATGACGTTGGGCATGACGGCCAGTCCGGCAATGTGACGGCAAAACGCCTCGGTGAATGCGGGCAGGTCGGCGGCGAGCGCCTCCTTCTCGAGATAGCGGTCGTCGCCACTATCGACCCGATCGATCGTCAACCTGTCGGTGACGCGCTCCGATCGCTGGCCATGCACGGATGGCAGATCCGCAGACCGGAACAACCGGGTAACGATCGAGACCCGGTCCACGCCGGGAAGCTCTGCCTGAACCAGCGCTGCGTCGACCACATACGCGAGATGCCCCCCGGAGTCGGCCGTAATGCCGAAGTCGATGGGCGGCGCTTTCAGGCAGCCCCCGAGGGCCAAATGCAGAATGAACAAGGCGACCCCGTATCGTTAGTATGGCGAAACGACACGCCACGACATTCGATCCCGGGGTGCGCGGTTATCGCGTTGCGCTATGTTAACCCTGTTGCAATCTGACGTTTTCTGCCGCTGCCGGGTAGAGCCGCCCCGGCATGTCTGCATGCCCGGGGCGCCCGTTCATGTCACCGCGCGGGGTCGAATGCGAACAAAGCGGTCGGCAGCGATGCCGGCGCACCCGGCTTGAACCAGCTGGTGTCCTGGATATGGCTCGCTGTCACATAGATCAGGCCATCGGGCCCTTCCGAAAACGTATCGGGCCAGCGCAGCCGCTTGTCGGTCAGCACCGGCTCGACACGATCGCCGACCAGCCGCGTGATGCTGTCGTTGGTCGGCGACGTGATGTACAGCACCCCCGCCTTGCTCATCCACAGCCCGTCCGCGACATGCGTCTCGGCGATGGTCTTCACCCCCGCCGCCTGCTGCGCTGCGCTCACGCCCTCGCGGAGCAGCCCGGTATCGATCGCGTACAGCGTCTTGCCGGTGAGTGCCTGGTAATACAGCGTTTTGCCATCGTTTGAGATCGCGATCCCGTCCGCGGAGAAGGCCGGCTGGCGGCCATCGGGGCGGACCAGCGGCTTGCCGTCGGTCATGACCGTCACGCTCTTGTCGATCTGCGTTGAGCCATGCCCGTCGAGTGCGCGCATCCCCTTGCCGCTCTCCAGATCGATCACGATGATCGCGCCGCGCGTGCCCGAATCGGTGATGTAGCCGGTCTTGCCGTCGGGCGAGAAGCGGATGTCGTTGAGGTACGTACCCTGCAGCGCGACATCGGGCGCGACCTTGATAACCTTGGTCACGCGGTTCGTCGCCAGGTCAATCCTGACCAGCTTCGGCGCGCCCTCGAGCGGCTTTTCGTTACCCGGTGCGCCGGGATCGAGCACCCACAGATTGCCGTGCCCGTCGGGCACGATCGACTGGACGCAGACGAAATAGTCGCCGACCGGCAATTCGTTCGCGCGCGCGTTGCGCCAGCTGTTCCACGTATCGTCGGGATAGGCCTTGAGCTTTCCGTCCGGCAGCACCTCGGCGACCGAGATCGGCGCATCGTCGGTCCAGCGCGGGAAGTTGACGAACCGTCGTCCGTCTGCGGTCACCGCGACGCCGGTCACTTGGTGGTCGAACGTCGCCACCTGAGTCAGCGGGCTCGCCGCAGTCTTGGCCTGTGCGACGCCGGCCGCGGTTGCGGCGGCGGCGAGTGCGAACAGCGCGGCGCCTGCGAGAAGGGGTTTGAACTTGGACATGTCTTGGCTCCGGTAAATCGTGTCGGACAATGTGGCGGGATCGCCGGTGAACAGCGTGACGAGCAGGTCGGCGACCGCCTCGGGCCGCTCACGCTGTGGAAAATGGCCGACGCCCGGCAAGGTGACGAAGGCAAAGGGGCCCGAGAATTTCTCCGGTACCGCGGTGGTCGCGCTCGGCGGGTTTACCCCGTCCTCCGCACCCTGAATGTACAGCGCGGGCAGCGACAGCGTCTCGCTCGCCTTTACCGCTTCCTCAAGCCAGACGCTCGCGGGATCGGGCGCCGCTTCGTCCCAGCGCGCGCGATAGCTGTGCAGCGTGACGTCGACCCAGTCCGGATTCCCGAACGCGCGCGCCACTCGCACAAAGGTTGCCTCGTCGAACCAGCCCGCCGGCGACCAGTTGGTCCAGTGGACATGCGCGAACCCCCTGGGGTCATCGCGCACCGCCTGCGCGCCGCGCGCGGTGGCCATGAACCAGTGATACCATTGCCGCTGCGTCTGTTCGAACGGCGGCGTCGGCATGCCGCCCAGTCGCGGCGGCGTCGCGAGCATCGCGATCCGCTGCACCCGCTCGGGCCATCCCACCGCCAGCGCCTCGGCGATGTTCGAGCCCCAGTCATGCCCCGCGACCATGAACCGCGCGATCCCCAGCCCGTCCATCAGCGCAATCGCGTCCATCGCCAGGACCGCGCTGTTGCCGGTGCGCGGCGTATCGCCTTCGAGGAACCGCGTTTCGCCGAACCCGCGCAGGCTCGGCACGATCGTCCGCAGCCCCGCGGCATTAAGCGCGGGCAGGACGTCGTCCCAGGTCGAGGAATCATCCGGCCAGCCGTGCAGCAACAACACCGCATCGCCCTCGCGCGGGCCCGTATCGGTATAGGCGATTGCCAGCGTCGGCGTGGTCATCACGGGCATCTCAGCGCTCCGCCATCGGCAGGGCCGCGACCCGCGCGCGGGCGCGATAGCGGGGCGAAGAGGCGTGGGTCGTCGACGTCATGGCGATACTCGCTGCAGGATCGGGAGGGGGAAACTATCCCCCTCCCAACGCATCAGCGCTTCGCAGGAGCCATGGCGAACGCCGCCTTCAGCCGTGCGACCGCGAGATCGTTCGCATCCTTGGCGCCGCGCACGATCGCGCCCATACCGAAGAACTCATGCGTCACGCCCGGGAAGGTACGCTGTTCGACCGTGTCGCCCGCCGCACGCATCGCCGCAGCCAGCGTCTCGCCGTCCGACCGCAGCGGATCGATCTGCGCATTGATGATCGTCGTCGGCGGCAGCCCGCGCAGGTTCGCCCCGACCAGGTTCAGCCGCGGATCCTGCGCATCCGCTTTGCTGGCCTGGTAGTAATAGCCGAACCAGGGGAGCATCGCGCCGTTGAGCGGCTTGGCGTTCGCCGAATCCCTGCGCGACGGCAGCGTCTTGCTGCTGTTGGCGATCGGATAGACCGAGACGATGTGCAGCGGCGCGGTCAGGCGATTGTCGCGGGCATAGATTGCCGTCGCGACCGCCAGATTGCCGCCGGCGCTCTCGCCCGCAACCGCGATCTTTGCCGGGTTGCCACCCCATGCCGCGGCATTGGCCAGCGTCCAGCGATAGGCCGCCGCTGCGTCGTCATGCTGTGCGGGGAACTTGAACTCGGGGGCATGACGATATTCGACCGACACGACGATCGCGTTCAGCGCCTTCGCCATCACGCGCGGTGCCGCGTCATAGGTCGCGACATCCGCGATCACCCAGCCGCCGCCGTGATAATAGACCACCACCGGCAGGCCCTTGGCATTGGCCGCGCTTGCCGGCTTGTACACGCGGGCGAACTGCTTGGCGTCGCTGCCATAGGGCATGTCCTGCGTCGTCACCGATGCGTCGGGCGTCGTCGACATCCCCTTCTGTGCCATCACTGCCTTGGCGCCATCCGCAGCCGAGGGCTGCTGGCGTGCTTCGGCGGGCGTCAGCGTCTCGATCGGCTTGCCGCCGAGACCGGCCAGCGCGTCGAGCACGGCCTGCATGTCGGGCGCAGCCTTGGCCGGCGCCATCTTCGTGGCGGGCGGCGGGGGCGGCGGCGGCGCGGTGTCGCTGCGTGCCGACTGGGCGAACGCGGCGCCCGGGATGAATACGAGCGTCGATGCAAACACGCCGGCGAGCAGCGTCCGTCGAATGGAATGTGTCAAAATTGCCTCCTGTAATATTGAAAGGCGCAACCCCGCCGGCGGCGTGGGAGTTGCTGTACGAAACCGGACGAAGACCGGATCGTATTGAATTCGTGAAGTGTTTCAGGGGGCGTGATGGTGGGCGACTATCGACTGGAAACCATCGACCGGGATGGGGCTGGCGACGCGTCGGCGCGAGGCACAGGAAATCGGCTGCTTCAGCGTCTGAGCCCCGACGACTTCGCATTGATCGCGCCGCATCTCGACCGCGTCCCCTTTGCGGTCGGCGAGTCGCTGACGCGTGCCGGCGACCGGATCGAGATGCTCTGCTTTCCCGAAGAGGGGATCGCCGGCGTGCTCGACGCGCTCGAGGGCGATCATCGCTTTGCGGTCGGGCTGATCGGCGCGGAGGGCTTTGTCGGCTGGTCCGCGCTGCTCGGCGATGACCGCTCGCCCTATGACGTCGTGATGCGCGCCGAACAGGGCGTCGCACTGCAGCTCCCGCTCGACCGCTTCCACGCCGCCGCCGCGCAGAGCGACACGCTGCAGCTCGCGCTGTTGCGTTTCGTCCAGGTGTTCATGACCCAGATGGGCCGCACGATCGTATCGTCGCTCGCGCATTCGATCGAGCGACGCATGGCGCGCTGGATCCTGCTCTATCACGACCGCATCCGCGACGACGCTATCTGCATGACGCATGAGGAGTTCCGCCTGATGCTCGGCGTCCGGCGTAGCAGCGTGACCGAAGCGCTCCACCGGCTCGAGGAGGAGCATGCGATTCGCTCAGTTCGAGGCCGCGTGCTGGTCCGCGACCGCGACATTCTGATGCGGATGGCGGGCGACACCTATGGCCATGCCGAATCCGAGTATCGACGCCTGCTCGGTTGAGCCGGTCGGAACATTTCGTGCACGGATCACGGAACGAGCCGGTCCGCATACCGTTCATTCAATGGGCGCCAATGGCCCGACCGGAGGGGCCATGCTGAAGCGTACCGACCATATCGACCTGCCGGGCGACACGCGCGCCGCACCGGCAACCCTGCCCGCGGCGATCGTCGTTGCCGAGTTGCTGACCGCCGGGATCGACCGTGCCATTCTGGTGGTCGAGGACGAGGCGCGCGCCGAGGCGATCGCCTGTCTCGCGGAGGGGTTCGCCCCTGCGATGACCGTCGTCCATCTCGTTGCGAGCGATGCGCTGCCCGGCGACTCCGCGCCGCCCAGCGCCGCCAATGTCGGCCGCCGGGTCGAGGCGCTGCGCCGTCTGCGCGCCGCAACCGCTACAGCCTCGACTGACCCGATCCTCCTCGTCCTCTCCGCCGAGGCGAGCGCGGTCCGCTATCCAGCCCCTGCCGCATTCGACGAGGCGCCTCCGGTGTTCCGCGTCGGCGATACGATCGACATCGCCGCGCTGCCCGCACTCGCCGAAACGATCGGCTACACGATCGACGACCGCGTCGACGAACCCGGCGAGATCGCGATCCGCGGCAGCGTCGTCGACCTGTTTCCAGCCGACCGCGCGAACCCCGCCCGGATCGAATTCGACGACAATTCGGTCATCACCGAAATTCGCAGCTATGACCCGGTGTCGCAGCGCAGCCTCGAAACGCTCGACGCGGTGATTGTCGGTCGCGCCTGCGAACCCGATCTGGGTGACGGCGTCGCGATCACCGAGCATCTGCCCGACGCCGCGCTCCATTTCGACTCTCTGGTCGACGACCGCCGCACCCGGTTCCTCGCGCTTGCCGCCGACGGCACCGCGGCGCGTCAGGTCAAGGCCGCGCTGGTCGACACCCGCGCCTGGAACAAGGCGACCGCCGGCCGCCAGATCCTCGCCACCGACACCCCGGTCGAACGCACCCCGCGCTTCATCGAGCGGCGCGATCCGGTCCGCGCGTTCCGTCGATTCGCGCGTTCGGTGATCGCCGACGGCCGGCTCGCGATCGCCGGGTCCGCGCGTGACCTTCGTTTCCTCGCATCGCGGCTCGGCGTCGACGCCGAACACGTCGGCAGCCTTGCCGAGGCGGCGGCCGCACCCGTCGGTTCCGTGTCACTGCTCTGCGCTGCGCTCGACCAGGGCTTTGTCCATGCCGATCTCACCATCGTCGCTGCCGCCGATCTGCTCGGCAGCCGCGCACGACTGGACGACGGTCCCGGTGCCGGCGTTGCGGCGTTCGCCGAAGGCGCGACGCTGCAGACCGGCGACATCGTCGTGCATGAGGATCACGGCATCGGTCGCGTTCTTGGGGTCGAGGCGCTGCCCGACCTCGATGGCGTCGCGGCCGACGCGATCGTGCTCGACTATGCCAAGGGCGCCCGCCGGCTCGTCCCCGTGCATGAGGCCGATCGCATCTGGCGGTATGGCGCGGACGCGGATGCGGTGACGCTCGACACGCTCGATGGCGGCAGCTGGACCAAGCGTCGCGCCGCGATCGACACCGCGATCGCGGAAAGCGCACGTGCGCTTCAGGCGGTTGCCGCCGAACGCGACGCGCGGACGACGCCGCCGATCGTCCCCGATGTAGCGCTCTACGAACGGTTCGCTGCGGGCTTCCCCTTCGCCGAGACGCCCGACCAGGCCCGCGCGATCGCCGCAGTCCGCAGCGACCTCGCCAGCGGCAAGCCCATGGACCGGCTGATCGTCGGCGATGTCGGCTATGGCAAGACCGAGGTCGCACTTCGCGCCGCCGCGCTCGTCGCGCTGGCCGGCCGCCAGGTCGCGATCGTCGCGCCCACCACGGTGCTGATCCGCCAGCATCTCGAAACGTTCCGCACGCGCTTTGTCGGCACCGGGCTGGAGGTCGCCGCGCTGTCTCGGCTGTCGACGCCTGCCGAGCGCAAGCGCGTATGCGCCGGGCTCGCCGACGGGTCGATCGCGGTCGTGGTCGGCACCAGCGCGGTCGGTGGCAAGGGCGTCGCCTTTGCCGATCTCGCGCTGGTCGTAATCGACGAGGAACAGCGGTTCGGCGCGAAGGCCAAGGCGTCGCTGCGCGACATGGGCGCGGGCCATGTCCTCACGCTCAGCGCCACGCCGATCCCGCGCACGCTCCAGTCGGCGATGGTCGGCATCCAGGCGATCTCGGTCATCGCGACGCCACCCGCGCGCCGCCAGCCGATCCGCACCATCGTCGCGCCGTTCGACGACGCCGCGGTCCGCAAGGCGCTCCGCCGCGAACGCGCGCGCGGCGGCCAGAGCTTCGTCGTCGTGCCGCGGATCGAGGACATCGCCCCGCTCGCGAAAACGCTCGCGCGGCTCGTCCCCGAACTCGGCCTCGTCATCGCGCACGGCAAGATGGAGGCGGCCGAGCTCGACGATGCGATGGCGGGCTTTGCCGCGGGCGACGGCGACGTGCTGCTCGCGACCAACATCATCGAGGCGGGGCTCGACGTGCCGCGCGCCAACACGATGATCGTCCACCACGCCGACCGGTTCGGCCTGTCGCAGCTTCACCAGCTGCGCGGCCGGGTCGGGCGCGGCGGCCGGCGCGGTCAGATCCTGCTGTCGACCGACGGCGAGGCCACGATCGCCGACGCGACGATGAAGCGTCTCCGCACGCTCCAGGCGTTTGACCAGCTCGGCGCGGGCTTCGCGATCAGCGCGCGTGATCTCGACATGCGCGGCGCGGGCGATCTGGTCGGCGAGGATCAGGCCGGCCACATGAAGCTGATCGGTATCGACCTCTACCAGCACCTGCTGGGTCGCGCGCTGAAAGCCGCGCGCGGCGAACCGGTCGATCAGTGTCAGCCGGTGCTCAATCTCGGCGTCGGCGGCATGCTTCCCGAGGCGTGGATCCCCGAAACTGACGTGCGGCTGACGCTCTACGGCCAGCTCGCGCATCTGACCGACATCGCCGCGCTCGACGCGTTCCAGGCGGAGCTCGAGGACCGGTTCGGCGCGCTGCCGGACAATGCCGTCCGCCTGCTCGAATGCGCGCGGATCAGAGCGCTCGCCGCCGCCGCCGACATTCGCCAGATCGATGTCGGCCCGGGCGCCATCGCCTTCACGCCGGGGAATCCGACCGCCGCCCTTCCGGCGCCGTTCGAAGCGGCGAAGCGCCGCTGGCTGGTCCGCGAACGGATCGAGGATCCCCTCGCCCGCCTTGATCGCGTCCGCGAGCTGCTGAGCGACCTGTCGGAGTGACGCTCAGCCGCCCGTGCGGCGCAGGAGATACACGTCCATGATCCAGCCGTGCCGGGCGCGCAGTCCGGCACGGCACGTGATGATCTCCGCCCCGACTGTGGCGAGCGGCCCGGCGACCAGCGCCTCCTGCGCCATCCCCAGATACGCCCCCCACCAAATCATGATTCCCTCGGGTGCGAGCGTCTCGAACGCGCACGCCCCGTCGAGCATCACCGCCAGCGTTTCGACCCCCGCTGGCCACCCTTCCGCGCGCAGCCTGCGCCCGGTCGTGATCGTCACCGGCGCGGCGAGCGTGTTGAGCGGGATCGCATGCGCCGCGGTCAGCGCCTGCAGGCTGGTAATCCCCGGCACCACGCTGACCCCGATCGACCGCCCCCCCGCGCGTAGCCGCTCGGCGATCCGCAGGCTGCTGTCATAAAGCGACGGGTCCCCCCAGACGAGGAACGCGACCCGCCCCCCGTCCGGCAGATGCTCGGCGATCTGCGCCGCCCAGACCGCCGCGATCTCGTCATGCCACGCGTCGACCGCCGCACGGTACGGCGCGTCCGCGTCGCGTTCGGGCAGATCGAACTCCACCACTCTGGCCGGCCCGGTCAACAACGCGGCGCAGATGGCCCGGCGCAGATCGACCAGGTCGGACTTTCCCGCGCCTTTCCGCGGCAACAGGATCAGGTCGGCGGCGTTGATCGCCGTGACTGCGGCGCGCGTCACATGATCGGGATTGCCCGTGCCGATCCCGATCAGCGATATCGCGATGTCGGCCCCGCTCATGGTGCCATCAGCGAGCCGTAGAGGATCAGCGCGGGCTTGTCGGACACGCCCCCCGCCAGCCGCGCCGCGAGCCCCGCGATCGTCGACCAGGTCAGGCTCTGGTCGGGATGCCCGACATTTTCCGCGAGCAGCGCGGTCGTGTCGCCCGACAGACCGTGTGCGACGAGCGACTCAACCAGAGCCGGGAACGTCCGCTGCGGCATGAACACGACCGTCGTCGCCTCCGGATCGGCGAGCGCGGCCATGTTGCGCTGCTGCGGCAGTTTCCCGGTCACGTCATGGCCGGTGACATATTGCACCCGGCGTGCCGACAGCCGGCGCGTCAGCGGTATCGCCGCGGCGGCGGCGGCGGCGCTCGCCGCGCTGATCCCGGGGACGATCTCGAACGTCACGCCTGCCTCGCGCAGCGCGACGATCTCCTCCTCGAGCCGTCCGAACATTCCCGCGTCCCCCGACTTCAGCCGGACGACGCGCGCGCCGGTCAGCGCGTGGTCGACCAGCAGCTGCGAGACATGCGACTGGCGCGGTGACGGCCGCCCCGCGCGCTTGCCGACCGCGACCAGCTCGGCGCCGACGCGCGCATGGCCCAGCACCGCGCCCGACGACAGGTCGTCGAACAGCACGACGTCGGCGCGCTGCAACCGCGTCACCGCCTTCAGCGTCAGCAATTCGGGGTCGCCGGGGCCGGAACCGACGAACGAAACGAAACCAGTCATGCAGCCGGTTGGCCAAGGGGGGCGATCATGTGAAAGAAACTACCCGTCACGCCGCCACGATGCGAGCCGGTTTCGGGCACTCCTTGCCCATTCGCGTCGACCACCTGCGCCAGCGGCGCGTCGGGCTGGTCGAGGATCGTCGAATAATGGAATTCATGCCCCGCCAGCATCGCCCCCGCCGCGATTCCGCCGATCGGCGCGTGCAGCGTCGCCCGCCGATAGCCCAGATGCATTCGCCGCTTCTCATAACTCGTCACCAGCCCGAGCAGCCCGGCCATCCGATGCCGCGTGCCGTCCGCATCGATCAGCCCCTCGCCCAGCGCCATGTACCCGCCGCACTCGCCGTGCACCGGCCGCGTCTCGGCATGCAGCGCCAGCGCCGCACGGAACCGGTCCGCCGCTGCCAGCGCCCCGGCATGAAGCTCGGGATAGCCCCCCGGCAGCCAGACCAGATCGGCATCCTTCGCCGGCGCCTCGTCCACCAGCGGCGAAAAGGGCAGGATCTCCACCCCCGCGCTGCGCCACCCGTCGAGCACATGCGCATAGGTGAACGAAAAGGCGGCATCCTGCGCCAGCGCGATTCGCTGTGCCGGCGGGGTCGGCACGACCGTCCCCTGCGCGACCGGCCGCGGCGTGGCGGCGGCCGCCTCGCGCAGTGCGGCGATATCGACATGCGCGCGCAGGAACGTCGCATAGGCCGCGATCTGCGCGTCGAGCGCAGGATGCTCGATCGCCTGCACCAGCCCCAGATGCCGCTCGGGCAGCGTCAGGTCGCCGCGCCGCGGCAGCGCGCCAAACACGCGGATCCCGACCGCCTCCATCCCGCTGCGCGCCAGCCGCTCGTGCCGCTCGCTCGCCACGCGGTTGAGGATCACGCCTGCGACCCGCACGCCTGGATCATAGCGCGCGAACCCCAGGGCGGTCGCCGCCGCGGACTGCGCCTGGCCCGACACGTCGATCACCAGCACGACCGGCCAGCCCATCCGCCGCGCGACGTCCGCGCTGGCGCCATTGCCCGTCGCGCCCGCGTGCGCCACCCCGTCGAACAGCCCCATCGACCCTTCGGCCAGCGTCATGTCCGCATCGTCGCCGCGCGCCGCGATCCCGTCGAGCCGCCGCCCCGTCATGGCCCAGCTGTCGAGGTTGAACGACGCGCGCCCGCTCGCCGCGCGGTGAAACGCTGGGTCGATATAGTCGGGCCCGCATTTGAACGGCTGCACCGCGATCCCGTCATCGCGCAGCGCGCGCAACAGCCCGAGCATCACCGTCGTCTTCCCCGTCCCCGACGCGGGCGCTGCGACGAGCAGGCCCGGCGTGGCGCCGCGCGTCATGGCTTGTCTCCTGCGAACCGGGACTCCGCCGATTGCGGCCGGAACCGCCGGTCATATCCTTGCGCGTACAGGCTGCTCGTCGCGAAATCACCCGGCGCCAGCACGCGCCCGACCAGGATCAGCGCGGTCCGCTCGGGTCGCCCCGTCATCGCCGCCTCGATCGTCGACAGCGTCGCGCGGGCGATCTGCTCGTCGGGCCAGCTCGCGCGCCACACCACTGCGACCGGGCAGTCGCCGCCATAAGCGGGCAGCAGGTCCGCGACGACCTGCGCCAGATTGTGCACCGACAGGTGGATCGCCAGCGTCGCCTGCGTCGCGGCGAACGCGGCAAGTGTCTCGGCCGGCGGCATCGAGCTTGCCCGTCCCGGCGTCCGCGTCAGCACCACCGACTGCGCCAGTTCGGGCAAGGTCAGTTCGACCTCGAGCGCGGCGGCGGCAGCGGCAAAGGCGGGGACGCCGGGGGTGATCGTCACCGGAATGTCCAGCGCGCGCAGCCGCCGCAGCTGCTCGCCCATCGCCGACCAGATCGACAGATCCCCCGAATGCAGCCGCGCGACGTCCTGCCCCCCTGCGTGCGCGGCGACGATCTCGGCCATGATCTGGTCGAGGTCCATCGGCGCGGTGTTGACGATCCGCGCACCCGGCGGACAATACTCGAGCAGCGCCTCCGGGATCAGCGACCCGGCATAAAGGCACACCGGCGACATCGCGATCCGGTCGCGCCCCCGCAATGTCAGCAGGTCGGGCGCACCCGGCCCCGCACCGATGAAATGCACGGTCATGGTCGAAATCCTTGGGCAATGGCGCAGGTCGCGCGTCGGCACGGCGAAATATGGCGAAGGGTCAGCAGCCGCGCGCCTTGCCCCGCGGCGGCGAGTGCAGCGGCCTCCGCGACGCTGCCGGTCCCCCGCACGGCAAGGCTTACCGGCGACCGGGTGGCGGGACTGGCCGCAGTCAGCGCGGCGGGATCGACCGTGATCAGCGGCAGACCCAGCAGCGCCGCGATCTCGCCGGGCAGCCCCTGCTTGTCATCGGGCGCCGCCAGCGCCTCGACCGGCGGCAGCCCCTGCTGCGCGGCGGCCAGCGCGGCCCGCAACGCGGCGGCATCCGCGGCCGTGTTGAAGCCAAAACCCGCGACGATCATGCCGGATACGCCCATTGCACCACCGGGAACTGCGCGCGCCACCCACGTCGCGTCCCGATCGGCACCGCCTGCGCCACCTCGATCCGCATCAGGCTCCCCCCGTGCGCTGCCTGCCACTGCGTCAGCAGCGCCTCCGATTCGAGCGTCACCGCATTCGCTACGATCCGCGCGCCCTGCTCGACCCGCGGCCACAGCGCGCGCAACAGCGCCTCGGACAGCCCCCCGCCGACGAACACCGCATCGGGACACGCCCGCTCGCCAAGACACTCGGGCGCCCGCCCCTCGACCACCACCAGCCGGTCGACGCCCAGCGTCGCGGCATTGGCGGCGATTCGCCCCACCCGCACCGGATCCGCCTCGAACGCGGTCGCGCAGGTCGACGGATGTGCCAGCAGCCAGGAAATCCCGATCGATCCCGATCCCGCGCCGATATCCCACAGGCTCTCGCCCGGCTTCGGCGCGAGTGCTGCCAGCGTCACCGCGCGGATCGGCGACTTGGTGATCTGCCCGTCATGCGCGAACCAGTCGTCGGACAGCCCCGCCTGCGGCATGACCGCGCCCGCCCCGTCGAAGACGATCCCGACCGCGACCGGATGCGCGATGTCGTCGAACGCCATCGTCGCGGCGGTCGTGTGGCGGATCCGCTCGCGCGGCCCGCCCAGCGCCTCGAGCACGTGCAGCGCCGACGCACCGAACCCCGCCGCGTCCAGATACGCTGCCAGCGCGCCGACCGCCGCCCCGTCGCGGACAAGGACGATCGCGCGCCGCCCCCGCGCGATATGCGGCCGCAGCCGGCCGAACGGCGCGGCGTGCAGCCCCAGGCATGTGCAGTCCTCGAGTCCCCAGCCGAGCCGCGCCGCCGCCAGCGCGAAGCTCGACGGTGCGGGATGCGCGATCCACTCGCCCGAGCCGAGGTGCCGCGTCACCGACGTGCCCGCGCCGAACCAGAACGGATCCCCCGATGCCAGCATCACCACCCGCCGGCCGCGATGTGCGATCAGCCGCGCGATCCCATCCTCGAACGGCACTGGCCAAGCCTCGACCGCCCCCCTAAGCTCGCCGGCAAGCGCCAGATGCCGGGTCGCGCCCGTCACGATCTCGGCATCGGCCAGCGCAGTGCGCGCCGCGGCGGACAGCCCGGCCACCCCGTCCTCGCCAATCCCGAGAATCGTCAGCCACGGAGCCTCAGTCATCCCGACCATCCTGCTTCTCGGCGGCACCACCGAAGCCAGCGCGCTCGCCGCACGGCTCGCGGCGCGCGGTGATCCGACCGTGCTGAGCTATGCCGGCCGCGTCGCCAGCCCGCGCGCGCAGCCGGTCCCCGTCCGCATCGGCGGCTTTGGCGGCGTCGGAGGCCTCGTCACCTATCTCAAAGAGCACCGTGTTACGCACCTGATCGACGCGACGCATCCCTTCGCCGCGCAGATGCGCCGTCACGCGATCGACGCCGCGGCACAGGCGGGCGTCGCGCATGTCGCGCTCACCCGCCCCGCCTGGACCCCGGTCGTGGGCGATCGCTGGTACCGCGTCGGCGATATCTCGGCCGCCGTCGCGGCGCTCGCCGGCCCGCCGCGGCGTGTGATGCTCGCGCTGGGCCGGATGCATGTCGATGCCTTCGCGCAGCAGCCGCAACACGACTATCTGCTGCGTTTCGTCGATACGCCCGACGATCCGCCGCCGCTGCCCCGCCACCGCCTGGTCGTAGACCGCGGCCCGTTCGACGCCGCCGGCGACACCCGATTGATGCGCGACCACGCGACCGACATGGTCGTCTGCAAAAACGCGGGCGGCAGCGGCGCGGCGGCCAAGCTCGTCGCCGCGCGCACGCTCGGCCTGCAGGTGATCATGATCGACCGCCCGCCGCTGCCTGCGCGACACGCGGTCGATTCGGTCGACGCGGTGCTCGACTGGCTCGATCATGGCGCCGACCGCGGCGTATAGAGGATCGGCCCCTGCGCCCGCGCGATGATCCGCGTCAGGCTCGAACCGACGATCACCATCGTCCGCATGTCCGCCATCTCCGCCCGAGCCTTGGTGAGCGGTACGATCGACAACGATTCCTCCGGGGTCGACACCGCCCGCGCGAACAGCACAGGGCGATCGTCACCGCACGTCGTGCAAAGGATCTCGAACGCGCGGACCAGCCCGTCGGGTCGCGCCTTCGACCGCGGATTATAGAAGGCGATCGCAAAATCGGCCTCCGCCGCCAGCCGCACGCGGCGCTCGATCACTGCCTGGGGTTTCAGATTGTCCGACAGGTTGATCGCGCAAAAATCATGCCCCAGCGGAGCCCCCGCCCGCGCGCTCGCCGCCAGCATCGCGGTGATCCCCGGCAGTACGCGGATGTCGATCCCGCCCCACGCCGCCGGCCCCGCCTCGAGCGCCTCGAACACCGCCGCCGCCATCGCGAACACGCCGGGATCCCCCGACGACACGACCACGACGCGCGCGCCCATTGCGGCCAGTTCGAGCGCATGGCGCGCGCGGTCGATCTCGACCCGGTTGTCGCTCGCATGCAGCGTCAGTCCGTCGCGTGCCGGAACCCTTGCGACATAGGGGATATAGCCGATCACGTCGGTCGCCTCGGCCAGCGCCGCGCTGACCTCGGGGGTCACCAGCGCGGCATCCCCCGGCCCCAGCCCCGCAATCGCCAGCCAGCCGGTTCCTGCACCCGGGGTCATGGCCGCCGCCCCTGCCCATGGATCAGCAGGATCGCGAAATAGGGCGTGACCGCATCCGCCTCGCACAGCCGCGTGACGCGCTGCTCGGCCATCGCCGCATATTCGACCAGCCACGCCGCCTCCTCGCGCCCCGCCGCGGCGACCGCGCGGCGCAGCTTGGCGAGGTGACGGCCGATCTTCATCACCACCAGCGCATCGGTATCGCGGATGCGCCGCACCAGATCTGCCTCGGGCAGCGTCCCCATCACCACCGTCAGTACGTCGTCGCCCCAGGTGATCGGCGCGCCGCTCGCGGTCCAGGCGCCCGACATGCCGGTAATGCCGGGGACGACCGCGACCGGCGCGACTCCCTGCAACCGCGTATAGAGATGCATGAACGATCCGTAGAAGAACGGGTCACCCTCGCACAGCACCACCACGTCCTCGCCGCCCAGCGCCAGCGCCGCGAGGTGATCGATGCACCCCGCGTAAAAGCCCGACAGCCGGTCGTTGTAACGCGGATCGGACAATGCGATCTCGGTGGTGACGGGATATTCCATCGGATATTCGATCACGTCGTCGCGCAACATCCCCTCGACGATCCGCCGCGCCTGCCCCGGCCGCCCCGCCTTGCGGAAATAGGCAACGTGCCGCGCGCCGCGCACCAGCCGATCAGCGCGCACGCTCATCAGGTCGCACGCGCCCGGCCCCAATCCGACGCCGTGGATCGTGCCCGTCACCACCGCCTGCCCCGGCGGCGGCACCAAGGTCGCGGAGGGCGCCACCACGCCGATCATTCCGCCGCACTCGCCAGCGCGTTGATCGCCGCGACGGTGATCGCGCTGCCGCCCAGCCGCCCCTCGACGATCACGCACGGCACCGGCTGCGCCGCCCACAGCGCATCCTTCGATTCGACCGCACCGACGAAACCCACCGGACAGCCGATGATCGCCGCGGGCCGCGGACAATCGGGATCCTCCAGCATATTGAGCAGGTGGAACAGCGCAGTCGGGGCATTGCCGATCGCCACCACCGCACCCGCTAGATGCGGCCGCCAGAACTCCAGCGCCGCGGCCGAGCGCGTCGTCGCCATTTCTCTCGCCACCGCGACCGTCTCGGGCGTGTGCAGCGTACAGATCACCGCATTGTCCGCCGGCAGGCGCGCGCGCGTGATCCCCTCGGTCACCATCCGCGCATCGCACAGGATCGGCGCGCCCGCCCGCAACGCCGCGCGCGCAGCACGCGCGAACCCAGGCGAAAAGCGGATATCCTTGGCCAGCGCGACCAGCCCCGCAGCGTGGATCATCCGCACCGCGACCGGCTCCTCCTCGGCTTCGAACCGCGCCAGATCCGCCTCGGCACGGATCATCGCGAACGACTGGCGATAGATCGCGGCCCCGTCAGTCTCATAGGCATAGGGCATCAGGCGGCTCCGGACGGCTGGGAGAAATGGGCGATAATCTGAGCGGGTTCGAGCGCGCTGAGCAGCGGCGGCGTGCCCGCGCGCGCGCGCAGGGCAAGATCGAACCGCCCGTCGCGCCCGGTCAGCACCACGTCCGCAGGCCTCGCACGCGCGCAGCCCTTCGCGCATCCCGACACGTGCAGGCTGCCAGCGACCAACGGTGCCAGCCGCCGCGCGAGGTCGCGCGTCTCGACGCTCGACTGTGGACAGGCGGGCGCACCGACACAGGCGTCGACCCCGGCGCGCACGGCGCTGCGGTCGCGCGCGCCATGCGCCACCCCGCCTTCGAGGATCAGCATCCGCCACGGCGTCACGCGGATCGCCGTGACCGGGTCTGCGGTGATCCGGTCGCGCAACTCTACTGCCGCGATTCGCCCGAAGCCGAGCGCGACCGCCGCGCCCAGCGGATGCGCCCCGACTTCGGGCGGTGGCGCGGTGGGCGCGGGAACCAAGGTCGCGGCCCCCGGCACGGCCGCCGCATGGCGCGCCATCCGCCCCGCCGCCGCACCGCCGCTGTCGACGAACCACCGCGCCAGCGCGATCAGCGCGTCGACCGCGGTGTCGCGCGTCACGTCCACCCCCGCCGCACGCCCCTCGCCGCGCACCACCAACCTGCCGTCCACCACGCGCTCGACCCGGAAATCGGCGGGCGCGCGGGTCAGCACCGGTGCAGCGCCGGCATCGATCGCAAAGCCAACCTTGCCAGGCAGCACCGGCAGGTCGGACAGCCGCTCGCGCAACGCGGTGGCGATATGCTGCGTGTCGTCCCCATCCCGCCAGTCGGGCGCGACCAGCATCGCACCGCGCGCCTCGCGCTCCGGATCGGGATCGATCAGCCCGCCCGCCAGCAACGCCTCGACCAGCCCCCGCCAGCCCGCCTCGGTCACACCGCGCATCTGCAGATTCGCGCGACTGGTCACGTCGATCTCGCCATTTCCCCACGCCATTGCCGCATCACACAGCGCGAGTGTCTGCGCGCGCGTCAGCCGGCCGAGCGGCGGGCGGATCCGCACCAGCAGCCCGTCGCCCGCCGCCATCGGCCGCCACGCATCGGGGCACCATCCCTTGACGACGAACGCGCTCATGCCGGCAGCACGAGTTGTGCGAGGATCGAATTGCGCCGCGTCGGCCACAGCCCCGCCGTGTGCAGCGCCGCGAACCGCGCGGTCATCGCCGCCAGCGCCGCGGGGTTTGCGCTCTCCAGAAATGCACGCACCGCGTCGCGCCCCAATGTCGCATCATAATAGAGATCGATCAGCTCGGGCGACACCACCCGCGCCAGCTGCGCGAACATCGCCATATGGTCGAGCGTCGCGGCGATCTCCGCGCCCCCGCGAAACCCGTGCCGCATCATCCCCTCGACCCAGGCCGGGTTCGCCGCGCGCGCATGGACGACGCGCGCAACCTCCTCATCCAGCGACCGCGCGCGTGGCCGTTCCGGATCGCGCGCATCGAGATGATACAGCGCCGCGCTCTTACCCCCGGCAACCGCCTGCGCCGCCGCGAACCCCGCCTCGTGCGCGGCATAATCCGCGGCAAGCAGCAGGTCGGTCTCGGGCAAATCCTGGACATGGACGAACGCGTCGGCGGCGGCGACCCGGTCGCGGATCCCCGCCGGATCGAACCGCGTCGCGATGTCGTCGCCCGGCCCATCGAGCGCGTGGCTCGACGCCGCCAGCCACGCCGCACCCGCCGCCGCCCGCGCCGCCTCGCCGTACGTCTCGCCCGCATCGCCGAGCCCGAGCCCGTAGCGACCCGGCTCCGGCCCATAGACCCGCGCACCGACGGCAGTGCAGACGAACGGATTCCAGTCGCTGGGCTCGTCGCGCATCGCCAGCGCGCGCACCGCCTGCCCGAACATCTGGCCTAGTGCGGGAAACGCATCGCGGAACAGCCCTGATACGCGCAGCGTCACGTCCATCCGCGGCCGGTCGAGCCTGGCCAACGGCAGGATCTCGACCCCCGTGACGCGGTCCGACGCATGATCCCAGACCGGCTCCGCACCGAGCAAATGGAGCGCCATCGCGAACTCCTCGCCCGCGGTCCGCATCGTCGCCGACGCCCACAGGTCGACGACCAGCGCGCGCGGATAGTCGCCCTCGTCCTGCAGATGCCGGCGGACCAACTCGTCGGCCAGCCGCACGCCCTGCGCATGCGCCGCGCGCGACGGCACCGCGCGCGCGTCGGTCGCGTACAGGTTGCGCCCGGTCGGCAGGACGTCGCTGCGTCCGCGCCACGGGGAGCCCGACGGCCCCGCCGCGATCCGCCTGCCCCGCAACGCGTTCAGCAGCCCGTCGCGCTCGGCCTCGCCCTGTTCGCCGCGACCATAGACGTGCAGCCCGTCGCCGAACTGGCTCTCCTTCACGTCGCACACGAACGTGTCGATCCGGGTGATCGCCTCCGCCTGGCTCGTCGACTCGTCGAGCCGCAGCGTCGCCGCCAGCCCGGTCGCGCGCGCCTCGTCGGCGATGTCGCGCTGCAGCCGGTCGCGGCGCGCGGGGTCGAGCCCGTCGGCGGTCGAAAACTCGTCGAGCAACGATTCGAGCCGCCCCAGCCCCGCGCCGCTGCGCGTCGTCGCGGCCGGCGGCGGGACATGGCCGATCGTCACCGCGCCGATACGCCGCCGTGCCTGTGCCGCCTCGCCCGGATCGTTGACGATGAACGGATAGAGCACCGGCATCGCCCCGGTCAGCGCCTCGGGCCAGCATTCTCCCGACAGCGCGACCGCCTTGCCCGGCAGCCATTCGAGCGTCCCGTGCGCGCCGACATGGATCAGCGCATCACTCCCCCGCGCGTGCAGCCACAGATAGAAGGCGACATAGGCATGACGGGGACAGCGCGACAGGTCGTGATACTCCCCGACCCGCGCCGCGCTGCGCCCGCGTTCGGGCTGGAGCGCGATCACCACGCCCCCCCGCTCGACGCCCGCGAACTCGAACGCGCCGTCGATACAGGCCGGATCGTCCTCGGGCGCGCCCCAGCTTTCCTCGAGCGCATCGCGCAACACGGCCGGCAAGCCCCCAAGCGCCGCACGATACGCCGCGACCGGCCACGCGATCCGCCCCGTCGCCAGCGCCTCGGCCAGCGCTTGCGGCGCCGCGCCGCCGGTCGCATAGCCCGCCGCCGCCAGATCCTCGACGATCGCGTCCGCGGACGCCAGCGCGTCGAGCCCGACCGCATGCGCCATCTGATAGTCCTTGCCCGGATAGGTCGACAGCACGACCGCGGGCCGCTGTTCCGAGACCGGCCGCTCCGCCAGACGCACCCACGCGATGACGCGCGCGACGATCGCCGCGATCCGCTCGGGCTCGGCCCGGTGCTCGCGCCGCACATAGCCGAGAGCGTCGTCGCGGACGCCGTCCTCCTTGAAGCTTGCGACGCCCGCGAACAGGCGTCCGTCGACTTCGGGCAGGACGACGTGCATCGCCAGGTCGGCGGGGGACAACCCGCGCGTCGACCCCGCCCAGGCGGCACGATCCGACGTCGCCAGCGCGACCTGGAACACCGGCACCCCCGCCCCGTCGAGCGGCGATGTGTCGTCCGCGCCGCGGCCCGAAAAGGCAGTCGCGTTGACGATCGCCGCCGGGGCGAGCGCGACGACCCAGCGCCTGAGCCACCCCGCGACGCCCGGCGCCTTCAGCGACGGCGCGAACAGCCCGACGACGTCGAACCCCGCCGCACCCAGCCCGGTATGCAGCGCCTCGATCGGGTCGAGGTCGGCAGCGGTCAGGTAGGAGCGGTAGAAGATCAGCAGGATTCGCGGCCGCGTCGCGGTCATCGCGAACGCCGCGGGGCACGTCACCCCGTCGCGCGGCTGCCAGCCACCGACCTCGGGAACCGTCTTCACCCCCGCGACCGGCCCGGCATAAAGCCCCGCCGCCAGCGCCATCTGCGCCAGCGCCGCCTGCGCCGCTACCGCGCCGCCGTCGTCGCACAGCGCGGCGAGCCGGCGCAGCGTCGACACCGGCACTGTCGACGCCGCATCGAGCCGCGCATCGCTGCGCCCGTCCGCGGGCAGCACCGCCAGCGCGATCCCCCGCGCCCGTGCCAGCGCCTCGACCTGCTGCAACCCATAGGACCAGTAGGACCGTCCGCCGATCAGCCGGATCACGATCCCCTTCGCCCCCGTGCCTGCGCCACCGTCCAGCGTCCGCTCGACATAGGTATCGACCGACAGCGGGTGGGTGAGCGCGGACAGGTTGGCGAGCCTGAGCGACGGCAGCGGGCTCCCCCCCGCCGCCGCGCGCCGCCACCCGGCCGCGAACGCGCCGAGATCCCCGTCAGAAAAGGACAGGACGACAAGGTCCGCCGGGCTCTGCGCGAGGTCCTGCGGGATCGCACTTTCCTCCAGCGCGTGGCTTTCGCGGAAGACGACGTGCATCGCCGTCAGCCCTGAAGCGCGGCCCGGATCCTTGCGGGGTCGATCCGGTCATGCTCGGCGATCACCACCAGCCGAGTCTGTCGCGCCTCGTCGGCACGCCACGGCCGGTCATATTGCGTCCGCACCCGCGCACCGACCGCCTGCACCAGCAGCCGCATCGGCTTGCCCGTCACCGCGGCATAGCCCTTCACGCGCAGGATGTCGGCGTCGCGCGCCAGCGTCTCGATCCGCGCGGCGAGCGCCGCCGGGTCCGCGATCTCGCCGAGGTCGACGATCATGCTGTCGAAATCGTCATGCTCGTGATCGTCCGCGCCATCATGGTGCGACGGTCGCGCGGCGATGTCGTCCTCCGCCGCCGCGTTCAGCCCGAGCACGACGCGCGGATCGATCACCCCGTCGGTCAGCGCGATCACCGGCAACGCACGCGCGGATTCCGCCGCGATCACCGCGCGCGCCGCAGCCACCCCCGCCTCGCCCGCCAGATCCGCCTTGGTCAGCAGCACCAGATCCGCACAGGCGAGCTGGTCCTCGAACACCTCGGCGAGCGGCGTCTCGTGATCGACGCTCGGATCGGCGCGGCGCTGCGCCTCGATCGCGGCGAGGTCGGGCGCGAACCGTCCCGCGGCGACCGCTTCCGCATCGGCCAGCGCGATCACCCCGTCGACCGTGATCCGCGACCGGATCGCGGGCCAGTCGAACGCTTTCAGCAAGGGCTTGGGCAGGGCGAGCCCCGACGTCTCGATCAGGATATGGTCGGGCCGCGGGTCGAGCGCGAGCAAAGTCTCGACGGTCGGGATGAAATCGTCAGCGACGGTGCAGCAGATGCAGCCATTGGCGAGCTCGACGACATTCTCGGCCGGGCAATCGGGGATCGCGCACCCCTTCAAGATGTCGCCGTCGATGCCGAGCGTGCCGAATTCGTTGACGATCACCGCGAGCCGCCGGCCACCGGCATTCCGGATCAGGTGGCTGATCAGCGTGGTCTTGCCCGCGCCGAGGAATCCGGTGACGATGGTAACGGGAATCTTGGCCAGGGTCGGCTGGGGGTCGGTCATGCGATACTCTCCGGGCGTTGGAACGACAGCCACGGACGGACGCACGCCCGCAGCCACACGCGCGCACGACCTGACGGCCGCACGCGTTCGTCGCTCAGACGGAGTACCGTGCCGCGACCATCCCCTGGATCAAGGCAAGAGCGACCATGACGCTGGCAGGTCTCCTGGCTCGCGGGTCGAAGCTCGATGCACGCCTTCCCAGGTCCCGTGACCCAGTGGCTGCCCCCGCATCGGGGGCCTGTGCGTCTCGCTCACCGCTTACAGTTGCAGGGACAGCCGCGGCATTGGGAGGCAAAGCTCCCGCACCGCATTCCCATTCAAGCCCCGAAGGGCACCGGCGCGATCTGTCGAGGTTCGGTAGAACCAAACCTCGAGGTTGGGTTTAGAGGAGTTTGGCGACTGTGCCAATGCACCTGACCTCCGTCATCCCGACGAAAGTCAGGACCCAGAGCCACGCGTAATGCGCTGCCTGGCCCTGGGTCCCGGGTCGAGCCCAGGATGACGACGCAGCTCGTTACCCCCGAACCACCTCGATCTCGTCGAACCGCTTCCACCGGTAGATCGCAAAACTCAGCACCCAGCATGCCACGAACAGCGCGATGATCGCAAAGCCCAGCCCGTTGAAATTCTCGCCCAGCGCCGAGGCAACGTCCCACACGCCCCCGCTGAGGCCCAGCTTCGACGCCAGCAGCGCGAGCGTTTCGATCCCGCCGATCGCGATCGCGACGATCGCCGAGATCAGCGTGATCGTGATGTTGTAATAGAGCTTGCGGATCGGCTTCACGAACGCCCATTCATACGCGCCGAGCATCACCACCCCGTCGGCACTGTCGACCAGTGCCATGCCGGTCGCGAACAGCACGGGCAGCACCAGCACCGTGCCGATCGACAGCCCGTCCGCGGCCTGGCTCGCCGACAGGCCGAGGATCGCGACTTCGGTGGCGGTGTCGAACCCCAGCCCGAACAGGAAGCCGAGCGGCGCCATGTGCCAGCTGCGCGTGACCAGCCGGAACATCGGCCGGAACAGCCGCGCGAGCAGCCCGCGATTGCCGAGGAGCAGGTCGAGATCCTCCTCGACATAGCGCCCCCCGCCGCGGACATGGCCGAAGGTCCGCCACACCGATCGCAGGATGATCAGGTTCATCGCCGCGATCGTGAACAGGAACAGCGCGGAGATCAGTGTCGCGATCACCCCGCCCGCCTGCTTGAACGCCTCGAACTGCGCCAGCGCACTCGCGGTCAGCGCGATCGCGACCGCGGCGATCAGGACGATCCCCGAATGGCCGACCGCGAACCAGAAGCCGACCCCGATCGGCCGCTGCCCGTCCTGCATCAGCTTGCGCGTCACGTTGTCGATCGCCGCGATATGATCGGCGTCGACCGCATGGCGCAGCCCCAGCCCCCAGGCCAGCATCGCGGTACCCAGCATCAGCGGTTGCGCCTGGAACAGCGCGAACGCCCATCCCCAGGCGGCGATGTTGGCCGCCACCAGCATCGCGAACATCCAGCCGATCCGGTGTCGCGTCGAACGACCGGCGGTCCGCCCGGTCATGATCTTGGTCATTGGCACATCCCCGGCGTCCGACGAGGACGGGGGCCTGCCGCGAACGACCGGGACGCGCGCCGACCGGACGCCCTGAGCGGCCGGCATGCGTCGCCGATGCGGCCCCCGCCGCATGGTCGTCGCTCAGACGGCGTTCACCGTGCCTCGGCCACCCCCTGGACCGGGACAAGAGCGACCAGACGCCGGCAGGTCTCCTGGCTCACGGGTCAAGGCTCGACGCACACCTTCCCAGGCCATCGGCCCAGTGGCTGCCCCCGTCGCAGGGGGCGCGTGCGTGTCGCTCGCCGCTTACAGTTGCAGGGACAGCCGCGGTCTTGGGGCAAACCCCGCACCGCATTCCCATTCAAGCCCCGAGGGGCACCGACGCGATCTGTGCGGATCCGGCTTGCGTCGGACCTGCGCCACAGGGCTAGCGCGTTTTGCCTGCGCTGACGACAGGATTTGCGCGCGACGCAACGCAGGGCATGTCGTCCCATCTCACCGCAACGTCTGCCTTACCTCGTACGTTGATCGCGTAACCGACCGGTGTCCTGCCGGTCGCGGCGTTGCCCGCTTTCCGCCCCGCGGCAATCGTGCGAGCAGCGCAGACCTTCATCGCCCCGCTGAACGGAGCCCGCATGCGCCCTCTCGTCCCCGTCGCCGAAGCCCAGTCCCGCCTCTTCGCCATGGCATCGCGCGTGCCGGCCGAAACCGTGCCGCTGCGCTCGGCGATGGGTCGCTGGGCGGCGGAGGCCATTCTAGCCCGCCGCACCCAGCCCGCGACCGACCTTTCGGCGATGGACGGCTATGCGATCCGCTACGCAGATCTGCCCGGGCCGTGGACGGTCATCGGCGAGAGCGCGGCCGGCCGCCCCTTCACCGGTTCAGTCGGCGCGGGACAGGCGACGCGCATCTTCACCGGCGCGGCGATGCCGCCCGGCGCCGATACCGTCCTTGTCCAGGAAGAGGCCGCACGCGACGGCGACCGGCTGATGCTCGACGGCGAAGGCCCCGCCTTCGAGGGACGCAACACACGCCGCAAGGGGCTCGACTTCGCGACCGGCACCCGGCTGATCGCGGCCGGCGATCGGCTGACGCCCGCGCGCATCGCGGTCGCTGCGACCGGCGGACACGGCACGCTGTCGGTCGGCCGCCGGCTGCGCGTCGCGGTCGCCGCAACGGGTGACGAGCTCGTTCCGCCCGGCTCGACGAACGATCCCGTCCCGCTGCCGGAATCGAACGGCATCATGCTCGCCGCGATGCTTGCCGATCTGCCCGTCGACATTATCGATCTCGGAATCCTCCCCGACCGGCTCGACACGCTGCGTGACGCCTTTGCCGGGGTCGATGCCGATCTGCTCGTGACCACGGGGGGCGCGTCGGTCGGCGATCACGACCTCGTCCGCCCCGCGATCGAGGCGGCCGGCGGGGCAATCGACTTCTGGCGGATCGCCCTGCGCCCGGGCAAGCCGATGATGGCGGGCACGCTTGGCCGGACAATGCTGCTCGGCCTGCCGGGCAATCCCGTCTCCGCCTTCGTCACCGCGATCCTGTTCGTCCGCCCCGTCGTCGCGCACATGCTCGGCGCGCGCGATCCCTTGCCGCAGACGACGCACGCGCTGCTCGGCGAGGATCTTCCGCCCAACCAGTCGCGGACCGACTATATGCGCGCCGAACTGCGCGACGGTCGCGCCTATGCCTCGACCATCCAGGACAGCTCGATGCTGCTGACGCTCGCCCGCTCGTCCTGCCTGATCGTCCGCGACGGCGACGCGCCGGCGGCAAGGGCGGGCGACTCGGCGGAAATCCTCGTCATCGCGTGACGTCACCGCTTGACGAAGCTGCAAGTGTTCCATAGAAGTTCCTCGTCTGTTCCGGACGGAGAACCGTTATGCTCACGCGCAAGCAGCACGAGCTTGTCTGCTTCATCAACGACCGCCTTGCCGAGACGGGCGTGTCGCCCTCGTTCGAGGAGATGAAGGACGCGCTCGAACTGAAATCGAAATCGGGCGTACACCGCCTGATCAGCGCGCTCGAGGAGCGCAACTTCATCCGGCGTCTGCCCAACCGGGCGCGCGCGCTCGAAGTGCTGCGGATGCCCGAGCGTCCCGAGGCTGCAATCGCGCAGACGACGACGAAGTCAGGGTCGAAGGCGGCGGCGGCGGCATCTGCCGACACCGTATCGGTACCGAACACGGCCAGCGCCACGCCCGCGTCGCCAGCCCGCATCGCGGCGAACGACGTCGTCGAGATCCCGCTGCACGGCCGGATCGCCGCCGGCGTCCCGATCGAAGCCTTTGAAGGCAGTTCGATGCTGGCCGTTCCGGCCGCATTGCTCGGCACCGGCGAGCATTATGCGCTGGAGGTTTCGGGGGACTCGATGGTGGAAGCCGGCATCCTCGACGGCGATTATGCGCTGATCCGCCGTACCGAGATCGCCCGCGACGGCGAAATCGTGGTCGCGCTGATCGAGGACAGCGAAGCGACGCTGAAATATTTCCGCCGCGAAGGCGCAATGGTCCGGCTCGACCCGGCCAACCGCGCCTATGACCCCCAGCGTTATGCGCCCGCACAGGTCCGGGTTCAGGGCAAGCTGTCGGGTATCCTGCGCCGCTACGACTGACGAATGCCGGGTGGCGCTGGCGGTCGTCACCGCCACGCAACCGGCAGTGGCGTTCGTGACCAACGGCCCCAGGCACCATCGTCCGCGTTTCGGAATTGCGGCCCTCCCAATCGGAGGCCCCACCTTCGCAGGATCATGACCCGACATACCCAGTCGCGACCTATCGCTCTGACCACCCCCGAGCCGGCACCCGAAACCGGACCGACGCCGCCCCCCCCGGCCAGCCCATGCTGATCGCCCGCCGCCCCGAACCGTCGCATTGGCCGCGCCAGCGTCGGCGGATCGCGCCACGGGTGCCGGTCCCCCGGATTGAGTACCGTCACCATCCGCCCCGTGGTCAACGTCAACGCGATCCCCCTGGTGCGCGCGAGCACCGATCGATCGAGCTTCAGCCATCGCGGCGTACAGCTACGCGGCAGCTCGCGCTCGCTGATGACGATGTCCGCGCGCTGGCAGGCGGCAACCATCTCGGCGATCGGCACCCGGTAAACGCTCCGCGTTGCCAGCACACGCCACGCCCGCCCCCGCGCGACGACATCGGTCAGGCACAGGTCGCGGCTGCACTGCGCGTCGGGCTGATCCGCCAGCAGTAGCGGCTCACCATCGACCCCGCCATTCTCCGCCAGTGTATCGCGGACATAGTCCCCCGCCCGATCGCGGAGCAGCGCGAGCCCGGCGGCGGTCCGGACCGCGACGTGACGCCCATCGCCCGTCACAAGGATATCGGGTGACGGCGTCGTCAGCGCCCAGATCGCGCCAATCGCCAAGGGCAGCATTCCGATCCGTCGCCACCGCGTCCGCCACAGCGCGATCCACACCCCGCCAACGACCATCAGCGCAAACGCCCCGTCGGGCACCGCCGGCAGCGCGCGGACCGCGCCCGGTGCATGCGCCACGCCGCGCGCGAGCCACAGCAGCGCGTCGAGCGCATGCTGGACCAGCCACCAGGCGGGCGCGCCAATCCCGATCGTGTCGAGCAGCAGCGCCAGCGCCTCGAACGGCATCACGACAAACGTGGTCAGCGGGATCGCGACGATATTGGCGACCGCGCCGTACAGCCCGGCCTTGTGGAAATGATAAACCGCGATCGGCATCAGCGCCGCCTCGACAACGAGCCCGGTCAGCAGCAGCGACGCGGCGCCGCGCAACAGGCGTCTGCTGCGGCCCTCGTCATGCGGCGTGAACGTGGCACGGACGACGGGATGCTCGTGCAGCGCGATGATCGCGGTGATCGCGGCGAACGACAATTGGAAGCTCGGCCCGGCGAGCGATTCGGGCAGCGCGAGCATCACCGCGATCGCTCCCGTCGCGACGAGCCGCAACGTCATCGCCTCGCGCCCCATCGCCAGCGCGACCAGCACCAGCAACGCCGCGACGCAGGAGCGGATCGTCGGCACCTGGCTGCCCGTCAGCACGGTGTAGCCGATCGCCGCTGCGGCACCGGCAAGCGCGGCGATCAGTGGCAGTCGCGTGTGCAGCGCGAGCCATGGGCTGAGCGCCAGCAGCCGCATCACGATCAGCATCGTCGCGGCGACCGCCGCGGTGATGTGGAGGCCGCTTACCGAAAGGAGATGCGCCAGCCCGGCGCGGCGCATCGCCTCCGCATCCGCGTCGCTGATCGCGCCGACGTCGCCGGTCGCCAGCGCCGCCGCGATCCCGCCCGCGCTCCCGTCAAGCTGCGCGACGATATGCCGCGACAGCGCCACCCGGACTCCAGCGCCGCCGCGGCCCGGCTCTGCTACCACCACAGGCGAAAAGCCCCGCCCCGTCGCGCCGATCGCGCCGAACCAAGCGACGCGCGCAAAGTCATAGGCGCCGGGCACCGCCGGCAAGGGCGGCGGCATGAGTCGCGCGCGAAGCTTTATGGTCGCGCCGATCGCGAGCGTCGCCGGCGCATCCGCCTCTGCCAGGTTGATGCGGACGCGGCCGGGCAACGCAACCGGCGCGCCATCGGCGTCCTGCCCCGGCCCGACCGGCCGCACCGTCAACCGCACCAGCCGACGCGCGACGAGCGGTTCGATCGTCTCGACCCGCGCGGACAGCTGCACGAATGTCGGCCCCGCGAGCACCGGTGCCGCCACCCGGTCCGATCGTACCCAGATCAGCCCGATGCCGAGCGCCGCCGCAATCGCGCCGATCGCGAGCATCCGCGCCGCGCGCCCGCCGCGCCCCGCCGCAAGTCCGGCCAACCCGCCAGCGGCCAGCACCAGGATCGCGGTGCCCCATGCCACGGGATCGGGCAGCACGAACCACAGCGCGATGCCGCCGCCAAGCCCGACCGGCAACCAGGTTATGAGCTGGTCGCGCTCTGCCTCCAGCCAGCGTTCGATCGCCCGGCCCGGCTCCGCCATCCAGGGCGGCACGCCCATTTGTCGCCGCCGGGGACGCATGCTAGAGGCGGCGACGGCTGATCCGGCCATCGTTTCTACAGTCTGGGAGCACCCGCGGTTGGGCGCAATATCTGATACGGATGCCGTCGTTTCGGCCGCACCCGTGGTTACTCGTTTCGCTCCGTCGCCGACGGGGTTCCTGCATCTTGGCGGCGCACGCACGGCGTTGTTCAACTGGCTGTTCGCCAAGGCGAACGGCGGCAAATTCCTGCTGCGTATCGAGGATACCGACCGCGTGCGGTCGACCCAGCCGGCGATCGACGCGATCATCGACGGGATGCGCTGGCTGGGGATCGACTGGGACGGCGACGTCGTCATGCAGTTCGCCGGCGCCGATCGCCACGCCCGCGTCGCGCACCAGATGGTGGAGGCCGGCCACGCCTATCGCTGCTACATGACCAATGACGAGATCGCGGCGATGCGCGCCGAGGCGCAGGCGGCCAAGAAGCCGCTCCGCATCCGCAGCCCGTGGCGCGACCGTCCGGCAAGCGAGGCCCCCGATCTTCCCCATGTCGTCCGCCTGCGCGCGCCGCAGGAAGGTGCGGTCACGATCGAGGATCGCGTCCAGGGATCGGTGACGGTCCGCAACGAGGAAATCGACGACCTCGTCCTCCTCCGTTCGGACGGCACGCCGACCTACATGCTCGCGGTCGTCGTCGACGATCACGACATGGGCGTCACGCACGTCATCCGCGGTGACGATCACCTCAACAACGCGTTCCGCCAGCTGCCGATCTACCGTGCGATGGACGCGATCGAGGGCGGCTGGCCCGATCCGATCTATGCGCACATCCCGCTGATCCACGGCCCCGATGGTGCCAAGCTGTCCAAGCGTCACGGCGCGGTCGGCATCGAGGCGTATCGCGACGAGATGGGCATCCTGCCCGAGGCGTTCGACAATTACCTGCTGCGGCTCGGCTGGGGGCACGGTGACGACGAGATCATCAGCCGCGAACAGGCGGTCGAATGGTTCGACCTGTCGGGCGTCGGCAAGTCGCCCTCGCGCTTCGACCTGAAGAAGCTCGAGAATCTGAATGGCCACTATATCCGCGAGGCCGATGATGCGCGTCTGGCCCAGCTCGCCGCCGATCGTCTCGGTCATGCCCTGCCCGATGGCGGACTCGACCTTCTGACTCGCGCAATGCCGGTCCTGAAGCCACGTGCAGCGAACCTGAACGAACTCGCCGAAGGTTCGAATTTCCTGTTCAGCCAGCGCCCCTTGGCCATGGATGACGCCGCAGCGAGCCTTTTGCAGGGTGAAGCGAGTGCGATTCTGACGAACGCGCATGCTGAACTTGACGCGCTCGACAAGTGGGATACGGAAGCGCTCGAAGGCGCGGTACGGCGCGTGGCCGAAGCGCGAAGCCTAAAGCTCGGGCAGGTTGCACAACCCCTTCGCGCCGCGCTGACCGGTCGCAAGACGTCGCCGGGAATATTCGATGTGCTCGACCTGCTCGGGCGTGACGAGAGCCTCGGTCGGATCGCCGACCGGATGGCAGACTGATAAGATTTCGAGGAAGGATACAAGCATGAGCGAGACCGCAAACCTCAAGGTCGACGGCAAGGAATTCGATTATCCGGTCATGTCCGGTACGGTCGGCCCCGATGTCATCGATATCCGCAAGCTGTACGCGCAGACCGACAATTTCACCTATGATCCGGGCTTCACTTCGACCGCCTCGTGCCAGTCGAAGCTGACCTATATCGACGGCGATGCGGGCACGCTGCTCCACCGCGGCTACACGATCGGCGAGCTCGCCGAACAGTCGAACTTCATGGAAGTCGCCTATCTGCTGCTGAACGGCGAACTGCCCAGCGAAGAAGAGCTGTCGACCTTCTCGAACACGATCACGCGCCACACGATGGTGCATGAGCAGCTCGCGCAGTTCTTCCGTGGCTTCCGTCGCGACGCGCATCCGATGGCGATCCTGTGCGGCGTCGTCGGCGCGCTCTCGGCCTTCTACCACGATTCGACCGACATTCATGATCCGGCCCAGCGCGTCATCGCGTCGCACCGCCTGATCGCCAAGATGCCGACGATCGCCGCGATGGCGTACAAGTACAGTGTCGGCCAGCCGTTCGTCTATCCGGACAACACGCTGAGCTACACCGGCAACTTCCTGAAGATGACGTTCGCCGTCCCGGCCGAGAAGTACGTCGTGAATCCGATCGTCGAAAAGGCGATGGACCGCATCTTCATCCTCCACGCCGATCACGAGCAGAACGCGTCGACCTCGACCGTCCGTCTCGCCGGCTCGTCGGGTGCCAACCCGTTTGCGTGCATCGCGGCCGGCATCGCCTGCCTGTGGGGCCCCGCGCATGGCGGCGCGAACGAAGCCGCGCTCAACATGCTGCACGAGATCGGCACGGTTGACCGGATCCCCGAGTTCATCGCCCGCGCGAAGGACAAGAACGATCCGTTCCGCCTGATGGGCTTCGGTCACCGCGTCTACAAGAACTACGATCCGCGCGCGGCCGTCATGCAGACGACCGTCAAGGAAGTGCTCGGCGAGCTGGGTGTCACCGACCCTGTGTTCGACGTCGCGATCGAGCTCGAGCGTCTGGCGCTGAGCGATCCCTACTTCATCGAGAAGAAGCTGTTCCCGAACGTCGACTTCTATTCGGGCGTCATCCTCTCGGCGATCGGCTTCCCGACCTCGATGTTCACGGTGCTCTTCGCACTCGCCCGTACCGTCGGCTGGGTTGCGCAGTGGAACGAGATGATCACCGATCCCGACCAGAAGATCGGCCGTCCGCGCCAGCTCTACAGCGGCCCGACGCAGCGCGACTATACGCCGATGGCGTCGCGCTGAGATGAAGCTGCGGCCGATCCTCATGGTCATCGGCGTGCTGTGCGCGCTGATGGGGTTCCTGTGGATCGGCCAGGGGCTTGGCTATGTCCATTGGCCGCGATCGAGCTTCATGC
This sequence comes from Sphingomonas sp. CFBP 13714, assembly GCF_014842205.1. NCBI lineage: Bacteria > Pseudomonadati > Pseudomonadota > Alphaproteobacteria > Sphingomonadales > Sphingomonadaceae > Sphingomonas > Sphingomonas sp. CFBP 13714. The sequence goes on from NZ_JACYVG010000006.1 coordinate 219,534, forward strand.
TCGATCAGCGGCCTTGGGCGGACCGCGGCGCCGCGCTCGCGGTATTAGGCCTGGTACTGATCCTGGCCGCGCGTCGCCTGCGTCGGTAACGACAACACGAAGCGCGCCCCCTCGCCGATTGCGCTGTCGATCGTCAGGTCGCCGCCCATCGCGCGTGCCAGCCGCCGCGCGATATAGAGGCCCAGGCCGTTGCCGCCCGGCTCGGACGCGTCGACCCGCTCGAACTTTTCGAAAATCCGCGCATGATCCGCGGGCGCCACGCCCTTGCCGGTATCTGCGACGACGACGGTCACCTGATCGCTCCCCGCATGCGCCGTCACCAGCACCGCGCCACCCGACTGCGAATAGCGCACCGCGTTGCCGATCAGATTGACCAGGATCTGCAACACGCGACGGAAATCGCCGCGCGCGACGACGCGGGCTTCCGCGGCGGGCCGGGTGATCGTCACATTCGCGTTGCCCGCTCGCACCGCCAGCAGCCCGGCAGCACGCCGCGCAATGTCGGCCATATCGATCGTCTCGAGAAGCAGCGCGAAGTCGGGCCGCTCGACCGCCTGAAGATCGACCAGATCGTCGACCAGCGCCAGCAGATGGCGACCGGCATTGGCTATGTCGGCGGCATAATCGGCATAATCGGGCTGCACCAGACCATCGGTCTGGGCATGGATACTGTCGGCGTTCGCGACGATGCGCGCCAGCGGTGTCCGCAGCGCACGGTCTAGCCCCGCGGTGAAGGTCGGCGACAGCTGGTCTGCCCCCGCCGGCCGGGGCTTGGCGGGCGGCGATGGCACGTCCGCGGGATCGTCGATCAGTTGCCCGCTGCCGATGAACCCGGCAAAGGCGCGTTCCGCGTCACGGCGAACTACGGCGCTCAGCATGATCGCGCGGCCCGACCCCCGCAGGCGCGCGGGCTGTGCGTCGAGCGGCTGGCGGCGCGCGACCGCGTCGAGGATCGGCAGCGCGCCGTCATCGCCGCTGTCGAGCATGACGAGGCTCGTCAGCGGCTTGCCGAGCAACGCCAGCGGGTCGACGCCCATGCGAGGCCCTGCGTCGGGCGATACGAATGTCAGGCGAAGTGCTGCGTCGGTTTCCCAGCGCCAGTCGGCACCACTCGACAGGAAATCGACGCCTGCACCGGGGTTCGGTGCCGCTGGACGCCACGGCTGGAGTTCGCGCCAGCCGCTCACCGCAAGGCCGACTGTATCGCCCTCGGGCTGCGCACGGACCCACAGATCGAGATCGACGTCGTCATCGGCGATCACCACACTGCGCGAAACCGCGATTCCCAGCCGGCGCGCCAGGCGGGCGATCATCGCGAGCTGCGGCACCGCGATCGGCGCGCCGATCACCCCCCCGGCGCGGCTGTTGAGCGCAAGCAGGATCGGATCCGCCGACAGCAACACGCCGTCCCCTGCCACTTCCGCCAGTGCGACCGCAGTGTCGCCGGTCATATATCCCGTCATCGTCGGTCTGCCCCGGCCAGCGCCCGCAACGCAGCGCGAAACTCGCGGTGCATTGCCAGCGGTGCGATCGCCGCGCGCGCGTCGTCGACCGCGACGCTCGCGATGCTGTCGAGCGCGTCGGCGAAACTTTCGATATCACGGCGTGAATCGGCATCGGCCAGCGCCAGCCCGATCCGCGCGATCGTTTCCCGGTCGAGATCCGCCGCCCGCAGTGCCAGCCACAATTGCTCTCCGTCGGGATCGAGTACGATCACCCGCACCTGTTCGGCATCGATCCCGATCGCATGCGCCAGCACCGCAACGAACAACGTCAGACGCCGGTCGCCGAGCGCCTCGACCAGCAGCGCCGGCAATTCGTCGCGACGGGCATCGATCGCCGCGGCGAGGCGGATCGCGACCGCTTCGGGGCGCTCCGCGTCATCATGCGCGGCAAGGCTGCGCAGCGCCGCTTCGGTGATCGCCTGATCGCTCTGGCCGCGGCCCTGCATCGCGACCATCTCGCCAGCGTCCTTCAAGGCATCGTCAAGTCCGTCGCGCACCGCCGCGGCAACCCACCAGACGAGGCGGCGATGCAGGTCAGCGGGCACGTCGCTTCCCGCGATCGTTCCCGACTCATTAGCCGCGCGACGCCGGCTTTCCGCCGCGAGCAGCGCGCCGGCCGCGGTGGCGACGGTCGTATCCGACACCCCCGTCAGGCGGATCAACAGGCTCGGCTCCTCGGGACCGGCGATCGCGGCGGGAAGGGCGTCTGCGATCAGGTCGTGCCGGACGCGTGCGATCAGGTCCTTCATCAGGTCGCGATCGCGCAACACCCCCGACCGCGTCAGCCGCAGCAAGGCGCCGCCCTGCGTCAGGATCGCCTCCGCCCGCGTCGTCTCCCCAAGCCCGGCGAGAACGCGGGCGGCATGGCGGCGGATATCCGCTTCGATCGCCCCGATGATGCCGCGCAGAACATGCGCCAGCATCAACCGCGTACGTTCCTCCAGCCGCGCATCGGCGGTCAGGAAAAAGTCGGTGATTGTGGTTTCCAGCCGGTCGTCGGCCCGCTGACGCGCACGTGCGGCGCGCGCGATCGCGCTCGCGCGTGACAGCGCGGGATCAGGCAAGGGTTCAGAGCCAACCGACATGCGCCGTGCCTACCCCCTTATTATTAAGGCGGTACTAAGGCTGAAGACGAAGATGCTCGATTGCCGCGGCCAGCGTAACCGTCGCGTACAGCCCGGCGATCGCAAGCCCCAACAACGGAAATCCGAGGATCGCGACGATCGTGACGATCAGCAGATAGGCCGGCGCACTGCCCCACCACATGTGGCGCGCGCGCTCGACGATCGCGCGTTCCCCCAGTGCCGCGATCGCAAGCAGCGCGGCCGCCATGACCAGCGCGCTGTTGTCCGCCGAATAGCCCGCCCATAGGAAGGCAAACAGCAGAACGGCGAGCGCGCTGACGACGCCGATCCCGCGCGTTTGCATCGTCGCGACCGACTCATCATCGCGCAGCCCGCTCAGCACCGAGCCGATCGCCAGACCGACACAGGCCGTGCTGGCGAGCACCAGTCCGGTCGCCAGCCAGCCGAACAGCATGGCGCCGAGCCCGGCGGCGGCGATACCCAGCGACGTCGCGCCGACGGTCGTGCCAGCAACGCTCTTATCGACCAGGAACGGCAGGCCAAGCCTGGCGATCGGCGCGAGCACGAAACGGTCGAACCAGCCGCTGCGCCCCGACACGATCGTCGCCAGCACGGCACGGCCGCGTTCTTCCAGCGTCCGCGCCTCGCGCTCGATGCCGTGCCCGCTGCGAATTGCATCGGTCGGCAGCAGGATCTGCACCGCGCGCGCCTGCACCGCGATCCGCAGCAGCGTCGATTGAAGGTCGTAATCATTGGGCAGGCCCGCGACTTCGGCGATCCGGGCGGGCTCCAGCCGGGCGACACCGGCCCATGCCATCTGGCCACCGACGCACTCGAACCCGGGTCCCGCATCGTCCTCAGGCACGACGAGCAGCGCATCGCCGCCCTCGTTCGCCATCGCCGCGACGATGCTCTCGGTCGTGACCAGCCCGTCGCCGAGCATCAAGACGCGCGCCAGCGGATGAAGCTTTTCCATCGCCTCGGCCGCAGTCCGGACGGTATCGACCGCGACACCGCGGCGGTTGATGCGATTAATCGCGCCCAGCAACTCGGGCGTCAGCCGCGCGACGACAACGATGACCTGACGCACGCCGGCTGCAATCAGCAACCGCGCCTGATACTCGATCAGCGTGACGCCGCTGAACGGCAGAGTGGCAGCCAGGCGATCGGGACGATCGTCGGCATCGTGAATAGCAAAGAGAAGCCCGGCAAGCATCTGCGGCTGTTAGGCGTCGAAACGACGGATGCAAAGCCCGCGCGTCGGCAGCGCGTGCAGATCGACGCCCTGCATGCACATCAAAGCTGCTCGACCGCGTCGCGCAGCCGGCGCAGCATGTCGTCGTCGCCGGGCAGGGTGTCGGCCGCCGCGCGCGCCAGCGTCATCAGCGGCATTGCGCCAAAGCTCGCCGCCAGCCCCTTCAGCCGCCATGCCGCGGCGCGCCAAGCGTCGGCGTCGGATGCGTCCACCATAGCGTCCAGCGCGTCGGCCGCGCTGTGGGTGAAGGCGAGGTGCAGGTCGGCGATCAGCAGCGGATCGTCCCCGACCGCGGCTGCCAGGGCGGCGTCGATTGCTCCGGGATCATAGGCCATGAGATGGGGCGTACACGCGACCGACTTAACGGGAGGTTGCGCTATTCGCTTTGTCAAAGCCGATTTCATGGTAAAACCCGGGCATGAACGGGGGTTCTTCCATCATCGGCCTGCGCGCGGACCCTGCCCGGGATCCGGACCTTGGCGACGTCCCACCACCGCCTTTGAAGGAACGCGCACCCGTGTTTATCGACGACTATATCCTGCCGGCGGACGACGACGGCGCCGATCGCGGCCGGATCTTTGCAGGTGCGGCGATCGCCGCGGTCCTGCTCTGGCTCGCCGTCATGCTCTGGCTCGTCCGCGGCGAGATCGGTGCGATCGGACCGGTCGCGCTGGTCCAGCTCCTCGCAGCGCTGTGCGTCGTGCCGGCGCTGATCGGCATCATCTGGTTGCTCGCGATGCGGACGAGCCGGGCCGAGGCGGCGCGGTTCGGTGTCACGGCGCGCGCGATGCAGGCGGAATCCGCCCGGCTCGAGCAGGCGGTCGCCGCGACTGCGCAGACGATCGACCGCAATCGCCGTCATCTGGCGGATCAGGTCGACACGCTGATGACGATGGGCGAGACCGCGCATCAGTTTCTCGGCGCGATCGGCGAAGGCTTCGCGACCGAGATCGAACGCGCCGACGCGCACACGCGCAGCCTCGTTGCCGCGGCCGACGCGACGCAGACGTCGCTCGGTGTCCTGCTTGCCTCGCTGCCGCGCGCGCATGCCGAGACCGAAGCGATGGCGGACCAGCTCGAGCGCGCAGGCCTTTCCGCCAGCGAGCATGCCGGTGCCCTCGATGCGCAGATCGGCGCGCTGGCGGCCCGTGGGCGGGAGGCCGATGCGGTCGCGAGCGGCGCAGCGCAGCGGCTGGCCGCGCATATCATCCGGATGGAGGCAACCAGCGAAACCGCCGGCGCGCGGCTCGAGGCCGTCACCGAGACGATGTCCGCAGCGGTCGACGCGCTGCTCGGGCGCACCGCCGATGCTGTCGACGAGGCACGCAAGGGTATCGCCGCCCAGGGTGACGCGGTGCTGGCGATGGTCAGTGCCAATCACGCTGCACTCGACGGTGCGACGCGCGCGAGCGCCGAGGCAATCGCCGACCGGATCGCCGGCGTCGATTCGGCGATCGCACAGGTTGCCCGCCGCCTCGAGGATCAACGTACAGCCGGGGAGGATATCCTCGGCTCGCTCGGTTCAGGCCTCGACCAGATCGAGACGCGGATCGACACGCTCCACCATCATGGTGTCGAGCGGACCCAGTTGCTCGCTGCGTCGATCAGCGCGCTTGGCGGCTCGGCGGACGCGATGACCGAGGCGCTCCGCTCGGGCGAGGCGATGGCGGGGCGGACGATCGGCACGACCGAATCGCTGCTGATCGCCCTCGACGCCGCGGCGCGTGAGATCGACGAAACGCTGCCCGACGCGCTGTCCCGGCTCGACCGGCGTGTCGCCGACAGCAAGGCGATCGTGGTCGCGGCAAAGCCCGAACTGCTCGCGCTCGTCACCGCGGCCGAAAGCACGCACGACGCGATCGAGGCGATTGCCGGTGTCATCGCCGAACAGCGTAGCGTGCTCGATCGCCTGTCGAACACCCTGCTCGACACGCTGGCCTCGGGACGCGCCAAGGCGGACGCACTTGGCCAGATGGTCGACGAGACGATCGACCGCACCAACAGCTTCTCCGAGGAAGCCGCACCCCGTCTCGTCGAGGCGTTGCTGCGCGTCCGCGAGACCGCGACCGCGGCGGCGGATACCGCGCGCCACACGCTGGCTCAGGTCATTCCCGACGCCGCGCAGGCGCTCGAGGTCGCCAGCAGCGCTGCGCTGCGCCGCGCGACCGGCGACACGGTCGATCGGCAGATCCAGGCGATCGGCGACGCGACCGACGCCGCGGTCGACGCGACGACGCGCGCGACCGAGCGGTTGGCGGCACAGGTCGAGGCGATCGCACAGCAGACAGCGGTCGTCGAAACCCGACTCGAAGAGGCGCGCAACGACCGCGAGACCGCCGATCGCGACACCTTCGCGCGGCGGGTCTCGCTCCTCATCGAATCGCTCAATTCTGCTTCGATCGACATCGCCAAGGCGTTCGCCCCCGAAGTCGCCGACAGCGCCTGGGCCGCCTATCTTAAGGGCGATCGCGGCGTCTTCACCCGCCGTGCCGTGCGGATCCTCGATGCGAACGATGCCCGCGCGATCGCGAACCTGTATGACGACGATGCGGGCTTCCGCGAGATGGTGAACCGCTACATCCACGACTTCGAATCGATGTTGCGCGCGATCCTGGCACAGCGCGACGGCTCACCGCTCGGTGTCACCTTGCTCTCGTCGGATATGGGCAAGCTCTACGTGGCGCTCGCACAGGCGATCGAACGCCTCCGCTAATAGCGGCGCCCGCCCCGGTCGCGCTAGCGGCGGACCATGTCGCGTGTGTCGAACAGGTCGAACATCTGCGGCGTGATCCAGCCATAGGCATAATTCAGCTGGAACAGCACAAACAGCGTCGTCGCGACGATCGTCACGCGCCAGGCGACGCGGCCGGCGTGGAAATCATGCGGCGCGCTCTCGGACTGGCCGGGGACGGTTTCGCCCCCGACCTCACGCGTCGTCCGCACACCGAATGGCAGGACCAGGAACACCGAGAACGCCCAGAACAGGACGTAGATCGCGAGTGCCGAGGTCCAGCGCATCGGCTCAGCCTTCGATCAGCAGAACGTCGACGATCGGCTTCTTGCCGGTCCAGCGCGTCGAGACCTTGCGGACCGCAAGCCGGACCTGCTCGCGCATCTTGTCGATATCGCGCTTGCCGCCCCGCACGGTGTCGGCAACCGCCTGGACCGCATCCGCGACGAACGCGGCACGATCTTCCTCGACAGGCACGCCCTGAACGCGGACCTGCGGCTGGCCAAGCATCCGCCCGTCCTTGCCGATCGCCACCGCGACCGAAATCTGGCCGTTGATCGCCAGCTTGCGACGCTCGTTCAGCGTGGTGCCGTCCGCCGGCAGGATCACGTCACCATCGAGGACCAGACGGCCGACCGTCGCATTGCCGATCTTGACCGGCCCCTTGGGCGCCAGCCGGACGATGTCGCCGTTGCTCTGCACCAGCGCACGGGGAATCCCCTGCTCCAGCCCGAAGCGCGCATGCTCCATCATGTGGCGCATCTCGCCATGCGTCGGGATCAGCGTGTCGGGACGCAGCCACTCGTACATCTGCGCGAGTTCCGGCTGGCCGGGATGGCCCGAGACGTGGACGTGCGCCTGGCGCTCGGTCACCATCCGGATGCCCTTGGCGGCCAGCGTGTTCTGGATGCGGCCGATCTGGACCTCGTTGCCGGGGATCTGCTTCGACGAAAAGATCACCGTGTCATCGGCCTCGAGCGTGATCGTGTGGCTGCCATTGGCGACCCGCGCGAGCGCAGCGCGCTCCTCGCCCTGCCCGCCGGTGGCGATGATCAGCACCTTGTTCTTGGGCAGACGCATCGCGGTGTCGGGATCGATCGTCTCGGGGAAGTCCTTCAGATACCCCGTCGCACGCGCGACCTTGATGATCCGGTCGAGCGACCGTCCGGTGACGCACAGCTTGCGCCCGGTTTCCTTCGCCACTTCGCCGAACGTGTGGAGCCGTGCGGCGTTCGACGCGAAGCTGGTGATCATCACCCGGCCCTTTGCCTTGCTGACCTCTTCGAACAGACCCTTGCGGACCGTGCTCTCGCTGCCCGACGCGGTGGTGTTGAAGATGTTGGTCGAATCGCAGACCAGCACGTCGACGCCCTTGTCGCCGATCGCCATGAAGCCTTCTGGCTTGGTCGGATTGCCGATCACCGGGTTCTTGTCGAGCTTCCAGTCGCCGGTGTGGAACACGCGGCCATAGGGCGTGTCGATCAGCAGCGCGTTCGCCTCGGGGATCGAATGCGACATTTCGACGAAGGTGAAGCCGAACGGCCCGAGCTGGAAGTTGCCGCCCATCGGGATCATCTTGAGCTTCACGCGGTTGGCGATCCCCTCTTCCTCGAGCTTGCCGCGGACCAGGCCCATCGTGAACGGCGTCGCATAGATCGGCACGCCAAGGTCTTCGGCGAGATAGGGCAGCGATCCGATATGGTCTTCATGGCCGTGCGTGATCACGATGCCGAGCAGATCGTCGATCCGCTCCTCGATGAAGGACAGGTCGGGGAGGATGACGTCGACGCCGGGATATTGGGGATCGGCAAAGGTGATACCGAGATCGACCATCACCCATTTGCCCTGGCAGCCATACAGGTTGACGTTCATGCCGATTTCGCCGGAGCCGCCAAGGCCACAGAAAAGGAGTTCGTTCTTCGGAGTCATTGATTACTTTCAGGATTACAGGGGAATGTGGCCCGCAGGCCGGTTGGCGCGAGCCCAATGGCCCTAGATATGGTGACGGTCCCACATCATCGCCAGCCCCTGGATCGTCAGGTCGGCCTCGATGACGTCGAACACGTCGGTCTGTTTTTCGAAGAGGGTAGCAAGTCCGCCGGTCGCGATGACCTTGACCGGGCGTCCGACCTCGGCCTTCATTCGCGCCACCAGCCCCTCGATCATCGCGACATAGCCCCAATAGATGCCGATGTGCATCTGCGAGACCGTGTTCAGCCCGATCACGCTGGTATCGCCGGGTGCCTCAATCGCGATCCGCGGCAATTTGGCCGCGGCAGTGACCAGCGCGTCGAGCGACAGGTTGATCCCCGGCGCGATGATGCCGCCCTTGTACGCGCCGCGATAGTCGACGAGGTCGAACGTCGTCGCCGTGCCGAAATCGATGACGATCAGGTCGCCGTCGTGCAGCGCGTGCGCGGCGATCGTGTTGACCGCACGATCAGCGCCCAGCGAGGCGGGCTCGTCGACATCGATCGCGATCCCCCATTCGACCGGCGCGCGGCCGGCGATCAGCGCCTCGGTCGCGAAATATTTCGACGCGAGGACCTGCAGATTGTGCAGCGCGCGCGGCACCACCGTCGCGATGATCACGCCCTCGACCGCGCCCCGGTCATGCCCACCGAGCTGCATCAGCTGGCTCAGCCACACCGCATATTCGTCCGCCGTGCGGCGTGGATCGGTCGCGATCCGCCACCGCGCCACGATGACGCCCTTCTCGACGAGCGCGAACACGACATTGGTATTGCCGGCATCGATGGCGAGCAGCATGCGGGGACCTTCAACCTTTCCGTGCGGATAGTGCATAGTCGAGACCCGCGGCGATGGCGATGACGCGCCGCATCACAGCAGGAATATGTCGGCGGCGTGGATGACACGACGCTCGCCCGTCGCGGTGCGCAGGATCAACGCGCCATCGCTATCGAGCCCCACGAACAGTCCCTCGACCGCGTCGCCGTCCGCGAGCCGCGCGGTCAGCGCGGTGCCCGCCGGATGCGCGCAATCGACCCAGCGCGCACGGACGGGCGCCAGCCCCTCCGTCCGCCAACGCGCGACCCAGCGCGCAAACCCGTCGGCAAGGATGTCGAGGAACGACGCGGGCTCAATGACGACGCCATGCACCGTGAGATCGGTCGTCTTGCGATCGGCCAGCTCGGGATGGTGCGCAATGTTGACCCCAAAGCCAACCACGACCGCATCGTCGGCCCGCTCGAGCAGGATGCCGGACAGCTTTGCATCGGCAAGTAACAGGTCGTTCGGCCATTTGAGCAGCAACGTCGCGCTCGAGTCCGTCGTCCCTTGGCGGATACCGGCGACGAGGAAGGTCGAGACGGTCTCATACAACGCGACCGCCGCTACGAGCGCAAGGCTGGCGGCGGGCGGATCGTCCGGACGCAGCCGCACCAGCGTGCTCGCATAGAGATTACCGTCGGGGGACGACCATTCCCGCCCCTGCCGGCCGCGCCCCGCAGTCTGCCGGACCGCCCTCAGCCAGAGGCCGTCATCGGCACCGGTGCGGGCCAGCGCCAGCAGGTCGGCATTGGTCGATCCTGTCTCCGCAACGGTACGGATGATGCTCAGAACAACGCCCGCGCTGCCGCCATCGTCCATGCTCCAAGCACGGGGATGAGCAGATAGCCGGCAGGCGAGACGAACACTGCCGCCAGTGCAATCAACCCGCCCTCGACCTTGTTCTCCATCGGCGCAAAGGCGGGTGCCGGATCGTCGAAGTACATCGTCTTGACGACGCGCAGGTAATAATAGGCGCCGATCACCGATGCCGCGATGCCGACCACGGCGAGCGGGAAGAGGCCTGCATCGACTGCCGCACTGAACACCGCGAACTTCGCATAGAAGCCGAACAGCGGCGGAATACCGGCAAGGCTGAACATGAAGATCGCGAGTGCGGCGGCAAGCCCCGGCCGCGTCCGCGACATGCCCGCCAGGCTCGCGATCGTCTCGACCGGCTGCCCGTCATCGCCGCGCATCTGCAGCACGACCAGGAACGAGCCCAAGGTCATCGCGACATAGATCGTCAGATACATCAGCACGCCCGACACACCTTCCGGCGTCCCTGCAGCGAGACCGATCAGTGCGAAGCCGACATTGTTGATCGACGAATAGGCCAGCAGGCGCTTGACGTTGGTCTGACCGATTGCCGCGACCGCGCCGAGGATGATCGAGGCAAGCGCCGCGAAGATCACGATCTGACGCCACTGGTCCGTCGCCGGCCCCATTGCCTCGATCGCGACGCGTACCGCCATCGCCATTGCCGCGACCTTGGGAGCCGAGGCGAAGAAGGCGGTGACGGGCGTCGGTGCGCCTTCATAAACGTCGGGCGTCCACATGTGGAACGGCACTGCGCTGATCTTGAATGCGAGGCCTGCGAAGACGAACACCAGACCGAACAGCAAGCCAAGCGACTTGGTCCCGGCATAGGCGTCGGCGATGCCCGAGAACAGCGTCGTACCGCTGAACCCGTAAACCAGCGAAATACCGTACAACAGGATGCCGCTGGCGAGCGCGCCAAGCACGAAATACTTCAGACCCGCCTCGGCCGACCGCCCGTCGCGCCGCATGAAGCTGGCGAGGACATACGCCGCAAGGCTCTGCAGCTCGAGACCGACATAGAGCGTCAGCATGTCGCTGGCCGAGACCATAATGCCCATGCCGCAGGCCGACAACAGAATCAGTACCGGATATTCGGGACGAAGATCCTCACCCTGCGACCGTGCGAAGAAGCTCGGCGCCATCATGATCGCGACCGCGGAGGCGATATAGATCAGCACCTTGGCAAAGGCACCGAACGCATCGGCACGGTAAAGGCCGTCGAACGCATAGCCGCCCGACGATGCCGGGCCGACCAGCGCGATCCCGGCGCCGACCAGAACGAACACGGAGGCGATCGACACGGCGCGCGTCGACGTGTCCCCGCCCCAGGCCGAGACGAGCATCAGCGCGATCGCTCCCAGCGCCAGCACCAGCTCGGGCAGCGTCATTGCGATGTTAGCGGCGTATTCCATCAGTGTGCCTCCCCGTGCGCGGCTTCATGCACGGTGGCGGGCTTCCCCGCAGTTGGGTTCGAATCGCTGGCCGGCTTGGCGCGGTCGACGCGCGCGAGCAGGACGCTGACATCCTTGCGCATTGGCGCGAGGAAGCTCTCGGGATAGACGCCCATCCACAGCACCACGGCTGCGATCGGTGCGAGCAACCAGAATTCGCGCGCCGACAGGTCGACCATACCGCGAACCTCGTCCGACTTGATCTCGCCGAAGACCACGCGACGGTAGAGATACAGCATGTACGCCGCACCGAGGATGATGCTCGTCGTGCAGAGCAGCGCCGTCCAGGTCGAGACCTGATAGGTGCCCATCAGCGATAGGAACTCGGCGACGAAGCCGCTGGTGCCCGGCAAACCGATCGACGCCATGGTGAAGAACAGGAAGAAGATCGCATAGCGCGGCATGTTGATCGCCAAGCCGCCATAGCGCGAGATTTCGCGGGTATGGAGCTGATCGTAGATCACGCCGACGCACAGGAACAATGCACCCGATACCAAGCCGTGGCTGAGCATCATGATCATCGCGCCTTCGATGCCCTGACGGTTGAACGCAAACAGACCGATCGTGACGATCGCCATATGCGCGACCGACGAATAGGCGATCAGCTTCTTCATGTCCGACTGCACGAGCGCGACCAGCGACGTGTAGATCACTGCGACTGCCGACAGGCCGAAGATCAGCCAGGTCAGCTGGCCCGACGCGTCGGGGAACATCGGCAGCAGGAAGCGCAGGAAGCCGTATCCGCCGAGCTTCAGCAGCACGCCCGCCAGGATCACCGACCCTGCGGTCGGCGCCTGCACGTGCGCATCGGGCAACCAGGTATGGACCGGCCACATCGGCATTTTGACCGCAAACGACGCGAAGAACGCCAGCCACAGCCAGGTCTGCACATGCGCCGGGAAGTCGTAGTTCAGCAGCGCCGGGATGCTCGTCGTGCCCGCGGTCTTCGCCATGTACAGCATCGCGATGAACATCAAGACCGAGCCGAGCAGCGTGTACAGGAAGAACTTGTACGACGCGTAGATCCGGTTCGCCCCGCCCCAGATCCCGATGATCAGGTACATCGGGATCAGGCCGGCTTCGAAGAAGACGTAGAACAGGAACAGGTCCTGTGCCGCGAACGTGCCGATCATCAGCACTTCGGTGAACAGGAACGCCGCCATATATTCCGGCACGCGCGTCGTGATCGAGCGCCAGCTGGCACCGATGCAGATCGGCATCAGGAATACGCTGAGCATGATCAGCATCAGCGCGAAGCCGTCGATGCCGAGCGACCAGCCGAACGGCCCGAAGATGCCGGGGGCATGCTCGACGAACTGCCACTGCGCGCCGCCGATGTCGAAGTTCATCCACAGCATGATGCCGAGCACGAAGTCGATCAGCGTTGCCGCCAGCGCGAGCATCCGGGCGGTGTTCGCCGAGACGAACAGGCACGCGATGGCCGCGATCATCGGGACCGCGATCAGGACGGAAAGGATAGGAAAGCCGGTCATCAATAGAGTCCGATCGCCCAGGTTACGGCGGCTGTCAGGCCGATCAGCATGACGAAGGCATAGGTGTAGAGATATCCCGTCTGGAAGCGGCCGGCGACGCGCGCGCCGACTTGGACCAGCCAGGCCGACCCGTCGGGGCCGAACCGGTTGATCGTCTTCTCGTCACCGCGGTGCCACAGGAAGCGGCCGATCGCGAAGGCGGGGCGGACGAAGATCAGGTCGTACAGCTCGTCGAAATACCACTTATGCAGCAGGAAGTCGTAGAGCACGCCGAACTGTTCGATCGCCTTGCCCGGGAAGGACGGGTTCTTGATATAGGCGTACCAGGCGGTCAGCAGGCCGAGCAGCATCGCGATCGTCGCCGACAGCTTGATGATGAGCGGCACGCCGTGCATCTCGTGCATCAGATGTTCGCGGAACGCGAGTGCGCCCTTCCAGAACTCTTCGCCCGCACTCGGCTCGATGAAGTAACCGTGGAAGACGAAGCCTGCGAGCACGGCACCGATCGACAGGACGATCAGCGGGATCAGCATCGGCAGCGGGCTCTCATGCGGGTGATACCCGCCATCGCCTTCCGCCGGCGCATGCACGGCATCGTGATGATCATGCGGCGCATGGCCTGCGTCCTCGGCCTTGGCCGGGTTCGCGTGATGGTCGTCCGCATGATGCGCGTCGTGCGCATGGTCGTCATGACCGTGCGCATCGTGGAGCGCATGCTGGATATGCTCCGATGCAGCCCAGCGCGGCTTGCCCCAGAAGGTGAGGAACATCACGCGCCACGAATAGAAGCTGGTGAGCAGCGCGACGAGCACGCCGACGAACCACACGCCCGGCTGACCCGCGGCCCAGCTCGCCTCGATGATCGCATCCTTCGAATGGAAGCCTGCGAACCCGAATGCGGTGTTGCCGAAGATGCCGGGGATGCCGACGCCGGTGATCGCGAGCGTACCCGCCATCATGCCCCAGAACGTCACCGGGATCTTCTTACGCAGACCGCCATAATAGCGCATGTCCTGCTCATGGTGCATCGCATGGATCACCGAGCCGGCACCAAGGAACAGCAGCGCCTTGAAGAAGGCATGCGTGAACAGGTGGAACATCGCCGCGCCGTACGCGCCGACGCCGGCTGCGAAGAACATGTAGCCGAGCTGCGAACAGGTCGAATAGGCGATGACACGCTTGATGTCGGTCTGGACGAGGCCGCAAGTGGCGGCGAACAGGCAGGTCGCGGCACCGACCGAGGTGACCACGGTCAATGCGACCGGGCTCATCTCGAACATCGGCGACAGGCGGCAGACCATGAACACGCCCGCGGTGACCATCGTCGCCGCGTGGATCAGCGCCGACACGGGCGTCGGGCCTTCCATCGCGTCCGGCAGCCAGGTGTGCAGGCCGAGCTGTGCCGACTTGCCCATCGCGCCGACGAACAGCAGCAGGCAGAGCACGGTCATCGTATCGAGGCGGTAGCCGAGGAAGCCGATCGTCGAACCGGCCATGCCGGGTGCAGCCGCCAGGATCTCGGGGATCGAGACCGTGCCGAATACCAGGAACGTGCCGAAGATGCCGAGCATGAAGCCCAGATCGCCGACACGGTTGACGACGAACGCCTTGATCGCCGCCGCGCTGGCCGAGGGCTTGCGGAACCAGAAGCCGATCAGGAGGTAGGACGCGAGGCCCACGCCTTCCCAGCCGAAGAACATCTGGACGAGGTTGTTCGCGGTCACGAGCATCAGCATCGCGAAGGTGAACAGCGACAGATACGCAAAGAAGCGCGGCTGGTCGGGATCCTCGTCCATATAGCCCCAGCTATACAGATGGACGAGCGCCGACACCGACGTCACAACGACGAGCATCACCGCGGTCAGCGCATCGACGCGCAGCGACCACGCGACGTTCATGTCGCCCGACTGGATGAAGTTGAGCAACGGCTCCACGGTCGCGCTGCTGGTGCCCGCCATGAAACCGAGGAAGATCGGCCAGGACAACAGGCACGACGCGAACAACGCGGCCGTGGTGACGATTTTCGCCGGCACGTTGCCGATCGCGCGATTGCCGAACCCGGCAACGATCGCGGCCAGTAACGGCAGGAAGACGATAAGCTGGATCAACCGTATTACCCCTTCATCCGGTTGACGTCGTCGACCGCAATGGTGCCGCGACCGCGGAAATATATGACCAGGATGGCCAGGCCGATCGCGGCCTCACCCGCCGCGACCGTCAGCACGAACATCGCGAACACCTGTCCGACGAGATCGTTGAGGAAGGCCGAGAAGGCGACGAGATTGATGTTCACCGCGAGCAGGATCAGCTCGATCGCCATCAGGATGACGATGAGGTTCTTGCGGTTCAGGAAGATGCCGAGCACCCCCATGGTGAACAGGATCGCCGCGACGACGAGGTAGTGGACGAGACCGATCGTCACAATTCGACTCCCTGCCCGACGACCGGGCGCGTGTTGCGCGTTGCGTCCTGCGGACGGCGTGCGTTCTGACGGCTGATGTTCTGCGCCTTCACGCCGCCACGCTGGCGATGCGTCAGCACGATCGCACCGATCATCGCGACGAGCAGGACGAGCCCGGCCGCCTCGAACACGAACAGATAGCGCGTGTAGAGCAGGTTGCCGATCGCCTGGATGTTGGGCACCCGCGCATCGATCGGCGCCGCGCGCCGGGCGAGCTGGATCGGCCCGGTGCTCCACGCGCCGATCGCGATCATCACCTCGGCCGCTAATGCGACCGCGAGCGCCAGCCCGATACCGAAGTACCGTGCCACGCCGGCACGCATTTCGGCAAAGTCGATGTCGAGCATCATGACGACGAACAGGAACAGCACCGCGACCGCACCGACATAGACGATGACGAGCAGCATCGCGATGAACT
Source organism: Sphingomonas sp. CFBP 13714 (assembly GCF_014842205.1). Lineage (NCBI taxonomy): Bacteria > Pseudomonadati > Pseudomonadota > Alphaproteobacteria > Sphingomonadales > Sphingomonadaceae > Sphingomonas > Sphingomonas sp. CFBP 13714. The sequence goes on from NZ_JACYVG010000006.1 coordinate 235,542, forward strand.
CGGCCCCGACGAGGATCATCAGACCCGCCGCGTTGAAGAAGGCAAGGATCAGCCACATCACCGAATGGACCGGGTTGCGCGACGCGATCGTCATGGCGCCCGACAGGACGACGACGAAAGCGAAGAGATAAAAGGCTAAGGCCTGGATCATGAGGTCCTCGTCACCCCAGCGAACGCTGGGGTCTCACGCCGCGCGGGCGCGCTCGGAAACGGGGAGATCCCAGCCTGCGCTGGGATGACGGAGTTAATCTGTGTCATCGCGGCGCTCGCTTAACGGTACGGCGCATCGGCGGCAAGGTTCGCCGCGATCGCGCTTTCCCAGCGATCGCCGTTATCGAGCAGCTTCGACTTGTCGTAGATCAGCTCTTCGCGCGTTTCGGTCGAGAATTCGTAATTCGGACCCTCGACGATCGCATCGACCGGGCACGCCTCGGCGCACAGGCCGCAATAGATGCACTTGGTCATGTCGATGTCGTAGCGCGTCGTGCGGCGCGAGCCGTCGTCGCGCGGCTCGGCCTCGATCGTGATCGCCTGGGCGGGGCACACGGCCTCGCACAGCTTGCACGCGATGCACCGCTCTTCGCCGTTGGGATAGCGACGCAGCGCATGCTCGCCGCGGAACCGCGGGGACACCGGGTTACGCTCGTACGGATAGTTGATCGTCGCCTTTTCCTTGAAGAAATAGCGAAGCGTCAACGCGTGCGCCTTCACGAATTCCCACAGAGTGAACGACTTGATGATCTGAGCAACGCTCATGAACCCACTCCAACGCGCGTCAGCATCAACACGCCCGACACGAGGAAAACCCAGAACAGCGAGACGGGCAGGAAAATCTTCCAGCCGAGCCGCATCAGCTGATCATAGCGATAGCGCGGCACGGTCGCCTTCACCCAGCTGAACAGGAAGAAGAAGAACAGGATCTTGGCGAACAGCCAGATGATCCCCGGCACGTAATAGAGCGGCGCCCAGTCAACCGGCGGCAGCCACCCACCCCAGAAGAGCGTCGCGTTGAGCGCGCACATCAGGATGACGTTTGCGTACTCGCCGAGCCAGAACAGCGCGAACGCCATCGACGAATATTCGGTCTGGTAGCCGGCGACGAGCTCGCTCTCCGCCTCGGTCAGGTCGAACGGTGCACGCTGCGTTTCTGCGAGGCTCGAAATGAAGAACATCACGGCCATCGGGAACAGTAGCGGATTGACGATGTAGCCGTTGATATGAAGCCCGAACATGTTCTGCTGCGCGGTCACGATGCCGGACAGGTTGAACGTGCCCGACCACAGCACGACCGAGATCAGGATGAACCCGATCGCGACTTCGTAGCTAACCATCTGCGCGGCCGCACGCAGCGCCGAGTAGAACGGATATTTCGAGTTCGACGCCCAGCCCGCCAGGATGATCCCGTACACGCCGAGCGACGACGCCGCGAGTACGTAGAGCAAGCCGACATTGATGTCCGCGAGCACGACGCCCGGCTGGAACGGGATCACCGCCCAGACGATCAGCGCGACCGTGAAGGTGATGATCGGCGCCAGCAGGAACAGCGCACGATTGGCGGCTGCGGGGACGATCGTCTCCTGCAGGAACACCTTCAGACCGTCGGCAAAGCTCTGCAGCAGGCCGAAGGGACCCACCACGTTCGGACCACGCCGAAGCGCCATCGCCGCCCAGATCTTGCGATCGGCATAGATGATCATCGCGACCGCCAGCATCACCGGCAGCGCGATTGCGAGAATGTCGATGATCGTCGCGAGGAAGAACGCCCAGTCGTAACCGAGCGAGGATTCGAACCAGGAGATCATTCGGCTGCCTCCGCAAAGTCTTCCCCTTGGAGAAGTTCAGCCGAGCAGCGCTGCATCGTCGGCGATGCGCGGCAGATCGCGTTGGTCAGGTAGAAATCCTTGATCGGATAGCCGGCCAGGACCCCCTCACCCGCACCGCCGAGCGATGGCGGGTTCCATTCGAACGTCGCGAGCGCCTGATGACGCAGCGCGGGAACGGCAGCGAACATTTCTTCGCGCAGCCCCTCGAAGCTGTCGAACGGGAGCGTGTGGCCGAGCGTGTCGGACAGCGCGCGGAAGATCGACCAATCGTCGCGCGCATCGCCGGGGGCGAACACTGCACGCTCGCCGCGCTGGACGCGACCTTCGAGATTGACCCAGGTTCCCGACTTCTCGGCATAGGTCACGCCCGGCAGGATGACGTCGGCAGCCGCCGCACCCTTGTCGCCGTGATGACCCACGAACACCTTGAAGCCCGGGAACTGGCTGAAATCGACCTCGTCCGCGCCGAGGAAGAAGCCGAGCTTCGCCCCCATCACGTCCGCGATCCCGCCCGTCTGCGCATAGCCAAGCATCAGCCCGCCCATCCGCGACGCGGCCATATGGACGACGTTGAAGCCGTTCCAGCCGTCCTTTACGAGGCCCAGCGTGTCGACGAGCTTCAGCGCGGCGCCGTGGCCACCCTTCAGCGCCGCGCCACCGACGATCACCATCGGACGCTCGGCCTTGCCGAACGCCTCGGTCACCGCGTCGGGCAGATTGCCGAGCAGCGCCAGATCGTCGCCGAGCCACTCGACCTTGTAGGTCAGCTCGGTTTCGGGCCCGATCGCGAAGACCGTCGCGCCCTTCTTGATTGCCTTGCGGACCCGCGTGTTCACCAGCGGCGCTTCCCAACGCAGGTTGGTACCCACCAGCAGGATCGCGTCGGCACGCTCGGTGCCGGCGATCGTCGTGTTGAAATTGACCGCGGCGATGTTCGACACGTCATAGGCCATGCCGGTCTGGCGGCCCTCGAGCATCGTCGAGCCCATCTTCGCGAGCAGCGCCTTGGCAGCGTACATCGTCTCGCAGTCGACCAGGTCGCCTGCGACCGCGGCCACGCTCGACCCGGCATCAACCGCCTTGATTGCCGCAAAGGCCTCGTCCCAGGTCGCGGGCTGGAGCTTGCCGTTCACGCGGACATAGGGCTTGTCGAGACGGCGACGGACCAGGCCGTCGATCGCATGGCGCGTCTTGTCGGTCGCCCACTCCTCGTTCACGTCCTCGTTGATCCGCGGCACGCAGCGCAGCACCTGGCGACCACGGCTGTCGAGCCGGATGTTGGTGCCGACCGCGTCCATGACGTCGATCGTCAGCGTCTTGCGCAGTTCCCACGGACGCGCTTCGAACGCGTAGGGCTTCGAGGTCAGCGCACCGACCGGGCACAGGTCGACGACGTTGCCCGACAGCTCGCTCTTGACCGCGTTTTCCAGATACGAGGTGATCTGCATGTCCTCGCCGCGGAAGATCGCACCGATCTCCTCGACGCCGGACACTTCCTCGGCAAAGCGGATGCAGCGCGTGCACTGGATGCAGCGGGTCATAACCGTCTTCACGATCGGACCCATATATTTCTCGGTGACCGCGCGCTTGTTCTCGTCATAACGCGAATGGCCGCGGCCATAGGCGACCGACTGGTCCTGCAGATCGCACTCGCCACCCTGATCGCAGATCGGGCAATCGAGCGGATGGTTGATCAGCAGGAATTCCATGATGCCCTCGCGGGCATTCTTGACCATCGGCGAGTTGGTGAAGATCTCCTGCTTGTCCGCCGCCGGCAACGCGCACGACGCCTGCGGCTTGGGCGGACCCGGCTTCACCTCGACCAGGCACATCCGGCAATTGCCGGCGATGCTCAGGCGCTCGTGGTAACAGAAACGCGGGATCTCCTTGCCGGCAAGCTCGCACGCCTGCAGCACGGTGGCGCCCTGCGGCACCTCAATCTCTACGCCATCGACTTTGACTAAGGGCATTACTCTGCGGCTTCCATCATCGGCGCGGTGTCACCACCACGTTCGCGGATACGGCGTTCCATCTCTGGGCGGAAATGCTTGATCAGGCCCTGGATCGGCCAGGCTGCGGCGTCACCGAGCGCACAGATCGAGTGACCCTCCACCTGCTTGGTGACCTGCTGGAGCATGTCGATCTCGGACAGCTCGGCGTCGCCGGTGCGCATCCGCTCCATCACGCGCCACATCCAGCCGGTGCCTTCGCGGCACGGCGTGCACTGGCCGCAGCTCTCATGCTTGTAGAAGTAGGAGATGCGGCTGATCGCACGGACGATGTCGGTCGACTTGTCCATGACGATGATCGCCGCGGTGCCGAGGCCCGATCCGACCGCCTTCAGGCCATCGAAATCCATCGCGCAGTCCATGATCTGCGCGGCGGGCACCAGCGGCACCGAGGAGCCGCCCGGGATCACCGCGAGCAGATTGTCCCAGCCGCCACGAATACCACCGCAATGCGTCTCGATCAGGTCGCGGAACGAGATGCTCATCTCTTCCTCGACGACGCAGGGCTTGTTCACATGGCCGCTGATCTGGAACAGCTTGGTACCGCGGTTGTTCTCTGCGCCGAAGCTCGAGAACCAGGCCGCACCGCGCCGAAGGATCGTCGGTGCAACCGCGATCGATTCGACGTTGTTGACGGTCGTCGGGCAGCCATAGAGGCCTGCGCCTGCCGGGAATGGCGGCTTGAGGCGCGGCTGGCCCTTCTTGCCCTCGAGGCTCTCGAGCATCGCGGTCTCTTCGCCGCAGATGTAGGCGCCGGCGCCGCGATGGACGAACACGTCGAAGTCGTAGCCCGACCCGCACGCATTCTTGCCGATGAAGCCACGATCATAGGCCTCGGCGACGGCTGCGAACAGCGTCTCTGCCTCGCGGATATATTCGCCGCGGATGTAGATGTACGCGGCACGCGCACGCATCGCGAAGCCGGCGATCAGCGCGCCCTCGATCAGCTTGTGCGGATCGTGACGGATGATCTCGCGATCCTTGCAGCTGCCCGGCTCGGATTCATCGGCGTTGATGACGAGGAAGTTCGGCCGGTCGGGCTTCGGCTCCTTGGGCATGAACGACCATTTGGTGCCGGTCGGGAACCCTGCCCCGCCGCGGCCACGCAACCCGCTCGCCTTCATCACGTCGATGATCGCGTCCTGGCCGAGCGCCATCAGGTCCTTGGTATTGTCCCAATCGCCGCGCATGATCGCCGCGTCGATATTCCACGGCTGAAAACCGTAGACGTTGGTGAAGATGCGATCCTTGTCGGCGAGCATCAGGCCCACTCCCCCCGGTAATCGTGGTTCGCGTCGACCATCGCCTTGAGCGAGGTCGGGCCGCCTTCGGGGCAGCTCGCGCGGCGACCGAATTGCGGCCCCGGCGTCGGCGTGCCGCCACTAGCAAGCGCCTCGAGGATCTCGGTCGTCTTGTCGTAGTCGAGATCTTCGAAGTTATCGTCGTTGATCTGGACCATCGGTGCGTTCGCGCAGGTGCCCAGGCACTCGACCTCGGTCAGCGTGAACATGCCGTCCGGCGTCGTGCCGCCCTTGACGAGGCCACGGTTCTTGCACGCAGCCAGCACGTCGTCCGACCCGCGCAGCATGCACGGCGTCGTGCCGCACACCTGCACGTGATAGCGGCCGACCGGCGCGAGGTTGAACATCGTGTAGAAGGTCACGACCTCATAGACACGCATGTACGGCACGCCGATCTGGCGCGCGACGAACTCGATCACCGGAACCGGCAACCAGCCCTGGGTCTGCGTTTCCGCACCAACCTGGCGCTGGGCAAGATCGAGGAACGGGATCGACGCCGACTGCTCGCGGCCCTTCGGGTAGCGCCCGAGGATCTCGTTCGCCTTCACCTGGTTCTCGTCCGTCCAGGCGAACGAGCCCCAGCGTGCGCGGGTCTCTGCCTCGTCGGGAATTCTCGGAGCTTCAGCCATCAGCGGTCACATTCACCAAAAACGATATCCATCGCGCCGAGGATCGCGGTCGTATCTGCCAGCATGTGACCCTTCGCCATGAAGTCGAAGGCCTGGAGATGCGAAAACGCGGTCGGGCGGATCTTGCAGCGGTACGGCTTGTTGCTGCCGTCGGCGACCAGATACACGCCGAATTCGCCCTTGGGGCTTTCGGTCGCGACATAGACGTCGCCGGCGGGCACGTGGAAGCCCTCGGTATAGAGCTTGAAGTGATGGATCAGCGCTTCCATCGACTGCTTCATCTCAGCGCGCTTGGGCGGCACGACCTTGCGGTCGAGCGACGCGATCGGACCCTCGGGCATGTCGCGCAGGCACTGCTTCATGATCCGTGCCGACTGACGCACTTCCTCGACGCGCACCATGAACCGGTCATAGCAGTCGCCACGCGTGCCGACCGGCACGTCGAAGTCCATCTTGGCATAGACGTCATAGGGCTGCGACTTGCGCAGATCCCAGGCGATGCCCGAGCCGCGGATCATCGGACCCGAAAAGCCCCACTTTATCGCATCGTCACGGCTGACGATCGCGATGTCGACGTTGCGCTGCTTGAAGATGCGGTTGTCCGCGACGAGCGAAATCGCATCCTCGAACAGCCGCGGCAGGCGCGTGTCGAGCCAGTCACCGATGTCGGCGAGCAGCTTGAGCGGTGCATCCTGATGCACGCCACCCGGACGGAAATAGTTGGAATGCATGCGCGCGCCGCTGACGCGCTCGAAGAAGTTCATGCAGTCTTCGCGGATCTCGAACAGCCACAGGTTCGGCGTCATCGCGCCGACGTCCATGACGTGGCTGCCGAGGTTGAGCATGTGGTTCGAAATGCGCGTCAGCTCGGCAAAGAACACGCGCAGATACTGCGCACGCTCAGGGACTTCGAGGTCGAGTAGCTTCTCGACCGCCAGCACCCAGCTATGCTCCATGCACAGCGGCGAGCAGTAATCGAGACGATCGAAATACGGGAGCGCCTGCGTGTAGGTCTTGTACTCGATCAGCTTCTCGGTGCCGCGGTGAAGCAGCCCAACATGCGGGTCGACACGCTCGACGATCTCGCCGTCGAGTTCCATGACCAGGCGGAGCACGCCGTGCGCCGCCGGATGCTGCGGACCGAAGTTGATCGTGTAGTTCTGGATCGTGACGTCGCCGGTCGTGGGATCGGCCGCATCGCCCTGGCCCAGAAGCTCCTCTACATAGAGACTCACTGGTTCTGTCCTCCGCCCTTGGTCGGGATCACGTCCGACTCCACGGGCTTGTCCTGCTTCTGGTTGCCCGGATTGGGCTCGCCCGCACCGCTCTGCGTGGTGTTCTGGACATCCTTCTTCGCATAGGGCTCGCTCGGCGCGTCAGGCGCCTTGGTCGCGCTCTGTGCCGCATCCGCCTTGACGATCGTATCGGCCGAGAGCGGCGTCTGCGCCCCCTTGGCCTGCGGCAGCGCGCCCTTCTCGTCACCCGGAAGGACGTATTCGGCGCCCTCCCACGGGCTCATGAAGTCGAACGTGCGGAAGTCCTGCGCGAGCTGCACGGGTTCGTACACGACGCGCTTCGCCTCTTCCGAATAGCGCAGCTCGACATAGCCCGTCAGCGGGAAGTCCTTGCGCTGCGGGTGGCCGCGAAAGCCGTAATCGGTCAGGATGCGACGCAGGTCCGGGTTGCCGCTGAACAGCACGCCGTACATGTCGTACACTTCGCGCTCGAGCCAGCCGGCGACCGGCCAGATGTCGGTCACCGACGGCACCGGCTTGTCCTCGTCGGTCGCGACATGGACGCGCAGGCGGTGGTTCCGCGTCAGCGACAGCATGCAATAGACGACCTCGAACCGCTCGGCACGATCGGGATAGTCGACGCCGGCGATTTCCATGAGCTGCTGATAGGCAAGCCCCGGCGTATCACGTAGCGCGATCATCGCGTCGTACAGATCTTCACGACGGACGTGCAGAGCGACCTCGCCGACCTTGTCGACCGCGTCGAGCAGCATGCCGCCGAGCGCGGCGCGGGCCGCGTCGATCACGCCGTCATTGGCGGCATAGGCTGGTGCGGGCGCCCTCACCGTTCGATGCTCCCGGACCGCCGGATCTTACGCTGCAACTGCATGATGCCGTACAACAGCGCTTCCGCAGTCGGCGGGCACCCGGGGACGTAGATGTCGACGGGGACGATCCGGTCACAACCGCGCACGACGCTGTAGCTATAATGATAATAGCCGCCGCCGTTCGCGCACGATCCCATCGAGATCACGTATTTCGGCTCCGACATCTGGTCGTAGACCTTGCGAAGTGCGGGCGCCATCTTGTTGCACAGCGTGCCGGCGACGATCATCACGTCCGACTGACGCGGCGACGCGCGCGGTGCGGCACCGAAGCGCTCGAGATCATAGCGCGGCATGTTGACGTGGATCATCTCGACCGCGCAGCAGGCGAGCCCGAACGTCATCCACCACAGCGAGCCGGTACGGGCCCACTGGAACAGCTCCTCGGTCGAGGTGACCAGGAAACCCTTGTCGGTCAGTTCACCGTTCAGGCCGTCGAAAAAGCCCTGGTCGGGCGGCACGATCGCGCCACTGCCGGCGGGTGCCAGCAGACCGGAACCGGGCTGCGATGTGAGCTCTACTCCCAATCGAGTGCTCCCTTCTTCCATGCATAGGCGAGGCCGAGGGCCAGTTCGCCGATAAAGATCATCATCGAGATCCACGCGGTCCAGCCGAGCGTGAAGACCGAGACGGCCCAGGGAAACAGAAACGCCGCCTCGAGATCAAAGATGATGAAGAGGATGGCGATCAGGTAGAAGCGCACGTCGAACTGGCTGCGCGGATCCTCGAATGCGGGGAAGCCGCACTCATATTCGCTCAGCTTCTCGGGCGTAGGCTTGTGCGACCCGGTGAGCCTGGAGACAGCCATCGGCAGGAACACGAACGTGCTCGACAATGCGATGGCGACCCCGAGGAACAGGAGGATCGGAAGATAGTGCGACAGGTCGACCAAATGGCTTCTCGCAGATGCGAACAGATGGGGAGCCTTTAGGCCGATGGGCCCCGTGGGGCAAGGCTGGCGGCCCGTGAGAATCACTCGCAAGAGCTGTATGAGCCCCGTGGGAAACCTGCGTTACCTGCATGGTTGTGCAAGCAACGGCAACCGCCGGGCGCCGGTCGTAGCCCCCAGCAATACCGTCACCCCAGCAAATACTGGGGTGACGGACATTTGGCAGGCCGGCCCGGTCTACCGACCAAAATGCATCAGCGCAGCGCGCCGGCCACCAGCTTATGCAGCCGCGAATGCAGCGCATCATTTGCCGCGAGGAACTCGTTGCGCTCCATCGCGCGGTCGCCACCGCGGAAGTCGGTCACATAGCCGCCCGCTTCCTTGACCAGCAGCATCCCGGCCGCGACGTCCCACGGCTTCAGGTTCGATTCCCAGAAGCCGTCGAACCGCCCCGCTGCCAGCCAGGCGAGATCGAGCGCCGCCGCGCCGAGACGGCGGATCCCCGCCACCTCGGGTGCGACCGCACCGAAGATACGGCTCCACTGCGCGAAATCGCCATGACCGAGGAACGGAATACCCGTCGCGATCAGCGAATCGGCCAGATCGCGCCGCGACGACACGCGCAGGCGCTGGTCGGTCAGCCACGCGCCGCGGCCTCGCTCAGCCCAGAAGCTCTCGTCGGTGAGCGGCTGATACACGAGCGCAGTCGTGACCTCGCGCTTGCCATTCGGCATCGGCTCCTCGACCGCGATCGAGATGCAGAAATGCGGGATGCCGTGGAGGAAGTTCGACGTGCCATCGAGCGGGTCGACGATAAAGCGCGGCTTGTTGGGATCACCCGCGACCTCGCCGCGCTCCTCCATCAACATGCCCCAGTCGGGGCGTGCGTGGCTCAGCTCTTCGAAGATCGTCTGCTCGGCGCGCTGGTCGGCCTGGCTGACGAAGTCGGCGGGACCCTTGCGGCTGACCTGCAGCTGCTGGACCTCGTTGAAATCGCGGCGCAGGCGCGGCGCGGCCTTGCGGGCGGCGCGCTCGATGACGGTCATGATGCCGGAATGGCTGGGCATTTCAATCCTTTCAGCCCCCCCCTTCAGGGGAGGGGTTGGGGTGGGGCAGTGCCGCAGACCGAGGCCGTGGGCAAAGCCCGCGTCGTCGGCCGGGCCATGCCCGCCGGCCGGGCCGGCGGGTCGTGCGGATAGCTTAAGCTATCCGTCTCGGCCGCTCGGCCTTAATCAGCACGCCTTACATAGGTCTGCTCATAGACATCGACCACGATCCGGGTGCCGGCACCGATATGCGGCGGCACCATCACGCGCACGCCGTTCTCGAGCACCGCAGGCTTGTACGACGACGAGGCGGTCTGCCCCTTCACGACCGCATCCGCCTCGACGATCAGCGCCTCGATCGTGTCGGGCAACTGGACTGAGATCGGCCGCTCTTCCCAGAGCTCCATCACGACATCCATGCCATCCTGCAGGAACGCCGCGGCGTCGCCCAGGATGTCGGCATCCAGCGTGATCTGCTCGTAATTGACCTTGTCCATGAAGGTCAGCGCGTCGCCGTCGCGGAACAGATACTGGAAGTCGACCGTGTCGAGCCGCACCTTCTCGACGCTCTCGGCGGAGCGGAAGCGCGTGTTGCTCTTGCGGCCGTCGATGAGGTTCTTCATCTCGACCTGCATATAGGCGCCGCCCTTGCCGGGCTGGGTATGCTGAATCTTCACGGCGCGCCAGATGCCGCCTTCATATTCAAGGATGTTGCCGGGACGAATCTCGACCGCGTTGATCTTCATGACCGATTCCTGCTGGAAAGAGCTAGGGGCCGTCCGCCAGGCAAAGCCGTGCGGAAACCCGAAGCCGCGCGCTTTAGCGGGACGGCCGCGCGCGGGCAAGCAGCGGGTAGGGATTGACCTCCTCGCCCTGCCACCAGCGCTGGCCCGGCTGCATCCGGCTCACCCCGAAATGCAGGTGATAATTGCCTGCGCCCGCGTCACCGGTGTCGCCGACATAGCCAAGCCGATCCCCCGCCCCGACCTCCATGCCTTCGCGCAAGCCCGGCGCATAGCCCGCGAGGTGCGCGTAATAATAGGTCCAGCGCCGGTCGGGTGACCGGACATAGACGGTGATCCCGCCAAGCGCGCTCTGGAACAGCTTTTCGATTCGTCCCGGCGCCGCGGCGACGACCGGCGTGCCGCCCGCCGCCATGATGTCGGTGCCATGATGCCCGCGCAGCCCGCCGCCGCGCGGATCGTTCCAGCTGTTGCCGACCGCGGTGCGCTTCACGCCGAGCACCGGCATCGTCAATGCTCGCGGCGCATCAGCATTCTGGACCTCTGCCTGAGCCTTCGGAGAGGCTGGCGACGGTGTGCGCCACGCCACCGCCTGCCGCCCACCGTCGCCGAACGACAGCATCGAAGCGAACGCGCCGACCACCAGGACGATCAGCGCGAGAATAACCCAGAACGTCCGCGTCATGCGATCAGGCCTGGAAGACCGCCTTGGTCCCCGGCTTGATCATCATCGACAGTCGCGCCGCATCCCAGTTCGTCAGGCGGATACAGCCATGGCTTTCGGCGCGCCCGATCGTCTCGGGATTGGGCGTGCCGTGAATGCCGTAATGATCCTTGGACAGGTCCATCCAGACGACGCCGACCGGACCGTTCGGCCCCGGCGGCAGCATCTCCTTCTTCTGTCCCTTCTTCGCATCCCAGAACAACGCCGGGTTGAAGTGGAATTTGGGGTTATAGTCGGAGCCCTTGATCGTCCACGTCCCCAGCGGCAGCGGGTCGTGGCTCGACCCCATCGTCGCGGAGAACTGCGCGATCAGCTTGTCGTTCGCGTCGAGCACCCGCAGCACGCCATCGGACTTGTCGACGACGACGTGATCCGCCTGAGGCTGCTTCGCATCGACGTTGAGCATGTTGAGCGTCGCGCGCCAGTCGGGGCGGAACTTGGAATCATAGTCGCGCGACGTCGGCAGAGCGTTGGGAAACACCACCTTTGTCCCCGCCGACAGTTTGGTCGACGGCGAGTTGAGGGCCATGATCACCGCGGGCGTAGTGTGGAACATCTCACCCAGCTTCTCCATGACCGTCCGGTAGCCGATCGTTTGCAGCTCGGCCTGCTTCGCCGGGTCCTTGGGCAGCGGATTGACGAACGGCCCCGCCAGCATCTCGGGCGTCAGCGCAACCGTGACAGTCGGCCGTGCCGCACGATAGGGATACAGCGCGCGCATCGTCTGCGTGTCGGGCTTGCCCGTAATCGGCAGCCCCTTTGCCTCCTGGAACCCCTTCAACGCCGCGACGAGCGACTGACCACCGCGTCCGTCAAGTACGCCCGGACCGAAACCCAGATGATCGAGGATCACCTGGACGTGCAGTACGTTGCGGTCGATCGGTACCGGCTTGGCAGGGACAGGCTGCGCCACCGCCGGCAGGGCCGCGAGCAGGCAACCTGCAAGAACCGAAGCTTTCGTCACAAATGCCGTCATGCTCGTCATCCCAACCGTTACGCTACTGCATCAAACGGTTGGAACGACGGTTGTTTCCGTGACGCCAGCCAACGCGCCTCCATCACCCCAAACTGTCATCCTGACGAAAGTCAGGATCCAGAGCCGCAAGGCGCAGCGCGACAGTTGAGGTATCCGAGGGCGACGCAGGGTCTCAACGCTTGGCGAGCACCTCGCCGAATGCCTTGATCGCAGCGACCTCGTCACCATTCCAGACGGCGCCCGACACCGCGATGAAATCGGCGCCCGCCGCCGCCAGCGCCGCGGCATTGTCGGGCGTGATCCCGCCGATCGCGACACACGGCATCTCGAACAGCGTCGACCACCAGGACAGGAGCACGGGCTCGGCCAGATGCTCGACGGTCTTGGTCGTGGTCGGATGAAAGGCCCCGAACGCGACATAGTCGGCGCCGGCCTCGCCCGCTTCCATCGCCAGATGCCGGCTGCCGTGACAGGTGACGCCGATCTGCGCATTGGGGCCTAGCTGCGCGCGCGCCTCGCGCGGATCGCCATCGCTTTGCCCGAGATGCACGCCGTCCGCGTCGAGCCGCTTTGCCAGCCCGATATCGTCGTTGACGATGAACGCGACGTCGCGCTCGGCGCAGATCGCGCGCAGCGGCGCGCCGAGCGCCGCAGCGGCGTGCTGGTCGATGTCCTTCACGCGGAACTGGAACGCCGCCACCGGCCCGGCGTCGATCGCACGTGCCAGTCGTTCGGGAAAGTCTCCGCCGACGTCGAGCGGCGAGACGAGATAGAGCTGACATGGCGGCCGCCGCATGTCGCGGCGAAAATTCTCGGCGAATGTCGGGTCGAGCGGGCCCAGCGGATCTTCTTCGGTCATTCCCCGCCCCTAGCGGGTCGCGCCGCGCCCGTCACCCCGGCGCAGAGCCGGGATGACGGACGGGCGAAACCGCGCTTATTCCTCGTTCTTGTAGATCCGGATGATCCGGTCGAGCATCGCCAGCGCCTCGTCGCGCGGACGCTGGAAGGTGTTGCGGCCGATGATCGAGCCGTTGCCACCGCCGTCACGAATGTCGCGTGCATCCTGGAAGACCGCATCGGCACCCTTGGACGCGCCGCCCGAGAACACGTTGATGCGACGCCCGGCAAAGCTCGACTGGACAACGTGGCGGACGCGATCGGCCTGCTTCGACCAGTCGGTCCCCGCATAGAGCGGCTTGGCTTCCTTCTGCTCGATATGATCGGTCGGCAGCTTGGTCTTGATGATGTGCGCGCCGAGCAGCGCCGCCATGTGCGCGGCATAGGCGCCGACGTCGAGCGCGAGCTCGCCGTCCTTGGTCAGCTCGCCGCCGCGCGGATAGGACCAGATGACGGTCGCGATGCCGACCGACTTGGCCTCTTCGCTCAGCTCGCGGATTTCCTCGACCAGGTCGAAGAACTGGTCCGCGCCCGGATAGATGGTAAAGCCGATTGCCGCCGAGCCGAGCCGCACGGCGTCCGCCACGGTCGCGGTCACCGCCTGGTCGATCGACGTCGCCCAGCTGTTCGAGCTGTTGCACTTCAGAATCGTCGGGATCTGCCCGGCGAACGTGTCCGCGCCCGCCTCGAGCATGCCGAGCGGGGCTGCATAGGCGCTGAGCCCGGCGTCGATCGCGAGCTGATAATGGTAATGCGGGTCATAGGCCGCCGGATTGACCGAGAAGCTGCGTGCTGGGCCGTGCTCGAAGCCCTGGTCGACGGGCAGGATCACCAGCTTGCCGGTACCGCCGAGCTTGCCCTGCATCAGGATGCGCGCAAGGTTCGCCTTTACGGCCGAACTCGTGGCCTCATACTTGTCGAGGATGGATTTGACGTGCGGTGTGATGGTCGAGGTCATGGTCATTCCTGTCTTAGAGTTCGAGCCAGCGGCGCAGCGCGTCGTCGACCCGGGTCATGGTGGTGATGGGTATCGTACCGATAATCTTGACGATGGCGTTGCGGTCGAGCGTGTCGAGCCTGTCGACCTGAATCTCGCTGTCGCAGAGAAGACCCGTCTCGGGCGACGCCTCGAGCGACACGCGAAAGAGGCTGGTGCCGGTGATGACGCTGGTGAGTGGGCACAGCGAGACCGTGCCATGATCAGCGAACAGGTCTGACTGAACGACGAGGAACGGTCGTGGCTTCCGGGAAGACTCCCCTTTGCCAGCCCCGATCACGACCATGCCCCGTGTAATTTTCACGTCAGGGACTCCGCGAACATGGCATCCCAGTCTTCGTCCTTCGCGTGTCGATCATGTGCGGCAGCGAGGAGCGATTGCCGCTTTGCCTCCGCAAGGAACGCTTCATCGTGGCGTTCGACGTAGCGGCGCACGGCTTCGCGTGCGATATCGCTCTTGCTGCGTCCTTGCGTGCGGGCGACCGCCGCGAGTCGTTCTTCGAGGTCGCTATCGAGCCTGACGCCGAGCATCCGAGTCTCCGTTTAACATGTTAAACATAGGCAAGGGGCGGCGCTGGATCAACCCCTGCCCGACCGCACTCGAACGCGCGCCAGGGACGGATTGACGCACGATCCCCGGACGCCGAGGATGGCGAAGGGAAAACCTCCGGGGGGAGAGCGGGCAATGACGGTTTCGACAACGGGCGTGGTCGCGAGCGCTCTGGCGCTCGCGATCGCGATGACGCCGTCTCACGCCACGGCGACGATCAAGGTCGGCGACCGGGCGCCAAGGTTCGAGATGACGCTGATCGACGGCAGCAGGATCAGCAGCACCGACCTGCACGGACAGGTCGTCATCCTCAATTTCTGGGCGACATGGTGCGGGCCGTGCAAGGCGGAACTGCCGCTGCTCGATACCTATTATCGGCTCCGCAAGGACAACGGTCTGCGCGTCTTCGCGGTCGCAACCGAAGATTCGCTCCCGGCGTACAAACTGAAACCGGTCTTCGCGGCGTTGGCGATACCATCGGCCCGGCGGATCAAGGGCGCGTTTGGCGTCATGGGCGCGCTGCCAACCAACTACATCATCGATCGCGCCGGGGTCGTCCGCTATGCGAAACCCGGCGCGTTCGACCTGGCCGACCTGAACAGGCTGCTCGTGCCCCTGCTCAACGAGCCGGCGCCGAAAACTTAACGGGTCAGCGCGGCGACGCCGGGCAGGTCCTTGCCCTCCATCCACTCCAGGAACGCACCGCCGGCCGTCGATACGAAGGTAAATGCATCCGCGACCCCGGCATGGTTGAGCGCCGCGACCGTATCGCCGCCGCCCGCGACCGAGACCAGCGAACCACCCTCGGTGAGTGCCGCCGCCGTCTTGGCGAGCGCGACCGTGGCAGTATCGAATGGCGGCGTCTCGAACGCGCCGAGCGGACCGTTCCAGACGAGAGTACGGCAATTCTTCAGGACGTCGCCAAGTGATTCGACCGCGGCCGGGCCGACGTCGAGGATCATCTCGTCCGCTGCGACCTCGTGCACGTTGATCGTGCGCGTGGCGGGGTTCGGCTTGAACTCTTTCGCAACGACGACGTCATAGGGCAGATGGACGGTGCAGTTCGCCTTGTCGGCAGCCTCCATGATCTGTTCGCAGGTGGCGGCGAGCTCATGCTCGCACAGGCTCTTGCCGACGTCGACGCCGCGCGCCGCGAGGAAGGTGTTGGCCATGCCGCCCCCGATGATCAGGTGATCGACGCGCGTGACCAGGTGCCGCAGCACGTCGAGCTTCGACGAAACCTTCGCGCCGCCCACGACCGCCGCGACGGGATGCTCCGGCGCGCCGAGCGCCTTCTGGAGCGCGTCGAGCTCGGCCTCCATCGCGCGGCCGGCAAAGGCGGGCAGGACATGCGCCAGCCCCTCGGTCGACGCGTGCGCGCGGTGCGCGGCCGAGAAGGCGTCGTTGACGTAGAGATCGCCCAGGCTGGCGAAGCGCGCGACCACTGCCGGGTCATTCGTCTCTTCGCCGCCGAAGAAGCGCGTGTTCTCCAGCACCGCGATGTCACCGGGTTCGAGCATCGCGACCGCGTCGTCCGCGCCCTCCCAGTCGACATAGCGAACCTCGCGGCCCAGCACTTCGCTATACGGCCGGACGACCTGCGAGAGCGAGAATTCCGGGCTCGGATTGCCCTTGGGGCGGCCGAAATGGGCGAGGATCAGGACGATCGCGCCCTTGTCGGCCAGCTCGCCGACCGTCGCGACGGTCGCCCGCAAGCGCGTGTCGTCGGTGACGGCCCCTTCGGCCATCGGCACGTTGAGGTCTTCGCGGACAAGCACGCGCTTGCCCTGCACATCGCCCATGTCGTCGAGTGTCTTGAATGGCTTGCTCATGATTCTTCGATCCTGATCTCGTCACCGACGGCGATTCTGCCGCCCATCAAAACGCGGGTACACGCCCCGCCCCGCCAGTCGGGCGTGAGCGCGGCGAACAATCCTGGCGCCAGGGCTTCCATCCGTTCGCACGGATCGGTGTGGCGCGTCACCTCCAGCACGACGTCCGCGCCGATGCGAAGCCGCGTGCCGGGTATCTGGGGAAGGTCGAAGCCGTCGACGAGAAGGTTCGCGCGGCGTTCGTACCAGGGAATATCACAGCCGACCTCGGCCATCGCGGCATCCCAGTCGCCGCGTTCGAGCAACGTGACCTGACGCCGCCCCCTGCCGCCGGGCTTCACATAGCCGCGAAAGTCACCGTGCAGGCCAGCCTCGATGGTGATCTCGACATGGTCGATGACCTCCATCGGGGCTTTCGCTCGGGCGTGACGCGCGATGCCGGCGATCGTGCCTGCGGCCCCGGCCTCTTTCCCGTTCGTGTCGAGCGCAGTCGAGACACCAGCTGTCACGAGCCGCGACTTTTCGACTTCGCTCGAAGCGAACGGCAAGGGAGGAAGCGGAACCGCATTCTCGTACTCTACCTCAGATGAACTTCGCCATCGCCGTGGCCGTGTCGACCATGCGGTTCGAGAAGCCCCATTCATTGTCGTACCAGCTGACGACGCGGACCAGCTTGCCGTCGATCACTGCGGTCTCCAGGCTGTCGATCGTCGACGAGGCCGGGGTATGCTGGAGATCGATCGAGACGAGCGGCTCGTCCGACCAGTCGAGCACGCCGACCAGCGGGCCGCTCTCGGATGCCGCCTTCAGCACCGCGTTCACTTCTTCGCGCGTCGTGTCGCGCGAGGGCGTGAAGGTCAGGTCGATCAGTGACACGTCCGGCACGGGCACGCGGATCGCCGAGCCGTCGAGCTTGCCCTTCAGTTCGGGCAGCACTTCGGACACGGCGCGCGCGGCGCCCGTCGTGGTCGGGATCATCGACATCGCCGCAGCACGTGCGCGACGCAGGTCCGGGTGGATCTGGTCGAGGATCTTCTGGTCGTTGGTATAGGCGTGGATCGTCGTCATCAGGCCGCGCTCGATGCCGATCGCATCGTTCAGCACCTTGGCGACGGGGGCCAGGCAGTTTGTCGTGCACGACGCGTTCGACACGATCGTGTGCTCGGCCGTCAGCTTGTCGTGATTGACGCCGTAGACGACCGTCAGGTCGACATTCTTGCCCGGTGCCGAGATCAGCACCTTCTTGGCGCCGGCGTCGAGATGCTTCTGGCAGCTTGCCTTGTCGGTGAAGAAGCCGGTGCATTCGAGCACGATGTCGACGCCCAGTTCGGCGTGCGGCAGGTTGGCGGGGTCGCGCTCGGCGGTGACGCGGATTCGCTTGCCGTCGACGACGAGTTCATTGCCCTCGGCCGACACGTCGCCCGGATATTTGCCGTGAACGCTGTCGCGCTTGAACAGCCAGGCGTTCGACTTGGCGTCGCCGAGATCATTGATCGCGACGAGTTCGAGTGCGCCGCTCGACTGCTCGAGAACCGCGCGGGCAACGAGCCGGCCGATCCGCCCGAAACCGTTGATCGCAACCTTGACCGTCATTGCTGTATCTCCGCTACGCCCGTGAGTCCGTTCCGGGCGCGCTGCCTTTGCGGGGCGGTGGGGCGCCCTGTCAACACCATGGACGGTGTGCGGCACGGGCGAAAGCCGCTTGCCGCGCCCCCCGGCCATGCTATCTCGCAATCTATGCCAGATACTCTTCCCGACGCGCCGACGGCCGTCGACAGGCCTCCCGACGGTCCAACCGCGGTCGACAGGATCGACGCCGCTATCGGCCGGATCGAAGCCGCGATCCACGCACGCGCCGAAAGCGGCGACGCACTCGCCAGGCGGCATGCCGCGCTCAAGGCGCGCATGGCGGAGGCGGTCGCCGCGCTCGACGACGTCATCACCCGCGGGAGCCCCAACTGATGGCACAGGTCATGCTCGATATCGGTGGCCGCCCGCATGCGGTCGCGTGTCGCGACGGCGAGGAATCGCGCGTGCGTCTGCTCGGCGCGATGCTCGCCGAACGCTGGCCGGTCGCGGACCGCGCCGCCGGGGGGCTCAGCGCCGAACGCGCGATGCTGTTCGTCGCACTGATGCTCGCCGATGATCTCGACGAAGCCGCGCATCGTCCGCCCGAAGGATCGGCGGTCAGCGAGATCGCGCTGACGCGCATCGCCGATCGTCTCGAAGGACTTGCACAGGCCCTTGAGCAAAGCCCGCCGAGCGCCTAGATTGGCCTTGGCGGGTTCTGCCCGGTACGAGCCTTTATTATCCCTGAGGCTATTCATCATCCATAGGGGGCTGTCCCTGTTAGGACCCTGGTCCGAAGCATATGGTCCCCACCTGACGTACCGTGCGTCAGTGGATAACCCGGCACACGGCCATGGTGGGCCCGCCACATCACCATTCCCGTCATCGGACGATACCCGCATGATCGATCCGCACCCGTGAGCGACAAGGCCGCGCTACGTACCGCATTGCGGGCCGCCCGTGCGGCCGCCGCGCCGGTCGAGATCCGCGTCCCGGACGCGTTCCTGGCCCGGCTTTCGCCCGGCCTGACCGTCGCCTCCTATGTTCCGATGGCTGGTGAGGCGGATCCCTTGCCGTTCGCACGCGCTGCTGTCGAGGCAGGGTGCGTCATCGCGCTTCCCCACGTCGTGCGCCGCGACCAGCCGATGCGGTTTCTCGCGTGGGAGACCGAGGCGGCGCTGATCGCAGGCCCCTTCGGGCTTCACCAGCCCCCGGCCGATGCCGCTGCGCTCGCCCCTGACATCATCCTCACCCCGCTGGTGGGGTTCGATCGTCACGGCAATCGCATCGGCCAGGGCGCAGGCTATTACGACCGCGCATTTCTCGCGCATCCCGACGCATGGCGAATCGGGATCGCGCTGGCGATCCAGGAGGTCGACGCGCTGACGCCCGACGCCTGGGACGTGCCGCTTCACGCCATCGCCACAGACAAGGACTGGATCACGCCATGACACCTAGCTGGCGCAAACCCGCCGGGATGCTCGGCATCCTGTTGCTGATCACCCTGTGGTGCGTCGCGATCGTCAGCCTGTCGACGATCGTCGGCAGCTGGCACTGGCTGGGCCAGCTGGCATTCTATCTCGTCACAGGGCTGATCTGGATAGCGCCGCTGAAACCCGTGCTGCGCTGGATGGAAACGGGGCGCTGATCCCGGTCACTGTCCGGACGGCGGCTAATATTTTAAAGGGGAGCTCGGCCACCCCTTAGGGTGGCGCGAGTGACGGGACTCGAACCCGCGACCTCCGGCGTGACAGGCCGGCGCTCTAACCAACTGAGCTACACCCGCATTCCCAATGACGACCTCTGCACAGCACCCGCAAACCGGTCTGGCAGTCGTCACCGTCGTAGACACTATTTCACACCATCGACGAACGATGGCGCGAGTGACGGGACTCGAACCCGCGACCTCCGGCGTGACAGGCCGGCGCTCTAACCAACTGAGCTACACCCGCTGAAACAGCGTGGAGGCGGCAACTAGGCGAGGGTTGGGATAGCGTCAACCCCCATTCAGCCGCCTGTTTCACGTTGGTCGTCGGACGCGTCCCCCCGGCGCCGATTCCGCCCGCTTTTCTGCTGCACCAGCGTGCCATGCTCGAACAGGAACCCCGCGATATCGGGCTTCCCCGCTGCGCCCAGCACGGTCTGAATGATGATCAGCAGCGGCACCGCCAGCAACGCGCCGAGCGTGCCCCAGACCCAGCCCCAGAAGCTCAGAGAGATCAGGATCAGCAGCGGGCTGATCGTCAGCCGGTGGCCGACGATGAACGGCGTGATCGCGTTCGCCTCGACGAGATGCAGCCCGTACATCAATGCCGGGGGAAGCAGCGCCATCCAGATATCCGAAAAGGTCATCAACCCGCCCAGCCCGAGCAGGAACGCGCCGATCACGGGTCCGAAATAGGGGATGTAGTTCAGCAGGGCGACGATCCCGCCCCACATCGCCGGATAGGGCATGCCGATCGCCCACAAGGCGGTGCCGGTCACGATCCCGAGCAGGACATTGATGACGGTGATCGTGCCGAGATAGGCCGAGACATCGTCGACCACGTCCTGAATCACGCGGGCGGTCGCCATCGCCCCGTCGAAGCTCGTGCGGCCCGTGATCGTCTGCCGTCGCATGCCCGTCCAGCCGGACAGGAAGAAGAACACGATCAGGATCCCGAACAGCAGCTGGACGATGACCGCCGGCGCGGATGTCGCGGCGAATTCGAGGATCGAACTCGGTGCCGCGACGCCCGCGGTTGCAGGCTGCTTGATCGGCGTCGACGCGACCTGCCGCAGCGTCTTGTTCACATATTTCTCGAGGCTCGAATAAAGATCGAGCAGCGGCGCCAGATTGCTCTGGATCCGATCGAGCCGTGTCGGCAGCAGCCGAAAAAAGTCGGTTGCCGGCACGAGGATCGCGGCGATCGCGACATTGGCCGCGACCAGGAACACCAGAATGCACGCGAGCGCCGCGATCGGCGACGGCACGCCCCGCCGTTCGAGCCATTCGAGCACCGGAATCAGTGCGACGGCGATCACCAGCGCGGTCGTCAGCGGCAGGAAGAACTCCGCCCCTGCCTTCAACGCGAACGGCAATGCGATGACCAGCCCAATTCCGGCGGTCAGCGTCAGCGCGGCGAGCAGGCGATCGCGTCGCTGCGCGATCCGCATCGCATCCTCGACACCAACGCCGATCGGGGGTTCGAACACCCCTTCCGCGCTGGTTTCCGTGGTTGCCCCGCCCCTAGCGGGCGGCGGCCCTCCCTCATGGACGTCCGCCGTACCCGCCTGGGCCGTATAATCGTCGTTCGCCATGCCGTTACCCCTCGCTTGCCCTTCCCCTTGTCACAATCGGGGCGGCATTCAAGCGGTGTTGACGGTCCGCCCGCGCGATGCAGAACGAATCGCCCTAAACTATG
Organism: Sphingomonas sp. CFBP 13714; assembly: GCF_014842205.1. Classification (NCBI taxonomy): domain Bacteria; kingdom Pseudomonadati; phylum Pseudomonadota; class Alphaproteobacteria; order Sphingomonadales; family Sphingomonadaceae; genus Sphingomonas; species Sphingomonas sp. CFBP 13714. The sequence goes on from NZ_JACYVG010000006.1 coordinate 257,050, forward strand.
ATGCCGTGGCCGGGATCCGATCCGCAAAAAGCGATTGCAGGTCCTTTTTCAGGATCTTGCCGTTCGCGTTGCGGGGCAAGGTCTCGGGCACGAAGCGGATGGCGACGGGCGTCTTGAAGGCCGCGAGCCGTTCGCGCACCCAGGCCTGCAGCTCCGCCTCGCTCGCCTGCGCACCGGGGGCGAGGTGGACGACCGCGACCGGCTCCTCGCCCAGCGTGCGGTGCGGCAGTCCGATCAGCGCGCAGTCGGTGACCGCGGGATACGCGTAGAGGACATTCTCGACCTCCGACGAATAGATGTTCTCGCCGCCCCGGATGATCATGTCCTTGGCTCGGTCGACGATGTAGCAAAACCCCTCCTCGTCGAGCCGCGCGAGATCGCCCGTCCGCACCCAGCCGTCGATGAACGTCGTCGCGGTCGCCTCCGGCTTGTTCCAATAGCCCTTCACGATCATCGGCCCGCGCGCCCATAGCTCGCCGACCTCGCCGATCGGAAGCTCGGTGACGCCGTCCTCCGCGACGATCTTCAGGTCAACGACCGGCGCGGGTGGCCCCGCGCTGCTCGGTCGGTTGAGATAATCCTCCGCGCCGTGATGCGTGACTGTCGCCATCGTCTCGGTCATGCCCCAGCCATTGCCGGGCAGCGCGCCGAGCTCGCTATGGATGCGCCTGACCAGCTCGGGGGCAGACGGCGCGCCGCCATAGGCGATCGATTCGAGCGACGAGAGATCATAGTTGCCGCGGTCGGGATGCTCGATCAGCTGCCACGCGATCGTCGGCACGCCGCCGGTCACGTTCACTTTTTCGCGTTCGATGATCTCCATCGCGCGGACGGTGTCCCACTTGCGCATGAAGATCATCGTGCTCCCCGTCGCGATCACGCCCATCATGCCCGCCGAGCAGGCGGTGACGTGGAAGAGCGGGATGACCGTCAGCGTCACGCGCGGGGTCGGCTCGGGCGGCATCTCGCCGCGCCGCAGGGCCGAACGCGCGCCCGAATAGCCACCGGTCAGGATGTTCGACATCATGTTGCGATGCGTCCCCAGCGCCCCCTTGGGGGCACCGGTCGTGCCGCTGGTATAGAAGATTGTCGCATCGTCGTCGGGCGCGATCACCGCGTCGGGCAGCGGCTGATCGGGCAGCGCCGCCCAGTGCGAGGACGTCCCGATCACGCCCTCCAGCGGCGCTGCGATACCCGTCAGCGGCGCGACCGCGCGGCTGACCAGCACCTGCTCCAGCGACGGGATCGTCGCGTAGATATCCTCGAGCCGGTGATGGCGTTCATCGTCGGTGATCAGGACCCGGGCACCCGAGTCGGCGAGACCATAGGCCATCTCCGCCCCCGTCCACCACGCGTTCAACGGCACCATCACCGCCCCGATCGCCGTCGCTGCGAAGAACGCGACCGGCCATTCGGGCAGGTTGCGCATCGCCAGCGCGACGCGGTCGCCCGGCCCGATGCCGAGCGCCCGCAGATGCGCCGCCAGCGTCGTCACCGCGCGCCACGTCGCTTCATAGGTCACACGCTCGTCTTCATAGATGGTGAAGACCCGCTCGCCATGACCGCGCGCGGCCTCGATCAGGTAACGCAGCGACGGCGGCGCATTCTTCCACACCCGCGTCGCGACCCCGCCGATCGTCACGGTCTCCATCTCGAACTTGCCGCCCGGCGCGGTCAGACGCCGTTCGGTTTCCGCCATCGACATGACCGGCCAGTTGGGGTCCAGGGCGATGATTGGTTCATGAGCCAAGGCCAGCCTACTCCAAATATGAATTTCGGGTTTGGCTTATCCGCCAACCAGATGCACGTTTAGAGTTGATTTGCACGCCACTCAAGGCAATAGGAGTGCCCATGTTCGAACCGGGGGTATGGTGCATGCGGGGAAGCTGGCGATGACCGCCGCGTTCGCTGGGGCGGCTGAACGGCATGGCTTCGATCCGGCACGGCTCGCCGCGATCGATAGGCTATTGAAAGACCGCTATATCGTCACCGGCAAGCTCCCCAATGCGCAGCTGCTGATCGCGCGCGACGGCGAAACCGTGCATTTCTCGCATCAGGGCCTCGCCCGCGAAGGCGGCGCGCCGATCGACGAGACCTCGCTGTTCCGGATCGCGTCGATGACCAAACCGATCACCTCGGTCGCGTTCATGATGCTGGTCGAACAGGGCCTCGTCGCACTCGACACGCCGGTCCATCACGTCCTGCCCGCGTTCAAGGGGATCGGCGTCTATAACGGCGGCGGTGCGGGGGTCCCCTTTGCGGTGAAACCGACCGCCGAGCCGATGCGGATGATCGACCTGCTTCGCCACACCTCGGGTCTGACCTACGGCTTCCAGAATCGCTCGAACGTCGACGCCGCCTATCGCGAAGGCAAGATCGAGAACTGGCACGGCAATCTCGATCTCGACGGGTTCGTCGCCGCGCTGGGCGCGCTGCCGCTCGAATTCTCGCCGGGGACCGCGTGGAATTATTCGGTGGCAACCGACGTGCTGGGTGCCGTCGTCGAGCGCGTGTCGGGCGTCACGCTCGACACCTTCTTCACGACGCGAATCTTCGTGCCGCTGAAGATGGACGACACGGGATTCCAGGTTCCTGCCGACAAGACGGATCGCCTGACCGATTGCTACACGGTCGCGCCGGGCAAGGGGCGCACGATGCTCGACCGCGGCGAGAAGAGCGCGTGGAGCCGTCCGCCGACGCTATTGTCGGGCGGTGGCGGGCTTGTCTCGACCGCGCTCGACTATCAGCGCTTCTGCCAGATGTGCCTCAACGGCGGCGAACTCGACGGTGCGCGGATCCTCGGCCGCAAGACGCTCGAACTCATGACGCAGAACCATCTGCCCGGCGGCGCCGATCTGACGACGATGTCCCGGTCGATGTTCAGCGAGGCGACCAATGCCGGCACCGGTTTCGGTCTCGGCTTTGCGGTGACGATCGACCCGGTACGGTCGATGATGCCGGGGTCGAAGGGCGAATATTACTGGGGCGGGATGTTCTCGACCGCCTTCTTCATCGATCCGGTCGAGCGCCTGTCGATGGTCTTCATGACCCAGGTCTCGCCCAGCAGCCTCTACCCCATCCGCCGCAAGCTCAAGACGATGATCTACGCCGCCATGACCTGATCCGTCAGCGGCCGTCACCAGGAGAGAATAATGACCACCCCGATCCGCACCGAACGCCATGACGACGTCCTCGTCATCATCTCGAACAACCCGCCGGTCAACGCGCTCGGCGCGGCAGTCCGCCAGGGGCTCGAGGCCGCGATCAAGGAAGGCGTCGCCGACGCGAGCATCGCCGCGATGGTGATCCGCTGCGAAGGCCGCACGTTCTTTGCGGGCGCCGACATCACCGAATTCGGCAAGCCTATGGTCGAGCCCGGCCTGCCGACCGTCGTCGACATGATCGAGGCCTCGTCGAAGCCCGTCGTCGCCGCGATCCACGGCACCGCGCTGGGCGGCGGCTGCGAGGTCACGCTCGGCTGCCATTACCGCGTCGCCGTTCCCTCCGCGAAGATCGGCACGCCCGAGGTCAAGCTCGGCCTCCTCCCCGGCGCAGGTGGCACGCAGCGCATCCCGCGCATCGCCGGCGTCAAGCTCGCGCTCGAGATGACCGCCAAGGGCGATCCGATCTCCGCGAAGACGGCGCTCGACGCCGGTCTGATCGACAAGATCGTTGGCGAGGACAGCCTGGAAGCCGACGCGATCGCCTTCGCGCGGGAGGTCGCGGCCAAGCGCCCCCTGCCCCGCGCGTCCGAGAAGACCGCGCAGGCCGATCCCGACGCGGTCGCCGCATTCAAGAAGGAGAACGCCCGCCGCTTCCGCAACTTCGACGCCCCCGCCGCCAACATCGCCTGCGTCGAGAAGGCCTCCGACGGGTCGAGCTTCGCCGATGGCGTCGCGTTCGAACGCGAGCAGTTCATGGCGCTTATGATGGGCGTCCAGTCCGCCGCGCAGCGCCACATCTTCTTCGCCGAGCGCCAGGCCGCCAAGATCGACGACGTCCCCGCCGACACCAAGCTGCGCGAGATCAAACGCGTCGGCGTGATCGGCGCGGGCACGATGGGCGGTGGCATCGCGATGAACTTCCTGTCCGCCGGCATCCCCGTCACGATCGTCGAGATGCAGCAGGAGGCGCTCGACCGCGGCACCGGCGTCGTCCGCAAGAATTACGAGGCGACCGCCGCCAAGGGCCGGATGAAGCCCGAACAGGTCGAACAGGCGATGGGCGCGCTGAAACCCACGCTCGATTTCGCCGACCTCGCCGAATGCGACCTGATCATCGAGGCGGTGTACGAGACGATGGAGGTGAAGAAGGACATCTTCACCAAGCTAGACGCAATCGCCAAGCCCGGCGCGATCCTCGCCTCGAACACCTCCTATCTGAACATCGACGAGATCGCGGCGTGCACCAAGCGGCCCGAGGACGTCGTGGGCATGCACTTCTTCTCACCCGCCAACGTCATGAAACTGCTTGAGGTGGTCCGTGGCGACAAGACCGCGGACGACGTGCTCGCGACGGTCATGGCGCTCGCCAAGAAGATCAGGAAGGTCGCGGTGGTCGCGGGCGTCACTTATGGCTTCATCGGCAATCGCATGCTGATGCCGCGCCAGGTCGAGGCGACCAAGCTGCTGCTCGAAGGTGCGAGCCCCGAGCAGATCGACCGCGTCCATGTCGCGTTCGGCATGCCGATGGGCCCGTTCCAGATGAGCGACCTCGCCGGCGTCGACATCGGCTGGCACCGCGACCCGAGCCGGATCGAAAATATCCGCGACGCGCTGGCGGCAGAAAACCGCTGGGGCCAGAAGACCAAGGCGGGCTTCTACGACTATGACGAGAAGCGCACGCCGTCCAACTCCCCCCGCGTCGCCGAGATCATCGACGATTTCCGCGCCAAGTCGGGCGTCACCCCGCGCGAGATCAGCGACGAGGAGATCGTCGCGCGCACGCTCTACACGATGGTCAACGAAGGCGCGCTGATCCTCGAAGAGGGCAAGGCGCAGCGTGCGTCCGACGTCGATGTGGTGTGGATCTACGGTTACGGCTGGCCGGTCTATCGCGGCGGCCCGATGTTCTGGGCGCAGTCGGAAGGCTTGCCAAAGGTCGTCGCCGGGCTCGAAAAATACGGCTTCCCGGTTGCCAAGTCGCTCAAGGACGCCGCCGCGAGCGGTGGAAAGATCAAGTAAATTCTACGCCCTCTCCCCTCGGGGGAGAGGGAGAAAGGAAGACACGATGACCGACCTCGACACCTTCCGCACCGAAACCCGCGCCTGGCTCGCGGAAAACTGCCCGCCCGAGATGCGCAAGCCCGTCCGCTCGGAGGACGATGTCTGCTGGGGCGGTCGCCAGTTCACCCCGTCCTCGCCCGCGCAAAAGGACTGGCTCGACCGGATGGCCGCCAGGGGATGGACCGTCCCCGACTGGCCCAAGGCCTATGGTGGCGGCGGCCTGTCGCCCGCCGAGGCCAAGATCCTCCGCGAGGAAATGGCAGCGATCAAGGCGCGCAACCCGCTCAACAGCTTCGGCATCTCGATGCTCGGACCCGCGCTGCTCAAATATGGCACCGAGGAGCAGAAGCTCGATCACCTGACCAAGATCGCGCGCGGCGAGATCCGCTGGTGCCAGGGCTATTCGGAACCCAATGCGGGCTCCGATCTCGCCGGGCTTGCCACCTCGGCCGAGGACAAGGGCGACCATTATCTCGTCAACGGCCAGAAGGTCTGGACCAGCTACGCCGACAAGGCCGACTGGATCTTCTGCCTCGTTCGCACCGACAAGACCTCGAAACAGGGCGGGATCAGCTTCGTGCTGTTCGACATGGCCACCCCCGGCGTCTCGACCAAGCCGATCCTGCTGATCAGCGGCAATTCGCCGTTCTGCGAGACCTTCTTCGACAATGTCGAGGTTCCCAAGGTCAACCGCGTGTACGAGGAGAACAAGGGCTGGGACGTCGCCAAATATCTGCTCGGTCACGAACGCGAGATGATCTCGGGCATGGGGCTCGCCTCGTCGGGCGGCAACCCGCTGATCGACGGCGCGATCGCCACCGTCGGGCTCGGCCATGACGGCCGCCTCGCCGACCCGCTGCTCCGCGCGTCGATCGCGTTGTTCGAGGTGCGCGCCAAGGCGTTCGGGGCGATGTCCGAACGCTTCATCGACGAACTCAAGGCAGGCAAGGCCCACCCCGCGCAGCCGAGTATGATGAAATATTACGGCACCGAGCTGAACAAGTCGCGCTACGAGCTGATGATGGCGGCGGGCGGCTCGGACGCGCTCGAATGGGACAGCGACCGCTCGCGCGGCGGTGCGATCCCGCGCTCGTGGCTGCGCACCAAGGCGAACTCGATCGAGGGCGGGACGAGCGAGATCCAGCTCAACATCATCGCCAAGCGGATCCTCGAACTGCCGGCCTGAGCTCTACCGTTCTCCCGCGAAAGCGGGAGCCCAGAATCACGAACGCTGCGCGCGGGGCTCCTGGGCCCCCGCCTTCGCGGGGGAACAGAAATGCCACTCTATCTCGATGACGACCAGACCGTCCTTCAAGACACGATCCGCGACTTCGTCGCCGAACACGCCCCCGTCAGCCACATGCGCGCGCTTCGCGACGCCGATGACGCCACCGGTTTTTCGCGCGACCTGTGGAAGCAGTTTGCCGAGATGGGCTTCACCGGCATCCTGATCGGCGAGGACCAGGGCGGACTCGGCCTTGGCCATGTCGAGGCGGGCGTCGTGCTCGAACAGATCGGTCGCAACCTGTCGCCCTCCCCGTTCCTGACCACCGCCGTCACCGCGGTCGAGGCGCTCAAGGGCACCGGCCAGGCCGAACGCTGGTTCCCCGGCATCATCGCCGGCGAGACCGTCGCCGCACTCGCCATCGACGAGGCTGCCAAGCACCGCGACACGATCGCGATGACCGCCGAACGCGCGGGCAACGGCTTCAGGCTGACCGGCGCCAAGCGCTTCGTCGCGCATGGCCACACCGCCAAGCTGATCATCGTCGCCGCGCGCACCGCTGGCAGCGCGGACGATGCCGACGGCATCACGCTGTTCGCGGTCCCGAAGGACGCCGCCGGGCTGAGTGCGAACGCCGAACGCCTCGCCGATGCGAGCCTCGCCGCGCGCCTCGACTTCGACGGCGTGGAGGTGGATGCGGACGCCGTGATCGGCGAAGTCGATGCCGGCCGCGCCCCGCTCGACCGCCTTCTCCGCGCGGGTCGCACCGGCGCGTCCGCCGAGCTGCTCGGCGTCGGCGGCGGCGCGATGGACATGACAATCGGCTATATGAAGCAGCGCAAACAGTTCGGCACGCTGATCGGCAGCTTCCAGGCGCTCCAGCACCGCGCGGCGCATCTCTATTCGGAGATGGAGGTCGCGCGCGCCGCGGTGCTCAAGGCCCAGCAGTTGCTCGATCTGGGCCATGACAAGGCCGACGAGGCCGTCTCCGTCGCCAAGGCGATGACCGCGCTCGCGACGACGCTCAGCGTGCAGGAAAGCGTGCAGATGCACGGTGGCATCGGCATGACCGACGAATATGACATCGGTTTCTACATGAAGCGCGCGCGCGTGCTGGCCGAACTGTTCGGTGACGCTAACTTCCATGCCGACAGGCTGGCCATCGCCGCGGGCTATTGACCCGAACTTGTACCCCCGCGAAGGCGGGGGCCCAGACTGGGCTCCCGCCGTCGCGGGAGACCAAGGAGGTCAAATGCCTGACGAAACTGCCGAAGTAACACCCCAAGCCCTCGCCCAGGGCCTCGTCGACTTGCTCGAGATCGACGAGGTCGACACCGACCTCTATGTCGGCAAGCGCCAGCCCGGCGGCGTCGGCCGCGTGTTCGGTGGACAGGTGATCGCGCAGGCACTCCAGGCCGCGCAGCGCTCGACCGAGGCGCCCAAGGCCGCGCATTCGCTCCACGCCTATTTCATGCGGCCGGGCAACGAGGATTACCCGATCGTCTACCGCGTCGTCCGCGATTTCGAGGGCCGCAGCTTTGCCACGCGTCGCGTCATTGCGATGCAGAAGGGCCAGCCGATCCTCAACATGGCGGCATCGTTCCAGACCCCCGAGGACGGCCTCCATCACCAAGACGCGATGCCCGACGTCGCCCCGCCCGAGGAGCTGCGTTCCGATCGTGACCTGCGGCTGGAGAATATCGACGGCATTCCCGAAAAATTCCGCGCGCACATGCTGCGCTGGCGCCCGATCGAGGTCCGCCCGGTCAACCCGCGCAGCTGGATCGATCCGCCCGCGCAGGCGCCGAACCATGCCAACTGGTTTCGGATCGTGGCGCCGATCGGCGATGACCCGGCGATGCACCGCGCGGTCCTGTCCTATGCCTCGGACATGGCGTTGCTCGGAACCGCGCTGCTGCCGCACGGGATCAACTGGATCACGCCGGGTCTGCAGACCGCCAGCCTCGATCATTCGCTCTGGCTGCACGAGGATTTCCGCGCGGACGACTGGCTGCTCTATGCCTGCGATGCCCCCTGGTCGGGCCATGCGCGCGGCTTCAACCGCGGCAAGATCTTCTCCCGCGACGGACGGCTCGTCGCGAGCGTCGCGCAGGAGGGGCTGATCCGGATGCGAAAATAACCTTGGTTTACGGGGGTTAACCCGGTCTTCGTAAATTCCGATTAGTCCCGCGCGATCATTCTCCGGGATCATCGGCATGCAACGCCTTCTCTATATCAGCACGTCGCGCGGCCGTATGACGCAGCCGGTCATCGACGAGATCCTGCGGGTCTCGCGTCGCAACAATGCCGCCGCGGGCGTGACCGGTCTGCTCATCGCTGGTGGCAACAGGTTTCTCCAGGTGCTCGAGGGCGATGATCTCGCCGTATCGCGCACTTTCGATCGCATCCAGCGCGACGACCGGCATTTCGCGATGGTGCAGCTCGCGAAACAGACGATCACCGAGCGCAGCTTCGGCAGCTGGTCGATGGGATTTGCCAGCGGCGCGGCGCCTGGCGGTGGCGCGACGTCGCCCGCCGCCACGATCGCGGCGCTGATCGCACCGATCGAGGATCCGACGCTACGCGGCTATTTCACCGGTTTCGCCGACCTCCATCTCTCAGCCGCCTGAGCGGACCGCATCAGGCTGCGGTCTTGCCATAACCCTGCCGCGTCACCGGATGGCTCGACGACAATCCGCCATCGACCACGATCGCCTGACCATTGACGTAGCTTGCGTCATCGGAGGCGAGGAACACCGCGACCCGGGCAAGCTCCTCGGGCTGCGCGCCGCGGTGGAGCGGGTTGAGACGGCCGACGCGGTCCATCTTGTTGGCCTCGCGCGCATAGTCGAACACCGGCTTGGTCATCCCCGTCTCGGTCAGCCCTGGGCAGATCGCATTGACCCGGACGTTCGCACCCGACAGCTGCTGCGCCGACACCGCCGCGAGGTTGATCACTCCCGCCTTGGACGCGGAATAGGCCGGCGACCCTGCGCCCGACCGTAACCCGGCGACACTCGCGGTCAGCACGATCGCGCCGCCCCTGCCCGTCTCGGCCGCGCGCGCGACGATCCGTGGTGCCGCGTGCTTGATGGCGAGGAACGGACCGATCAGATTGACCCGCAGCACTTCGGTGATCAGCGCGACGTCGGTGTCGAAGAGATTGGCCATGCCGCCCGAGATGCCGGCATTGGCGAACAGCACGTCGAGCCCGCCATGTGTATTACAGGCGAGTGCGACCATGCGGATCACGTCCTCCTCCTCCCCCGCGTCGACGCGGATCGGGGTGGTGATGCCGCCGGCCTGGCTGATCAGATGCGCGGTTTCGTCCGCACCCTCGGTACGGTCCGCGACGACGACATGCCCGCCCTCCGCCGCGAACAGCAATGCCGCCGCGCGGCCGATGCCGGATCCTGCGCCGGTGACGATGATCGACCTGTTCTCGAACCGCATGATGCCCTCCCCTTCAGATCGTGACGCCGCCGTCGATGACCAGCGTCTGCCCGGTCATGAAACGACTCGCGGATGCGGCGAGAAACACCACCGCGCCCGCGATTTCCTCGGGTTCACCGATGCGTCGCAGCGGCACGCGGGTGTTCGCAGCCGCGATCCGCTCGGGATCCTCCCACAGCACGCGCGCGAAATCGGTGCGGATCAGGCCTGGCGCGATACAGTTCACGCGGACGCCCGACGGGCCGAACTCGACCGCGAGATTGCGTGCCAGTTGCATGTCGGCGGCCTTGCTGATGCAATAGGCGCCGATGACCGGCGATCCGCGAAGCCCGCCGATCGAGGAGATGATGATGATGCTGCCGTCGCGCTGCTCCGTCATGCCGGGGGCGACCATCTGGATCAGCCAGTGGTTGGAGACGATATTGTTGTCGAGGATCTTGCGGAACTGGTCGTCGCCGATCCCCGCCTGGGGTCCGTAATAGGGGTTGGAGGCGGCGTTGCAGACTAGCACGTCGATGCGGCCGAACGCGCTGCGGGTCGTGTCGACGAGATGCTGGAGCGCCGCCTTGTCGGCGATGTTCGCCGCGACCGCGATCGCGCGGCCCTCGCCGTAGCGCGCGTTGATCTCCGCCGCGACGGCATCGCACGCCTCCTGTTTCCGGCTGGAGATCACCACCCTCGCGCCATGTGCCGCCAGCTCGAAAGCGCTCGCCTTGCCGATCCCGCGCGACGATCCGGTGATGATCGCGACCTTCCCGCTCAGGTCGAACTGCGTCATGCCCTGCCTCTCCCCTTCTGCCTGCGGGACATGCGTCACGCGCCCGCCTTCACCGCAAACCCCCACGCCGCATCCGCCAGCGCATGGACCTTGGCGACCGTCGCCTCGGCCTGCGCGCTCGACGCGGTGCCGTCGATGATCCGCTTCTTGATCCCCTGGACGATCCCCGTGAGCCGGAAGAGGTTATAGGCGAAATACCAGTTGAGATCGGGAACGCCGTCCCGCCCGGTCGCGGCGCAATAGCGCGCGACGACCTGCTCGATCGTCGGAATGCCGGTCTCCGGACCGGTCAGGCCGAGCACCCCCGACCGGCCTTCGGGTTCGGTCACCCAGCTCATCAGCATGTAGGAAAAATCGGCGAGCGGATCGCCGAGCGTCGACAATTCCCAGTCGAGCACCGCGATGACCTTCGCGCCCGCACCGTCCGTCGCATGGGCGAAGATCATGTTGTCGATGCGATAGTCGCCGTGGACGATCGACGTCCGCGTCTGATCGGGCAAGGTCCGTGGCAGCCAATCGATCAGCCGCTCGACCGACTCCATCCGCTCGGTCTCCGCCGCGCGATATTGCTTGGTCCAGCGCCCCACCTGCCGCTCGAAATAATTGCCGGGCTTGCCATAGGATGCGAGCCCCGCCGCCGCGTAATCGGTGTTGTGAAGCGCGGCGAGCGCGTCGATCATCGCGTCATAATGCGCGCGGCGCTCGGCAGGCGTCGCACCCGGCATCGCGCCGTCCCAGATCGTCCGGCCTTCGACCATTTCCATCACATAGAATGGCGCGCCGATGACGTCGGGATCCTCGCAAAGCCCGTACGGTCGCGGCACCGGGAAACCCGTCGGATGAAGCCCGGCGATCACCGCATATTCGCGCTCGACCGCATGCGCCGAGGGCAGGATCGGCCCGAACGGCTTGCGGCGCAGGACATAGGCACGCGCCGGCGTGTCGAGCCGATAGGTCGGATTCGACTGGCCGCCGGCGAACTTGGCGTAGCGCAGCGGCCCGGCAAAGCCTTCGACAGCCTCCGTCATCCATGCCGTCAACCGGTCGAGATCGAGCCGGTCCCGCTCGCCGACCGGGATCGTACCGACCATCGTGCTGGCTGCGTCGCCGCTCATGAAAAGGTGATCACGCTGCGCGTCGTGTCGCCGCGACGCAGTTCGTCGAATGCATCGTTGATCCGTTCGAGCGGCATCCGGTCCGCGATGATCGTGTCGAGATCGAGCAGCCCGCGCATGTAGAAGTCGACGAGCCGCGGGATGTCGACCGGGAACCGGTTCGACCCCATGAATCCGCCCTGCAAGCGCTTGCCCGACAACAGGTCCATCGCCGACAGCCCTACCTTCTCGCCCAGCGGCATCATCCCCAGGATCGTCGCGGTCCCGCCGCGCCGCAGCACCTTGACCGCGGTCGCCGCCGACTGCGTCCGGCCGACCGCCTCGATCGCATGGTGGACGCCGCCCTTCGTCAGCGCGACAACCTCGTCCGCGGCGGTCTCGGACAGCGCGTCGAAGCTGTGCGTGGCGCCAAGCTTCTCCGCCATCGCGCGCTTCTCCGGCACCGGATCGAGCGCGATGATCTTGCCCGCACCCGCGATCTTCGCGGCATTCACCGCCGCCAGACCAATACCGCCGCACCCGACGACGCACACCGTCTCGCCCGGCGTCACGTCAGTCGTGTTGAACACCGCGCCTGCCCCGGTCGTGATCGCGCAGCCGAGCAGCGCCGCACGGTCCATCGGCATGTCGCGGTCGATCGCGACGCAGGCATGTTCGTGCACCAGCATCATCTCGGCATAGGCGCTCAGGTTCAGCATCTGCGCGATCGGCCGGTCACCCAGCATCAGCCGCGGCGGCGCACCCTTTGGACGCCGCACCGAACTGTCGACGCAGAGCGCCATGCGGCCGGTCACGCAGAATTCGCAGTGGCCGCAAAACGCCGAGAGGCAGGTGACGACATGGTCGCCAACCTTGACCATGGCGACCTCGTCACCGACCGCCTCGACGACGCCGCACGCCTCGTGCCCCGGAATGGTCGGCATCGCATGCGGATAGGCGCCGTCGACGAAGTGCAGGTCGGAGCGACACACCCCGACCGCGACGGTACGGATCAACACCTCGCGCGGACCCGGCTTCGAGACGATGACGTCCTCTATGCTGAGCGGCGTATTGGCTTCAAAAAGGACTGCGGCTTTCATGGGTGGTCTGGCTCCAGATTTGGCGGGCGCGCAATCAGAAATGCCGTTCGTCCTGAGCGAAGTCGAAGGACTGGCTCGTTCGGGGCATGTCCTTCGACTGCGCTCAGGACGAACGGGACAGGGTCAGCGGCTCACGCCGACATCCCCGCTCGACACGCCGCCTTTACGAAAGTCCCCGTATTTGCCGAACTCGTTGCGTGCGATCGACCGGTTGTGGACCTCGTCGGGACCATCGGCGAAGCGCAGCGTCCGCATTGCCGCCCAGTCGTGCGCGAGCCGGAAATCGTCCGACACGCCGCCGCCGCCATGCGCCTGGATCGCATCGTCGAGGATCCTCAGCGCCATGTTCGGCGCGGCTACCTTGATCATCGAAATCTCGATCTGTGCGGATTTGTTGCCGGCCTTGTCCATCATGTCCGCGGCCTTCAGGCACAGCAGCCGCGTCATCTCGATATCGATCCGCGCGGTCGCGATCCGCTCCTCCCAGACCGAGAAGTCGGCGATCCGCTTGCCGAACGCGACACGGCTCAGCAGCCGCTTCGCCATCGCCTCGATCGCGGTCTCCGCGACGCCGATCGTCCGCATGCAATGGTGGATGCGGCCCGGCCCGAGCCGCCCCTGCGCAATCTCGAACCCGCGTCCTTCGCCCAGCAGCACGTTCTCGACCGGCACGCGGACATTCTCGAGCACGACCTCGCCATGCCCGTGCGGCGCGTGATCATAGCCATAGACGGACAGCATCCGCTTGATCGTCACGCCGGGCGTGTCCATCGGCACCAGGATCTGGCTCTGCTGTTGGTGCCGCGATCCCTCGAAGCTCGTCTTGCCCATGACGATCGCGATCTTGCAGCGCGGATCGCCGACACCCGACGACCACCATTTCGTCCCGTTGATCACATAATGATCGCCGTCGCGGACCATCGACGTCTCGATATTGGTCGCATCCGACGACGCCACCGCAGGCTCGGTCATCAAAAAGGCGGACCGGACCTCACCGCGCATCAGCGGGCCGAGCCACGCCTCCTTCTGCTCGCGGGTTCCATAGCGATGGAATACCTCCATATTGCCTGTATCGGGCGCCGAGCAGTTGAAACATTCGCTCGCCCAGCTGACCTTGCCCATCTCCTCGGCGCATAACGCATATTCAAGATTGGTCAGCTGCGTCCCCTCGAACACGAAGCTGTCATCGACGTGAGTCTGCCCGGAATGGGGGGGCATGAAGAAATTCCACAGCCCTGCGGCCTTGGCCTTTTCCTTCATCTCCTCGATCACCGGAATCACCTTCCAGCGCTCGCCATGGTGGGCCTGCGCGTCGTAATCGGCCTGACGCGGGCGGATATTCTGGTCGATGAAGTCGCGCACGCGATCTCGGAAATAGGTCTCTCGGTCGCTGAAGCTGAAATCCATGCGGGCTCTCCATCGGTCCACGGTCTGGCGGTCGATTAGACCATACCGCGTATTCGGTAAAGCATCCGGGAGCGTGCCGAAAGCCGGTTTTCCACTCGGCCACGAAAGCGCCTAAAAAGCACTGTAACTTCAAATCGAAGCTGTTAGGGTATTTTGATGAAGGTTCCGGCAGAGGCGATCGAAGACGGCGAACAGGGCACGAAGCGCTTCCGTGCCAAGCGTGACGCCATCCTCGCCGCAGCCGCAGAGGCGATCAACGAACAAAGTGCCAAGGGCATGACCTTCGCGGACGTTGCGCGGCGGGTCGGGCTCAACACGACGAGCGTTACCTATTACTTCAAGCGCAAGGAAGACCTTGCCGCCGCCGCGTTCGAGAACACGCTCGATTATCTGCTGCGGATGCTCGACGAGGCGATGGTCGAGGCGACCCCGCAGGCGCGCGTCGCCCGCTATCTCGCGCTCAACATGGCGCGGCTCGGCCGGATCCAGCGCGGCGAGGAAAAGGCGTTCGCGGTCCTCTCCGATCTGCGCGCCACCGAAGACCCGATCCGCAGCCGGCTGATGAACGGCTGGCGCGAAGTGTTCCGCCGCACCCGCCTCCTCTGGGGCCCGTCGACCGGCCGCGCACAGACCGACATTCAGAGCGCGCGCGCGCACGTCCTGCTCGAAAATACCTTCTGGTTGCCGATCTGGCTGACGCGCTACGAGCCTGACCAATATGCCCGTGTCGAGGCGCGGTTGATGGATGTGTTCGCGCACGGCATCGCCGGGCCGGGTGCGCGCTGGGCGCCGACGCTGCTCGATCTCAGCCATGACGATGCCGAGCCGGGGCGCGAGGCGTTCCTGCTGGCGGCGACGCGGCTGATCAACGAACTCGGCTATCGCGGCGCATCGGTGCAGAAGATCGCGTCCGAACTGAACGTCACCAAGGGCAGCTTCTACCACCATCTCGATGCCAAGGACGATCTGGTCATCGCCTGCTATCGCCGCAGCTTCGATACGATCGCCGATGCGCAGGGCCGCGGTGAGGCCGAGGGCGGCAGCTATTGGCACAAGCTGTCGAGCACGGTCGCGACGCTGCTCGACGTCCAGTTCGCCGAGCGGGGTCCGCTGCTCCGCACGACCGCGCTCAGCGGCCTGCCGCCAAGCGTCCGCGACGCGATGGTCGAGCGGTCGAACGGGATCGCGCGGCGCTATGCGGGAATGATGATGGACGGGATCGGCGAGGGCTCGATCCGCGCGGTCGATGCGCTGATCGCCGCGCAGGCGCTGATGGCGGTCCAGAATGCCGCCTTCGACATGCGCAAATGGGCGTCTACCATGCCGCGCGAGCGCGCCGTTGCAATGTATGCCTCGACGCTGATGTACGGCCTGTTCGACGATTGAGCGGCAGAGGGGCGGCGGGGACCGGCACAGGCTGACTGCCGCGTCGCTCCCCGCCCCCGACGTCTCAGGCCGCCGCGAGCACGGCCTGATCCTCGGCGCGCTTGAGCAGCACGCCCGCACGCCAATAATGATAGAGCGCCCAGGGCGTCATCATCACGATGATCACCAACGCATAGCGTAGTGATTCCTCGCCAAAGGTCGGTTTTAGCAGGTCGCTCAGCCACCCGACCATCGTCGGACCGAGGCCGAGGCCGACCAGGTTGATGACCAGCAACGTGATCGCCGCCCACATCGCACGGGTCTTCAGCGGCGCGAGATGCTGGATCAGCGCGAAGCTCGGCCCCAGGTACGAATTGGCGAAGATCAGGTAGACGAAATAGCTGCCGATCGCGATTGCCGGCACGTCGATCAGGTAGAAGGCCAGCGCGAAGGGCAGCGACAGCCCCTTCATGACGAGCACGACCCAGCTCTGCACGTGAAGGCCGTGGCGCTTGGCGAGCACATCGGCGATCTTGCCGCCGGCAAGCGCCGAGATTGCCCCGAACAGGGCACCCGGCAGCGCGATGTAGCGCGACACGTCGAGCATCGAGATGCCGAGCGAACGCTGCATGAAGCTCGGCCCCCACCCCGTCAGCGCGTACCCGATCATCGAGGTCAGGGTCACGCCGACGACGAGATGCCGCGCGGGCGCGCTCGCCCACATCGAGGCAAAACCCTGCGCGACGCTCGGCATCGGCGCTGGCGCGGCGACCGGGCCGGCGTCGGACAGGCCGCGACGCGGCTCGACCATGAACAGCCGGACGAGCACCGCCAGCGCGATACCGGGCAGTCCGACGGTCATCATCGCCACCCGCCAGCCATAGCTGTGCGCGACGACGCCACCGATCAGCGTCCCGAATCCCGCCCCCAGCACCACGCCGAGCGAATAGACTGCCATCGCGCCCGCGCGCTTTTCGGGGGGATAGAGATCGGCGATGATCGAATGGCTGGGCGGGCTCGACCCGGCCTCGCCAATCCCGACGCCGATGCGGAACAGCATGAGTTGCGTGAAGTTTTGCGCCAGACCGCACATCGCGGTCATCGCGCTCCAGATCGTCAGGCTCACCGCGATGATGTTGCGGCGGCTCGTCCGGTCGGCCAGTCGCGCGACCGGGATGCCGAGCGTGGCGTAGAAGATCGCGAACACGAGTCCCGAAAGCAACCCGAGCTGCGTGTCGGTCAGCACCAGGTCCGCCTTGATGCGTTCGAGCAGGATCGCGAGGATCTGCCGATCCATATAGCTGAAGAAATAGGTGAGCGTGAGCAGGGTGAGCGTCAGGCCGCGGCGCTTCATGGCCAGGGAATCGGCGATGTCGGAATGCGTCTTCAACGCTGTCGCCATGGTCATCCTCTCGTATCGTTGCTGGCCTTGCGACCTTGTTGGGACCGTACCCAATCGTTGAAAGCAAGGCCAGCGCCGAGAGCAATCAGAATTTTTGCGACAAACCGAGTTTTGCGGTGAACCCGAGCGGCGAGGCGGTGAACGGATCGTAATTCTGGTCCAGCCGCGCGAAAGGCGGCGCGCGATCGAAGATGTTGAGCGCGGACAGCGACACCGTCGATCCGGTCGGCAACGCGATCCTCAGCGTGGCGTCCATCGTCTTGAACGCGCCGATCTCCTTGCCGCCCGTCACCGATCCACCGGCCAGCGCACCGAAGTTCGGCCCGAAGATCGCCGCGCCGCGCTGATCGGTATAGCCATCGATATAGTTGAACTGCACGCGCAGGCTGGCGACGTCGTAATCACCCTGCACATACCAGTTGCCCTTGATCTCGGGCACCGGGTAGGCCGTCGTCTGGTAGTTGAGCAGGCCGACACCGTCGAATGCGGGCTGCACGACGATCCCCTCCACCGTCACGTCCTTGGTCTTGTAGTCGATGACATAGGTGCCGGTCGCGCCCACCGTGACGGTCGCCAGCCCGAGCTCTCCGCGGAAGCTTGCCTGGACGTCGAGACCGGAGGTCGTGACATTGGCGCTGTTGACATAGACGGTGCGCAACCGCTGGACGTTGCCGACGCCGCAGCCCGCACCGGTGAAGGTGAAGCGCTGCTGGAGCGCGGCAAAAGCGGCATTGCCGCAATTCGCCGCGCCGCTCGCACCGAACAATGCGTTGACGATGCCCTGTGTCGGCTCCTGCTCGATCGGCCCCTTCAGGTCGTACCGGAAATAGTCGACGCTCGCATTGAACCCGCCCGCGTCGAGGATCACGCCCCCGCTATAGGTCGTCGCCTTTTCAGGCTCGAGATCTGGATTGCCGTTGATGTCGACCGCGCGGAACGAGGTGCCGATGATCTGCAGCGCGGTCAGATTGCCTTCGAGCTGCTGCGCGGGCGGTCCACGGAACGTCGTCCCGGCCCCGCCGCGCAGCGCCAGCCACGGCGCCACCTGGATTCGCAACCGTCCCTGCGGATTGAAGGTCGATCCGACATTGCCGCCATAATCCTCGTACCGCGCGGACAGCTGGGCGTTGATCGCCTCGAGGATCGGCAGCTGCAGCTCGGCGAACAGCGCCTTCACGTCGCCCACCGAGGACGCGTTCCGGTTGGTGCCGAGGAAGCCCAGCGCACCCGTCTGCGGCGTACAGGTCGCACGCGGATTGAGCGGTGTCCCCGGGCAGGGATTTACCGCGAGGTTGCTGTCGGCATTATAGTTCACGGCATAATAATTGCGCCGATACTGGCCGCCGATCGCAAAGCCGACATCGCCACCGGGCAGTCGCAGCCCGGTCCGCCCACCGAGCACGAGGTCGCCGACGAACAATTGCGTGTTGTAGACGGTGCGCGTCGTCCGGAAGAAATTGTCGACCGTCGCAATGTCGTTGACCAGCCCCGCACCGGGCGCGGTGCTGAGCCCGTTGGTGCTTCGCGACCCGGCGTAATTAGGGTTCACCTGGCCCGTGACCGGGTTCGCCGCCACCGCGGTCGAGAACGGGTTGAAGAAGGTGCAGCCGTTCGTTCCGGCAAGCGAAGCGATCTGCGCAGCGGTCAGCCCGGCGCGCGACGCGGTGGTCGCATAGGCGCAATTGGGGCCGCCAAAGCCCGCAATCGCGTTCTGCAGCAGGTCACCGAACGTGTCGGTCCCCTCATTCTCACGGACATATTGCGAATAGGTCCCGCTCGCGGTCAAGTTGATCCGGTCGGTGACCTCCCACGACAGGTCCGCGGTAAAACGCATTTCCTCCGACTGGCGCTTGGAAAATGCCGATCCGCGGTCATTGTCCCCGCCCCGCATGACCGGATTGCCACCGAGCAGTGCCGGACGGAAGAGCACGGGGAAGGCGAGCGCGGGTGCGAGCGGCGTGCCGTTCGCGGTCAGGCAGCCCGCCGCCGCACCATAGACCTGGCAATAGTCGCGCAGTGCCGGCGCATAGGTCGGCACCTGGAAGAAACCCGCGCCGCCGCCCGCCGCATTCGCCGATGGCGGCAGCGTCGGCAGATAGGTCGGCGACGTCGTGATCCGCGTCGAGGTCGCTCCATAGAGCGCGGTCGCGGTGAACTGCAGCGAACTGGTGAGGTCGATCGCGACCTCGGCATAGGCCTGATACCGGTCCTCCGGCTCGACGAGATTGCCGAACTGGCCGTAATTGTTGAAGCATCGATCAGTCGGCACCGCGATCGTCCCGACTGCGGTCGGCGTCGGTGTCGTCGAGCCCGCGACGCTGCGGAATCCGCCGAGCGATTCACACCCCAGATCGCGAACGAAATTCACCCCGTTCGACACACCGTTCGCGCCATAGCCGGTGAACAGACGCCCGCTGACCGGGTCGAGGAACGGAACGGTTGCGTTGAAATCGAGGTTGCCGGGATTGCCGCCGCCGGTCCAGCCGCCCTGGGGATTGTTGGCATATGGCTGAATGGTGAAGTCCCGATCGGTCGTTCGGAGCTCCGACCGGTGCTGATAGCCGAACGACGCCAGCATCCGCACGCCGTTGCCGCTGTGGCCATAGCTCATGGCCGTGCCGTAATCGCCCTTCGACCCGTCGATATAACGGTAGTCGCCCGACACCAGGAAACCCTGCTGGTCGGTCCGTGTGATGAAATTGACCACGCCCGCGATCGCGTCCGAGCCATAGGTGGCGGCGGCGCCGTCCTTGAGCACCTCGACACGACCGATCGCGGCCGACGGGATCAGGTTGATGTCGACGATCGGAATACCGCCGCCGACCGGCACCAGCCGCTTGCCGTTGAGCAGCACCAGCGTACGTTGCGGCCCCAGCCCGCGCAGATTGACCGACGCGACGCCCTCATTGCCTTGGCTGCGGCTGTCGAACTGGTTCGCGTCGCCGGTTACGCCGTTCGAAGTCGGCAGGTTCTTGAGCAGTTCGACCGCGGTCGGCGCGCCCTGCTTCGCGAGTTCGTCACCCGAAATCACGTCGACGGGTGCGGCGGCATCCTCGGACGACCCGCGGATCAGCGAGCCGGTGACGATGATGTCGGCATTCTCTGACTGGGCGGCGGCAGACTGCGCGGGGTTCGCTGTAACCTGCCCTGCTCCCGTCGTTCCCAATGGTTGTGGATCACCCCCGATCTGCGCTGCCGCCGGAACGGCAAGGGCCCATGCAATGACGAAAAACGCGGACGCGACGAAATAGCGCTGCTTGGCCACATCACTCTCCCCTGTTCGGCCGAAGCACTTTGGCCCGTACCGCATCATCGAATAGATTCTTCTACGCCTTACGCGTCAAGCGGGAAAATCGTAGCATATTGCTACTAATCCCCGCCAATACTGTGATGTAGACGGCTTTCGCCAGTTCCGGATCGGCCAGAACCATTTTTCGATCTTGCGATAATGTGGCCCCGGGGAGAGGGCCTTTACCGCAGCGGTCCGACCCTAAGGATACCAGCCGCCGCCGGCCTTCAAGCGCCGAAGTCAGGTGACGCCAGAAATGACGCAAAACGGAACAGCGCATGCGGCGTCAGGCCGGGTCGCACAATGCTCGCTGATGCTGGGGTTTCAGGAAGGACGGCGGAAGGTACGGCCTTGCCGTCCTTCCGCCTTATCCCCTCTCCAAACTCGTCAAGGCGGCGACCTGTTGGACTGCCTGCCTGTCGATACCGAGCACTGCGAGAGTGCTGCGAGGCTCAACCACCCTAAGTCCGTCTCTTTCCGAAACTGAACATCAGGTATGGGCAGCTATTGGCATGATTCGCCGGGGGATGCAAAGGGAAGTTCGGGCGCCGTCGCGGATGCCGGACTAAAGTCGGGGATGCCGGCCTGAGAGCACTCCCACCACGTCCGGCCGGTCCGGAGCACGAGGCCGGGGTCAAGACCCGGGACGCCAGCGGCGCTAGGCCTGTGCGCTCGGGCGGCCTGACGCACGGTCGTGCCAAGCCCTGAGATGTGTCAGCTCGTCCGGGATGGGAATGCCGACGAACCCGGCGAAGTCGATCGTCGTCAGCAGGACGATGTCGGCAATGGTATAGCGCACCCCGTCGAGCCATTCGATGCCCGCCAGCGCAGCGTCGAACTCGGCCATGGCCGACCGGACACGCGGCCGCTGGGTTTCGCCGAATTCGGTATATTGCGGCTTCACGATCCGCGCCGTCCAGGGATGCGTATGCTGCCACACCAGCGACAGCGGCGTCATCAGCCGCAATTCGACCCGCCGCGTCCACATGTCCACCTCGGCGATATTGTGCGCCCCGTGCCCGAACAGCGGCGGGTCCGGATGCAGCGCCTCGAAATATCGACAGATCGCGACGCTCTCGGTCAGCACGCGACCATCGTCGAACGCCAGCGCAGGCGTCTGGCCGTAGGGATTCACCGCGAGGAACGGCGCCGCCTTGTGCTCCGCCTTGGGTATCGACACCTGCACCATCGGGATGCGCACCTGCTTTTCGGCGAGGAAGATCCGGACGCGGCGCGGGTTGGGCGCCGGCGAGGCACTGTCGTAGAACAACATCGGCTGATCCTTTCGCGAGTCGTCTTTTCGAATATCGCGTATGGCATTCGCCGCACACTTCGCCTAGCCACGCGGATATGACGATCGCCTCCGATTTGCTCGCTACCGGCTTCGCGACCCTGCCGAATCTGATCCGCGCACATGCCCGCGAACGCGGATCATCGACCGCCATCGCAGATTCGCAGGGCAGTATCGACTATGCGACGCTCGACCGGACGATGGACCGCGTCGCGGCCGCGCTGCAACGCGACGGCATCGCCGCGGGACAGGCGATCGCGATCGTCGCCGCGCCGTCAACCAGCTATCTTTCTGTTTTCCTTGGCGCGGTACGGGCCGGCTGTGTCGCGACCCCGATTGCGCCGTCGGCAACCCCCTCGGCGATCGCGGCGATGATCGCGGACAGCGGCGCGCCGATCGTCGTGCTGGACGAGCCCATGGCGCAGGCTCTGGCGGACGAACGCATCACCGCGCGGACCATACTGATGTCGGATGCCTACCTGCCGCCCCAGGGGCCGTCCGGCGACGCCGAGCTGTTGGAGCGCTGGCTCGCGCCCGATGGCGCACGCCCCACGCCCGTGGCGATCGCGCCTGGCGATGCGTTCAACATCATCTACTCGTCGGGCACGACCGGCACGCCCAAGGGGATCGTCCAGAGCCATGCGATGCGCTGGGCACACATCGCGCGCAACAGCGCCGCAGGGTTCGACACCGCAGTCACGATAATCGCGACGCCGCTCTATTCGAACACCACGCTCGTCAGTGTCCTGCCGACGCTCGGCTGGGGCGGCAGCGTCGTGCTGATGGGCAAGTTCGACGCGCGCGGCTATCTGACGCTCGCCGAGCGATACCGCGCAACGCACACGATGCTCGTTCCGGTCCAGTATCAGCGGATCATGGCGCTCCCCGATTTCGACGCATTCGACCTCTCGGCGTTCCGCTTTAAGACGAGCACCAGCGCGCCCTTCTCCGCCGCGCTGAAGGCCGACGTGGTCGCACGCTGGCCGGGGCTGCTCGTCGAGTTCTACGGCATGACCGAAGGCGGGGCGAGCTGCGCGCTCAACGCGACCGCGCATCTGACCAAGCTGCATAGCGTGGGTCAGCCGATGCCGGGGCACGAGATCCGCCTGATCGACGACGACGGCGTCGAGGTGCCGCCGGGCGAAATGGGCGAGGTCGTCGGCCGCTCGCCCGCGATGATGAACGGCTATCACGGCCGCAGCGCTGCGACGCGCGACGTCGAATGGTATGACGCCGAGGGTAACCGCTATATCCGCCACGGTGATGTCGGGCGGTTCGACGAGGACGGCTTCCTTATCCTGATGGACCGCAAGAAGGACCTGATCATCTCGGGCGGGTTCAACATCTACCCGTCCGATCTCGAGGCTGTACTTGCCACACATCCCGACGTCGCCGATTGCGCGGTCATCGGCATGCCGTCCGAGGCGTGGGGCGAGACTCCGGTCGCGGTCATCGTCCCTCGCTCGCCCGAGGCTAACCCGGCGGATATCCTGGCATGGACCAACGCGCAGCTCGGCAAGACCCAGCGCCTGTCGGGCATTCATTCGACCAGCGAACTCCCCCGCAGCGCGATCGGCAAGGTGCTCAAACGCGAGCTGCGCGATTCCCTGACGGGGACGGCGGCATGACCAGTCTGCGACAGGCGATCGAGGCGCTGCAGCCGATCGAGGGCGGCTGGCGCGGGACCGTGCCGGACAATTGGCTGCAGGGGCGCACCGCCTATGGCGGGTTCTCGGCCGCGCTTGCACTACATGCGGCGCAAATGTCGGACACCAACCTGCCACCGCTCCGCTCGGCGCAGGTCGCGTTCATTGGCCCGCTCTCGGGCGACATAACGATCCGCGCGACGCGGTTGCGGCGCGGCCGCAATGCCGCGTTCGTCCAGGCGGACGTCGAAAGCGCGGCGGGGCTCGGGCTGCGCGCGACCTTCGTCTTCATGGGGCCGATCGCCTCGCGCGTCGACCATCACACCGGCACCGCGCCCGCCTTCGCGGTACCCGACGCAGACACCGCGACTTATCGCGGCCACAGCGCGGTCGCCTTCTCCCGTAATTTCGATCTGCTCGACCGCCGCGACGACAGCGTCGGCCCCGCCGAATGGCTGCGCTGGGTCCGGCTGGCGGATCGCGACGGGCTCGATCAGATGGTCGAACTGATCGCAGTCGCCGACTGCCTGCCACCCTCTGCGCTCAAGCTGCTCGGCGGGCCTGCGCCGCTCAGCTCGATGACCTGGCTGCTCAACATTCTCGGCCCGCAACCGGTGACGCACGACGGCTGGTGGCTGCTGCGCGCGACGACCGACTATGTCCGCGACGGCAGTTCGAGCCAGTCGATGGCGATCTGGAACGCGCAGGGCCTGCCGATCGCCGAACAGATGCAGAGCGTCGCGATCTTCGCCTGATTGCGGCGTCAGGTCGGCCGCGCGCAAATGTGACGTGCACGATACAGATTGCGACAGTTTATCCGTCACCTGACAAAGCGTCGCGACAGCCGACCGTCATAACCGGGACATTCGATGGGGATCAGCCCCGTCCGACCGGAGATACGCGATGCGCAAGACCCTGCTCACGCTGGCGCTGACAGCCAGCAGCTTTGCCGCCACGGCCTGCGGCGCACAGTCCGCCCCCGCTGACCGCGCCGACGCCGCCGCCACCAGCGCCGCCAACCGCGCCGCGCTGCAGACGACCATCGCCGGCCAGACGCAGGCGGCGCCCGAAGCTGCGCCCCGCGGTCCCGGCCCGCGTCACGCAGGCCGGATGCGCGGCGGGCCGATGATGCAGGCTGACACCGATCGCGACGGTGTCTTCACCCGCGCCGAAGTCCTCGCGCAGGCAGAGGCCCAGTTCGCCCGATTGGACGCCGACGGCGATGGCATCGTGACAGCGGCCGAACGCCAGGCGGCTCGTGAAGCGATGCGCGACCGTCGCGAGGCCCGGATGGCCGCGCGCGGCAAGACGCTCCCGCCCGAGCACGCAGGCATGGCGGACGGCAGGAAGGGCCAGATGATGCGCGGCAGGCGCGGCGGCGGTGACGGCGTGCTCACACGGGCCGAATTCATCGACCGTGCCGGGCAGCGTTTTGACCGGATGGACGCCAATCATGACGGACGGCTCGACGCGGGCGAGCGGCCCGATCGCCGTGCGATGCGCCATGGTCGCGGGCACCGGATGGACCGGCCGGGCGGCGACACCGATCAGTAATCCGCCCCCCTGCCCCTCCGCGCCGGACGGTCTGCGATCGTCCGGCGCTTCCTTTGGACACGCACCATGCTAGACGTCGCCCCCATGGGAGACATGCCGCATCTGTTGCTCGTCGATGACGAGCGTTCGATCCGCGAGCCGCTGGCCGCCTATCTGACCAAGCAGGGATTTCGCGTCACGCAGGCCGGCGACGCGGAGGCCGCGCGGACGCGGCTGACCGCCTATGCGATCGACCTCGTCATCCTCGACATCATGATGCCGGGCGAGGACGGGCTCAGCCTATGCCGCCACATCGCCGCGACCAGCGACGTGCCGGTCATCCTGCTGACCGCGCGCGCCGAGGAAACCGACCGGATCGTCGGGCTGGAAATGGGCGCCGACGATTATGTCGTGAAGCCCTTCTCGCCGCGCGAGCTCGCGACGCGGGTGAAGGTCGTCCTGCGCCGCGCCACCGCGGGCGGCGCCCGTCAGCATGCGCCCGAGGCCAATTCCTACGCCTTTGCGGGCTGGGTGCTCAAATCGGGCGAACGCGCGCTGGTCGATCGCGAAGGCGTGTCGGTGCCGCTGTCGACCGGCGAGTACAACCTGCTGCTCGCACTCGTCACGCGACCCCGCCAGGTCCTGACCCGCGACCAGCTGCTCGATCTGACCCAGGGGCGCGAGGCCGCTGCGTTCGATCGCGCGATCGACAATCAGGTCAGCCGGCTGCGCCGCAAGATCGAGGCGGATGCCAAGACGCCCGAACTGATCAAGACGGTCTGGGGCGGCGGCTATACGCTGGCGGCCGAGGTCATCCGCCTGTGATCGCGCACCCGTGACGGCGTCCCGGCCCTGGCCGCGCAGTCTGGCAGGGCAGATGGCGCTGCTGATCGCGCTCGCCCTGTTCGTCGCGCAGGCGATCAATTTCGGGCTCATCCTCCGCGACCGGACCGAATTTCGTCTCGCTCAGGCGACGCGACCGGTGGCGACGCGGATTGCCGATGCGCTCGAACGCGAGGCGCATGCCGGGCGACCGCTGACCGCCGACCGCGGCCGGGTCCGTCGCCTCACCGCCAATCCGCTCGCCCCCTTCGCCTATCAGCGGCATCCGGAGGTCGCGGCGGAACTCCGTCGCCAGCTTGCCGACCAGGGGCTGACGGTGGGCCGGATCGATACCGGTCTGCGCCCGGTTTCCGACGACGATGCCGGGTCCCGGCGGCGGGAGGGTCGTCGCAACGCCGACCGGCGGGGCGACCTGCAGGGCCCCACGCTGGTGATCGCGGTCGAACAGCCGGGCCGCGGGTGGCTGGCGATCACCGCGCCGTGGCCGCAGCCGGGCTGGCGGCTGCTGTTCGCACTGTTGAGCCAGACCGCGATCCTGTACGTCATCGTGCTGTTGCCGGTGCTGTGGATCGTCCGGCGGATGTCGCGCCCGTTGCGCGATCTGCGCGCTGCGGCAGAGGCGTTCCGGCCGGGTGAGCCGGCCATCGCGCTGTCGGTTCGCGGCCCCGACGACGTCGCAGCACTGGTTGCCGCGTTCAACGCGCTGCGGCTGCGCGTCACCGCGATGCTCGACGAGAAGGATCGGATGCTCGGTGCGATCGGCCATGACCTGCGCACGCCGCTGGCAGCACTGCGTGTCCGTATCGAATCGGTCGAGGACGACACCGATCGCACCCGGATGGCGGACACGATTGCCGAGATGAACCGCACGCTCGACGACATCCTTTCGCTCGCCCGGCTCGGCCGCCCGAGCGAGCCACCGACCGATGTCGATCTGGCGGCGCTGGTCGACGCGGTGGTCGAGGATTTCCGCGATATCGGTGACAATGTGATGTTCGTCGAGGCGGGCCGGCTGCGGATGCACCTGCGCCCGTCGCTGATCCGGCGAGCGGTGCGCAACCTGATCGAGAATGCGGTCAAATATGGTGTTTCGGCAGAGGTCCGCGTCGAGGCGGATGCGCGTCGCGTCGCGATCGTCGTCGCCGATCAGGGACCCGGGATCCCCGAGGATCGCATGGGCGACGTGTTCGATGCGTTCACCCGGCTGGAAACGTCGCGCAACCGTGAAACCGGGGGCATCGGGCTGGGCCTTGCGCTCGCCCGCGCCATCATCCGCGAGGCCGGCGGCGAGATCCGCCTCGTCAACCGCACGGGCGGCGGCTTGGACGCGATCATCGAACTCCCGCGCTAAGGCCAAGTCGGGCGCACACGTCCACCCAAAACCCGTCATCCTGGGCTCGACCCAGGATCCAGAGCCACGCATTCTGCGGCATTGGGCTCTGGATCCTGACTTTCGTCAGGATGACGGAGGTTGTGGGGCGAGCGGGCCGAAGCCCCTAGTCCTCGACGATCTGGCTGTTCGTCCGCGTATCCTTCATCCGCAGATACACGATCAGCGACACCGCGATCATCCCGGTCACATACCAGTAGAAACCGCGCTCGAACCCGGAATCCTTGAACTTGAGCGCGACATATTCGGCGGTCCCGCCGAACAGCGTGTTGGCGAGCGCGTAGGGCAACGCGACGCCCAGCGCCCGGATATGCGCGGGGAACAGCTCGGCCTTCACGACCGCGTTGATCGAGGTGTAGCCCGTCACGATCAGCAGCGCCGCCATCACGAGCAACCCGGCATAGACCGGGTTGGTCGCGGTCTCGAGCGCGGTGAAGATCGGATAGGTGAACAGCACGCCTGCAATGCCGAACGCGATCATCAGCGGCTTGCGGCCGACCCGATCCGACAGGCCGCCCGCGATCGGCTGCAGCAGCATGAACACGAACAGCGTCGCGGCATTGATCTGGCTCGCCACCTCACGGCTGAAGCCGCTCGTGTTCACCAGGAACTTCTGCATGTAGATCGAGTAGGCATAGAAGGCGAGCGTACCGCCTGCGGTCAGCAGCATCACCGTCATCGTCTCGCGCGGATGCTTGGTGATCAACTGAAGGAAGCCCGACTTAGGCTTGCCGTCGCCCGCCTCGGACTTGGCATTCTCGAAGCTCTGCGTTTCGGCCAGCCCGCGACGAATGTAGAACACGACCACGGCCAGGACCGCACCGATCGCGAACGGAATGCGCCAGCCCCAGGAATCGAGTGCCGCCTCGCTCATCGTCGACTGGAGTACCAGTAGCACGCAGATCGCGAGCAGCTGGCCCGAGATCAGCGTGACATACTGGAACGACGAGAAGAACCCGCGGCGATCCTTGCCTGCCATTTCGGTCAGATACGTCGCCGACGCGCCATATTCACCGCCGACTGACAGCCCCTGCATCAGGCGTGCGATCACCAGCATGATCGGCGCGAACACGCCGATCGTCTCGTATCCCGGCGTGCAGGCTATGATCAGCGAGCCTGCGCACATCAGCGTGACCGCGACGGTCAGCCCCGCCTTGCGGCCGTGGCGATCCGAATAGACCCCCATGATCCACGCGCCGATCGGCCGCATCAGGAAGCCGACGGCGAAGATCGCCGCCGCGCTCAGCAGCTGCGCGGTGCGATCCGTCGACGGGAAGAAATGCGGTGCGAAGTAAAGCGTGAAGGCCGAATAGACGTACCAGTCGAACCACTCGACGAGATTGCCGGTCGATCCGCCGATGATCGCTTTCAGGCGCGTTTTCTGATCGGGGGCCATTATTTCGCGTCCTGTGCGGCTTGAGTTGGGGCAAAGCCGCGCTTCTTGAGCAACGCGTTCACATCCGGGTCGCGACCGCGAAAGGCGCGGTACGCCTCGGCACGATCGGTCTCGTTACCCGTCGACAGCAGCAGCCTTGCGAACTTGTCCGCGGTCGGCTTGTCCCAGGGGCTGCCCGCCTCCTCGAACGCAGCGAACGTGTCCGCGTCCATCGTCTCGGACCAGAGATAGCTGTAATAGCCCGCCGAATAGCTGTCGGACGAGAACAGATGCTGGAACTGCGGCACGCGGTGCCGCATCACCAGCTGCTTGGGCATGCCGATTTCGGCGAGTGTCGCCGCCTCGAACTTGTCCGGGTCGATCACGCCATTGGCCACGGTGTGGATCTTCATGTCGACGATCGCCGACGACAGATATTCCGCGGTGGCAAAGCCCTGGTTGAACGTCCGTGACTTCTCGATCTTGTCGAGCAGGTCCTGCGGCATCGCCGCCTTGGTCTGGTAATGCCGCGCATATTTGTCGAGCACGTCACGGGTCAGCAGCCAATGCTCGTTCACCTGACTCGGATATTCGACGAAGTCGCGCGGCGTCCCTGCAAGGCCCGGATACTGGACGTTCTGCAGCATCGCGTGGATCGCATGGCCGAATTCGTGGAACAGCGTCTGCGCATCGTCGAGGCTGATCAGGATCGGCTCGCCGGGTGCGCCCTTGGCGAAATTGTTGTTGTTCGACGACAGCACCAGCTGCGCCGGGGCAAGCCCGCGCTGCCCGCGATAGGTGTTCGCCCAGGCGCCCGACCGCTTGCCCGTCCGGGCGAAATCGTCGCGGTAGAACAGCCCGACATCCTTGCCGGCCTTGTCCGTCACGCTCCACACACGCATGTTCGGCTCGAACACCGGCACCTTGCCGGTGATCTCCTTGAAGTTCAGCCCGTACAGCCGGTTGGCGGCGTAGAGCGATCCCTGGATGATGTTGCCGAGCTCGAAATACGGCTTGAGCTGCGCCTGGTCGAGATCGTAGCGGCTCTTGCGGACCTTCTCCTGGTAGAAGCGGTAATCCCAAGGCTCGATCGTCAGCGACGTGCCGGCAATCTTCTGCATGTCCGCGACTTCCTCGGCGACGCGCCCCTTGGCGGCGGGCCAGACGCGCATCATCAGGTCCATCGCCGCGGCGGGCGTCTTGGCCATCGTGTCCTGCATTCGCCAGTCGGCATGCGTCTTGAACCCGAGCAGATGCGCGCGGTCGGCACGCAGCTTGACGATCTGCGCGATCGTCGCGTTCGTGTCGTTGGCATCGCCGTTATCGCCGCGATTGACGAACGCGCGCCACACCTTCTCCCGCAGGGCGCGGTCGGTGGCGTAGGTCAACACCGGATCGACCGCCGAGCGCGTGTTGACGATCGCGAAGCCCGGCTGCTTGCGCTCGGCCGCCGCGGCCTTGGCGACCGCCTTCACGCTGTCGGGAAGCCCGGCCAGCTGCGCCTCGTCGGTGACCGAGATCGCCTTGCTCTCGTCGGCAAGCAGCTTCTCGCCAAAGGTCGAGAACTGCGTCGCGAGCTGCTGGTTATACTGAGACAGCTGCGCCTTCTGCGCATCGTTCAGTTTCGCGCCCTGGCGCACATAGCTGTCATAGATCCGCGTCACGAGCCGGATCTGCTGCGCGTCGAGGCCGCTCGAATTGCGTGCGTCGTAGATCGCCTGGATCCGCGCGAA
Organism: Sphingomonas sp. CFBP 13714; assembly: GCF_014842205.1. Taxonomy (NCBI): domain Bacteria; kingdom Pseudomonadati; phylum Pseudomonadota; class Alphaproteobacteria; order Sphingomonadales; family Sphingomonadaceae; genus Sphingomonas; species Sphingomonas sp. CFBP 13714. The sequence continues at coordinate 287,199 of NZ_JACYVG010000006.1, forward strand.
CAGCGGCTTGTCGAACGTGATGGCATCCGACGCGGCGGAGAATTTGGGCGACCATTCGCGGTCGAGCTTCTGATAGGCGGGCGTGTTCATGTTGCCCGTCATCACGCCGAACAGCGTCATCACTTGCCCGTAGCGCTTGCCCGCAAGCTGCATCGGCACGATCGTGTTCGCGAAGCTGGGCTTGGCCGGGTTGTCGGCGATCCTGCGATATTCGGCGGTGCGCTCCGCCAGCGTCGTCTCGAACGCCTGCGGGAACAGTTCGGGGCGGACCTTGTCCCAAGGCGGTACCCCGCCGGCGGGGCCGGTCCAGTCGGCAAGCAGCGGATTGGCGGAGGGCGCGACCGCGGTCTGCGCCATGGTAGATGCTGACGCCATCAATGCGGCTGCACTGATTGCGAGGGGTAGAAAATGCACATGGTTCTCCCGGACGATGTTGACGCCATCATAGAGACAATGTGCAGATGCGGAACCCCGCGTGCCGCGGCGGCACCCCCCGGCCCGCGCTGGCAGGCCGTGTCCAGGGCGCCAAAGGACCGGTCAGGCTGCCCGGAACTAGACGTCTTCAGACGCCTCTGAATGCCCATCCATAGCGTTTGAAGGCGGGGACTGCTGTTCAGCCAGACGTGCCGCCTCGATCAGCCGGCGGCCCGTTTCGGCCGCCGCCGCGGGCGTCATCGCGATCGCCAGGCCATTGGGACCATCGAGCGTCACCTGCCCCTGCTCGGCCGCCGCTACGCCCGGCTCGTCCTCCGGCTTCAACCTGTCGTTCATGCAAAGGCTCCGGCGGGGGTGGCGCTCGTCCCGTAAAGATAGTCGGGCTGAAATTCACCAACACTCGCCAGCCCGGCTGGATCCATGATCTCGACGGTATTTGCCCGGAATGTCACCAGCTTGCGCTCTCGCAGCAAGCGCAGCACGCGATTGACGTGGACGCCGGTGATGCCGCAGGCCTCCGCCAGATCGGGCTGGGTCATCGGCAGCGCGTAGCAGCCGTCCTTCGCCAAGCCGACCATCGCCAGCCTTGCGTAGATCTCGCAGAAAAGATGCGCCACGCGGCCCTCGGCGCCGAGCCGCCCCATCCGGAAAATCCATTCGCGGTGCATCGCCGCATCGAGCAGCGTGCTGAACCAGAGCCGCTGCGTCAGATGCGGATGCCGTTCGGTGATCGTCTTCAGCGTCTCATGTTCGAACGTCGCGACCTTTACCGGCCCCAATGTGGCGACGTCATGATCCAACCGCTTCATCGGGAAGGCATGAAGGTCGACAAAATCCCCCGGGATATGGACGGCGACGAGCTGCCGCAAACCATCCCGATCATCCATGTACCGGCAGATGAACCCTTCGAGCAGCAGCGTGCTCGTCTGGACGGGCTGGCCGGCACGCACGAGGCGATGGCGCGGCGGCAGCGACCTTACCTCGGCGACGCTGTCCTCCAGGATCTGCTTTTCCTGTGCGCTCAGGTCCTCGCGGCCTCGGCCCAGCAAAAATTTTTCCGTCAGCATGCCTGTTTCCCCACCGCAATACCGCGCACGTGACGCGCTCATCAGCGGATTCATATTGATCGAGATGAGTCAATCGCGTCGAAGGCGAAACAAAGCCGCCGGCCATCTGTTCCTCGTCGACCATGTATCAGCCGCAATCCCAAAACGACCATCCGCTCGCACGCGCGTTCATCGCGACGATCAAGGACACTGCCTTCCCGTGTGTCGGCGCCAAGTCGGCGCTGGCGAAGGGGCAGATGGACATCATCGTTGCGCGCGACCTTCGATCGGCATGGGACGACCTGCGCATCCTGCCCATGTTGGGCGACACGGTCCGCAAATATCACCAGGATCGCGCGATCTTCCGTACGCTCGTGGTGTTGTTCGAAGGCCCGGCCGACAGTGCCACGCACCTGAGCGAAGAGGAATTCGAATCGCACCTCTGGGCGCGGGCCCAGTCGCTGAGCGACAAGGACGCGTGGCTAGGCCATCGTCCCGATCCCTCGGTCAGCGCCGATCCCGACGATCCGCATTTTTCGCTGAGCTTTTCCGGCGAGGCGTTTTTCGTCGTCGGCCTGCATCCGCAGGCCAGCCGCCCCGCGCGTCGTTTCGAGGCGCCGGCGATGGTGTTCAACCTCCACGATCAGTTCGAGGTGCTGCGGACGCAACAGCGCTACGACAAGTTGCGCACGTCGATCCTGGCGCGCGATCTCGAGCTGGCGGGGTCGATGAACCCGATGCTTGCGCGGCACGGCGAATCGAGCGAGGCACGCCAGTATAGCGGGCGGGCCGTCGACGATTCTTGGAAATGCCCGTTCAAGCGGAGCAGTGCGCATGGTTGAGACGATCAGTCCCCGGTCCGGGACCGCCTTCACGCTCGATCGGGGCCAGACGCTGACCGTGATCGATCCCGAGGGTCGGCAGGTCGCCGATCTTCTGGCTTATAGCCGAGCCGACACGCGCGAGGTGATTTCGTCGGGGCGGACGCTGGACTATGCCAGCCGGCTCTATCTCACCACCGGCGACCGGCTCTATTCGAACCGCAGCACCGTGATGCTCGACATCATCGCCGACGATGTCGGCCGGCATGATTTCCTGCTGACGCCGTGTTCGAAGGAAACCTTCGCGATCATCTACGGCGACACCGATCCGCACCGGGGCTGCTTCGGCAATCTCGCGGCCGCCCTCGCGCCTTATGGTATCGAGCCGGATGCGATCCCGGTCGCGTTCAACTGCTTCATGAACGTGCCAATCGATGGCAAGACTGGGGCGTTCACCGTTGAACCACCGCTCAGCCGTGCCGGCGACACCGTCACATTCCGCGCGGAGATGGACCTGATCATTGGCTTAACGGCCTGTTCCGCGCTCCAGTCCAATGGCGGCGCGTTCAAACCGATCCAGTACCGGATCGACTGACGCCGTCTGCCCTTTGGCGCCGAAACGCCGAGGGTGCGCTTACAACAAGGCGTCGAGCAGTCCGATCAACGGCCGGTCGGCAGGTGGCATCGGCAGGTCGTGCATGTCCGCCGGGCGGACCCAGCGCAATGCGGATGCCTCCAGTGCGCGCGGCACGCCGGTCCATTTGCGCGTGATATACAGCAGCAGGAGCAGATGCCGGTCGTCGAGCGGCGCACTGGCAAACGCGGCGGGGGCAAGACAGGCCTGCGGCACGGTTATCGCCAGTTCCTCTTCGAGCTCGCGGATCAGGGCGGCTTCGGGCGTTTCGCCTGACTCGACCTTGCCGCCCGGAAACTCCCACAGCCCGGCCAGCGAGCGGCCCTCGGGGCGCTGCTGTAGCAGGACGCGGCCGTCCGCATCGACCAGCGCGGCGGCGACGACCGGCAAAAGGTAAGCGACTTTGGTCATTCGTTAATCTCCGCGCTGTATAGGGCACGCCATGAGGCCGAAGCTGATCGTCGTAAAGACCATGCGTCGCAAGATCCGCGCCGCTGCGGCCGCGCTCATCACCGACCGGCGCGGCGCTACCGCAGTTGAATACGGCCTTATTCTTGCGCTCGTCGTTCTCGGCATGATCGCCGGACTCGTCTATCTTGCAGATGGCACCACGGCGCTCTGGGGCATGCTGCACAACCGAGTGGCTAACGCGCGCTAACCATAGCAAAAATCCGCTCGTTTAAGCTTTTCTCAATGGGTCACGTCTAGTCACGAAATTGCTGATCCGGTGTAGCCCCGGGCGGCCGGGTGACTGATGCTTTTAACGATGGAGACCGGAATGCAGACGCTTCGGAAGATTTTCAAGAACACCAAGGGCGCAACCGCAATCGAGTACGGCCTGATCGCCGCGCTGATCGCCGTCGCAGCCATCGCCGCAATGCAGGGCCTGGGTGGCAGCCTGAACAAGACGTTCAACAACGTCTCGACCAAGCTGAACGGCTCGACGACCTGATCTGCTCGGTCCCAGGATCGAAACGAAACGCATAGGGCGGCGGATCTTCGGATCCGCCGCCCTTTCGTTGTCGGGCTCAGAGACGACCCATCTTGAGGAACTTGGCCTGGCGTTCCTTGCGCAGCTCGACCGGCGACAAAGGAACGAGCGAGTCGAGTGCATCCGTCAGCGCGTCGCCCAGCGCGTCGATCGCCACCGCGCGGTCACGGTGCGCGCCACCCAGCGGTTCGGGGACGATCGTGTCGATCACGCCGAACGCCTTCAGATCCTGCGCGGTGATCCGCATCGCCTCCGCCGCCTCAGCCGCCTTGTCCGCGGTACGCCACAGGATCGACGCACAGCCTTCGGGGCTGATCACCGAATAAATGGCATGTTCGAACATCAGCACGCGATTGCCCGCCGCCAGCGCGACCGCGCCACCTGATCCGCCCTCGCCGACGATCGCCGAGACGATCGGCACGCCTGCGTTCAAGCAGGCTTCGGTCGACCGGGCGATCGCCTCCGCCTGTCCGCGCTCTTCAGCCTGGATGCCGGGAAACGCCCCCGATGTGTCGACCAGCGTCACGATCGGCAGGCCGAAGCGGTCGGCCAGCTCGACGAGGCGGATCGCCTTGCGATAGCCCTCGGGCTTGCCCATGCCGAAATTGTGCCGCAGCCGGCTCGCAGTATCGTCGCCCTTCTCATGGCCGAGCACCATGATCTTGCGGCCGCGGAACGTCGCAAAGCCCCCCAGGATCGCCTGGTCGTCGCCGAACGCCCGGTCACCGGCGAGCGGCACGAATTCCTCGAACAGCGCGGCCGCATAATCCTTGAAGTGCGGCCGCTCGGGATGGCGCGCGACCTGCGTCTTCTGCCACGGCGTCAACCGGGCGAATGTGTCCTTCAGCAGCTTGTCGGATTTCGCCTGCAACCGCATGATATCGGCGGACAGATCGAGATTGCCATCGCTGGCGGTCTCACGAAGTTCGTCGATCCGCCCCTGCAGTTCGGCGATGGGTTTCTCAAAGTCGAGGAAGCTTGGCATCCGCGTCGGTTACGGGGCGCGCGGCGGAACGTCAACGTGAGGTCGCGTGCTCCGGATCGGTCAGGGGGTGGCGGGTGTTGACGAGCTCGATCAGTTTGCTCGCCTCGACATGCGTATAGATCTCCGTCGTCGCGATATCGGCATGCCCGAGCATCGCCTGCAACGCCCTCAGATCGGCGCCCCCCGCGAGCAGATGCGTCGCGAAGGCGTGGCGCAGCACATGCGGGCTGACGCGGTCGGGGGGCACCCCCGCCTCTGCGGCCAGCGCCTTGACGATCTGGTACAGGCGAATCCGTGACAAATGCCCCTTGCCGGAGGGGAACAGCCAGGGCTGATCCGCCGCGACATGCGTGCGCCACAGCGCGACGGCGGCACGCGCCCGGTCGGAAATCGGCACGAGCCGCTCGCGCCCGCCCTTGCCGCGCAGGATCAGGAACGGCCGGTCGGGATGCACCGCGGCGCGCGGCAGGCTGACGAGCTCGGTCGCACGCAGCCCCGATCCGTAGAGCAGTTCGATCAATGCGGAAAGACGCAGGTCGACCGGATCCATCGGATCGCGCGCCACGCGCTCGACGATCGCGGCGAACAACCGGTCGACATCGGCGTGGCTGAGGATCTTCGGCAAGGACCGTGCCGTGCCCGGCCGCGGGAGCGCCTTGCCCGGATCGTCACTGCGATGGCCTTCGTCGGCGAGAAATCCGAAGAACCTACGCAAGGCTGCAGACTTGCGGCCGACCGTCGCGCGCGACAGGCTGCTCCAGCTGTCCGCCAGCCGCCCCAGCGCATCACCGTCCGCGCGGGCCAGCGCGCCCTCGGCGACGCGTGACGCCAGCATGAGATCGCTGCGATACGCCGCGATCGTGTTCCGCGCAGCGCCCGATTCCGCCGCCATCATCTCGAGGAACCGCTCGATCAGCGCCCGGTCGCTCGCCGCCGACGGCGCGCGCTCGATCGCATCCGCCCCGACGACCACATCGGTCATGATCGCGACCGCGTCACGCGCGCGCGATCGCCTCGGCCGCGATCATCCGCGCTTCGCCCTCAAGTCCCACGGCGCGCAACGCGGCGACGATCCGGTACAAGGCCTCGGGCGGCATGCCGTGCCAGCTGGCGGTCTGCATGCCCGTCGCCGCGAGCAGCGCGACCGTCCCCGTCTGGCCCGCACGCGCCGCCTTGTCGAGCGCGCGCGTCCAGCCATTCTCGGTGCCGATCGGAACCGCCAGCGCCTGCGCCGCGCGTTCGATATCGCCCGCGCTCAAACGACCGAGCCCCGCCAGTCCGGCGAACAGCAGACGCTGCTTCAGGGCCGAATCGCCGCGGCCACCGCTATAGGCAGCTAGATCGCCATAGCTCAGGCGACCGGTCGCATCGGGATCCGCCAGCGCGATCATCGCCCAGCCATCGCCCCCCTTGGCGACCGTGCCGCGCCAGCGCGCCGCCGTCCGGTCCAGCCCCGCGGACAGCATCGCGGCGACCATCCGGTCCGCATCGCGTTCGCCATTTGCGGGCGGGATCCGTGCCGCCGCCCGAGCCGTCAGCACCATACGGGCATAGGACGGCCACGCGTCCTCCGCCTTTCCCCAGATCGATCGCAGCGCGGTCATCCGGCCTTCGGCATTGCGGTCGGCATAGGCGGTACGCAGGTCCTGCACGGTTGCGGCCACAGCGCTCTGCACGCTGTCGTCCGCCTCCGCTGCGGCGTAGAGATCGACCAGCGCCGCGCTCGACAGCACCCCTTGCGCCGCGGCGGCGTCCGCGGCGGGCAGGCGGTCGGCGATCGTCATCGCAGGCGACAGCGCGCGCCAATAGGTCGCCTGCACGCCGACGGTCCGGTACAGCGCATCGGGAACGGCGACGCCGGTCGCCATCGCCAGGCCGAACCGCCACGAAGTCAGCTGGTCGACCGAATCCCATTCGATCGTGACCGCCTGACGCCCCTGCCCGCCCGCGCCGACGACCTTCTGCGCGAGCAGCATGTCGACGCCCGACGCGAGGTTGCGGCGCCGTGCCGCGGTGATCAGCGTGCCGGCCTGGGTCGGCGATCCCGACAGCCCCGCGCACATCGCCTGCGCCATCGTCCAGCCACGCGCCGGTGCGCGTTGCATCGCGCCCTCGACGAGCGGGCACAGTGACCCCGGATCGCCCGCGGCGAGACCCGCGTTCATCGCCACCTGATAGAGTTTGGGTGTGTAATTGCCGGTATCGACGCCCTGCACCACCGCACGCGCGGCGACGGATTCGCCCATGCGCAGCAGCAGCCAGGCGCGCTCGGCGGCAAAATCCGCGCCGTTGACGCCGACCGGGGTCTCGACCCGCGACACAAGCGCCCGTCGCAACAGGATCGACATCCAGCGTGACGGGAGCGGCGCGCTCAACCGCCGCATCAGCGTTTCGAGATAGGGGCCCTCGGCATCGCCGAACGCGTCGGCCGCAAGACCGCCCTCGCCGGGGCCGATCGGCCCCACACGGTCGAGCGAACGGCGGGCCGAGGCCGGCATCTCATATTGCGCGAGCACCGCCGGATCGATCGTTGGCGGCGTGTCAGCGGCAGGCGTCGCCGTCAGCGGCGCAATGCTGCCATCGGGTGCGGGCAGCGGCTGGGTCGTCGCCATCCCGGCCGGCGGCGCCGGAACGGGAGCGCCGGGGGACGCGGTCGGGCCCGAAGACGGGGCCGTCGGTGCGGACCGGGCTGGCGCCTGTCCGGGCGGCTGGGACTGCGCCGGGTTGGCGGACGGGGGAGTCCGCCGCGGCGCAGGCGCCGGTGTTGGCGTCGTGTCACCGAAACCGGGCGGCAGGAGTGATTCCGGTCGGTCCTGCCCGATCGCCGGCGCGAGCGCGGCAAGGCTGCAGGCGGCGGCGAGCGCCGCCAGCGTGACCTTAGGACAGGTTCGCAAGCGTCACGGCCTTCTCGACTTGCGTCTGCGGGCGCTCCGTGGCGCGACCGGCGAGCAGGAACAACCCACCGACGACGACGACCAGGATAACGACGACCGAGACTATCAGGCGGGACATACGCAAAACCTTGTAAAAGACTGATAGGACATTGGTGACGGATGCGAATAGGCATGCGGATGCCGTTTCCCCCCGCGCAGTGCCGCTGTATAGCGCGGACCGCGATGTTGCAAAGCCACAACCCGATTGCCCCCTGGAGCGGCCCCCCGATCGTGCTCGTCGGCCTGATGGGCGTGGGCAAGACCACCGTCGGCCGCCGCCTCGCGCACCGCTTGCGGCTGCCCTTCGTCGACGCCGATCACGAGATCGAGGCGGCGTCCGGCATGAGCGTGAGCGAGATCTTCGCCAAATATGGCGAGGCCTATTTCCGCGACGGCGAGCGCCGCGTGATCGCGCGCCTGATTGACGGCACGCCGAAGGTCATCGCGACCGGCGGCGGCGCGTTCATCAACGACGAGACGCGCAGCCTGATCCTCGCCGAAGCCACCGCGATCTGGCTCAGCGCACCGCCCGAGATCCTTGTCGAGCGCGTCGGGCGTCGCAATACCCGTCCCCTGCTGCGCAACCGCGACGCGGGCCAGGTGCTTGCCGAGCTCGCGCGCGTCCGCAACCCGATCTACGCCAAGGCGCATATCCATATCGCCAGCAACAAGGCACCGCACGAGGCGACCGTTGCCTCCATCCTGAAAGCCATCGGCCTATGACCGTCATCACCGTGAATCTGGGCGCACGGACCTATCCGATCCATATCCGGGCCGGCCTGCTCGAGGAGGCCGGCGAGCATCTGGCGCCGCTCGCGCGCGGTCGGACGATGGCGATCGTCACCGACGAGAATCTGAGCGGCCACCTCGCGACGCTGCAGGCGTCACTCACGGCGCACGGTGTCGCGAGCGAGGCGATCGTGCTTTCGCCCGGCGAGGGATCGAAGAGCTGGGCGACGCTGGAACGGCTGTGCGACCGGCTGCTCGACATCGGCATCGAGCGCGGCGATCACGTCGTCGCGCTTGGCGGCGGCGTGATCGGCGATCTCGTCGGCTTTGCCTGCGCCATCCTCAAGCGCGGCTGCCGCTTCGTCCAGATCCCGACCACGCTGCTCGCGCAGGTCGACAGTTCGGTCGGCGGCAAGACCGCGATCAACACGCGTGCGGGCAAGAACCTGATCGGCGCCTTCCACCAGCCGGCGATGGTCCTGATCGATCCGCAGGTGCTCGACACGCTGCCGATCCGCGAGTTGCGCGCGGGCTATGCCGAGGTGGTGAAATACGGGCTGATCGACGACCCCGCCTTCTTCGCCTGGTGCGAGACGAACGGCGCGGCATTGCTCGCCGGCGACATCGCACTCCGGGAATACGCCATCATCCACAGCGTGTCGGCAAAGGCGCGCATCGTCGCGGCCGACGAGCATGAGACGACCGGCACGCGCGCGCTGCTCAATCTCGGCCACACCTTCGGCCATGCGCTCGAGGCCGAGACGGGCTTCTCGCAGACGCTGATCCACGGCGAGGGCGTCGCCGCGGGCTGTGCGCTGGCGTTCCGCTATTCGGCGGCCCACGGACTGTGCCCGCGCGACGAGGCCGATCGGGTGGCGGCCCATTGGCGTGCGGTTCAGCTCCCCGACGGACTGGCCGGCGCGCATGTCGCCGCGGATGGCGCGACGCTCGTCGATCATATGCGCCACGACAAGAAGATGGCGGCGGGCACCCTGCCCTTCCTGCTCGCCCGCGGGATCGGCCGGACCTATCTCGACACGACCGTCGACCTCGCCGATGTTGCCGCCTTCCTCGACGCGGAGCCCCGCTGATGCCCAATGGCGTCGCCAAGCAGAACCTGCCGACGAAGGTCTGCCCCGCCTGCGAGCGGCCGTTCACGTGGCGCAAGAAATGGGCGCGCGACTGGGATTCGGTAATCTACTGCTCGGATGCCTGCCGCAAGAAACGCTAGCGCAGCAGCAGTACCGTCAGCTGCGCGCCGCGCTCCACGCCAGCCACAGCCAGCCGCCGATGAGCAATGCGCCGCCGATCGGCGTGATCGCACCGAACCAGCGCGGCGCCCCCAGCGCCATGGCGTAGAGCGTGAGGGCGAAGATCGCCGCGCCGATGACGAACAGCCAGGCAGGCCCCCGCGCCTCCATCCGCACCGCGACCAGCGCCGCGACGACATGGATAAGTTGGTACTGCGCGCCCGTCTTCAGCCAATCTACCGCGGGACCGCTTGCGCCATGCGCACCGAACGCGCCCGCCGCGACCGCGATGGCGCCCGACAACGCCGCCAGAACCACGAGCATCATTGTGGATCATTCCCCCATGGAAAGCGCTGCGCGGTTTCGGTGCGCGCCGCGCGAATGTCGCCGGCGGCGATCTGGATGCGCAACCGCTCCTTGTCGCGCGCCCGGTAGGTTTCCTCCGCGCGATCGATCTCCGCGGGTGCGACGCCGAGCCCGCGCAGCGCAAGCCGCGCCATCTTCACCGCCGATTCGAGAACCTCGCGAACGACATAGGTCGCCGGGCCGTTCTTCAGCTTGACCAGCGTGCGGCGGTCGAACGCGCGGACATAGATCTCGGCCTTGGGAAACGCCTCGTGGATCGCCGCGATCGTCTCGGGTTCGATCTGATCGCCGTCGATGCACATGCAGATGAGTTCGGCGTCCGCCGCCCCAGCCTGGCGCAACAGGTCGAGCCGGGTGCCGTCGCCATAATAGACCTTGGCGCCGAACTCGCCCGCAATGTCGATCATCTCGATATCGGTATCGATCAGCGTGACGGGGATGCCCTGTGCCAGCAGCATCTGACCGACCGTCTGCCCAAACCGGCCATAGCCGACGATGATCGCATTGGCGCCATCGGCGACCGGACCCTCGCGATCGGTGCCCGGTGCGATCGGCTCGGTCCGGAACCGGCGGGTGATCCCCATCAGGAACGGCGTCGTCGCCATCGACAGCGTGATGATCGCGCCGAACAGGCTCGCTGCTTCCGGATCGATCAGCAGCCCCGCCTGCGCCTGTGCGAACAACACGAAGCCGAATTCGCCGCCCTGGCTCAGCAACAGGCCGAGCGCAAAGGCCTGCCGCCAGGTCATCTTGAACGCCATGCCGATCGCCATGATCACGCCGGTCTTCGTCGCGATCAACGCCGCGGCCATCGCCAGCACGAACAGCGGCCGCTCGGCGATCGCGCCGAGATCGAGCAGCATGCCGACTGCGAGGAAGAACAGCCCCAGCAGGATCGACCGGAACGGCTCGACATCGGCCTCCAACTCATGCCGATACGGACTGTCCGCGAGCATCACGCCGGCGATGAACGCGCCGAGCGCCGTCGACAGGCCGAGCCATTCCATCACTGCGGCGCTGGCGATGACCGTGAACAGCCCGGCGAACACGAACATCTCGCGCTCGCCCATATTGCCGATCAGCCGGAAGAACGGCCGCAACAGAAACCGCCCGGCGATGATCAGCCCGACGACCGCGGCGACCGTGTAGAGCGCGAGCAGCCATCCGGGCGGCGCATTCGCATCGGCAGGATTGCGGCTCATCGCCGCAACGATCGTGATCAGCGGGACGATCGACAGATCCTGGAACAACAGGATCGAGAAGGCGCGCTCGCCAAAGGGCGTCCGCATCCGCCCCGAGGATTGCAGCATCGGCAACACCTGCGCGGTCGACGACAGCGCGAGCGGCAGTCCCAAGGCGAGCGCGGCGGGCAGCGAGAAGCGCGCGCCGAGCCACACGATCGCGGTGATCGCGAGACCGCAGGCAACCACCTGCATCAGGCCCAGCCCGAAGATTTCATGCTTCATCCGCCACAGCCGGCTCGGGTTGAGCTCGAGCCCGACGATGAACAGCAGCAGCGTGATACCGAGTTCGGCAAACCCGAGCTTGGCCTCCGCGTCGCCTACCAGCCCCAGGACATGCGGCCCGACGACCGCCCCCGCGACAAGATAGCCCAGCGTCGCGCCGAGGCCGACCCTTCGGAACAGCAGTACGAACACCAGCCCGAAGCCGAGCAGGACCACCCCGTCCCGCAACAGCGACGTCGGCGTGCCGTCATGCATCAGACATCGGTCCCGGCAGGTGCGCTCGCGGGTGCCGTGACCGACACCTCCGCATGACCCGACGCAGTGTTCGCCGCGGCCTCGGCCGCCTCCGCCGCCGCTTCGAAAGCGAGGCGGATCGACGGATGCCGCGCGGTATAGTCGAGTGCAGGTGCGAAGACATCCATCCCGGGCCAGTCGGGTGCCTCGCCGGTGCGCGCGAGCCAGGCGGTGATCGCATCGCGGGCCGCCGCCAGCTCCGCAGGCGTCCGCCCTACGATGCTCGAGGCGAGCAACGACGAGGACGCCTGACCCAGCGCACAGGCGCGCACCAGCAGCCCAACCGCGGCGACGCGCCCATCCGCGCCCATATCGACGTCCACCGTCACGCGGCTGCCGCAGATCGGCGAGCGGCGTTCCGCGGTCGCCATCGGCGCGGTCAGGCGCTCATGATACGGAATAGACGCGGCAAGACGCAGGATCTCGGCATTGTAGAGGGGGGGGTTCATGGGGTCGGCTCACTTGCGGTATCGGATCGGGACGCGTTCGGCTTCGTGCCGAACACCGGTTTGCCGCGACGGCGGCGATCGACGAAATCGGCGATGCTCGCGCTCGTCGCATTGAGCAGGGGATAGGTGCGCGAGCGGGTCATCCATTCGGGCCGCCGCGCCGCACCGCCGCTCATCGTGTCGATCACCAGCGTCGCCAGCAGGAAGACGAGGCTTGCGAGGATCAGTCCCTTCAGCGCCCCGAACCCGAATCCGAGCGCGCGGTCGACCGGTCCCAGGATCGACGTCCGCGTCCGCGCACCGATCGCGTTGGCGACGAGCCGCCCGCCGATATAGGTCAGCCCGGTGATCAGCGCGAAGGCAAGGACCGCCGCACCGCTGACCGTCCCGATGACCGGCGTCAGCGCGGCCGCGACGGGGATGTGGAACAGCTTGAGCATCGCCACCATCGCGACCCAGGCGAACATCGAAAGCACCTCGGTCACGAACCCGCGAATCAGGCCGAGTACGGCGGCGCCGGCAACCGCGAGCAGGACGATGACATCGAGGGCGGTGAGGTTCATGATCTCTGGAATAGGGACGAGCGCCGCGAACCGCTAGTGCAGCCGCACGAACCGCCCGTTCATCGCCACCCCGCGGTCGCCCGCCCCGACGCCGGACGCCTCGCCCCGCCTCATCCCCGCCCGAGCATGTGGTCGACGAACGCGGCGAGCGTCTTGAACCCCGATAGCCGCATGCCGCTCTTCTCGTCGCTCATCGACGCGGGGACCAGCGCGCGCTCGAACCCAAGTTTGCTCGCTTCCTTCAGCCGCAGCGGACCGTGCGCGACCGGCCGGATCTCGCCCGACAAGGCCACCTCGCCGAACGCGACCGCATCGACCGGTACGGGACGCTCCGCCATCGCCGATATCAGCGCCGCGGCGACCGCGAGATCGGCGGCGGGATCCTGCACGCGGTACCCACCGGCAATGTTGAGATAGACCTCGGCCGACGAGAAGCTCAGCCCGCACCGCGCCTCGAGCACCGCGAGGATCATCGCCAGCCGCCCCGAATCCCATCCGACGACCGCGCGCCGCGGCGTCGCGCCGCTCGCCAGCCGCACCGTCAACGCCTGGATCTCGACCAGCACGGGTCGCGTCCCCTCCAGCGCCGGGAACACCGTCGCGCCGGTCATCGCGTCGTCGCGCGTCGTCAGGAACAGCGACGATGGGTTGCCGACCTCGGCCAGCCCCTCGGTCTGCATCGAGAAGACGCCGATCTCGTCGGTGCCGCCGAAGCGGTTCTTGATCGCGCGCAGGATCCGGTACTGGTGACTGCGCTCGCCTTCGAAGCTCAGCACCGTGTCAACCATATGTTCGAGCACGCGCGGTCCCGCGATGCTGCCGTCCTTGGTCACATGGCCGACCAGCACCACCGCGGTCCCGCGCTCCTTGGCGAACCGGATCAGCTCCTGCGCCGATGCCCGTACCTGGCTGACCGTACCGGGCGCGCCTTCGATCAGGTCGGAATGCATCGTCTGGATCGAATCGATCACCAGCATCGCCGGCGGTTTTGTCTGCAGCGTCGTCAGGATGTCGCGCGTCGAGGTCGCCGCCGCGAGCTGCACGGGCGCATTGCCGAGCCCGAGCCGCCGCGCGCGCAGCCGGACCTGGTCCGCCGCCTCCTCGCCCGAGACATAGGCCACCGACTGGCCCGCAAGCGCCATCTTCGCTGCCGCCTGCAACAGCAAGGTCGACTTGCCGATCCCGGGATCGCCGCCGATCAGCGTGGCCGACCCCTCGACAAAGCCCCCGCCCAGCGCACGGTCGAGTTCGGCGATACCGGTCGCCATCCGGTCCGGCAGCTTGATCTCCGCATCCAGCCCGACAAGCTGGATCGCACGGCCGCCGGTCTGCAGATTGTGCTTCGAATGAAACGGCGTCGCGGCGGTATTCGCCTCCTCGACCAGCGTGTTCCATTCGTGGCAGTCGGCGCATTGCCCGGCCCAGCGCGATGCGACCGATCCGCACGCCTGACACACATACCGTTTCTGAATTTTAGCCATCGCCGCGGTGTAGCCAGATAGGAACGATAAGGGAACAACGATCGCCTACGCGGCGAAACGCCACCGCCTCGGCGACAGAGGATTGTCTGGCGCTAACCGACGGGCAACGCTATCCGCCCGAGCGATGCAGCCGACCGACCTCCGCGTGGCCCTGTTTAGCGGCAACTATAATTACGTCCGCGATGGTGCGAACCAGTCGCTGAACCTGCTCGTCGGCCATTTGCTGTCGCGCGGCGTCAAGGTGCGGGTCTATTCGCCGACGGTCGCGGAGCCCGCCTTCCCCGCGATCGGCGATCTGGTCGACGTGCCGGCGATCCCGCTGGTCGGCGGACGCGGCGAATATCGCGCCGCACTTGGGATCACGCCGCGCGTCCGCCGCGACATCGACGCGTTCGCTCCCAATATCGTCCATGTCTCGGCGCCCGAGTTTCTCGGCCATGCCGCGGTCGCCTATGCGCGCAAACGCGACATCGCGACCGTTGCCTCCTTCCACACCCGGTTCGAGACCTATTTTCGCTATTACCGGCTCGGCTTCCTCGAGCCGATCGCAAAGAAGCGGCTGACGCGCTTCTACAACCGCGTGGAAGAGGTCCTGGTGCCCGGGACCAGCATGGCCGAGCTGCTCCGCGGCTGGGGCGTGAAGTCGTCGATCGGCATCTGGTCGCGCGGTATCGATCACGCGCGGTTCGACCCGGCGCGGCGCGACACGGCCTGGCGCCGGTCGCTCGGCATCGCGGACGACGAGATGGTGGTCGGGTTTCTCGGCCGGCTGGTGAAGGAAAAGGGCCTCGACGTCTTTGCCGACGTCGTCACCGAACTGCGCCGCCGGGGCGTGCCGCACCGCGTGGTCGTCGTCGGTCAGGGTCCTGCACGCGACTGGTTCGCGGGCCATGTCCCCGAAGCCGTGTTCGCCGGCTTCCAGTCGGGCGACGCGCTCGGCCGCGCAGTCGCGTCGATGGACGTGTTCTTCAATCCGAGCATCACCGAGACCTTCGGCAACGTGACGCTCGAGGCGATGGCGGCGGGCGTCCCCGTGGTCGCCGCGCGCGCGACCGGCGCGGTCGACCTGATCGAGGACGGCACGACCGGCTTCCTCGTGCCGCCCACCGATATCGGCGCCTATGCGGATGCGATCGGTCGGATCGTGTCGGATCCCGCGCTGCGGCAGTCGATGGGCGAAGCCGGACACGCCAAGGCCGCGGGCTATCGCTGGGACACGATCAACCAGACGGTACTCGACACCTATCTGGCGGTGACGGCGCGCCGGCACCGATGATCGTGGGAGTAATTGCGGGCGACGCGCACCCGTAAGGCTACGCGTCCACCCAGTCGAACGTCAGCGGCGCCTCGCGAAACGCGAACCGGTCGAGATGGCTCGACACCACGTCGCGCATCCGTTCGACATCCCCGCCCCCGGGCACCGACAGCGCGACGTCGAGCGTCTGGATGTCCGCGCGCATCTCGAGCACCGCACCACCCGGAAACGCGATACGCCCCTCCTGTTCGGTGAAGCGCACCTCCATCTTGTGGCTCCAGTGTTTGGCAAGCTGCTGAAGATACCGGCTCGCCGACTGCGTCGGCACGCGTGCGATCGACACGCTCACTTCACGCGCTCGATCTTCTGGACGACCTCGTCGATCAGCGCCGCCACCTGGTGCGCCGCCTCTTCCGAAAAGCCGTCGCCGAGCAGCCGGTCCTGCACCGCATGGCGCAGATTGCCCATCGCGCGCCGGATGGGGGCCCGATCCGCGCGTTCCCGGTGCTCGCCGACCGCCGCCAGCCGCGCCATCAACGCCGCGACCTGCTCTGCATTCTCGTCGAGATGCGTGGTGCCGGCCGGCGTGATCGCAAAGCGCTTCTTGGCGCCCTCGGACTGCTGCTCCTCGATCAGCCCCATTTCGTCGAGCAGCGTTATCGTCGGATAGACCACGCCCGGACTCGGCGCATAGGCGCCCCCGGTAAGCTCCTCGATCGCGCGGATCAGGTCATAGCCGTGGCGCGGCGAATCCGCGATCAGGCTGAGCAGGACGAGGCGCAGTTCGCCCCCGTCGAACATCCGCCGCTGCCGTCCGCCCCCCGGCCGCTCACCCTCACCCGGCCCCCAGGCGAAGGCGAAGCGCCCGCCGCCCCGACCGCCGCCATAGCCGCCGCCCATCGCGGCATGGTGTCCGTCACGATGACCGCATCCGCGGCCGTGCATGTGCATGAACATTCGAATCTCCTGTCGAGCGTATCCCGATACGTGCAAGATATATCTTCAGCTGTGCTTCGCAAGATCTACCAAGATATATCTTTCGCATGTCTTGGGCAGAGGACGCGTGGTCAGACAGTGGAACGCGAGGCTAGGCCCAGGGTGGCACAGTCGTGCGTATCGACTACATTGCAAGCATGGCCGACCTTTTCGCGGGTTTCGAACCCGCCCCCCCACCCGACGCGCATCCCGAAAACGCACCGCTCGCTGATCGCCTGCGTCCGCGGACGCTCGACGAGGTCGTTGGGCAGGATCACATCACCGGCGCAGGCGGGGCGATCGGGCGGATGGTGGCGGCGGGACGGCTGTCGTCGATTATCCTCTGGGGACCGCCCGGCACCGGCAAGACGACGATCGCGCGCCTGCTCGCCGACGCGGTCGATCTGCGGTTCGTCGCGATCTCCGCGGTCTTCTCGGGCGTGGCCGATCTGAAAAAGGCGTTTGCCGAAGCCCGCGACCACGCGCGACTGGGCAAGCGTACGCTGTTGTTCGTCGACGAGATCCACCGCTTCAATCGCGCGCAGCAGGACGGGTTTCTTCCCTATGTGGAAGACGGCACGGTGACGCTGGTCGGCGCGACGACGGAAAACCCGTCCTTCGAGCTCAACGCGGCACTGCTCAGCCGCGCGCAGGTCCTGATCCTCGAGCGACTGGGCCGCGGCGCGCTCGAACTGCTGCTGACCCGCGCGGCGACGCTGATGGACCGCTCGCTCCCGCTCACACCCGAGGCGACCGATGCGCTGATCGCCAGCGCAGACGGCGATGGACGGTTCCTGCTCAACCAGGCGGAGACATTGTTCTCGGTCGACCTGCCCGAACCACTCGACCCCGCGGGGCTGTCGAACTTCCTCCAGCGCCGCGTCGCGGTGTACGACAAGGATCGCGAAGGGCATTACAACCTCATCAGCGCGCTGCACAAATCGATCCGCGGCAGCGATCCGCAGGCGGCGCTCTATTATCTCGGACGGATGCTCACCGCGGGCGAGGAACCGCTGTTCCTGCTGCGCCGCCTGACACGCGCCGCGGTCGAGGATATCGGTCTCGCCGACCCCCAGGCGCTCGTCCAGTGTATCGCCGCCAAGGACACCTATGATTTCCTTGGTAGTCCCGAAGGCGAACTCGCGATCGCCCAGGCCTGTGTCTATCTCGCCACCGCGCCCAAATCGAACGCGGTCTACAAGGCGCAGAAGGCGGCCTGGAAATCGGCGCGCGAGACGGGGTCGCTGATGCCGCCCGCCGCGATCCGCAACGCCCCCACCAAGCTCATGCGCGATATCGGCTATGGCAAGGGCTATGCCTATGACCATGATGCCGAGAACGCCTTTTCGGGGTCGGACTATTGGCCCGACGAGATGACGCCGCAGACCTTCTACGCGCCGACCGACCGCGGGTTCGAGAAGCGTATTGCCGAGCGCCTCGCCTGGTGGGACGAACGCCGGCAGGCCAAGGACGCCTAGCCCCGCATGAACGCCTGTGAGACGACTGGACGGCCCGCGCCCCGCCGGGTCGATGTGTGCTGCGTGCGTCTTCGATGACCCCCGATCACTTCACGCAGTTCGTCGCGATCGACTGGTCCGGCGCGAAAGGACAGCGGCACAAGGGGATCGCCGTTGCGATCTGTGGCCGTGATCACGCCGCCCCGACGCTTGTCCCCGCGCCGGACGGGATCTGGTCACGCCAGGCGGTGCTCGACTGGCTGGTCGCACGCCGCGATTTGCCGTTGCTTGCCGGCTTCGACTTCAGCTTTTCCGCCCCCTTCGTGACCCGTGGTGCGCATCTGCCCGGTGAACCGCCGACCGCCGATGCCCGCGCGCTCTGGGCGATGGTCGACGCGCAGAGCGACGATGCCGATCTCGGCGCCGCATCGTTCATCGAGCGCCGCCGCGGCACGCATTTCTATCTCGGCGCGGCGGACGGGACCAAGGCGGATTTCCTGCACTGGCGTCGGTGCGAGATGCCGGACGACGGCAGCCGCAAACCTTCGACCGTGTATGACGCGATCGGCGCGGCGCAGGTCGCCAAGGCGAGCTTTGCCGGGATGCGCCTGCTGCACCGTCTCGACGGGCGGATCCCGGTCTGGCCGTTCGATGCCCCGCCGCGATCGGGCGCCGCGATCGTCGAAATCTATACCAGCATCGCCGCGCGCGCCGCGGGGCGCCCCGTCGGCCGCAGCAAGATGCGCGACGGCGCGACGCTCGACGCCGCGCTCGCAGCGCTCGGCTCCGCACCGCACCGCCCCCTCGCGCGCTATGACGACCATGCGACCGACGCGATCCTGACCGCGGCCTGGCTCCGCGCCAATGCGAAGAATGCCGATTTCTGGTGTCCTCGGGCGATGACTTCGCTTATTGCTGCAACCGAAGGCTGGACGTTCGGCGTCACCTGACGCATGAGGCGCCCGCTGCCGGTTTAGCTCAGTTGGTAGAGCGCCAGTTTTGTAAACTGGATGTCGCGGGTTCGATTCCTGCAACCGGCACCATTCCTCCACCCGACCGCACCACCGCGCGCGCCCTCAGATAGCTGTGGCGTAAAGCGCATGGTGGGTGAGGATGAAGAGCGTGTGGTTGTCGGGGCCGCCGATCACCAGCTGCAGCGGGCGGTCGGGCACGTCGATCCGCCGGACCAGCGCACCCCCGGCATCATAGACGAACACCTGCCCATTGGCGACATAGAGCCGGCCCGCGGCATCGCGCGCGACGCTTTCGCCACCGCGATCGGCCACCGGCTTCAGGTCGGTGACCTTGCCCTGCGCACCGACCAGACCGCTATAGGTGCGGTTCTCCGACGCGTTGGTCAGGACGACGCGCTCGCCGGGCCGCGCGGCAACGAAGCCGTTCGCATTGAGCGTATCCGACCAGCGCCATCCCTGATGATCGTCCGGCCCCTGGTTCCACACGCGAAAGGCAGGGAGCGCGAGCGAACCGTCGGGGGACACATAGTGCGCCGCCTTGGCCTCGCCCATCTTCGTCGCGAACAGGTCCGCCATCGTCGGATACTGATAGGTGACGGGATCGATCCGGTCCGCGAATTCCCCGTTTTCCCAGACGTTGACCGGCAGCACCGTGGCGGCATCGCTGGTCGCCGGGCCGGACGCGGCGATCGCGGTCGGCGCGATGACCTGGACGTCGGCGGGCTTTGCCGGATCGATGCTGTAGACCGTGGCATCGCGTCCCGCCGACGACAGGACCAGCAGCCGCCCCGATCGATCGACCATCAGATTGACCGGATCGAGCGGCGCCTCCGCGACGATCGACAGACCTTCGCGCTTCGACCAGCCGTGAATGCGCTGGAAATGGCGGTCGATGAAGTAGAGTTTGCCGTTCGCGTCGACTGCACCGCCGGCGATCGAATAAAAGCCGTCGGCGAGCTTCTCGACCGCCGCGGTAACCAGTGTCTTGGGCGCAGGCGCCGCGGGCACGTCGAGCCGGGCGAACTCACGCTCGCGGACCTGCTGCCCGCCGGTGATGTCCTTGATCGCGTTTTCGAAAGGATATTTGCTCGCCCGCAGGAAGGTGCCGCAGCCCTTGGCATCGCAGCTCGCAAAGCCGCTCTCCGCGTTCACATGGACGTTGCGAAAACGGATATCGCCCGACTCGTAGAGCTTGATCGCCGCATCCATCGGCTTGATCGAGCGCGTGACGCGGTAGCCGTGATAATTGGCGAACAGGATGTTGCGCGAATGACGGATCTCGGTCGAGATCGCGTCGACGCCGTCGCGAACCTCCTGCTCGGTCTGTGGTGCGAGGAATTCCCAGTTCGCGACATGATCGAGAACGATTTCGGCGCGATAATGATGCTCGGCCGACAATTGGTAGACATGGCCCGGCGTGCTGGTGTTCGACACGTGAAACCCCGCCGATGCCAGCGTGTTGGGGGACCACAAGGCGGCGAAGGTGCCGCCGCCACCGTCCGTCACCCAGATGCTGGGATATTGCCCGTCGAAGCGCGCACGCGGATCACCGAAGCCGATCGGGCTTCCCTTGGTCAGCGCGGTGCCGCCGCCGCCCTGGATCTTGACGTCGTTGACCATCGACGCCTCGCCCGCCTTCCACAGCAATGCGGTCGCGCGCGGGTTGACGCCGCCGGTCCACAGCCCCAGCCCGGACACGATCGCATCGCCCCCCTTGGCGCTTTCGATCAGCGCCTTGGGTCCCCCGACCCCCATGAAGGCCGGTGTCGCATCGGCCAGATAGAGATGCGTGAGCCCGGGATGCAGCGCGATCAGCGCGGTGTCGGGCCGGAGGCGGATCGTGTCGGTGACGCGGTAGCGCCCGGTCGGGAAATACAGCACGCGGTGCGTGTCGATCGCGCGTTGCAATGCGGCGGTATCGTCGGTCTCGTCGTCGCCTTTGACGCCGAGATCATGGACATTGGCCCAGTCCTGAACCGGCGGCATGGCCCGGATTGCGCGCGCGGGCCGAGCGGGCGAGCGAGCGAGCGGCGTCATCGCGACATCGGTCGCATAGTCGCCGATCACACCCAGCGCCGGCAGCTTCAGGCCATAGGAGAAGTCGCTGACCCGGTAGCGCGCGCCCGATCCCGCCACCGTCTTGCCGCTGTCGCGAAACCGCACGAAGACCGGGGTGTTGACCGCCACCGCATTGTCGAACCCGATCTGCGTGAAGACGCTGCCCTCGTTCGAGACGACGACGCCCGCACGCGTCACTTTTTCGAACCGGACGTCCTTCCCCCACAGCGAATCCGAATAGCCGCGATCGATCTCGATACCGACCGGCGTGTCGCGGATGACGACGTTGACCAAAGTCAGATCGACCTCATGCTCGCGGATCGCAGCATCGCGCTGCCCGGAAAACTCCGAATCGAGCAGCGTGAACTGCCAGGCGGGCGACGTCTTTTCCGACATGATGCCATAGCGCCCACCGAAGAAGCGCAGATTCTCGAAGGCATTGCCCGCCTGATAGACGCCCGCCAACCCCGATCCGATGTGAAAATCGGCATGCCGCAGATAGCCATGCTGCGCGACACGGAAGCGCACCGCGACCGCGCCCGCATTGCCCGCGCCGATCCGGAAGTCGATGTTCGACAGCGCCGAGTAGAAGGTGCTCGACGTCGCGTCGAAGATGCTCGGATCGAACGGCACGCTGGTCCGCGGCGGCACCGGCGCCTTGCCGACCCGGTATTGATCCTCGCCGGTGAAGCTGACCATCGCGGCCACCCCGGATGCGAAGCCTGCACTGTTATCCGCGAGCAGGATCTCGGGCCGGGTCGGTCCCACCCCGAACAGGCGAACCGCCGAGCGGACGAAGATCGTCCGGCTGATCCGGTACCGGCCCGATGGCAGAAAGACGACGCCGCCCTTGCCGCCCGCCGCCGCTGCGTCGATCGCCTGCTGTATCGCGGCGCTGTCATCGGCGCGACCATCGCCGACGCCGCGGACCGTGATCGCCCGCGGATCGGCCGGCGCGGTGTGATAGACCGACGTCGTCCCGGCGAACGCCGGGGTCGCGAGCAGCAGCAGCGCCGTGCCCGCCAGCCATTTCACGTCCATCATTCATCTCTCCGTGAGTGCCGCCCGGGTGCCGGCCTAATGCAGGCCGCTGATCGCTTCAGGCGCGACAAAGGTCGTAGCCGGGTCAGGCCGCCTGCAGCATGAGCGTATGCGCGAGAACCGCGACCTGCGTGCGGTTGCGCACGTTGAGCTTGCGCATCAACGCGGTCATGTGCGCCTTCACGGTCGCTTCCGCGATGCCGAGATCGAAGGCGATCTGCTTGTTGAGCAATCCCGAATGCACCCCGCGCAGCACCTTGATCTGCGTCGGCGTCAGCCGCGGCAGCGGCGCGCGCACGGCAAGCGCCTGGCCCGCGTTCGAGATCGCGTTCGAGGTCGTGGGGGCGTGCTGGATTTGCCGTGCGGTCTGGGCAGTCCCGTCCATGGTCATCCTCCTCTGCTGTCGGCTTTTCACGCCCCGGTCGATCGCCGCGGTCAAAGGCTTCTCAGTGCCCGCCCACCCATCTCTCTTGCGGAGTCGGTTGGACAGGTCCTCACTATGCCTCCGCATTTTCGCGGTGATCAAGCCTTTTCGGTGTCGTCAGACAGAAACCTGTCCTACAGCTGTCGCCAAACCGGCAGGCGAACGCGTCGCCGGATCATTGGGAGTGATGTCGATGATGCAGTCACAGCGCGGTCGCATGCGAACGAACGGCACCCATCCGTGATCGGCGGCGACCTGAGGCTCGTGATCGCAGCACTGGCGGGCATCGCGCTGGCCGTCGTGATGATCGTCCGCGGCCGGCTGCATCCCTTTATCGGCCTGTTGTGCGGCGCGTTTACCGTCGGGCTGCTGGCCGGCCTGCCGCTGCCCGACGTCGCCAAGGCGGTGCAGAAGGGTGTCGGCGACATCATCGGCGGGACCGGGCTCGTCGTCGCGCTCGGCCTGTCGCTCGGCGCGATGCTGCATTTGTCTGGGGCCGCGGCGTCGCTCGCCCGCGGCGCGCTGCAGATGACCGGCGCACGCGCCGCCCCCTGGGCAACGCTGGGCATTGCGATCGTCGTCGGCCTGCCGCTGTTCTTCGAAACCGGGCTCGTCCTGCTGCTGCCGATCGTCGTCGCCGCCGCGGAGGAAATGACGGGCGAAGACGGCCCGGTACGGGATGCCGCCAAGCTCCGGCTGATCATGCCCGCGCTGGCCGGGCTCGGCGTCGTCCATGCGCTCGTCCCGCCGCATCCGGGTCCGTTGCTGGCGGTCGAGGCGCTGGGCGCGGATCTGGGGCGGACGATGCTGTACGGCATCCTGATCGCGATCCCCACCGCGGTGATCGCGGGTCCGCTGCTGGCGAAGATCACGACTCGCGGCGTCCGGCTGGCCTCACCCGTCGCGACCGACGCCGGGCTCGCCATAGCACCGCCGCCGCGGCTCTGGTCGCTGCTGATCGTGCTGCTGCCGGTGCTGATGATCGCGACCGGCGAACTGGGCCAGATGATGCCCGCGCTGAAGGGGGCGGGCTGGCTCGTCGCGGCGAGCAACCCGGTCGTCGCGCTGCTGCTGACCAACCTCGTCGCGCTGCCGCTGCTGTTCGGGCGACGGCTGCGCGAGGCGGCGATCCAGGACGCGGTGTGGCATGAAACGATGGGCGCGGCGGGGGCAATCCTGCTGGCGATCGGCGCGGGCGGCGCACTGAAACAGGTGCTGGTGACCGCCGGGCTGTCCGACCTGCTCGCCCGAACGGTGCTGATGTACGCAATCTCCCCGCTGCTGCTGGGCTGGCTTGTCGCGGTCGCGATCCGGCTCGCGGCGGGGTCGGCGACGGTCGCGACGATCACCGCGGTCGGGATCATGCCCGGCGTCGTCGCGAACTCGGGCGTCTCCCCCGAACTCGTCGTGCTCGCGATCGGCGCGGGCTCGGTCTTCTTCAGCCATGTCAACGATCCCGGCTTCTGGCTGGTCAAAAGCTATGTCGGCACGAGTACCGCCGACACCTTCCGCACCTGGTCGCTGCTCGAGACTGCGATCTCGGTGGTCGGCCTCGTCCTCGTCCTGGCGCTGAGCTATGTCGTCTGAGATGGGACAGGATGCAGTGACGAGAGGGGGCGGGTGCCCGTGAGCGAGGGGCGGCTGGCGGATCGCGCCTATACCGCGATCGTGCGGATCATCACCGATGAGGAACTCGCGATCGGCGACCGGCTGCCATCGGAGGCGAAGCTCGCGGCGATGTTCGGCATGTCGCGGACGATCGTCCGCGAGGCGCTCGCCCGGCTCGCCTCGGACGGTATCACCCAGGCGCGGCTTGGCGCGGGCTCCTATGTCAAGCGGCGGCCGTCCGCGCGGCTCGGCACGCACATGCCGATGGATGCGCTCGCCGCGACTCTCGGCACCTATGAGGTCCGCTTCGTGCTCGAGGCGGAGGCGGCACGGCTGGCGGCGCAGCGACGCTCGGACGAACAGCTCGCGGCGATCGAGCAGGCGCTGGAAGCGTTGCGCGCGGCATTGCTGTCCAACGCGCCGGCGCACGACGAGGACTGGCTGCTCCACCGCGCGATCGTCGAGGCGACCGCCAACGCGGCGTTCCTGCCGGTGTTCGAGCATCTCCAGGATGCGGTGATGCGAATCCTGCGCGCCGGCGTGGACATATCGCGATCGCGCGCGCCGGAGGTGATCGGCGCGATGATGGACGAGCATGACGCGATCGTCGAGGCGATCCGGGCGCAGGACGCGGACGGTGCCGCGCTGGCGATGCGCTGGCATTTGTCGCAGGGCCGCAAACGTCTCATGCCCTGATTGCACCCCGAACGTTGCGACGATGGTCGTAGATGTTCCCCCCGCCGGTCCACGATAGGATCGCCGCATAACGGATTGCGGACCCGGACCGGACAGACGGCCTGGGCCATGACCGAAAGGGGATGGGATCATGGCGAAGGCCAGGCACGACCGAGATTTTGCCGCACGCATCGGCGGCACCGCGACCGGGATGATGGTGTCGGCGATCGCGCTGATCGGGACACCCGTTCTCGCCCAGACCGCCCCCCCGGCCCCGCCCCCGACCGTGACGCCGGCAACGCCGCTTGCCGAGGACAGCCCGCCGCCGGCGTCCGCGGCCGACATCGTCGTCACCGGCACGCGCATCACCACCAGCGGGTTCAACGCGCCGACGCCGACGACCGTGATCGGCGAGGAACAGATCCTCAAAAATGCCCAGCCGAACATCTTCAACGCGATCGCGCAGTTGCCGTCGCTGCAAGGCTCGACCGGCGCAGCGACCGGCACGTTCAGCACGTCGAGCGGCACGCAGGGACTGAGCTCGTTTTCGCTGCGGGGTCTTGGACCGATCCGGACGCTGACCCTGCTCGACGGGCAACGCGTCGTCGGCGCGAACGTGACGGGCGTTCCGGACATCAGCATGTTCCCACAACTGCTCGTCAAGCGCGTCGACGTCGTCACGGGCGGTGCGTCCGCTTCTTACGGCTCGGACGCGGTCGGCGGCGTGGTCAACTTCATCACCGACACGCGGTTCACCGGGTTCAAGGGCAATATCCAGGGCGGCATCACCAATTACGGCGACGATCAGCAGGCGCTGGTCCAGGCGGCGTTCGGCAAGGCGCTGCTGGGCGACCGGCTGCATCTGATCGTCAGCGCCGAATATGATCATGAGGACGGCGTCGGGCCGGGTGATTTCGGCACCGATCTCGCCAAGGGGCGCGACTGGTACCGCGCGACGACGCTGGTCAATACCGGCCAGGCGAATAACGGCCTGCCGCAGTTCAACTATCGCGACTATGCCCAGCCCTATCAATATGCGCGGTTCGGGCTGATCAACAACGGCCCGCTACAGGGGATCGCGTTCGACCAGAATGGCGCGCCGTTCAACTTCAACTACGGGTCGAACGGCCGCCCGACCGGGACGGGTGGCGTGACCGGCTGCTTCCCCGGCAACAGCTTCTGCGTCGGCGGCGACCTGTCGGGTGCACCCGGCTCGGGCGCATCGCTCAAATCCTCTCTCGAACGCCTCAACGGCTTTACCCGCGTCGGTTTCGACTTTGCCGAGAACAACGAAGCCTATGTCACCGTCAACCTCGCGCAGGTGAAGACGAGCAACCAGCCGAGCCCGGGCTATAACCGCCCCAGTCTGACCGTGCAGTGCGCCAATCCGTATCTGCCGCAGCTGATCCGCGATCGCTGTGCGACCGCCGGGATCACGCAGTTCGGCTTCGGCACGAGCAACGGCAATTTCCCCGATCCGCTGGTGCAGACCGACCGCCGCCAATACCGGTTCGTGGGCGGGCTTAAGGGGCGGTTCGATCTGGCCGGCACCGACTGGAATTATGACGGCTATTACGAACATGGCATTACGATCGCGCATATCGATGTCGAGAACACCGTGTTGCAGAACCGCTATGTCGCGGCCGCCAACGCTATCACGCTGAACGGCGCGATCGTCTGCGCCGACGCCGCCGCGCGCGCTGCCGGGTGTCAGCCGATCAACATCTTCGGCGGGTCGCCCCCCTCCGCCGCAGCGCTCGCCTATGTCACGCCGGTCAACGGACCGTTGCAGCGGACCAAGCTCACGCAGGACGTCGCCAGCCTCAACTTCTCGGGCGAACCGCTCGGCCTGTGGGCGGGGCCGCTCGCGGTCGCGTTCGGCGGCGAATATCGGCGGGAATATTACCGCGTCCACGGCGATCCCTATGGCGCCGGCGTCACTGCGCTCAGCCCCAACAGCGCCGACTATCCCGCGGACCCGCTGCTCAACTCGACTTTGGGCAGCAACTGGGCGGCGGGCAACTACAAGAACGGTGGCGGCAAATACGAGGTCTATGAAGGCTTTCTCGAGCTGAACCTGCCGCTGTTCAAGGGCGATGCAATCGGTCGCGCGAACCTGAACGGTGCGGGTCGCGTCACGCATTACAGCACGTCGGGGACGATCTGGGCGTGGAAGATCGGCGGCACCTGGGAGACGCCGCTCGACGGCATCCGCCTGCGCGCGGTGACGTCGCGCGACGTCCGCGCACCCAATTTGTCCGAACTGTTCGCCGCGCCGACCGTCACGACGCTGCCCAACTTCACCAACCCCTTCCCCCCCGGCGGCGGCGTCCAGGCGTTCCAGAACACCATCGGCAATCCGGACCTGAAGCCCGAGATCGCGCGCAATACCGAGGCCGGAATCGTCCTGTCGCACCCGTCCTGGCTGCCCGGGCTCGGCCTGTCGTTCGACTATTACAGCATCAAGCTTGACGGCGTGATCTCGACGCTGTCGGCGGACCAGATCGTGCGCTTCTGCTTCGAGGGCAATCAGGCGTTCTGCGGCGGCTTCGTCCTGAACAGCCCGACCCAGGGCGGCAATTTCATCAACGTCCAGCCATTCAACCTCGCCTCGTGGAAGACCAGCGGGTTCGACATCGAGGCGAGCTACCAGTGGAAGCGGCCGCTCGGCCTGCCGGGCAATTTCACCCTCCGCGCGCTCGGCACCAATGTCCGCGAGTTCCTCGTGAAGGCAGGCATCGCCGGTGTCGCGACGGTCGACCAGGCGGGCGCCAACAATGGGGCGACACCCGACTGGAAATGGCTCGCCACGCAGAGCTACGACAATGATCTCTTCAGTCTGACGTTGCAGGAACGCTGGTTCTCCGACGGCAATTTCGGCAACCAGTATGTCGTGTGCACGACCGCCTGCCCCGCTTCGACCGCCAATAACCCGACGATCGATTACAACACGATGAAAGGCGCCTTCTACGTCGATCTTGGCGGGTCGGTGAACCTGTCCAAGCAGGTCAGCCTGTTCTTCAAGGTCGACAACATGTTCGATCACGATCCCGAACCCGCGCCGCAGACCAATACCGGCCTCGACGTGAACCCCGCGCTCTACGACACGCTCGGCCGTATCTACCGGATCGGCATGCGCGCCCGCTTCTAGACCAGGACCCGCACCCGACCCGGCTGGCCGGTCCTACCAGCTCGGCCGGGTCAGCGCGGTGATCGCGGAGGCGGGCAGCCGCCGGGTATCGCTCGCCAGCGTGTAATGGTCGCGTCCGCCCGTTGCCGGCTGCGCCGCCGAGGCCGGTGCCGCCTGCCGGACCCCGCCGCCATCGACGACGAAGCGTTGCGCGTGTTGCGAGAGCAGCTGAACCTCCTGCGCGAGTTGCCGCGCCGCGGCGGACGTCTGCTCGACCATCGCCGCGTTCTTCTGCGTCGCCTGGTCCATGCTGCCGACCGCGGCGCTCACCTCGGTGATAGCAAGCGCCTGCGCCTGGTTGTCGGTCGCGATCTGCCGCGAAATATCCGCCGCTTCACGCCCCGAGGCGACGATCCCCGACAGCGCCTGATCGACCAATTGCACCGCGTCGACCGCCGCACCGATATCGACCTGCGTCACGGTCAGCTGGTTACGCGCGCGCTTGGCCTCTTCCTCCGCGCGCATCGCCAGCGCGGACACCAGATCGGCGACCACCGCAAAGCCACGTCCGGCATCGCCCGCGCGTCCCGCCTCGACCGCCGCGTTCATCGCCAGGACGCGGGTCTGGAACGCGATCTTGTCGAGTCCCTCGATGACGCTGTCGATCCCCTTTGCGCTATCGCTGACGCGCTCCATCGCCTGGACCGCCGTGTCGGTC
This sequence comes from Sphingomonas sp. CFBP 13714, assembly GCF_014842205.1. NCBI lineage: Bacteria > Pseudomonadati > Pseudomonadota > Alphaproteobacteria > Sphingomonadales > Sphingomonadaceae > Sphingomonas > Sphingomonas sp. CFBP 13714. The sequence continues at coordinate 315,957 of NZ_JACYVG010000006.1, forward strand.
TTGTGGCGTCCATGATCGAGCGCGCTCAGCGCCTGCTCGGACGTCGCCACCGACCGCGTCGCGCCCTGCGCGGTATCCTTCAGGCGATTGTCCATCTGATGGATCGCCGCCGACGTCTCCTCCAGGCTCGCCGCGGTGCTCTCGGTTCGCCGCGCCAGATCCTCGGACGCCTGCGCAATCTCGCCCGAGCCGATCTGGATCCTGGAGGCGCCCTGCGCGACCGAGCGGATCAGGTCGCGCAAGCTGGCAAGCGCGATATTGAAGTTCGCTTTCAGGTCCTCGTAGATCGCCGGATAGTCCTCGGTGATGTCGACAGTTAGATTGCCCTCGGCCACCTGCTTGAAATTCTGCGCCATGCGGTTGACCACATCGGCGTTGCGTGACGCCTCGACGTTCAGCGCAATCTGCACCCGCGCATTCTCCTGGAACGTTCCCATCGCCTTGGTCATGCGGCCGACGCAGTCGCGAAAGTTCGTGAACTCGATCGGGCTTTCGAGATCACCCGCGGCCAGCGCCTCCATACGAACGACGGTGGTGACATAGGGCACCGCGATCATTTCGCGATACGTATAGCCAAGCCCAACCGCGATCAGCGTTGCCGCAACGCCCGCGCCGATCAGCGCGGTGCCCTTAAGGATCAATCCCGCAATTGCGGTGCAGGCGACCAGAACGACGAAACTGGAAAAGGCGATCAGCAGTTTCAGGCGGATAGGCGCGTCGGCTTTGAACCATAGCATTCGGGTTATCCTTTGGGAGAGATCGAGCGGGAAAATGGCGCGCGGAACGGCGGCGTCACGGAGCCCCTGGGATGGATGGCGCGGTCGTCGCACACGGTGTTGCGGCCGGCTTCCTTGGCCCGGTAGAGCGCACGGTCCGCGCGCTCGACGAGATCGTCGGCGAGGACGTCCGCGCTGCGGTGATCCCGGCTGAGCGATGCGTGACCCACGCTGACGGTCAGTACCGGTCGCGTCCCGTCCTGGTGTTCGACACGCAGCCTCTCGACCGCCGCACGGATCGTTTCCGCCGCGGTCGCCGCAACATCGGCACCGGCACTGGGCAGCAGCACCGCGAATTCCTCGCCGCCGAAACGCGCGACCAGATCGTTGGCGCGCCGCACCGCTGACCGGATGGCGGTCGCGACGATCCGCAGGCACGCATCGCCCTGCTGATGACCATGATTATCGTTGAACCGCTTGAAATGATCGATGTCGATGAGGATCAGCGACAGGTCGTCACCCGACCGGATCACGCGGCGGACCTCCTCCGCCAGCGTCCGGTTGAACCGTCGCCGATTGGCGAGCTGGGTCAGCGCGTCGCTGAAAGCGTGATGCGCGTTTTCGAGGCGCAGCTCGACCGATTCGGTGACGTCGGTCGCGATCTTGACGATCCGTGTCGGCTTGCCGCACGCGTCGAGGATGGGGTTGTAGCTCGCCTGCAGCCAGATCGGCCGCCCGTCCCGCCCGATCCGCCGGAATTCCGATCGTATGAACTCCCCCTCGCGCAGCCGTTCCCAGAATCGGTCATAGCTGGGATCGCAGGCGTCCTCGGGGGTCACGAACATGCGGTGATGCCGGCCGCGAATGTCGGTCTCGGTATAGCCGGTGATCGCCAGATAGAGCGGATTGGCCGACAGGATCGTCCCGTCGAGCGTGAATTCGATCATCGCGGTCGATCGCGAGATCGCCTCGAGCATCTTGATATGGTCAGCGGCATGCTGATGCTCATGCGTGATATCGTCGGCGAGCTTGAACACGCGCTGCGGGACGCCGTTGCTGTCCAGCACCGGCATGTAGGTCGCCTGCAACCAGACTTCGCGACCATCCTTGGCGACGCTGCCGAACTCGGTCTGGATCAGACGCCCCTTGCGCAGCGTGTTCCAGACGGTCGCATAGTCCGCCGCCCCCGCCGCGGTCAGCCGGACGAAGCTGCTGTGATAGCAGCCGATCAGGTCGTGCGCCTCGCGACCGAAAATGCGCAGATAGCGATCATTGACCGCCAGTACCTCGCCTTCCATCGAGAATTGCACCGTCGGGATCGAACGTGCCAGCGCGTCGACGACGAACGGGGCGTTCGCCATATCCCATCTGCCGCCGCCGTCCGCGACGTTGATCTTCGTATCCATGCCGAAACTCTCGGAGTGACGGGCGTGCAACGACACGTCCGGCCTCCATTATAGGCCGGCACCATGGGGCCCCGGGCGCGTCGGCGCTTTTTTGGCGCGGTCCGGGCGACGAACCGTGCGGCCTAGGGTCAGGACCCATTGATGTGAGAGGCGCGATCTGATTCAGGTTCCGTGAGGAG
>NZ_JACYVG010000007.1:0-242587 GCF_014842205.1 Sphingomonas sp. CFBP 13714
CGTCGCGCTCGCGGCCACCGTCATCTTCTGGCTATGACCAATGAGTCCTGACCCTAGCACAACACCGTCTGATCGGGACGTGGGAGGTCCCTACGCCTGTCGAGAAAACCAAGGCACTGAAACTGCTCAAGCAGATGAGCATCACGAACATTCACGTAAAGGTTGTGAAGCCATGATCGCTATGCAGGTTGCAGAAATTATCGCGGAGTATGCCGTGTTCCTCGAACTGACCGACGACGAGGAACTTAACCCTGATACCGCCGTGAAAATGATGGAAGCCTTAGCTAGCCATCTTCAAGAGATGGACAAGTGATTTCTCCGTGAGCTCGTGAATGCGTTTCCGATCATAGCGGAGGAATATAGTGGCGAGGCGCAAGAGGTGGTGCGCAACATATCTTATGGCTACTATCTTGAAGAGGCTCTTGCAGTTGAAGACCCGGTCAAGATGGCTACATTGGAAGCGTTGCGCGACGCGAGGGGCTGAACGGCCGTTGCTGTGACCCATGAAACCTTCTAAACCCCACTTCGTAGCGCCGCGGTTGCGCGCGAGCGTCGTGAGGCTGTGGCGCAATAGGTACGAGCGCCACTCGCGGCCCTTCGGCAGTCCGAGCTTCGTAAGCAAGGTGTCCCAGGCCCGGTCGACATCCTGCACCGCTCGCCCGTGATAATTGACCAGCCAGCCGAGGCCGGCGCGGTTCCCCAATTTGATTTACGTGAGGTCGCGTATTCGGCCCATAGCCGGCGATCGAGCGTCGCGAGGACGGGCGGCAAAGCTCGATGCTTCTTGTTTTGCATCCTGCCCTGCAGGTTCAGGTCGATCGTTCGTACACCTGGCCACCACTGCAGACTGCCGCGTTGCCATCGCGGAGTGGCAACGTTAGGAGACAACATATCATCGCATATGAGGAAGTCTCTTGGCACGCTGGACGATGCGGACTGTGACACGATTATCGAGCGGGGCTGTGCCGCTTCGGCTGCGGCACACGCTTGGCGCGATCGGGATGATGGCAGGGTCGCCGGCGGTTGCGCAGGCCGTCGAGGAGCCGGCGGAGCGGAACGAGATCGTCGTGCTCGGGACCCGGACGTCGCGGGACGCGACGCTTTCCTCCGATCGCGCGACCGAAGTGATGTCGCAATCGAGCCGGTCGCTCGAACAGGACATTCTGCGTGCGGCGGGCACCTACCGGTTGAGCGACGCGCTGGAATTGGTGAGCGGCAGCAGCCAGCAGAATAATCGCGGAGGCTTTGCCGATAATTTCGCGATCCGCGGCTTCCTGAGCACCGCCGATGGCGGCGGCGAATATTATACCGATGGCTTCATCGCCAATCGCGGCAGCGCCCCCGCGCGGGACCCCGCGACGATCGAGCGCATCGAGATCCTCAAGGGCCCTGCCGGTGCCGTCTTCGGCGATATCGATCCCGCCGGACGGGTCAATATGGTCAGCAAGACGCCGCGTTTTGCATCACAGGCGTCGGCTTCGCTGCACTATGGCTCGTTCGACACGCGTCGGATCGAACTGGACGCGACGGGGCCGCTGACCGGGACGCTCGCCGCGCGGATCGTGGTCGCGACCGAAGACAGCGACGGCTACCGCGATTTCGTCACGGTGAAGCGCCGCGTCGTGTCCCCGTCGCTGACCTTCCGGCCGAGCGACGCCGTACAGCTCACCTATCTTGCCCAGCATATCGTCTATGACGCGCCGTTCGATCGCGGTGTGGCGGCGGTCGATGGCGATCCGCTCGCGCTGCCGGCGTCGCGGTTCCTCGGCGAACCCTCGAACAGGCCGACGCGCGCACGCGACACCCGCCACCAGCTGACCGGCGAAGCGCGGCTGGGTGGGACATGGTCGCTCGTCGGCGGCGTCGCCTATCGGACCGGCACGTTGCGGGGCTTTTCGGCGGATCCATCGCGCGTCGTCGACGGACACACGCTGTGGCGGCAGCGTCGCGAACGGGGTTACGAAGTCGAGGATCTGTCCGCGCGTCTCGAAGTGCGCGGCGAAGTGCACGCCCTCGGGCTCCATCGTCCGAGCCTGGGCATCAAAGGCTACACGCTCGACTATCTCGAATTGCTGAACCGGCGAAATCCGACCGCCGCCAATCCCTATGCGATCGACGTCTTAAACCCCGTCTATGGCGAGACACAGGCCTTGCCGCTCCTGCCCAGTATCGATCAGCGCGAAACGCGACGCGTGGTGTCGCTCTACGCACAGGACGCCTGGGCGGTGACCGATCGGCTCGATCTCGTCGGTGGCGTCCGCCTCGACGCCTACCGGCAGCAACTCGCGCGCAATCTCGTCAAGGCGACGACCGTGTCCAGGGGGCGCCCCGTCAATTTCCGGCTCGGCGCGCGCTATGCCGTCAGCGACGCGCTCTCGGTCCACACCAACTGGGGTGAGTCGTTCCAGCTGAATTCCGGCAGCGGCGCGGGGGGTGTCGCGTTCGCCCCCGAACAGGGGCATGGCTACGAGATCGGCGCGGCGGGCCGCTGGCGCGGTATCGATGTCGGCCTGACCTGGTTCGATATCAAAAAGAGCAACGTCCTCACGACGGATCCGAACGACGCCAATTTCCTGGCGCCGGTAGGATCGCTGACGAGCCGCGGCGTCGAATTCGATGCGTCGCTGCGGCTTGCCGCGCGGTGGCAGGCGGTGGTGAACTATGCCTGGACGCGCGCGCGCACCGACGATCGGTCGTTCGCCACGCCGCTGGCGCTGAACGTCCCCGATCATTCGACGACGGCCTTCATCGTGCACCGCTTCGATCCCGGCACCGGCCGGGACTGGCAGATCAGCGGCGGTGTCGCCTATGTCGGCAAGCGGTCTGGCGCGACCGACGCCAGCGGGCTCATGCTGCCCGACTATATTAAGGTGAAGGCGTCCGCCGACATTCCGCTATCGAGTTCGCTGACGGTCCGCGCCGAGGTCGATAACCTGTTCGACGAGCGCTACGCGCAAAGCTCGTATAATTCGGTCTGGATCTATCCAGGCGCGCCACGCACCGTGCGCGCGTCGCTGCGAGCGGAATTCTGAATGGCGATAATGACGGACCAGACGCGCGCTGCCGCACCCGATCGCGATATCCCGCGCAGGCGACTGGAGAGCATCGACGCGGTGCGCGGGATCGTGATGATCCTGATGCTGCTCGACCATCTGCGCGAGACATGGCTTGTCCTTGTTCCCATGCCCGATCCGGTGGATGCCAACACGGTCATGCCGGCACTCGCGATCGCGCGCTTCGCCGCCAGCTTCTGCGCGCCGATCTTCGTCGCGCTGACCGGCCTTTCCGCCTATCTCTTCGGCGTCAGCCACACGCCGCGCGAAACCGCCGCGTTCCTGGCAAAGCGCGGGTTGCTGCTGATGGCGATCGACGTGCTGTACCTGTCGCCACTCTATTGGGGGGTGGTGCCACAGCCGACCTTCTGGCTGCAGGTGATCTGGTGCCTCGGCCTGTGCATGATCCTGCTCGCCGGGCTGATACGGCTCCCCCGGCCGGCACGGATCACACTGGGACTGGTGCTGGTATGTGGCCACAATCTGCTCGATCCCGTTCGGCTGCACCAGGGGGACACGCTGTTCCCGGTCTGGGCGTTGCTGCACCAGCGCGACGTCATCGCCCTGCCGTTCGGGTTCCTGGCCAGGACGACCTATCCGATCCTTCCGTGGCTGGGGGTCATGCTGCTCGGTCACGCGATCGGGCCGTGGTTTGACCGCATGGTCGCATCCGCGCAGCGCAGGCTATATCTGACGCGGCTCGGCATCGGGATGATCGTGGGCTTCATCACGCTGCGCGCTTTCAACCTCTATGGCGACGCGCCCTGGCATGTGGTCGATAACAGCCCGCTGCGGACGGCGATCAGCTTCCTGTCGATGACGAAATATCCGCCGTCGCTCCTGTTCCTGCTGCCGACCCTGGGCGGCGGAGCGCTGCTGCTGGCGCACTGCGAGCGACGGGCGAGCTCACGGCTTGTCTCCGGTCTGGCCGTCTTTGGCGCCGCACCGATGTTCTTCTATTTGTTTCATCTCACCATGCTGCGCATCCTCTATCACGCGGCGCTGGCGTGGTGGGGGCCGACCGACGGCGCGGTCTTCATGGTCGATGGCTATGCCTGGGTGCTCATCTGGTACGTCGTCCTGATCATACCGTTTGCGCTTCCGACGATGTGGTTCGCACGGTTGAAGCAGCGTCGTCGGGATATCGCGTGGCTGCGGTTTTTCTGATGGCAGGTCCGCATCGGTGCGGTGACGACGCGATCACGCGGCCCCCGCCGGGCATGCCGCAGCTCAGGCGGCGTGTCTGACGGCCATCGCGACGATATGCTCGATCACCTGTTCGGGGATCGGGTTGGCGACCTCCAGCCCGAATCCCCCGAGATAGGACCACGCCACCCAACCGGGATATTGGGCGAGCCCGGGTATGTCGAGCGAGAGAAACCGGCCGATCGTGACGCCATATTCGGACTGGATATTGAAACCCCGGGACGAGACATTCTGAACGATCGCCGCGTGTGTGTCGCCGAAGCCGGTGACGATCGTCACGGGGAGGCTGATCGCACGCCGCGTGCAATTGCGTCGATCGAGCAGATCGTGGCTGATGTCGCTGGCGAGGCGGCGGTAGGTCTTCATACGCCACATCTAGGCCATCAACCCTAATGCCGCGTTAAGCATGCACCATTCCGCACACGAGCCGCCCTCTTTCAACGGCATCCGGCAATCGGCGCCGAGATGCTTGTCGCTTAGCGATTGGTCGGGGACAACGGCCGAGGCATTTATCTGCTCTTGCGCACGGGCATATCGGACGGAAAGGCAACGGCGGTTTCACGGCAACGTTCGAGCCGCGGCACAGGCCTGGCCTGTGCGGCGGGTCGTCGACAAGTACTGAAAGGCTCGGCGGGGCGGTGCCTCTGCCCGGAACCGTACGGAAACGTCGCAGCGGTCGTCGGTGTTTAGCTCCTGATTCAACGGGAGCGTCCCATGGCCTATCTACCCTATCGCGACGACATCGAGACGCTCGAAGCCGATGAGCAGGCGAGTATCGATGGCATCATCAAGGGCATGACGCAGGAAAGCCAGACGGTGGAAAAGCGCGACGGCCATGCCGTGCGGGCGAGCCACGCGAAGAGCACCGCCTGTGTCATCGGCGAACTCGTCGTTGCAGACGATCTGCCGCCCGAACTGGCGCAGGGGCTGTACGCGCAGGCCGGGACCTTTGCCGTCGCGGTCCGCTTCGCGCAGGGGCCGGGTGAGAAGCTTGGCGACCGGGTGTCGACCCATCGCGGCATGGCGATCAAGGTCTTTGGCGTCGAGGGTGCAAGACTGCCCGGTCACGACGCGCCGACCCAGGATTTCGTGCTGGCGAGCGGCACGACTTTTCCCGCAGGTACTGCGGCAGGGTTTTTGAGCCAGGCCAAGAAGATCGGCATGACCGTGCCGATGCCCGAGGGCGTCAAGAGCGCCGCGGCATCGATTGCGCGCAGCATCAACACGGTGCTGAACGCAGTGACCGGGAGCCCCAGCCCGACGCTCGACTTCTACGGTCATCCGTTCAGCCACCCGCTCGACGAGTGCTATTTCAGCCAGTGCCCGATCCGCTTTGGCGATCATGTCGCCAAGATTGGGGCCTTTCCGGTATCCGCCGAGCAGCGTGCGCTCGATGCCTGGCGGCTCGATTCCAGTCAGGACGAGGACGGCTTTCGTCATGCCGCGATCGACTATTTCGACGCGAACGATGCGGTGTTTGAATTGCGCGCGCAGCTCTGGGCGAATGCGGAGACCCAGCCGATCGAGGACAGCTCGGTCGAATGGCCGGTGCAGGACAGCGACTATCGGACCGTCGCGACGATCCGTCTGCCGCGCCAGCATGCCTATGGCCCCGATCGCGTCCGCTATTTCGACGAGGTGATGACGTTCCGGCCGGCGCACAGCCTGGAGGCCCATCGCCCGCTGGGCGGCGTGATGCGCGCGCGCATGCAGGTGTATCGCGCGCTGAGCGATTTCCGCCACCGCGAGACCGGCATTGCCGCCGCCAATACCGCGAACGTCACCGAGATACCGGCCTGACGCCATTTGCACCTCGTCAGAATCGAAAGGACAGTCATGACACTCCAGGGCAAGACAATCGCGATCCTGATCGCACCCCGCGGCACCGACGATCGTCCTGCCTTCTGCGAGGGCAAGCACGGGGCACGGGCGGACAACGCGTAATGGCGCGCTTTTCGGACATGGTCGTCGTCATCACGGGTGCCGCATCGGGAATTGGCGAGGGTGCCGCGCGCCGCTTTGCCGCCGAAGGCGCGACGTTGGTGCTCGGCGACATCGACACGGCCGGGCTCGACCGGCTTGCGGATGAACTGCGCGGCACCGTCGCGGTCCAGAACACCGACGTCACCGACCGCGCTGCCTGCGAGGCGCTGGTCGGGACCGCGGTCGAGCGCTTCGGTCGCATCGACGTGCTCGTCAACGACGCGGGCGTCGATCATCTGGGCAAGCTCGACGAAGGTGATTTCTCCGACTTCACCAAGGTGATCGAGACCGACCTGTACGGTGTCGTGCATATGAGCCGCGCCGCGATCCCGCATCTGCGTGCGGCGAAAGGCTGCATCGTCAACGTGTCGTCGGTGTCGGGGCTCGGCGGCGACTGGAACCACAGCTTCTATTGTGCGGCCAAGGGGGCGGTCAGCAACTTCACGCGGGCCCTCGCGATGGACGAGGCGACGCACGGCGTCCGCGTCAATGCGGTCAATCCGTCGCTGACCTACACCGCGCTGACCGCGGGGATGAAGGAACAGCCCGATCTGATCGCCAAGTTCGAGGAGCGGATCCCGATCGGGCGTGGCGCAGAGCCTTCGGACATCGCCGGCGTGATCGCATTCCTGGCGAGCGACGACGCGCGCTTCGTGACCGGGGTCAACCTGCCTGTCGACGGCGGACTGACCGCATCGAACGGGCAGCCGCCGCTGTCGTGACAGGACGCGGGCGGCCGCGGACTTTCGCGTTTTGAAAGCCCGGACCGCGGCACGGCCACCAATATTGTCTTGAATCAGGTGATACATGTCTGATGCATCGAAAGTCGCCATCGTTACCGGCGCATCGCAGGGGTTGGGTGAGGGGATCGCACGCGGGTTTCGCGCGCGCGGCTGGCGGGTCGTCGGCGTGTCGCGATCGATCGCGGCCGCGGACGATGCGGACTGGATCACGGTAGCGGGCGACGTCGCCGATCCCGACACTGCGGCACGCGCGATTGTGGCGGCGCGTGATCGCTTCGGGCGGGTCGACACCCTGGTCAACAATGCGGGCATGTTTATCGGTGAGCGGTTCACGGACTACACGGCGGTGCAGTACCGCCAGATCACGCAGACCAATCTCGATGGCTTCTTCCACATGACGCAGGCGGCGCTGCCGCTGATGGTCGAACAGGGGAGCGGCCATGTCGTGCAGATCGTCACGACGCTTGCCGAGCATGCAAACGCCGAATTCCCGTCGGTCCTGGCCTCGCTGACCAAAGGCGGGCTCGCGGCCGCGACGCGCAGCCTCGCGGTCGAATATGCGGCGCGCGGCATTCGCGCCAATGCCGTGTCGCCCGGGATCATGGCGACACCGATGCATCCGCCCGAGACGCGCGAGGGGCTGGGAAAATACCACCCGCTCGGCCGGATGGGCAGCATCGCCGACGTGGTGGGCGCGGTGCTCTATCTCGAAGACGCGACCTTCGTGACCGGCGAGATCCTTCACGTCGACGGGGGACAGGTCGCGGGCCACTGATAACCCGGGCGCGGCGCGGTCGTGTGCCGCATCCGGCTCAGGCGGCCTGTGAGTGAAGCGCGTGCATGCGAGAGACGAAGGGAAGCGTTTCGACGAACGGCACAGGGCGGCTGAAATAATAGCCCTGCGCGCTGTCGCACTTCTCCGCGACCAGGATATTCAGCTGATCGAGTGTCTCGACTCCCTCGGCAGTCGACAGGATCCCGAGGCTCCCGCAAAGCCCCGTCACCGCACGCACGATCGCCAGGCTGTCGCTGTTGGTGCCGAGATCGCGGACGAACGATTGATCGATCTTGACCCGGTCGAACGGGAAATTGCGGATATGGCTCAGCGACGAATAGCCCGTGCCGAAATCATCGAGCGAGATGAGCACGCCGAGTTGCTTGATGTCACGCAACTGTTTCAGGACGCTCGCCGTGTCGTCGAGCATCGCGCTTTCGGTGATTTCCAGTTCGAGGCGGCGCGGATCGAGGCCGCTGACACGCAGTGCATGTGCGACGACCGCCGGCAGCGTCCCCGACTTGAACTGCAGCGCCGAGAGATTGACCGCGATCTTGACGCTGTCCGGCCAGCATGCCGCATCCCGACAGGCGCGCGTCAGGACGAATTCGCCGACCGCGCCGATCAGCCCGATCTCCTCGCACACGCTGATGAATTCGTTCGGGGGGATGATGCCGCGCTCGGGATGATACCAGCGTGCGAGTGCCTCAAAGCCGACCACCGCATGCGTGCCGATCGCGACCTGCGGCTGGTAGTGAACCTCGAACTCTTCCGATTTCAGTGCACGGCGCAGTTCGATCTCGAGCTCGCGCCGGCGGGTCGCGAAGACGTGCATGTCGGGCGTGTAGAAACAATAATTGCCGCGCCCGCCCGCCTTGGCGCTGTAGAGCGCGAGATCGGCATTGCGGAGCATCACGTTGGGGTCGAGCGCGTCGACCTCGACCATGGTGACGCCGATGCTCGCGCCGATCTGGATATGGTGACCACCAATCTCGAAGGGTTGCGTCAGTGCCTCGATGATGCGGCGGCACAGTTGCTCGATCGCATGGTCCGACGTGACATGCTGGACGAGGACCGAAAATTCGTCGCCGCCGAGCCGGGTCACGACGTCATGATGGCGAACCAGCGTGACCAGTCGCGATGCCACCGCGACGAGCAGCGCGTCGCCGACCGGATGGCCGAGCGTGTCGTTGACGAGCTTGAACCGGTCGAGGTCGAGACACAGCATCGCGCAGCGATCACCGCTGCGGGCGTTGCGCATCATCTCGTCGAGCCGTTCGCGCAGCATGGTACGGTTGGGAAGATCGGTCAGGGCATCGTGCCGCGCCAGATGCGCGAGGCGCGCGGACGCGTTGCGCGCTTCGGTGACGTCGGCAACGGTGTCGAGAAAGCCGCCATCGACCAGCCGGGTGCGCTCGATCGTGATGGTCCGTCCATCCGGCCAGCGCTGTTCGATCCTCGCGCCATAGGCGAAGGCCGCGCCGTCATATTCCTCGACCAGTCGACGATGCTCGTCAGCCGTGCTGACCGACAGACAGGGACTGTTGCTGAGCAGCTGGTCGAGCGTCAGGCCCGGGACGGCATGATCGAGCCCGTAGATGTCGAGGAACCGCTGATTGGTCAGCACCAGCCGCCGGGACGCATCGAACAACGCGAGCCCCTGGTTCATGTTGTCGAGCGCGGCCTTGAACCGCAAATTCTGAAGCGCGCTTTCCGCCAGCGCGACCTCCAGTTCCTGCGCCATCAGGCGGTTCGCGCGATCCGATCGCCGCCGGTCGACGTCGGTTTCGGCATAGGTCGCCGACACCAGCGCGAGCAGGCGATCCGTGTCGATCCCGCCGTCGGGCCGTCGCGCGCGTTCCGCCTGGCGTGCCGCGATCCGGTGGAGCACCGGCGGCTCGATAGTGATCGGGGGCGGGGGCTTCACGCACATTCCCCGATCAGCGTGATCGTCATCGTCTGATTGTGGAGGCACGGCACCGCGGTCTGATTTTGCGGCGCGATCTCGCCATAGGAATAGAAGCCCGCCAGCGCGATGCCCGGGCCGAGCGCGGCGGCGACCGCGGCGATTTCCTCTTCGGTACGCTGGCCCATCAGCAGCCGCCGCCCGACACAACTGATCGCGAGGCACGCAGAGGGTGACGTTCCCCATGCGGCGGTCTGGTCGAGCGCATGGTGCGCCGCCGTCGACGCGCCGTTGATCAGCTCGTCGAACATCCCGCGCATCAGCCGTGCCTTCCACCCCTGCGGCATGTCGCCGGCAAAGGTCAGCGTCCCGGCGTCACGGTCGATGGCGAGCAATGTGCGCACGACGCGAACATCGGGGTGGGCGGGATCCCAGATCTCGAGCGGATAGAGCAGCCCCGATGCAGGCAGATCCACCGCCTCCTCACCGAGATAGCGCTCGTACAGCGCGAGAGCCGGCTCATGGTCGAGTCCGCGCAGTGTCGATCCCGCCGCATCGTTGATCGTGCGTACGGGGCCGAACGGCTGCCAGCCGCCCGCGCTGCCATGCGCGAACCGGACATGGTCGCCGTAGAAGCCGATGGCGGCGACGACGTCTGCGTGGTGTTCGCCGCGTGCCAGGATCCGCGTGTCCGAAAACCGCGCGCCATCGCCTGCCAGCCCGCCGCTCAGCGCGACGCGATCGCCGATCACCGTGCGCAGACCGGCGACGAGGGCGCTGCCATTGACGTTCAGGCCGTTCGACAGGACGAATATCCCCGACAGTTCGTCGCCCGCGAGTTCCTTGCCAAGCGCGGCACCGGCCGAAAACGACAGGTCGGACGACGGCAGCGGCTGGACCGCGAGCCGCAGCTCGGTCCGGTCGAATCCCATGCCCAGGATGACGACCCCGTCGTCGTCGAGCCGATCACCTTCGACCATCGTCCCCGAACTGCAGCCAACGATCATCGCGGTGTCGTAGCGGTGCGCGAGACGGTCGATGAGCGTGCGATCGGCAAGGCGGTCGGTCGGGCCGAACACGATCACCAGATCGGGGGCCGCTGGGAACATCGCCGATTCGCTGTTCGCGTTGATTTGCTTCGACCACATGAGCGCCGTCCCGGAAATGGCAGTGAACGCTGCTTGTGCCGGTGGACTGGTTTCCGGCCTGTTGCCGGCGACCTAAGGGAAACCCCTTAGTCAGCGCGTCGATTCCTCCACCCCGGAGCTGACGGATCGCACATGAACGGCCAAGCCCATTGAGAACGAAACAGGAACAGGATAGAAGTGCCGTCATCGAGTCGGCAGGAGGATCAGGTGATGGACAGGGACGATGACGGGGTTGAAACGACGCGTGAAACATTCGGCAGGTGGCTGCTGAAACAGCGCGATCGCGGCGACTGGATCGATCCGGTCGCGGATGCGGCACGCGCCGATCGTCAGTTTCCGAAGGACGGCGACCCGGAAGCCGTCCGCAAGCGCCTGCGCGAGATGTCGGCGGATGGCGATGCGTTCGCGGCGATTGACGATGCCGAACTGGAATGGATGGTGCAGTAATGGGCGCGCGACTTCGCCTGGCGCTGGTGCCGGCAGATCCGCGCCAGGCATTGCGCCAGCTGGCCGATGAGCGCGGGGAGAGTCTTTCCGCCTTGTCGCGTCTGATCGACCGGTCGCCCGGCTATCTGGCGCGCTTCATCAACGAGGGGCGTCCGGCGGCCCTGACCAGCGACAATCACCAGCGGCTCTGCACGTATCTCGGCGCGGGGGAGTTCGGGCTCGGGATTCGCGACATCTGGGTCCCGCGCACATGACGCGGCGCTGCATCGGGCGCCGTGCGTGACCAATGTCCGATCCTGCAAAACCGCCCACGCGTGCGCGGCTGATCTACACCGCGCTGTGCGTGCTCGACCAGACGATCGACGATTGCTGTCCGCACCCGGTGAAGCCAAATCCGGGGCTGCGGCTGGCGCTGGCCTTGCTGCATTTCTGGGGTGAGGGCGACCGGTCGCCGTTCGACCAGTTCTGGCGCGTCGTCACCGCGGCACCCAATGCGATCACGCGGACGCCGGACACGCGGGCGACCTATGCCCGGACCTATCTCAGCGCGATCTGCCGGCAGGTCGGAATGCCGCTCAGCGTCGATATGCTGATCGGGCTGCGCAAGGCGCGCGGCCTGCCGACCTATGAACGGCCGCCCGCCGCTTGCCTGCGCTCGGAAATGGCAGAGCAGCCACAGGACGACCGTGGCGACCCGATAAAGGCCGCTGGACGCTCGCCCGGTCGTGATGCTGCCGTTGGAAAAGGAGGGCAGGGCGCGTGACGGGGCGCTGTCTGTCTCGATCCGGGATTCGCGGATGACATGAGGCTTGTCCGCCGCGGCCATATTTGAGACGCTCGTCGCAGAGCTTACTGCTCCAAGACGGTAAGAGCTCGGCATCCCGCCCGCGACATCGACGGTGTCACACGGAGCGGGCGGGATGCTTCACACATTATCAACTAGTTGATCCTAATCAAGCACTCGAGGCTCTCGCCTCCAGTGACGAGTACCCTCAGCGCCCCGCCATGATCTTTCACACGGACATGCGGGGCGCTTTTCTCGTCTTTGGCCAAGACACGGGATCCATGCCGTCGCGGACAGCCGGGCGGGTCTGGCAAACGCTCCACGACTCCGGCGAGCATATACTCCCAGAGCAGCGGTCCCCGACCCGCGCTATCGATCCTGGCCGGCGAGTAATGCGCCGAGTTGTTCGAGCTGCTCCGGCAATCCCGCGGCCGAGCCGTGCAGTGCCTCGTCGAGCGCCTCCCGGGACGGATAGAATTCGCGAAACGTCAGCAGCGTCTGTGCATCGCGGTCCTCGAAGGTCACCGTCGTGATCGCGCCCTCTTCGCCTTCGTCATTGGTCCAGACGATGCGGTCGTTCGGTACCACCTCGATAAAGCGGCCGTAGAAGGTCATGATATCGGAGCCGCCGGCGCTGAATCCCAGCCGGTATGTCCCGCCGGTGCGGACGTCCAGGTCGCAAGAGACCAGCGAAATGCCCGCGGCGGACTTCGGTACCCACCATCGCTGGAAGAGATCGGCCTGGCTCCACGCCTCATAGACGGTGCTGCGCGGTGCATCGAATATCCGCGTTACGACGAGTTCGCGATCGCCGCAGCGCTCGACCGCATCGCTACCCTGGCTGTTCATCGTTTTCCTCCTGCTTCAGGTCACCGATCACATTCTCCAATGCGGCAAAGCGGGCCTCGCAAAGCTGCCGGTGCGCCTCGATCCACATCGCCCCCGCGGCGAGGCCGCGCACGCCATCGCCAATTTGGCGTAGGTTTATCACCGGACATCTCGGTCCCCAGCGTGAAAAATGCGCCAGCTATATGCGCGCTATATGCCATTCCCCGGAATCGATCTCGAATTGCTACGATCGATGCGCCTAATCGCACATCCCTGAAGGCATCGTCGTGTGACGAGCGCCGTTCAAGGGGTGCATCAATGAAGTTCCGTCATGCGGCCATGGTCGTCGCGATCCTCGCTCTTCCCGTCACCGCGCAGGCGCAATCGACACCCGGCGACAAGGCCGAGGCCGCTGCAGACACCGCTCCCCCGGCAACGCTGACGGTCAGCGGTTCGGCGGCGATCGCCTCCGACTATCGGTTTCGCGGCGTGTCCCAGTCCGACCGGGAAATGGCCGTCCAGGGCGGCATCACGGTGTCGCACGCAAGCGGTCTCTATGCCGGCGTCTGGGGATCGAACCTTGCCGGCTGGGGGACGTTCGGCGGCGCCAATATGGAGCTCGATCTGATCGGGGGCTACAAGGTGAAGCTGGCCGACAATGCGACGCTCGACGCCGGGCTGACCTGGTACATGTATCCGGGTGGCGCGGACAACACCGACTTTGCCGAGCCCTATGCCAAGCTCAGCGGCACCGCCGGCCCCGCAACGCTGACCGCGGGCGTCGCCTATGCGCCCAAACAGCAGGCGATCGGCAAATGGTATGCGACCGGCGCCGATGCCGCGGCGGGCCTCTATACGAGTCCGGGCGACAAGGACGACAATCTGTACCTGTGGGGCGACGGCGCGCTTGCGCTGGCCGGTACGCCGATCACCGCCAAGGCGCATGTCGGGCATAGCTGGGGGCAGGACGGGCTAGGCCCCAACGCGACCGCGGTCGCGCCGACCGGCGAATATTGGGACTGGTCGCTCGGCGCGGATGCGACCTGGCACAACCTCACCTTCAACGTGTCGTACATCGACACCGACATTTCGGGCGCCGAGGCGATCTATCTGCGCCCCAGTTTCAGCAAGGGACAGGACGGCAGCGGCAATATCGCCGGCGGCACCATCGTCGCGTCGCTCACCGCGGCCTTTTGAGGAGAGATGGTGATGGACGACCTGATCTGGATCCTCGTCATGGTCGGGCTGGTGGCGGCGACGCTCGCTTATGCCCGGCTCTGCGACAACGCGTGAGGACGCACGCATGACGCTCGACCTCTGGCTCGCGGCGCTGACCGCGCTTGGCCTTCTCGTCTACCTGGTGGCGGTCCTGATCCGCCCCGAACGCTTCTGAAGGAGGCGGACACCATGACATTCCAGGGCTGGATCCTGATCCTCGGCTTCGTCGCCATCCTGCTCGCGCTGACCAAACCGGTCGGCGTGTGGCTTTTCACGCTGTACGAGGGACGGAGGACGCCGCTCCACATCGTGCTCGGCCCGGTCGAGCGCGGTTTCTACAAACTGGCCGGGATTGACCCGAATGCCGAGCAGGGGTGGCGGCGGTATGCGCTTCACATGCTGCTGTTCAACGTTATGTTGATGGCGTTTACTTATGCCGTGCTGCGCTTGCAGGGCGTGCTGCCGGGGAACCCGCAGGGGCTGGCCGGGCTCAGCCCGAACCTCGCGTTCAACACCGCGATCAGCTTCACCACCAACACCAACTGGCAGAGCTATGGCGGGGAATCGACGATGTCGAACCTCAGCCAGATGCTGGGGCTGACGATCCACAATTTCCTGAGCGCGGCCACCGGCATCGCGCTCGCCTTCGCGCTGTTCCGCGGTTTCGCGCGGCGCGAGTCCAAGGCGATCGGCAATTTCTGGGCGGATATGACGCGCGTCACGCTCTATGTCCTGCTGCCGATCTCGATCGTCTATGCTTTGTTCCTGATCGCCAGCGGCGTGCCGCAGACGATGGCGGGCGTCGTCGACGTCCAGACGCTGGAGGGCGCGAAACAGTCGCTGCTGCTCGGCCCGGTCGCGAGCCAGGAGGCGATCAAGATGCTCGGCACCAATGGTGGCGGTTTCTTCAACGCGAACTCCGCGCACCCGTTCGAGAACCCGACCGCGCTGACCAACCTCGTCCAGATGCTGTCGATCTTCCTGATCGGCTTCGGGCTGACCTGGACGTTCGGCAAGGCGGTCGGCAACACCAAGCAGGGCTGGGCGATCCTGTCGGCGATGGTGATCCTGTTCCTCGCGGGCGCCACCGTCACCTATTGGCAGGAAGCCGCGGGCAACCCGGTGCTCCAGCATCTCGGCGTCGCGGGCGGCAATATGGAGGGCAAGGAGGTCCGCTTCGGGATCGCCGCGTCGGCCTTGTTCTCGGTCGTCACCACCGCCGCATCGTGCGGCGCGGTCAACAGCATGCACGACAGCTTCACCGCGCTCGGCGGGATGATCCCGCTGTTCAACATGCAGCTCGGCGAGGTCGTGATCGGCGGCGTCGGCGCAGGGATTTACGGCTTTCTGCTGTTCGCGATCCTCGCTGTGTTCGTCGCGGGGCTGATGGTCGGGCGCACGCCCGAATATGTCGGCAAGAAGATCGAAAGCCGCGAAGTGAAGCTCGCGGTGCTGGCGATCGCCGTGTTGCCGTTGATGATCCTAGGTCTGACCGCGCTGTCGTCGGTGCTGCAACAGGGGTTGGCGGGGCCGCTCAACAAGGGGCCGCATGGCTTCTCGGAGATCCTCTACGCCTTCACCAGCGCGGTCGCCAACAACGGCTCCGCCTTTGCGGGCCTGACCGCCAACACGCCCTATTACAACGGGCTGCTGGGCGTCGCGATGTGGGTGGGCCGGTTCTTCATCATCGTGCCGATGCTCGCGATCGCGGGGAGTCTCGCGGCGAAGAAGTACACGCCGGAAAGCGCAGGCTCGTTCCCGACCACGGGCGGGCTGTGGGTGGGGCTGCTGGTCGGCATCATCCTCATCCTGGGTGGTCTCACCTTCCTGCCGGGCCTCGCGCTCGGTCCCATCGCCGATCATCTCGCGATGATCAGCGGCACATTGTCCTGATCGGGGGCCACCATGGCAAAGACCCAGACAAAAAGCCTGTTCACGGCCGACCTCGTCGTCCCCGCGATCAAGGCCTCGTTCCTCAAGCTCAACCCCAGGGAGCTGGTCCGCAATCCGGTGATGTTCGTCACCGCCGTGGTCGCGGCGTTGATGACCGTCCTGCTCGTGGTCGGGCAGGATAGCCTGTCGATCGGCTTCAAGCTCCAGCTCGTCATCTGGCTGTGGCTGACCGTGTTGTTCGGCACCTTTGCCGAAGCGCTCGCCGAGGGGCGCGGCAAGGCGCAGGCGGCGTCGTTGCGCGCGACCAAGGCGGAACTAACCGCCAAGCGGCTGAAAGGCGACGGGCGCGAGTTCGACGCGGTGCCCGCCAGCCAGCTCAAGGTCGGTGATATCGTGCTGGTCGAGACCAACGACCTGATCCCGTCCGACGGTGACGTCGTTTCGGGTGTCGCCTCGGTCAACGAGGCGGCGATCACCGGCGAGAGCGCGCCGGTGATCCGCGAGGCGGGCGGCGACCGCTCGGCGGTGACCGCGGGCACGCGCGTCATTTCGGACGAGATCCGCGTCAAGGTGACGGTCGAACCCGGCAAGGGTTTCCTCGACCGGATGATCGCGCTGGTCGAGGGTGCCGAGCGGCAGAAGACGCCGAACGAGATCGCACTGACGCTGCTGCTCGTCGGGCTGACGGTCATCTTTCTCATCGCGGTCGGCACCGTCCCGGGCTTTGCGTCCTATGCCGGCGGGTCGATACCGGTGGCGATGCTGGCGGCGCTGCTGATCACGCTGATCCCGACGACAATCGCGGCGTTGCTGTCGGCGATCGGGATCGCGGGCATGGACCGGCTGGTGCGCTTCAACGTGCTCGCCAAGTCGGGGCGCGCCGTGGAGGCCGCGGGCGACATCGACGTGCTGCTGCTCGACAAGACCGGGACGATCACGATCGGCGACCGGCAGGCGAGCGAGTTCCGCGCGGTCTCCGGCACCAGCGCCCAGCAATTGGCCGAAGCCGCGCTGATCGCCAGCCTTGCCGACGAGACGCCGGAAGGTCGCTCGATCGTGCTGCTCGCGCGGCAGACGTTCAACGTCGCGACTACCACGCTCCCTACCGGGGCCGAGATCATCCCGTTCACCGCGCAGACCCGCATTTCGGGGGTGAAGATGGCCGACACCTTGATCCAGAAGGGCGCGGTGGATTCGATCCTGCGCGCCAATGCCGGATCGGGCGAAACCGCCGCGGCGACCGAACTGCGCCGGATCACCGACGAGATCGCCCGCGCGGGCGGGACACCGCTGGCGGTCGCGCAGGACGGGCGCCTGCTCGGCGCGATCTTCCTCAAGGACGTGGTCAAGGCCGGCATCCGCGAACGGTTCGGCGAGCTGCGCGCGATGGGGATCCGCACGGTGATGATCACCGGCGACAATCCGCTGACCGCGGCGGCGATCGCGGCCGAGGCCGGGGTGGACGATTTCCTCGCCCAGGCGACGCCCGAGGACAAGCTGGAGCTGATCCGCAAGGAACAGACCGGCGGCAGGCTGGTCGCGATGTGCGGCGACGGCACCAACGACGCGCCCGCGCTCGCGCAGGCCGATGTCGGTGTCGCGATGAACACCGGCACGCAGGCGGCGCGCGAAGCGGGCAACATGGTCGATCTCGACAGTGATCCGACCAAGCTGATCGAAGTCGTCGGCCTCGGCAAGCAGTTGCTGATGACGCGCGGTGCGCTGACGACCTTCTCGGTCGCCAATGACGTCGCGAAATATTTCGCGATCATCCCGGCGATGTTCGTCGTCCTCTATCCGGGGCTCGGCGTGCTGAACGTGATGCGTCTCGGGTCACCGGAAAGCGCGATCCTGTCGGCGATCATCTTCAACGCGGTCATCATCCCGTGCCTCGTCCCGCTGGCGCTGCGCGGCGTCGCCTACAGGCCGATGGCAGCCGGACCGCTGCTCGCACGCAACCTCGCGGTGTACGGCCTGGGTGGCCTGGTCGCACCGTTCATCGGCATCAAGCTCATCGACCTTGTGGTCGGTGGCCTCGGTCTCGCATAAGGAAAGACAGACATGGGCAAGGATTTCACCTCCGCGCTGCGGCCGGCGATCGTCATGACGATCCTGTTCGCGGTCCTTCTCGGGCTCGTCTACCCGCTTGCCATGACCGGTATCGGCCAGGCGATCTTCCCCTCTCAGGCGAACGGCAGCCTGGTGCGCGATGCCCGCGGGACCGTCATCGGCTCGACCGTGGTGGGACAGGCGTTCACGACCGATCGCTACTTCCAGACGCGGCCATCGGCGGCCGGCAAGGGCTATGACGGTCTGGCGTCGTCGGGGTCGAATCTCGGACCGGCGAGCCAGGCGCTGGTCGATCGCGTGACGCCCGACGTCGCGAAACGCCGTGCCGAGGGTGTGGCCGGTCCGGTGCCTGCCGATCTGGTCACCGCCAGCGGTTCGGGGCTCGACCCCGACCTGTCGCCCGCCGCCGCTTTGGCGCAGGCACCCCGCATCGCGCGCGTTCGCAGCGTGCCGGTCGCGCGGGTTCGCACTTTGGTCACCGATGCGACGGATGCATCGATCCTGGGTGAGCCGCGCGTCAATGTCCTCGCGCTCAACCGTGCGCTCGACGCCTTGCCAGCCTCCGGCGCGCCCGCGCGCTGATGCCGGTCTCGGGCGACGGCAGACCTGATCCCGACGCCCTCCTGCGCGCCGCCGCGCAGGAGGGTCGCGGGCGTCTCAAGGTCTTCCTCGGTGCCGCGCCCGGAGTCGGCAAAACCTTCGAGATGCTGTCCGAAGGCGCGGCGCGCCGACGCGACGGAGCCGATGTCGTCGTCGGCGTGGTCGAGACGCACGGCCGGGCGGAAACCCAGGCGCTGACCCGCGGCCACGAGATCATCGCGAGGCGGGCGATCGCCTATGAGGGCCGCACGCTCCAGGAGATGGATCTGGATGCGATCCTCGCGCGGGCGCCGCGCCTCGTCCTCGTCGACGAGCTCGCACACACCAATGCGCCGGGCAGTCGCCACCCCAAACGCTATCAGGACGTCGAGGAACTGCTGGTTGCCGGAATCGACGTCTATTCGACCGTCAACATCCAGCACGTCGAGAGCCTGAACGACATCGTCGCCAGCTTCACCCGCGTCCGCGTGCGCGAGACGGTGCCCGACAGCGTGCTGGAAATGGCCGAGATCGAGGTCGTCGACATCCCGCCCGACGAGTTGATCGAGCGACTGCGCGCCGGCAAGGTCTATCTGCCGCACGAGGCGACGCGGGCGCTGTCGCACTTTTTCTCCAAATCCAACCTGTCCGCTTTGCGCGAACTTGCGCTGCGGCGAGCGGCACAGGCGGTCGACGCGCGGATGCTCGACGACGTCCGCGCATTGGGTCTCGGCGGCACCTGGGCTGGCAGCGACCGGATCGTCGTCGCGATCAACGAATTGCCCGGTGCCGACGCGCTGGTGCGCGCCGCCAAACGCGTGGCCGACGGGCTTCGGGGGCCCTGGACCGCGCTCTTCATCGAAACCCCGCGCGTCGCGAATTTCTCCGATGCCCAGCATCAGCGCGTTGCCGCGGCGATGACGCTGGCGACGCAGCTCGGTGCAGCCGTCGCGACGGTGCCCGCGACCGATGTGGTGGCGGGTATTCAGGGCTTTCTCGCCGATGCCCGCGCGACGCAGCTGGTCATGGGAAAGTCGCACCGGTCGCGGTGGTTCGAGTTTCTGCACGGTTCGGTCGTCGACCGGGTGATCCGCGATACCCCGGGCGTCACCGTCCATGTGCTGCCCGTGGCTGCAGACCCACGCGGTCGGGACCGTGGTCGCCGCCGGCCGGCGCGGTGGGGTACGCCCGCCGGCTATGTGGTTACGACCGCACTCGTCGCGAGCGTCACGGGCGTCGCCAGCGCCCTGTTCCACATCCTCGATCTCGGCAACGTCGCGCTGTTGTACCTGTTGCCGGTCATGGCCGCCGCCAGCCTCTATGGCCTGCGCACCGGTCTTTACGCGGGGATCGCCTCCAGCCTTGCCTACAACTTCTTCTTCCTGCCGCCGGTCGGTACGCTGAGCATCAGCAATCCCGAAAATCTGGTCTCGGTCTTCGTCCTGCTCGCCATCGCGGTCGCGACGAGCCAGCTGACCTCACGTGTCCGGGCGCAGGCGGATCTGGCCGCGGCGAGTGCGCGGACCAACGCGACGCTTGCCGGTTTCCTGCGCCAGATCACGAGCGTGAACGACCTCGACGTCGCGGCGCAGATGATCTGCGACGACGTCCGCGGGCTGCTCGACGTACAGGTCGTCCTGCTGGTGCCCGGGATCGGCAAGAACCTGGAGATCCTCGCGGCCAGCGATGCCGGCTATCATCTCGGCACGATGGATACCGCCGCGGCGACCTGGGCGCTGGACACGGGCATGGCGGCCGGGAAAGGATCGGGCACGCTTGCGGCATCGGAGTGGCTGTTTCAGCCGCTGAAGGCCGGCGGCCGCGTGCTGGGCGTGCTGGGCGTGGCGAAGGATAGCGCGGCCGACCCGGTCCGCGCCGACCAGCTGCCGCTGCTCAGCAGCCTGCTCGACCAGTCCGCGCTGGTGCTCGAGCGGTTGCGGCTCGAGGTCGAGATGCGCGATGTCGAGACCGTGCGGACGCGCGACCGCCTGCGCGCCGCGCTGCTGTCGTCGGTGAGCCATGACCTGCGCACGCCGCTTACCGCGGTCATTGCCGCGGCGGACCAGCTCGAGCATGGCGCGACGCCCGACCTGATCGCGACGATCAAGGCCGAGGCCGCGCGGCTCAATCGTTTCGTCGCCAACCTGCTCGACATGGCACGGGTCGAGGCGGGCGCGCTGAAGCTCAACGTGGAACCGACCGACCTCAGCGATGCGGTGACCGGCGCGGCCCATGACGCGCGGCGCGCGCTGGAGGGCCATGCGGTCCGGCTCGACGTCCCGCCCGATCTTCCACTGGTCTACACCGACCCTCAGCTGCTCCATCATTGCCTGCTCAACCTGCTCGACAATGCCGGCCGCTACGGCGATCCCGGGACCGAGATCGTGATCGAGGGGCGGCACCGGTTCGGCGAGCTTCGATTGGCCGTGATGGATCACGGACCCGGCCTGCCGCCGGGCAAGGAAACCGAAGTGTTCGAGACGTTCCGCCGCCTCGAAGGGTCCGATCGCGCGGTGGGCGGAACGGGGCTCGGCCTCGCGATCGTCAAGGCATTCGCCGAGGCGATGGACATGACGGTCGAGGCCGGGAACCGCGACGATGGTAGCGGAGCCGCCTTCGCACTGATCTTCCCGCGCGCACTCATCGTCCGCGACCTCAAACCGGAAAGCATCGCCTGAATGCCCGCAAAGATTCTCGTGGTGGACGACGAAGCCGCGATCCGCCGCCTGCTCCGCAACACCCTCACCCGCGCGGGCTATGCGGTTGTCGAGGCCGAGGACGGGCGGCAGGCGCTGCAGCAGGCAGCGGTCGAGCATCCGAGCGCGGTCCTGCTCGACCTCGGCCTGCCCGACCGCGACGGGTTGAGCCTGATCCCGCTGCTGCGGACGCACGGCGATGCGGTGATTCTGGTGGTGTCGGCACGCGATGCGGTCGACGAGAAGGTCACAGCACTCGATCTGGGGGCGGATGATTTCATCACCAAGCCGTTCGACAGCGAGGAACTGCTCGCCCGCCTGCGGGTGGCGCTGCGTCATCATGGACTGTCCGAAACCACGCCTAAGATCGTGCGCACCGGTGACGTCAGCATCGATCTCGATCGCCGGGTCGTGTTCCGGGGCGAAGAGGAACTGCATCTCACCCGCAAGGAGCATGACGTGCTCGCGGTGCTCGCCCGGCACATCGGCCGCGTCGTGACGCATCAGCGCGTGCTCGCGGCGGCCTGGGGCGGCGAGGAAGACCCGCGCGTCGAATACCTCCGCATCGTCATCCGCAACCTGCGGCAGAAGCTGGAGCACCCGGGACCAGTCGGCAGCGTGATCGCCAACGAACTGGGCGTCGGCTACCGCTTGCGTGCCGATGCGTAGCGAGGTCCTTGCGGATATCTCGATTGACATAGCATCGACGGGCACCGCGACTTGGATGCCTGACCGATGCCGGTGTCCTCGTCAGGCGGCCGTGCTGACGGGCGTTTCCGAAATGAGCGACAGATACAGGTTCGCGAGTTCGTAATGGCGGGCGCAGGCGCTTGGATCTTCGGTGGCGGCGGCCATTGCAATTTCCTGCTCGGCTCGCCGTTCGAAATAGCACCGATCTGCGTCCGTCATCGTCAAGCCCCTCGCGCAGCATCGCCCGCGTGTGTTCCGCCGCCGGCGAGTGCCAGCCATGCGGCGTCCTAGGCGCGGGACCAGATTGCGACAAGAGCTATTGTTCGCTATATGTTCTTTGACTAAGGATCCTCAATCCGTGGCGAAGTCAGTGCGTGTCGGTCGGACTCCGGAGGGCTCCTGCAGTACAGTTCTGGGTGCGCGTCCGTTGGCGAATGGATACATGCCAAATCGGGCTGAACTATAGCCGTTTGGGATGTTCATGAAAAGTAAATAGAAATTGTTCTCAGATGCATCCATGGCTTATGATTTCCCCATGACCGATCTATCCTATCCAGTCGGTGATGATACCCAGCGTGTGGTGCTGCAACTCCAGAACGCGATACTCAAGAGGATTGCACGGGGCGAGAGTCTGGACGTGACCTGCCGGTCGTTATGCGAGCAGGTCGAGCAGCTGGTGCCCGGCGTGATCTGTTCGGTCCTGACGGTCGACCGCGCGGGCAGGATGCATCCGCTGGCCGGCCCCAGTCTTCCGGAGTCGTATTCGCAGGCGATCGATGGCGCCGCGATCGGGCCGCTGGCGGGGTCGTGCGGCACCGCCGCGTATCTTGGCACCGACGTCAGCGTCGCGGATATCGCGACTGATCCGCGCTGGGCCGATTTCAAGCATCTGGTGGCGCCGCTCGGTCTGCGCGGCTGCTGGTCGAGTCCGATATTGAATCCGGACGGCGTTATCGTGGCGACCTTTGCTTTCTACTACCGCGAAGCGCGGGGGCCGACGGCGTTCGAACGCGTGCTCGTCGAACATTGCCTGCATCTCTGCCTGATCGCCATCGACCGCCATAATCGCGTCGTCGAACATGAGCGGCGCGCCTTTACCGACACACTGACCGAGCTGCCCAACCGGGCCGCCTTCAATGCGGCATTGGCCGATATCCGGGAACGGGCGGTCGCGCGCTGGGCGCTGTTCGTGCTCGATCTCGACAATCTGAAGGTGATCAACGACACGTTCGGGCATCCGGCCGGCGATGCTGTCCTGCGGATCGTCGGTCAGCGCATCGCGGCGGCGGGGGAGCCCGGGCGGACCTTTCGGGTCGGGGGCGACGAATTCGCGCTGATCCTGGAGTCGGCGGACGACCTGGCCGAACCCGATGCGATCGCGCAGCGGATCCTCGATGCGCTGGGCCGACCCGCCGATTGCGGCGGCCAGATCGTCGTGCCGCGCGCGACCATCGGTGGCGCGGTCTATATCGCGGGCGATCCCGTGACCGACCCTGTGCGCCAGAATGCCGATTTCGCGCTGTACCATGCAAAGGACACCGCGCGCGGCAGCTTCGTGATGTATTCGGCCGCGCTCGGTTCGAGCATGACGCGGCGCCTGCACGCGATCCGCGATGTCAGCGCAGCACTCTGCGACGGACGGATCGAGGCCTATTACCAGCCGATCTTCCGGCTCGACACGCGCGAGATCGTTGGTCTGGAAGCGCTGTGCCGGATGCGCATTGACGACCGGATCATTTCTGCCGCGGCGTTCCACGAAGCCACTAGCGATGCGCGGGTTTCGACCGCGCTGACCGAGCGGATGATGGGGCTTGTCGCCGCCGACATCCGGACCTGGCTCGATCTGGGTCTCGCGGTCCAGCATGTCGGGATCAACGTCTCGTCGGAGGATTTGAGCGGCGGGGCGATTGCGCGCGTGCTCGCATCGGCGTTCGAACGCCACCGTGTCCCGCTCGAACATGTCATCCTGGAGGTCACCGAGACCGTGTATATGGGCCGGGGCGACCAGGCGATCCAGAAGGCGATCCGCGCACTCCGCGACCACGGCATCCGGGTGGCGCTCGACGATTTCGGGACCGGTTTCGCGTCGCTTACGCATCTTCTGACGGTGCCCGTCGACGTGATCAAGATCGACAAGACGTTCGTCGATCATCTCGAACCCGACAGTGTCAGCGCGACGATCGTCGAAGGGCTGATCCGTGTCGCCAAGAAGATGGGCATCCGGATCGTCGCGGAGGGAATCGAGTCGGATCAGCAGATCGCGCAGCTTCGCGCGATCGGCTGCGTGCTTGGCCAAGGTTTTGTATTTTCTCCGGCCGTCGACCGGGATGCGACGACCGCGCTCCTGACGATGCACGGGCAGCGCGAGGCGCGGCGTGTCGGCAGTGGCGGGATGGCACGGGCCTCGTGAGGATGCGGCCGGCCCAGTGCCGGCGGTATCCCGCGAGCCGGGGTGGCGCGGCACCCATGGCTTGGCCTTACTGGTAGCGGAGGGTCTTTTCGAACCCTTCATTCGTCTTGGCCATCTTGGCAATCTTGCGCAGCTGGCTGCGGACATGGCGCTGGAACCGGATATCGTCGTAGATGCCGGTCGCGGTATAGTCGTCCTGCGCGATCAGCTCCTTGAGCCGTTTTGCAAAACCGGTCTGATCCGCGGTGCAGTCCGGTGCCTGAAGCGCCCGACAGGCCCATTCCTCGGCGGCCGCCTTGTCATAATCGTCCTGCGCCTCGTAGCCGCGCCGGTCCGCCATTGCCTGGTCAAGCTTCGCCGCGGCAAGCCGCCGCTCGAGCCAGATTTTGACTAGGGTCCCGTCCCACGCCGCGCTTTTGGTATTCGCCGGATCATTCATCGTTCGCTCCAATGCATTCCGGCATATGCGCAAATCGGGGACGTTCAAGCGCGTTTGCGGGCGCCGCTCTGCGTATCAGCGTGATGCCCGGGTCGGTGCGGGATCGAGCGGCGCGCTGGTATGGAGCGCATTGACGGTGTCATCCGTTGACGGAGCCGATCAGACGATCGCTCCAACCGACAGGATCCCTTATGCTTCGTTCCCTTCTGATAGGCCTGGTGGCCGGCCAGCGTGCGATGACGCCGCTTGCTGCACTGGCCGGCGCCGCACAGCGCGGCACGCTCCCTGAGGATACCGCTGGAGCGCGTCTGATGGCGGTGCCGCTGATCAGCGCCGGGGGCGTGGCGATGGCGGCGGCCGAGATGGCGGGCGACAAGATGAAGACCGCGCCCGATCGTACCGTGTTCCTCGGTCTGCTCGCGCGCACGATCACGGGCGGCTTTGCCGGCGCGGCGCTCGCCCCGCCAAAGCGTCAGCTGACGGGCGCAGCGGTCGGGATCGGCGCGGCGATCCTGTCATCCTATGGTGGCCTCGCCGCCCGCAAATGGGCGATGGAACGCTGGGGGCAGACGAGCACCGGGTTCGTCGAGGACGCGATCCTGATGTCCGCGGCGACCGCGATCGTTCACGCCAGGCCGGCGCACGCCTGACGCCGGATCGCCGTCAGCGGCGGCCGCCGCGCCTTCGCTGACGGCACGATCTCCGACTAGATCTGGCTATTCTAATACTTCGCTTCGTCACAATACATCAGATATCGATCTATTGCCTCCGGCTCCACCTTCTCGCACACAAACAACAGTGATAAGCGCGGGATATTACGGGGGGATCTATGATTCGAGCAATCATTCTGGCTGCGGCATTTGCGGCGACGGTTCCAGCAGGGGCTTTGGCGAAGGATGATCCGAACACGCTGACGCACGGCATGGTGCAGATGAACCTGAAGGTCGGCACCACGACGCAGGCACAGATCATCGAGGCGTTTGGCGGGCCGAACATTACCACTATCGATGGTTCCGGACAGGAAATGTGGGTCTATGACCGCCATGCCACGGTGTCTTACGACAAGACATCGGGGTTTTCGATTGGCCTGTTCGGCGGCGGTGGTGGCGGCGGCGCCGCGGGGCTGGGCGGTCTGGGGTTCAGCAACAAGAAGTCGCGGTCGAGCCAGTCGTCGCGCGCCATGACACTCGTGATCAAGTTCGACGCGAACAAGGTCGTCAGCGATTTCCAAAGCCGCAGCAGTTCGTTCTAAGGGGGAATATCAATGAAGAAGCTTTTTGTAGCGCTCGCCATGGCGGGTGCATGCCTCGACGCGTCTGTCGTCCTTGCAAAAAAGCCGGTCGTCATGTCGTCGCTCGAACTGCAGCAGCTGCAGGGTCGGGATATCGAGGCGAGCAAGGATCAGGTGTTCGGCGCCGTCATGTCGGTGCTGCAGGATTCGGGCTATCGTATCCAGGCCGCCGACAAGGACACCGGGCTGATCACCGGTATCGCCTCGACCAAGGGCAAGATGTCGTACAGCCTGTGGACCGGTTTCGGTAAATCGAAGAAGACGCCGATCGTCTCGGCCTTTATCGAGCAGACCAGCCCGTCGACGACGCATGTGCGGCTGAGCTTCGTCATGGGGAAAGTCAAATCGACCGTCTATGGCTCGGGGGCGCAGGACGAAGAGCCGATCTACGACGTGTCGGTCTATCAGACGGCGTTCGAACAGATCAACCAGACCGTGTTCATCCGCCAGACGATGAAATCCCCGGCCGCGACGGTGGCTTCGCCGGGTGCGCCGATCGCAGCGACGCCTGTCGCCACCACGGTCGCGCCCGCCGCGCCGTCCGCCCCCAAGTGACGATCGGTCAGGCGGGCGGTACGCCGCCCGCCTGACCATGATTGCGGGTGATTGCCGCTTGGCGTCGGCGCGCGGCCCGATGCCGCGCCGGGTGGTTCGACGCTTATAGCAGGGTGCGGCCCATCGGTGCGGCGGTGCGGGTCGGAAAGACGGGGCCGCGCACGGTCATCCGGCTGGCGGGATAGGGGCGCTGCAGTGCGACGACGTCGTCGTAGCGACCGGTGAGCCAGAGCGCGTGATCGTCCGGATGCAGGATGGTGATCATCGCCTTGGGGTGGATCGGCGCGACCAGTTCGTTCGCGTCGCAGGTGACCATCGCGAAATACCGCTGCTCGCCAATCTGGCGCCAGAATCCGGCGATCGCGAACACGTCCTGGTCGATGACGTCGAACCACATCTCGCCCTTCATCGGCTTTTTCCCGTCGCCGCGATCAACGGGGTCGGGCGTCCATTCGCAGAATTCGGTGAGCGGGATCAGGCACCGGTTCTCGGGGTTCGCGGCAAGGGCTTTCCACTGCGGCAGCGCGAGGTTGCGGACGTTGGTCATCGGCCATGGCGCCTGCCCGGCGGTCACGTCCCACTGCATCACGTCGAGCCCGCGGGCCCCGTCCTGCTCGCGGATCACATAGGCGCGGCTTTTGGGGTAGAGCTCGGTCGGATTGAACCGGTTATCCATCGGCCTTGGCGTCAGCCAGCCCGCGCCAAAGACCTGGGTCAGGGTTTCGGGCTCGCCCTCGAACCGCGCGCGATTACACATGGGGTGCCGATGCGATGCGACCGGCCGTCGCGCAAGCCCGTGGAAAGGAGCAACGGCCGGTCATGGCCGGTGCTCCGCCGTCTCCGGCGCCGGCTTCGGCTTCACGTAGCGGTCCAGCCAGTCCGTCATCTGCCACAGCGTCTCTTCGGTGGACTCGAGCGCGCGATAGCCGTGCGGCTCGTTCGGCAGGACGACGTAGCGCACGGTCGCACCATTGCCCTTGAGCGCAGCGTACATGCGTTCGGACTGGATCGGGAAGGTGCCGCTATTGTCGTCCGCGCCGCCGTGGATCAGCAGGATCGGGGCCTTGATCCGGTCGGCATAGGTGAAAGGGCTCATCTCGGTATAGGTCGGCGTCGCCTGCCAATAGGTCCGCTGTTCGGCCTGGAACCCGAACGGGGTCAGCGTGCGGTTATACGCGCCAGACCGGGCGA
The DNA here is from genome assembly GCF_014842205.1 of Sphingomonas sp. CFBP 13714. NCBI lineage: Bacteria > Pseudomonadati > Pseudomonadota > Alphaproteobacteria > Sphingomonadales > Sphingomonadaceae > Sphingomonas > Sphingomonas sp. CFBP 13714. The sequence goes on from NZ_JACYVG010000007.1 coordinate 27,906, forward strand.
TGCCTGCGCGGAAGAGATCGGTATGCGCGAGCAGATTGGCGGTCATGAACGCGCCATAGCTGTGCCCGCCGACCGCCATGCGGGTCCGGTCGGCGACCCCGAGCTTGACGACGGCATCGACCGCCGCCTGCGCATCCTGCTGGAGTTGCTTGACGTAGGTGTCGTTCGCCTCCGTGCCGCCTTCGCCGATGATCGGCATCGCCGGATTGTCGAGGATCGCATAGCCCTGGGTCAGCAGGAACAGGTGGCTGATGCCGCGCGGGCGCACGAAGCGATTGCCCTGGTCGACGGTCTGCCCGGCGACCTTCGCATCGGTGAATTCGGCGGGGTAGGCCCAGAGCAAGGTCGGCAGCGGCCCGTCGCGCTTCGCGTCATAGCCCGCGGGCAGGTAGAGCGACCCCGACAGTGCAAGCCCGTCGGCGCGGGGATAGGTGATCGTGCGCTGCGTCACGCCCGCGAACACCGGGGCAGGATCGGCGAACGCGGTGACCGGCTTGGCGCTGCCGCCCCTGACGCTGCGCACGACGTAATTGGGGGCGAGCTTTGCGCTTTCGCGGCGCGTGAGGATGCGCTGCCCGGTATCGTCGAGCATCGCGACGACGGTTTCGTAATAGGGCGGCTTGGCGGACCATAGCCGCGTCTGTTCGCCGCCTGTAAGCGGCAGCGTCGCGAGGAAGGGGAAGGCGCCCGGCTTGGTCGCACCGTCGCCAGTGACGTAGACGGCTTTATGGTCCGGGGTGAAGCGCATCACCGGTTTGCCCGCGGCGTTCGATTCGACGACCGGCCGACCCGGGTCGCCATATTGGTCCTGATAATTGCGGGTCAGCAGCGTCCGCGCCTGGCCCGGTCGCGCCGGTGCGACCGCAAGCCGGTGTTCGGTCCGCGACCGCCATTCGCGATCGACGACCATCGCGAAGCCGTCATCGCCCCAGAAGGTCGTCGCATAGCGCGCCGGGGTCATTGCCAGATCGACCGGCGCCGCTTCGAACGGTGCCGCCTGCATCTTGACCACGTCGTGGAAGGCGACCTTCGCACGCGGATTGCCGCCGTCGAGCGCCTCGGCCCAGACGAGCGTGGCGGGGGCGTCGGATCGCCACATCGCCTCGCGCGGTCCCTTGACGGCGAAGTCGAAGTCGACCGGAAGATCGTCGGCGAGCGGGCGATCGACCAGCGTCCGTACCGGCTGGCCATCGATCGTCGCGACGGCGATCTCGGTCGGGAAATAGCGCGCGGGCAGCAGATAGGAATAGGGGCGCTTGAGCCGTTCGGTCAGCAGATACCGACCGTCGGGCGAGACGCTGAACTCGGTGATGAGCCCGGGTGCCCCGATCGGTCGGGTGGCACCCGACAGCGCGATCCTGACGAGCTGGCCGGTGAAATAATGATCGAACAGGGCCTCGTCGTGCGCATCGCCGAGCAGGTCTTCATAGGTGCGCGCCGCCGACGATCGGCCGGCGCTTTCCTGGACGACGGGCCCCGTCGGCGTGTCGCCGGCGACGGGCGAGGGGCCGCGGTTCGCGGGGACGGTGTAGGCGATCAGCGCCGTGCTGTCGGGCATCCAGGTGAACGGCGTGCCGAACGTCCCGTTCAGGCCCTTGGCCACCATGCGCGCGCTGCCGTCACACGCGGCGATCCACAGCGAGAGACCGTCGGGCTGCTGCGCGTAGAAGGCGAGGCGGGTGCCGTCGGGCGACCAGTCGGGTGCGGCAAAGCGCAGTCCGGCAGGCAGCGCGACATTAATGGTCTTGCCGCTCGCCAGATCCTTGAACTGCAGCGCGTTCAGCCACTGCACGCGGACCTCGGCCTGGCCGTTGGTCGCGGGATCGATGCGATAGCCACCGAGCCGCAGGATCGGTTTGGACAGATTGGCGATCAACGGGAGATTCTCGCGACCGAGGATCGCGAGCGTCCGGTGGTCGGGGCTGACCGAGACGCCTGGGGTCGGCGGCGTCTCCAGCGCCCGCGCGATCGCATCGGGCGCGCGGTGATAGGGCGTGCCCGGTGTCTGCGCGCTGGCGCCGGAGACCACCGCGCCGGGTAAAGCGGTCGTGGTGACGAGGAGGAGAGCGATCAAACAGGCACTGGCGCGCATTCATAACCCCTTGTTCTGATATGTCAGGGGTGTGGCATGTCGGGCGGGCCGGCACCAGCGGCCCCGGCCTGCGTGGCAGCTGGCACCTCAGAATTCGCGGATGATGCGCAGGCCGACGCGCGGTCGGAATGGACCCGACACGGCCCGTTCGGCGCCCGCACCGATCTGCGCCGAGACCTTCCGCCCGATCGCGCGGTGCAGCTGTGGCATCAGGAGCCAATGGCCGCTCGCCCCCGTCTGCCGGTTCACCTCGAACCCGAGCACGGTGCCGTCATCGACATCCCAGAATGTCGAGTGATTGACGATCAGCCCGGTGCCCTTCGTGCTCCTGAGCGTCACGTCGCCCGCGCCGATCATCGTCATCGTGCTCAACCGTTCGCCGAAGCGGTTGCCGAGCAGATAGACCAGGCTGCTCGACCAGCCCCCATCGCGGCGATTGTGAAGCCCGAGATACTGGACGCCATGGATGCTGCGTCCGCCGCGAAACGTGCCGAACGTCCCCTGCAGCCCCATTTTGAGATCGGTCAGCCGGCCATTGGTGAACGGCAGCTCGAGCTCGACCGCAAAGCCGTCGGCGACCGCATATTCGACCTCGGGCGCCCATTCGACATGGCGCGACGGTCCGCTGAGATTGACCTGGGCGAGCGTGTTGGTCTCGAGCTCGCCGCGCCGTGCGCCGAGTGGCCGCACCATGTCGAAGATCATCGGTTCGGGGATGGCGGGGATCGCCGCGGACGTCGCCCCCGCAATCGCGGTCGCGCCCGGCACCGGCTGGGCCTCTGCCGATCGCGTCTGCGCGACAGCGCCGGTGCTGGCGGCAAGGAGGGCGGGGGCGCAGAACGCTGCGAGGGAGAACGGGGCACAGGGCCGCGCGCGGATGATCATGGTGACGGGTTCCGGTGGCTGGAGCATGAGGACATGCGCTCATCGCCGCGCCGACTTACGCCGACCTTACGCGGGCCCGCAGGTCGACTTCATGAAGCGCGAACAGCACCATCCCGATGGCGAGCGGGATCAGGAAATAGACCATCCGATAGGCGAGCAAGGCGGCGAACAGCGTCGCGCGGTCGATCTCGGGAAGGCTTGCCAGCATCACCGCTTCGAACACGCCCACGCCGCCCGGCGCGTGGGTGATGAGTCCCGTCGTGATCGCCACCAAATAGCCGAGCAACAGGCCGGGAAGCAGGGCAAGCGACGCGCCGGGCAGCAGGACGATCAAGACCAGCGCCGCGAGGACGAGATCGATGCTCGCCAGCATCATCTGGATCAGCGCCTGCCGCGTGCGAGGCACGGGGATCGAGCGGCCGAATGCGACGATCATCCGACCGCCACGCCGGTGGAGCAGGATCAGCACCACGCCCAGCAGGGCAAGGCTCGCCGTGCCGATCGCGGCGTGGACCGGGTAGGACATCGCAATGCCGGCAATCGCCAGCTTGTCGGGACTGGCGATCAGCCCGATCCCCAGCAGCAGGAGCACCCCGGACCAGAAGGTCAGGCCGGTCAGCACCATGACATGGCCGACTTCGCCGATCGTCAGCCCTGCGGGCCGGTAGATCCGCCACCGCGCGGTTCCGCCGGTCAACAGCGCGAACCCGAAATTATGGCTGAAGACATAGCTGGTGAACGAGGCGAGCGCCGCCCGGGGATAGGCAACCCGTCGCCCGATGACCCGCAGCGCGATCACGTCATAGCCGGTCAGCACGCCGTAGCTGGTTGCGGTGATCCCGGCCGCGAGCAGCAGCCGGACCCAGCCGATCCGCGTGAGCGCGTCGCGGACGTCGGACCAGTCGACCCCGTCGAGCAGGCTCGCGAGCGCCGACAGGGCGATCGCGACGACGGCGAGCATCGCGGCGGCGGCTGCCGTTCGCACCGACGACGATGACAGGCGGCGGCGCCATCCTGACGGCGCCCGGGCGCGGCGCTGTTCTGTCACGACGCTCAGCCCGCGGCCGACCGGTTCCGCCGGAGTGCCGACGCGGCACCCGGATCGGCGGTTGCCGACACCGTGTCCGTCCCCAACAGCGCACGATAGGCGTCGAGGACCATCGCCGACGCCGTGTCCCAGTCGTAGGCCGCGCTTGCCGCGCGTGCGGCCCGACCCATCGAAGCGCGCAGAGCCGAGAACAGCGCAAGACGGCGAACCGCGGCAACCGCCGCATCGAGATCGTTCGCGGCGAAGAACATGCCCGTTTCCTTGCGCAGCAGGTTGCGTCCGCTGGGGATGTCGACGCACACGCTCGGCAATCCCGATGCCATCGCTTCCAACGTTACGTTGCCAAAGGCTTCGGTAATGCTCGGATTGACGAAGATATCCGCGCTGGCGACCGCGCGGGCCAGCCTGTCGCCCGACAGGCTGCCGAGGAGGATCGCGTCGGGCAGTCGCCGCGCCAGCCAGTCCCGTTCGGGCCCGTCGCCGACGACCACCGCCCGGATCGTGGCGGATGATCCGCACATATCTCCGCTACCCGTGCGAACCGCGTCGATGATGTCGGCGAACAGCGCCGGTCCCTTCTCGCGGACCAGCCGGCCGAAGAAGAGCAGGACGATGTCGGTGTCGGCGATGCCCGTGTGCCGGCGCCAGGCCAGGTCGCGGTGGCGCGGGGAGAAAGCGTCGCGATCGACTCCGCGACCCCAGAGACGTGTCCGCTCGCCAAGCCCCTTGGCGGAAAACTCGGCGGCGATGGGAGGGGTGGGCACGAGGATCGCGGCGCTGCCGGTGTAGAACCGGTCGAGATGCCGTTCCAACATTGGCCGGATCAATCCCGCACCATAGAATTGCGCATAGGTCTCGAACCGCGTGTGCAGGCTGGCGACGATCGGGACGCCCATCGTCCGCGCCAGCCGCTGCGCCGCAACGCCGGTCCAGTCGGGGGCGGACAGGTGGACGATGTCGGGGCGGAAACGTTCGACATCGCGCCGCACGCCCGCCGGCAATCCGAGCCCCAGCCGATACTCGCCGCGACCTGGAATGCTGACCGACGGGACCGACACCAATGTGCCCGTGGGGGCAAAGGCGGGGCGGGGCGATGTCGGTGAATAGACCCGAACGTCGACGCCGTCGCGCTCGAGATACCCGACGAGGCGGTTGAGCGCTTGGTTGGCGCCGTCGCGCAGATAGTTGTAGTTGCCCGAGAACAGGGCGACCCGGCGCGGCTGGTCAGGCGCCGCACGGTCGCGGGACACCGCGGCGCGGGTCGCTGCAAGCCGTTCGAACGGGCCAAGGATATCGGACATGGAGACACTCTGATTTTTGCTGACGGCGCATCGCGCGACATCGATCGGGATCGAGGATCGGTCGGCCTATCCCGTCCGGCTTACGCCAGCCTTACAGGCGGCGATGGGCGCGGGCGGTGCGATCCGGGCAGCCCGACCGGGGAGCGTCGATGCGGATCCTGATCGTCGAGGATCATGCCGATCTGGTCACGATGCTGATCCGGCTGCTCGGCGAGGCGGGCTATGCCGCGGACGCGACCGCGACGGCCGCCGATGCACGGCTGATCCTGTCCTATACGCGCTATGCCGCGGTCATCCTCGATCTCGGGCTGCCGGACGGCGATGGCCTGTCGGTCGTGCGCGAATTGCGCGACCGCGACGATCCCACGCCGGTCATCGCGCTGACCGCGCGGGCGAGCGTCGCACACCGCGTGACCGGGCTTGAGGCGGGGGCCGACGACTATCTCGCCAAGCCGTTCGCGCCCGAGGAACTGCTCGCCCGCATCCAGGCGCTGCTCCGGCGCAGCGGCACGATCGTCGACCGGACGATCGATTGCGGCAATGTCCGGTTCGATCCGGCAACGCGCGAGGTCTCCGTTGCCGGCCGGCCGACCGTTTTGTCGGCGCGCGAACTGGAGGTGCTCGCCGGGCTGATCCGCCGCGCGAGCCGGGTGGTGACCAAGCAGCATCTCGAACAGCTGCTGTTCGGGCTTGCCGACGATCTCGGGTCGAATGCAGTCGAGGTCTATGTCCACCGGCTGCGGCGTCGTCTGGCGGAGTCGCAGGCGACCGCGGATATCGTTACGGTCCGAGGGGTCGGTTACATGCTGCTGGAGCGGGACGCGTGACGCGGCCGCCACGATCATTAATGGCGCAGATCCTGCGCTGGCACGCGATCGCAGTGCTGATCACCGCCGTCGCGGTGGCCGGCGGGGTCTATCTGTTTCTCGACACGACGGCGGCGCGGATCCAGCATCAGACGGTCCACGTCCATACCCAGGCCCTGCGCCAGGCGCTGTCGCAGGACGCGCGCGGCCGGTTGCACCTGACCCAGGACGGGACCAGCGCCGCGGTGTTCGCGCCGGGTGCGGGCTTTGCATTCCGCATCGTCGATCCGCGGGGTGCGGTCCTGTTCCGGTCGGACTCGCCGATCATGGTGCCGCTCGCGGCCATCCCGCTGAGCGACGAGGAGCGCTTCTTCCGCCGGCAGTCGCGGCACGCCTTCTATGCCGGCGCCAGCAGTCCGGCGCGCGTCGGAAGCGCACGCGTCTGGATCGTCGTCCTGCAGAACCTGACCCACCCGGACTATATTCTCGACGACCTGCTCGCGCAGTTCCTGCTCTACGGCCTGGCGATCGTGACGCCGGTCCTGCTGCTGCTGCTGGCGATCGACGTGCTGATCATCCGGCGTGCGGTCGCGCCGGTACGGCAAGCCTCCGCATCACTGCGGACGGACGATGCGCTGCCGCTCGATCTGCGGCTGCATGACGACCGGCTTCCGGCCGAGGTGCGTCCACTTGCGCGCGCGGTCAATGCGCTGCTGGAGCGTCTGACGTCGAGCTACCGCATGCAGCGCGACTTCATCGCCGATGCGGCGCACGAACTGCGCACACCGATCGCGGTGGCCAGGCTTCGTGTCGAGGAGGTCGAGGATGCCGCGTTGCGGGCGACGCTGCGCAGCGATCTCGACACGCTCGGCCGCATCGTCGAGCAGGTGCTGGAGATCGCCGAGCTCGAAACCGTCGCGCTGGATACCGCGGCATCGGTCGATCTCGTCGCGATCGCGACCGACGGCGTGGCCTCGATCGCACCGCTGGCGATCCGCCAGGGCAAGTCGATCGCGCTGTCGACGAGGGCGGACAGCGTGATGGTCGCGGGCCATGCGGCCTGGATCGCCAAGGCGCTGGGCTGCCTGATCGAGAATGCGGTCAAGCATAGCGGGCCTGGCCGTCGGATCGACGTGACGATCGGGACAGACGGCACGCTGGCGGTCTGCGACGACGGCCCCGGCATCCCCGAGGCGGATCAGCCGTCGATCTTTCGCCGTTTCTGGAAACGCGATCGTGCCGCATCTGCCAGCAGCGGGCTGGGCCTGGCGATCGTCGCCCAGGTCGCGGAGGCGCACGCGACGCGGGTGGTGCTCGCGTCGCAGCCGGGGCGGACCCGGTTCGCGATTACCTTCCGCGCCGCATTGATCCGCCGCTGATCGCGAGCCCATCTTCGCCACTGACGCGCTCTTATCGGGCATTGCACTATGGTCCACATAGCGGGCACGCGGTCGCAGAGGAATTTGGTATGACGAGTATTGCGGACGACCGTGGCCCCTTGGAGCCGGATGCGTCGATGCCAGGCCCGTCGAGCGGGCACCATCTCGGTCGGGGGCTGACGTTCGTGATGGCCGCGGCGGCCGGCGTTGCCGTCGCCAACATCTATTACAACCAGCCGATGCTGGGGATCATCGAGCGCGACCTGCCCGGGGCCGCGACCAGCCTGGTGCCGACCGCGACCCAGCTTGGCTATGCCGCGGGGCTGTTCCTGCTGGTGCCGCTCGGCGACCTGGTCGAACGCCGGCGCCTGATCGTCGTGCAGTTCCTGGGGCTGGCCGCGGCCCTGATCCTCGCCGCGATCGCCCCGAGCGCGGCGATGCTGATCGCCGCGTCGCTGCTCGTCGGGATATTGTCGACCGTCGCGCAACAGGTCGTGCCGTTCGCCGCGCATCTCGCAAGCCCGGAACGACGCGGTGCAACGGTCGGGACGGTCATGGCGGGGCTGTTGTGCGGCATCCTGCTCAGCCGGACGCTGGCGGGTTTCGTCGCGACGCATGCCGGATGGCGGGCGATGTTCTGGCTGGGCGTGCCGATGGCGCTCGGCGCGGGGGTGGTGATGGCGATGCGGCTGCCGCGCAGCGTCCCGACCGCGGATCTCGGTTATGCAGGGCTGTTGCGGTCGCTCGGCGGTCTTTGGCGGGAGTTCGGCACGCTGCGCAAGGCGGCCATCACGCAGGCGCTGCTGTTCGGCGCGTTCAGCGTGTTCTGGACGATGCTCGCACTCCATCTGCAGAGCCCGCGCTTCGGTCTGGGGGCGGATATTGCGGGTCTGTTCGGGGTGGTCGGCGCGGTCGGCGTGCTCGCCGCGCCGGTCGCCGGGCGTATCGCCGACCGCCGCGGTCCCAGGCTGGTGATCCTGCTCGGGGCCGTGCTGACGCTGGCAAGCTGGGCGGTCTTTGCGCTGTGGAGTTCGATTGCCGGACTGGTGGTCGGCGTGATCCTGCTCGATTTCGGTGTGCAGAGCGCGCTCGTCTCCAACCAGCATGTCGTTTACGCCCTGCGGCCCGAGGCCCGCGCCCGGCTCAACACGATCTTCATGGGGGCGATGTTCCTCGGCGGCGCGGCGGGATCGGCCGGCGCGACCTGGGCATGGCACATGGACGGCTGGGTCGCGGTCACGGGCCTGGGCGCGGCCTTGTCCGCGGCGGCGCTGCTGCTTCAGGTCGTCGCGGCCGGACGCCGGCGCTGATCCGTCGACGCGCCTCCGATTTCAGCCACTTGCGCCGATCGCCCCTGCGGGCAACAACCATGCCGGGTCCTGGGAGTTCGCCAATGCATCGTCGCACCTTCATCGCATCGCTGCCGGCGGCTGCGATGCTTCCGACACTCGCTACTGCGCAGCGCGGTACAGCCAGCACCGACCCCGCCCCCGGCCCGGGTCAGGGGGCAGCACCCGCGACGGATATCAATCCTACATTCTGGGCGCCCGGCGAGGAGCGCTTCTTGCGCCCCGACGTCCATGCCGGCGACCGGCCGATCGGCGCGAGCTTCGCGTCGCGCACCGCGGTCTATGGGCTCAACGGCGCGGCGGGGACCGCGCACCCGCTCGCGACGCAGGCGGGAATCGACATCCTGCGGTCGGGCGGGTCGGCGGTCGATGCGGCGATCGCGATCAACGCGTGCCTCGGCTTTCTCGAGCCGACGTCGAGCGGGATTGGCGGGGATGCCTATGCGATGATCTGGGATCCCAAGGCCAAGGCGGTGGTCGGCCTCGCCGGGTCGGGTGCATCGCCGCGCGGCCTGAGCCTGGAAACGGTGCGGTCGCGCGCCAGGAACGACGCACTGCCGCCGCTCGGCGCGCTCAGCGTGTCGGTGCCGGGGACGGTCGACGCGTGGTGGACGATGCACCAGCGCTACGGAAAGCTGCCCTGGGCGGACCTGTTCCAGCCCGCGATCGCGCTCGCCGAAGCGGGCGCGCCGGTGCCCGACATCATCGCTTATTATATCCGCCGCAGCCTCACCGCGTTCCGCCGTCCGGGGAACGGGCTGGAGGAGTCCGCCAATGCGCTGCGCACCTATGGGCTGGCGGACGGCAAGGGGCCGGCGGCGGGGGGCGTGTTCCGCAATCCCGACCTCGCACGCACCTATCGCGCGATCGCGAGCGGTGGACGCGATGCGTTCTATGAGGGCGACATCGCGCAGACGATCGAACGCTATTTCAAGCGGATCGGCGGGTGGCTGTCGGCGGCGGATCTCGCCGCGCACCATTCGGAATGGATCGCGCCCAGCACGACGGACTATCGCGGCACCACCGTCCACGCGCTCGGCGCGAACACGCAGGGGCTGGCGACGCTCCAGATGCTCAACATCCTCGAACGGTTCGACCTGAAGGGCGCAGGCTTCCAGTCCGCGCTGTCGATCCACTTGCAGGCCGAGGCCAAGCGCCTCGCCTATGAGGATCGCGCGCGATACTATGCCGATCCGCACTTCGCCAAGGTGCCCGTCGAGTGGCTGATCTCGAAGGACTATGCCGCACAGCGCGCCAAGCTGATCCGGCCCGACCGGCTGCTTACCCCGGTCTATCCGGGCCAGGCCCCGAGCCACGGCGACACCACCTATTTCAGCTGCGCGGACAAGGACGGCATGATGGTGTCGATGATCCAGTCCAACTTCCGCGGGATGGGATCGGGCCTCGTCGCCGATGGCCTCGGCTTCATGTTCCAGGATCGCGGGCAGTTGTTCAGCCTGAAGGACGGTCACCCCAACATCTATGCGCCGGGCAAGCGGCCGTTCCAGACGATCATCCCGGGCTTCGCGACGCGCAAGGGCGCGCCGTGGATGAGCTTCGGGGTGATGGGCGGCGACATGCAGCCGCAGGGGCAGACGCAGATCATCGTCAACCGCGTCGACTACGGGCTCGAGATCCAGTCGGCAGGGGATTCGCCGCGCTGGCATCACGAGGGATCGTCGCAATCGATGGGCGAGGATTCGCCGGGGCTCGGGCCCACTGGGCTGCTTCGCCTCGAGACCGGGGTGCCGGTCGCGACGCGCAAGCGGCTGGCCGACATGGGCTGGACGATCGGCGATCCCGATGGCGGCTTCGGGCGCTACGAATGCGTCGAGCACCGGATGGACGGCGACACCCGCGTCTATGCCGCGGCGAGCGAGATGCGCGCCGATGGGTGCGCGCTCGCCTATTGAGCAGGGCGGGGCTGGCCTAGCGGTCCAGCCCCAGTGCGACACGGTCGGCCGTCGCGGCGGCGAGTTCGGCGCGCGCGGAGGCGATGCGGGCCTGCGCGTCGATCAGGCGGACGCGCGCATCGGTCGCGGTCTCCTCGCGCTGGTTGACCAGGAAGAAGTCGCCCGATCCCAGCTCGAAGCGGCGGCGTTCGGCGACCGCGAGCCGGTCGGCCAGGCTGCGTTCCTCCTCCGCGATCCCGGCGAGCCGTTCGGTCGCGCCGACCGCGATGACGATTCCCTCGACCTCGATCGCGATCTGGTCGCGCAGGAAGCGACTGCGCTGTGCCAGTGCGTCGATCTCGGCGCGGGCTTCGGCCACGCGTCCCTTGGCGGCGCGATTCTGAAGCGGGACGCTGAAGCGGAAGCCGACCGCCGCTTCGAGCGGCGTGCGGTTCGGTCCGCCCAGACCGACCGGGCCGACATCCTTGCCGACTTCACCGCGCAGGTCGAGCCGGGGCGACAGATCGTTTTCCGCCAGCATCAGCCGCGCGGTCGACTGGTCGATCCGGGTCAGGATCGCCCGGTAGTCCGGCCGCGTGACCGCTGCCGCGCTCGATCCGGTCGGCGCGACGCCGGCAAGCGCGCTCATGTCCGCGGGCAGCCGGTCGGGTGATACGAGCAGCGGCGCCCCCGCATCGTCGCGCAGATAGAGTGACAGCGTGTTGGCGGCGGTGGCGATATCCTGTTCGGCGCGCACGACGAGCGCGCGCCGGCGGACAAGGTTCTGGTCGTTTTCGGTCAACAGGATCTCGGGTCGTGCACCCAGCGTCACCAGCCGCCCGATCGCGCCGCGCCGCCGTTCCGCCAGATCGAGGAGGTCGCGATAGGCACGCAGTCGCAACCCTGCGGCGACCCAGGCCTGATAGGCGTCGACCGCGCGGCGCTGGACGCCGATCGCGACCATCTGGGCTTCGAACCGCGCGACGTCGATGTCCGCGCCGGCGACGCTGCGCCGCGTCCGGCGTTCGTCGACCACGCGGTCGCGCAGCAAGGCGAACAGCGCGCCGACCTTCGCCTCGCCCAGCCGGTTGGTATAGGCCTGATCCTCATAGACCGGAAAAGTGCCTCGCGACGCGCGGTAGCCGCCATAGACATAGCCGCCATTGGTCGTCAGCGGCCGGGTCACTCGGCTCTCGACCACCGTGCCGTCATAATAGCCCGCGACGCGCGACTTGCCGTCGACGTCGAACACCGTGTCGAACGCGCCGTCCGCCGACAGCGATCGCCCCTCCGCCTGGCGGACGCGCGCGAGTGCCTCGACGATCTGCGGGGCGGACCGCGCGGAGGCACCTAGCACCTCGTCGAGTGTCAGTGGGGCGGCCTGCGCGATCGCTGCCACCGGGGACAGCAGCATTAGCAGTGCGGCGAAGAACCGGGTCACTTCTTGCCGCCCTCCTCGTCGGAGGCCTTCGCGTCCATGCCCTTGGCCTCGCCCTTTGCTGCGCCATAGGCTGCCGCGGCCGGACGCCGGCCGAATTCGAGCGGAAAGTCGTTGAGCTGGCGCCAGAGTTCATAACCGACCAGCACCGTCTCGCCCTGGACCCAGCCGCGCACCTTGCCGCCGGGGCGGACGAATTCGCGCGCGGGCCAGGCGGGCTTGCCGGGCTGGGGCTCGACCAGGATGCGGAACAGCCCGTCTGGCGCGGCATTGGGATCGATCGTGCGGACGCGGCCGTCGAACATGCCCTGTGCAACCGATGGCCAGCCGCTGAACTGGATCGCGGGCCAGCCCTCGAATTCGAGGCGGACCGGTCGGCCGGGACGCAGCACGGGCACGTCCCGACCGTCGACGAACAGTTCGACCGCACGCTCGACGCGCTCGGGGGCGATAACCGCGAGCACCGTGCCGGGCGACACCATCGATCCGCCGGTCGTGGCGTTGAGCTGCTGGACGCGACCGTCGCGGGGTGCGCGGACCATCTGAGCGGACTGGCGGTTGAGCTGGATGTCGATCCGGTTGAGCTTGGCGCGCGCCTCGGCCAGCTTGGCGCCTGCATCGGCGACCTTGATCTGGGTCTGCTCATAATCGCGCCGTGCCGCCAGCCCCTCGGCGAAGAGCTGCGCAGTACGCGACACGTCGATGCCGGCGACCGCGCGGCTTTGCTGGACCGCGGCGATCTCCGCCTCGACCTGCGCGCGCTCGGCGCGCAGACGTGACAGCAGATCGGGGTCGAGATCGACGACGCGGGCGATCGGATCGCCGCGTTCGACATGCTGTCCGTCATGCACGTACCAGCGTTCGACGCGGCCCGGCACGAACGCCGTCACCTGCTGCTGGCGATCGTCGGGATCGAGCGCGACGACCTGGCCGGTGCCGTTGGCGGTCTGCACCCAGGGGACCAGCGCCATGATCGCGACCGCGACCACGATGCCGATAAACAGCAGCCACGCGACCGTCACCGCGCTGCGCGGCGCGCGCATCTTCGCCAGTGTCGGGAAATGTGCGACGCGATCGGGACTATACGGCATCGTTCGACTCCGTATGCGCGTCGGCGATCAGCGCGGCATGGGTGGCGAAGCGTCGCTGGCGATGCGGTTCGAGCCGGAACCAGCCATCGAGGACGATGTCTTCGGGCCGGCCGGTGCACAGCAAGGTGGTCGTCCCGGCCGCCTTCAGCCGGCGCAGCACGTCCGCCAGCCGCTCCGCGGGGATCAGGTCGCACAGCTGCGAGAGCATCAGCACGCGTGGTCGCACGAGCAGCGCGCTGGCAAGCTTGAGCGCGACGACCTCGCCGATCGCCAGCGGATAGCCCGACGCGGCTAACGGGGTGTCGAGCCCGTGCGGGAACTGCGCAACGCGTTCGCGCAGGCCCACGGCGTCGAGGACTTCGAGCATCCCGCCCGGGTCCGACCCAGCCGCTGCGGCAAGCGACAAATATTCGCGGATCGTGACCTCGACGATCGTCGGCCGGTCGAGCACCATCACCGCCGATCGCAACAGATACATGTCGAACGTCGCCATGTCGGCGCCACCGACCGTGACCAGCCCGCGCTCGGGCACGATGTGGCGCTTGAGCACCATCGCCAGCAGCCGTTCCGCCCCGCCATCCGCCAGCGTGACGAGCTGTTCGCCCGCCGCCAGCGAGAAGTCGAAGCGCGCACCCTCCACCTCGACCGCCTCGAGCCGGACGGCACCATCGCCGGGCGCCTGTCCCGCGGTGGCGGCCGCCTGTTCCTGGGGAATCGCGAACAGCAGCGACAATTCCTCCGCGCTCGCGATCAGATCATAGAGCGTGTCGAGATACCAGCCGAGCTGCGACACGCCGTAAAACACGCCGCTCAGGATCAGCTCGGCCGCGACCAGCTGTCCGATCGACAGTTCGCCGCGCAGGATCAGATTGCCGCCGAGCGCTAGCAGCGCCGCACTGGCAAAGGCATAGAGCAGCAGGAAGGCGACGGTCTGCGCGAAGCTGTAGCGGAAATAGCGTTCGTGGCGGTCGACATAGGTGGCAGTGACGGCTTCGGACCGATCCATCGCGAAATCGAGATGACGGCTCGATTTGTAGAAACCGTTCGATCCGCCCAGGCTTTCGAGCCAGCGGGCGGCCTCATGCTTGGCGTGGCTGAGCGCGACCGCGGACCGGATCGATCCGCGCGACCAGATCGTCCAGATCGCGAGCACCAGCAGGATCAGCAGCGCGTTGAACGCGAGGAAGAAGGGGTGGTAGAAACTCGTCACGACCAGCCCGACCGCGGACTGGAGGATGATCGTGAACGCCCCGATCACCAGGCTCGGCACCGCCTTCTGCACCACGACGAGATCGAAATAGCGGTTGAACAGGTCGCCGCGATTCTGATCGGCGAAGAAGGGGTTCTGCGCGTGGACGGCGCGTTCGGTGATTTCGGCGACGACGCGCGCGAAAAAGCGCCGTTCGAACAGCGCCATGACCCAGAAGCGCATCGCGCTGAGCCCGGCCACGAACAGCAGCAGCACGAGCAACAGCCCGGCCAGCGTCCAGAGCGGTGCGGGCAGCGCGGTGTTGGCGACGCTGTTGATCAGCAGCTGCACCGAGATCGGCGTGGCGAGCGACAACAGGCTGATCGCGACGCCGTACACCATCGCGAGGCGGAGATAGGGCGTATCGGGTCCGACGATCTCACCCAGCCAGCCGCGCGCTTCACGCCATCCGATTCGTTTGCCTGCCACCTGCGTCATCCAACTGCTCGAGTCCGCAATTAGAATCGCCGCACAGCCTTATTGATACAACTACGGGGCGGCTATATCATCGATAGGATAAACCTATGGGCCAACCGCGCGCAACAGGTCGGCGATCAGGTGATAGGCGGGGGCACGGCCTGCGCCGATGCGCCACAGCAGTCCGATCTCGCGATATTGTCGGCCATGGCTGAACGGCCGCACGATGACGTCGCCACCGTCGCGCACTTCCTGGCGGACATAGAGCTCGGGCAGCAATGCCAGCCCCATGCCCATCCCGGCCATCTGCCGGATCGCGTCGAGACTGGTGCCCTCATAATCATTGAGCACGACCGCGCCGACTTCGCCGGCGATCGCGGCGACCTGTTGCGCGAGGCGATAGTCCGCGACGAGCGTCAGCAGGTTCTGGCCGCGCAGATCGGCCATCTCGATTCCAGCCTTGGGGCTCAGCGGATGGTCCGCCGCCATCGCCAGATACAGCGCCTCACGGAACAGACGCTCGGTGTGGAACCCGCGCCCCGCGACCGGGAGCTGCGCGAGGATCAGGTCGTGGTCACCCGCCGCGAGTCCCGCGGTCAGCGCGGAGGGCAGGCCTTCGCGGACATGAATGCGCAGCGTCGGATGGTCACGGTGCAGACGCGCGACGAAGGTCGGCAGCAGATAGGCGCCTAGCGTTGGCGATACGCCCAGCCGGATCGTCCCGACCAGCGCGTCCGCCGAAGCGACGCGCACCTCCTCCAGGTCCGCGAGGTCGAACAGGATCCGACGCGCGCGCTCGAGAAGCTCGCGGCCGAGCGGCGTCGGGATCGCAGGCCCGCCGCGCTCAAAGAGCGGCGCACCGAGAATCGTCTCGAGCGCGCGGATCTGTTGCGAGAGCGACGGCTGGGACACGCCCATCCGTTCGGCCGCGCGGGTGAAGCTGCCGTTTTCGGCGAGCGCGACGAAATAGCTGAGCTGGCGGATGGTGGTCCTGGGGCGATGCATGCGTCATCCTATCGCGCCCGAGCCGGCCGTGCGCACCTGTTATCGCGTCATCGCCCGGTGCTGCGATCAGGTCAGCCAGCCCCCGGTAAACCCCGCGCGCTGCAAGCCGCGGCGGATATGCGGATTGCGGCGCATGGTCGTCCAGACGAGGCCCGTGCGCCAATTCTCCATCATGACCACGATCGCGCCCTGGTCGATGCCCAGATAATCGTCGTCCACCCAGCCCGCAGCGGGATCGACGCTGCCATGCTTGAGCGGCACCGACGTGGCCGTCAGCGTCGGGTTGAACGAATCGAGAAAGCCGTATTTGCCGTAGATGCGGGCGCCGTAGCGGGCGTGCATCGTCTCGATCGCGCGGCGCGACAATTCTGGTTCGAACGCGATCGATGCCGCCGCCGCGGTCGGGGCCAGCGTCCCGTCGTCCCGGTCGCCGACGCCGCGGGCCGCATAGCTGAAGAATTCGCGGCGGCGGCCACCGATGTCGGTGGCGAAATCGCCGGGGCCGTCGCATGCGGTCAGCCCCCAGACGTCGGGGCCATAGCCTACCCAGCCTTCGGGGTTGGCGATCGCATAGGCGCGCTGCGCGCGGACCGCGCGGCGGCTGTTCTCGAAATAATCGATGCCCTTCGCCGTCATGTAGCGGTCGCGAATGCCGCGAAAGTCGATCCAGCAATGGCTGTACTGATGGATGAACAGCGCGGGAAACTGGACGTGCGGCTCGCCGCCCCAGCGGTCGCCCCACTGCGCGTCGAACCGGCTCGTCCACGCATCCCAGCTCTCTGCCGGCAGCGCGTGCGTCGGCGAGCCGAGCGCGAGGATATAGAGCAGCAGGCCTTCGTTGTAGATGTTCCAGTCATGCGGGATGAAGCCGCTTTCGGGGTGCCAGCCCATCGCCATGAACGGCGCACGCGGGGTGATCCAGGTCCAGTCGATCGCGGCATAGAGCTGGTCTGCCAGCGCACGGATCCGGACGTCGCCCGGATGCTCGGTATCGAACCAGCTCTGTGCGAACAGCACGCCGCCGATCAGCAGCGCAGTGTCGATCGTCGACAGTTCAGCCCGCGCGAAGCGGTGACCCTTGGTCCGGCCGAGGAAATGGTAGAACAGGCCCTTGAAGCCGCTGTCGTCGCTACGGCTGTCGCCCTGCGGGGCGGCCGCGAAGAATTCGAGCGTGGCCAGGGTCCGCGCGCGCGCCTGGTCGCGCGTGATCCAGCCATTCTCGACTCCGATCGGATAGGCGGTGAGCGCGAAGCCGACCGCGGCGATCGACGCGAAGGACGGTGTGGGCCAACGATCGGGTGCAAGACCCGTGACGGGATCGGTCGTGTCCCAGAAATAGCGGAAGCTGCGGTGATGGAGGTCGGCGAGCAACGCGCTCGGCATCGGCGTGGCGATGGTCCCGGGGCGGGGTAGGGCCGCGCTGGGGAGGGGCGCACTGGGGCGGAACGGCGCGGCGCAACCGGCCATGAGTCCCGCCAGGCCGAGCGTGCTGTGGCCCAGCATCTGCCTGCGATCGATCATGATGTCCTTCGGGTCTGGTCTTCAAAAAAAGCGGGGGCGTGGCTGAGCCACGTCCCCCGGGGCAGGTCAGAAGGAGAAACCCGCCGACAATTTGACCGTGCGCGGTGCGTTGCCGCCCGTGCTGTAGGTCGACCGCCGACCGTAATTCGGGTCGAGCGGGCTATTGTTGAAATCGACGTAATTGCGGTCGTTCATCACGTTCAGAATATCGAGCCGCATGCGGATCCTGGTCTGATCGGAGATGAAGCCGAGCGGGATATATTTCGTGAACGCGAAATCGAGCTGTCGGCGACCCCAGAGATCGCCAAGGCCATCGGCCTCGCGCCCGACCAGCGTCCGCGAGAACGGATCCGAATTGTCGATGAACGCCTTGAGATAGATCGGCGATTCGATCTGGAACTTGGTCGAGATCGTCACCCCGATCGGTGTATCGACGCTGCCCGCAATGACGAACCGGTGGCGCGGCACGCCCGACGAGCGCAAGGTCGGATAATCGGAGAGCTGGGCGAAATCGAGCGAATAGGTTTCGCCGAACTGCCGGTTCTCGTCGGCCTGCGTGTAGGTGTAGGTTGCGTCGATGCTCCACGGCGAGGCCGCCGAATAGGTCTTGGTCAGCTTGAAATAGACCGCATCGGAATTGGTCTTCAGGCCATTGGTGCCGAGAATGATCGACCCGAAGCCGTTCGGCGAGAAGGAGAACGGCGACTGCGGCACGTCGGTCGGGTTGGCCGGATCGTTGAAGAAGAAGCTTCCATCGGGGCGGCGGTTGCCGAGCAGGAATGCAAACCCGTCATTGCTCTCGATATGCGTGAAGCCCAGCTCGAGTTCGACCGGCGAGAAGCGGCCGCGCAGACCAAGGCTGAACTGGTCCGAATAGGGCAGCTTCAGGTCGTTGTTCATCATGACGATCGCGCGGCCGCCGCCGCTCGCCGAGGTTGCCAGCTGCTGACGTCCGGCCTCGGTCAGATAGACCGGATCCCATGCGATACAGGTCTGGCTGGGTACACAGGGGTTGAGTGAATCATTGCCGATGAAGTTGAACGTGCGGACCTGATAGGCGCCCTGGCTGACCTCCTGCTGCAGGAAGTCGAACTGGTTGCGATCATAGGAACGGCCATAGCCGCCGAACATCGAGAAGCGTCCGGCTTCGTCGAAGCGATAGGTGAATCCCAGACGCGGCTGCCAAGCGCCCTTGAACGCCTTCCGGTTGTTGCCCGTCGAGATATAGTCGTTGATGTCGTAGTCGGCGCCAATGAGGTTGCCGTAATTGGCGGGTGACACTGCTGCGACATTCTCTGCCGAGGTGGCATAATCGAGATAGGCCGGCGTCCGCTCATAATCCCAGCGCAGGCCAAGATTGAGCGTCAGGTGATCGGTGACGTCCCAATCATCCTGCGCATAGAAACCGATCTGGAAATTGTTCGACCGGACGTTGGGATTGCCCGCCGCGACGGCGGCGCCGAACTGGAGCTGGTA
Organism: Sphingomonas sp. CFBP 13714; assembly: GCF_014842205.1. Lineage (NCBI taxonomy): Bacteria > Pseudomonadati > Pseudomonadota > Alphaproteobacteria > Sphingomonadales > Sphingomonadaceae > Sphingomonas > Sphingomonas sp. CFBP 13714. The sequence goes on from NZ_JACYVG010000007.1 coordinate 46,855, forward strand.
GGGCAGCGTGTCGTTGAAGGCGACGCCGGGGATCGCGTTGACGTCATAGGTATATTGCGGGTTGGTCAGGTTCTGCTCGCGCGTGTTGAGCTTCACCCATTTCGCCTTGGCGCCGACCTTGATCGTGTGCCCCTGAAGGCCGGTGAAGGTGAAATCGTCCTGGACGGTCCAGCCCTTTTGCCCCTTGGTCTGGAAGTTGCCGCCGGCGCCGGCGCGAAGCAGATCGGTGCGCTGCGTGCCGCTGCCGATCCGCTGCGTCGCCTGGAAGAATTGCGTGATGCCGTCGGTCGCGGGCGTCGGCGAGAAGACCACATCCTCATACGAGACGCGCGCGTCGTTGATCCACGTATTGCCCGTATGCTGCCAACGCAGCAGGCCGCGCTTGTCGACGACCTTGTTCAGCGTTGACGTGCTCGCGCCGTTGATACCCGTCGCGTTCTGCAACCCGGATTCGTTGCGATATTTGCCCGACAGCTCGATCAGATCATTGTCCGTCGGCACGATATCGATCTTGCCGAAATACAGGTCTTCCTTGAACCGCTGCGCGAAGGTGCCGAAATCGTCCCGATATTGTTCGGGGATCGACGCGACCGGATAGCCGTTCTCGGGTCGCACGTCGTACGGGCTGGTGATGCGCTTGCCTTCATAGGTGAAGAAGAAGTGCGCCTTGTCCTTAATGATCGGGCCGCCCAGGGCCGCGCCGAACTGCTTGTTGCTCGTGTCCACCTTCGGAATCGTGGTCGGGAAAATCTCGCTCGGGCGACGGTCGCGCAGCTTCTGGTTGGTGTAGTCGAAGAAGCCCTCGCCGTGGAATTCGTTCGTGCCCGACTTGGTCACCGCGGTGATCGCGACCGAGCTGACCTGGTCGAACTCCGCCTTGTAGTTGGACGACAGCACCTGATATTCGCCGATGCCGAGCTGCGGGAAGGGGTTGCCGGGCGACGAATCCTGGCCGGTGATGCCGTTCTTGAGGACGTAATCCTTCTGGCTGACGCCATCGACGAAGACGTTCACGGTGCGGCTGTCCTGGCCGCCGCCCTGGATGCGCGACGCGCCGCTGGCGTCCTCGATGAAGCGGACGCCCGGTGCGAGATCGGCGAAGGCAAGGAAGTTGCGGTTGTTCTGCGGCAGTTGCTCGATCAGGCGCTGCGTGATGTTGCTGCCGACCTGGCCGCCCGACAGCGAGCGGATCCGGTTGCCGGTGACGACGATCTCGTCGCCCGTGCCGCCGGCGGCCGGAGTCGCCCCGGTGTCCGCCGTCGGATCGGGTTCGGCACCGGGCGTGGCCGGCTGCGTGGCGGGGGGCGTCGCGGCGCTCGACAGGTCGAGGTCGAGCCCGGCGCTCTGCCCGACGCGCAGCGTGAAGCTGTCGGAATTGCGCGTACCGGTGCGCTGCTTGATTTCGAGGCGATAGGTGCCTGCGCGCAGCGACGCGAAGTTGTAGCCGCCACCGGCGTCGGCGGGCACGGTGCGACGCAGGCCGGTCGCGACCTCGACCGCGGTGACTTCGACGATCGGATTGTCCGCCGGCGCGGTGATCGTGCCGCGTAGCGACGCCTGGCCGACCTGGGCGGCTGCCGGCGCGGGGGCGAACAGCACCCCGCCGGACAGCGCCGTCAGCGAAAGCGCTGCCGCACGCAACATCATCTTGGTCATGGTCGTTCCCCTGTTCCCGATTGATCGGGTGTCTCGTTGTGGATTGTGGATAGAAATGCGTTGGTTCGTGCCGGGTCGGGCTGGCCGGTCGATTCACGGATGACGACGACCGGGATGCGCTGCTCGGGCAGGCCATCGTCCTGCCCGGAAATCGCGCCTGCCAGCCGTGCGACGCCGCGCGCACCGAAGGCCGCGATATCGATGCTCGCGGTGGTCAGCGACGGCGTGATGAGCCGGGCGAGCGGGATGTCGTCAAAACCGGCGATCGCAATCTGCTCCGGAACGGCAATCCCGGCCCGTTTCAGCGTCATCATCGCGCCGATCGCCATCATGTCGTTCGCGGCGAAGATCGCATCCGCGTCGCACCCCTCGTCGAGAAGGGTCGCGGCGGCGGCGATGCCCGAGGGTTCGTTGAAGTCCCCCGGCAGGATGCGCAGCATGACGCCCGCACGCGCGCAGGCGTCGCGCGCGCCGCGACACCGTTCCTCCGCATCGATATTTCCCTCGGGGCCAGTGATATGGACCAGCCGGCGGCGGCCGATCGCGATGAGATGCTCGACGATAGCGGCGGCACCGGCGGCGTTGTCGATACGCAGTTCGGCGCGGCCGAGTTGTCCCGGCGCACAGTTCAGCAGCACCGCGGGCATGTCGCGTGGCAGGTGCGCGAGCAGCTCGTCCGCCGCGACCTGAGGGGCCATCACCAGCAGCCCGTCGACCCGACCGCGCATCGCGTTCAGCGCCGCCACACCGCGCGCCGCGTCGCCGTGCATCCTCATCAGCATCAGGTACAGCCCGCGCTCCGACGCCTCGCGGTCCATGCCGCGCAGCAGTTCGGAGAAGAATTCGCCGTGAAGATCGGGGATCACCACGCCGATCATGCCCGAACGGGCCGAGCTCAGGTGTCGCGCCGCGGCATGCGGGACATAGCCGAGCCGCGTCGCGACCTCCTCGATATGCTTGCGCAATTCGGGGCGGACGCTGGCAAGCCCGTTCATCGCGCGCGACACGGTCGCCACCGACACCGCCGCCTCACGGGCAATATCACGGATCGTGGCGTGCGACATGGCTGGTCAGGATCCCCTCTGGTGTCGGCCGTCGTTCGCGGCTGGAAATGTTGTTCTTGATGTAACCGGTTACATGATCCAGAAACGGGGATCAAGAACCTTGCAACGATCATCAGCCCGGTGGAGCCGGGCGGTCGAAGCAGGCACGGGCGAAGGGTTAGCGGATGACGGCGGCGACGATGGCACAACGGACGATTTCACGACGGGCGATGATCATGGGGGCGGGCGCCGTCACCGCCTGGGCAGCAAGCCCGGCGCGCGCGCTGCTGCAGCAGACGGCGCAGGCGCGTGCCCTGCCTGCATCGGTCGAAGCCGTGCTCGCGCGCATGACCGTCGTCGAGAAGGCCGGGCAGTTGACGCTGATGGCGGCGGCTTGGGCGGGGGGGGCGGCGACCGCGCTCAACCCGGCGGGCGGGTCGTCGAGTTTCGACGAACAGCTCTCAGCGGTCCGCGCCGGGCGACTGGGCGGGGTGTTCAACGGCAATGGCGCGGTGATGGCGCAGCGGATGCAGACCGCTGCGATGCGCCAGTCGCGGTTGAAGATCCCGCTGCTGTTCGCCGCCGACGTGATTCACGGGCTGCGCACCGTGTTTCCGGTCCCGCTGGCAGAGGCGGCAAGCTTCGATCCCGAACTTGCGCGGCGCACCGCCCGGGCCGCGGGGGCCGAGGCGGCGGCATCGGGGATCGACTGGACGTTCGCGCCGATGGTCGATGTCGCGCGCGACGCGCGTTGGGGCCGTGGTGTCGAGGGGGCGGGCGAGGATGTCCTGCTCGGCCGGATGATGGCGGCCGCGCGGGTCCGCGGGTTCCAGGGCGAGCGGGGACTGGCGGCGTCCGACGCGGTCGCGGCCTGCGCCAAGCATTTCGCGGCTTATGGCGCGGGCGAAGCCGGGCTCGACTACAACACGGTGGACGTGTCCGAGCGTACGCTGCGCGAGGTGTATTTTCCGCCGTTCCAGTCGGCCTTCGACGCCGGCGCTGCGACGACGATGGCGGCGTTCAACGAGATTTCGGGCGTTCCGGCGACCGCGAATGCGTGGCTGCTGACGCAGATCCTGCGCCGTGAATGGGGCTTTGGCGGGCTGGTCGTGTCCGACTATACCGGTGACGAGGAGCTGATCGCGCACGGTTTTGCGACGGATGCGCGCGAAGCGACCAAGCTCGCCTTCATGGCCGGCGTCGACATGAGCATGCAAAGCGGGTTTTACCTCGCGCATCTGCCGGCGCTCGTCGCGGCGGGCGAGGTGCCGATGGCGCGGCTCGACCAGGCGGTCCGCCGCGTCCTCGCACTCAAGGTCGCGCTCGGATTGTTCGACGATCCGTTCCGGCGGATCGACCCGCGTTGCGAGAAGACGCGGATTCGGACGCGCGAGACGCTGGCGCTGGCCCGCGATGCGGGGGCGCGGTCGATCGTCCTGCTGAAGAATGAGGGCGCATTGCTGCCGCTGCCGCGACAGGGACGGCGGATCGCGCTGATCGGCCCGTTCGCGGCCGGGCAGCACGACCTGATCGGTCCGTGGAACGTGTACGGCACCGACGCCGAAGCGGTCGATCTGGCGACCGGTATCCGGGCCGCAGTGGCCGATCCGGCGCAGGTCAGCGTGACGCCAGGGTCGGGGATCGACGATCCGCTCCCCGGCGGGATTGCCGCAGCCGTGGCCGCCGCACGCGCGGCCGATGTCGTCCTGCTGGCGGTCGGCGAGAGTCAGCGCATGTCGGGCGAGGCGCAGTCGCGGGCGTCGATCGTGATCCCCGCGGCACAGATGGCGCTGGCCGAGGCGGTGGCCGCGACTGGCACGCCGATCGTCGTGCTGCTGCGTACCGGCCGTGCACTGGTGCTCAGCGACGCGGTGCTCAAGGCGCCGGCGATCCTCGTCACTTGGTTTCTGGGATCGGAGGATGGGCCGGCGATCGCCGACATTGTGTTCGGCAAGACCGGGCCGTCGGCGCGGCTGCCCGTTTCCTTTCCGCATGCCACGGGGCAGGAGCCCTATCATTACGACCACAAGAACACCGGGCGGCCCAACCCGCCGGGCCCGTTGCTTGAATATAAGGCGCGTTACCGCGAATTCGCCAATGCCGCGCTGTTCCCGTTCGGTCATGGCCTGACCTATGGCGCGATCGACTATGAGTCGCTCGATCTCGGCACTGCGCGTCTGTCGACCGATGGCGCGCTGACGGTGCGCGCAACGATCGCCAATAGCGGCACCCGCGCCGCCGAAGAGGTCGTGCAGCTCTATATCCGCGATCTCGCGGCCAGCGTGACGCGCCCAGTGCGCGAACTCAAAGCGTTTCGCCGTGTCGCGCTAAAACCGGGCGAGCGGCAGGTCGTGTCGTTCACGCTGCGTCGCGACGACCTGCTCTTCATCGGCCAGGATCTCGTGCCGACGGTCGAGCCGGGCCGCTTCTGCCTGTGGATCGCGCCGTCCGCACAGGCGGAGGGTGTATCCGGGGAGTTCCAGCTCGTCTGACGATCATCGATGCGGTGAGGCCGCCCCTTGTGCGGGCGCGCGTGATCGGGAAAGGCAATGCGGGTGAAGCGGGTCGATCAGCATGGTGGTTCCCCGGCGGCGGCGGGACGCCTGCGCGCGCCGCTGATGCTGGCGCTGATGCTCGTCGCCGTTGCGGCATTCCGCATCCACACGGCACAGTATTCGTTGTGGTATGACGAGTTGGCGTCGCTCGAATTCGCGCGCGCGCCCGTGGCGCGGCTGTGGAGCAGCTGGATGCTGCGCGAGACGAACCCGCCGCTGTTCTACACTCTGCTGTCGGGCTGGATCGCGCTGGTCGGCCAGGATGATGTCGCGGTGCGGCTCCTGCCGATCGGTATCGGCATGGTGGGGATCGGCGCGGCCTATGGGCTAGGGCGAGCGGTCGGGGATGCGAAGGCCGGGCTGCTCGCCGCCGCGCTGCTGTCGCTCTCCGCGCTGGGCACGGATCTGAGCCAACAGCTGCGCGGCTATGCGCTCGCGCAGCTGGCGGTGCTGCTCGCCTGCACCGGGATGGTGCTCTATCTGCGTCGCCGGACGCTGGGTGGCCTAGTCCTCTACGGCATTGCGACGCTCATCGGCCTGTATACGCATACGACGGTCGCGCTGTTTGCCGGGTTGGCGGGGGTGACAATGCTCTGGTTGCTGTGGAGTGACCGACGGGCACAGGCGCGGTGGCTGGCGACGAACGTCGCGGTGCTGGCAGGCTGGGGATGGTGGGCGATGATCAGCGTCCGCCAGATGACAATGCCCGTGACCAATATCGCGTGGATCGCCACGCCGTCCTGGCGCGACGCGGTCGCGATGACGGCGCAGGTCTATCTGCCGCTCTTTCCCCATGAGACGGGGATTGCGGGTATGCTGCTGCTGGCAGGCCTGTTCGCCGGGCTCGCAGCGTGTGCGGTACGTGCGGCGCGACCGGAAGTGCGGCTGCTCGCTGTCCTGACGATCGGCGCGCCGCTACTGCTGTTCGCGATCAGCCAGCGGGTGCCAATATTCCTGCCGCGCACGCTGAGCTGGGCGAGCGGACCCGAGCTGGTCTTCGTGGCGCTCGGCGTGACGCGCATAAAGTCGCCCCCCGTCGCCCGTGCAAGCGGCGCCATCCTGCTCGGCCTGAGTGCCATCGGCCTGGCGAGCTGGCTGCCCAGCCGTGAGCGCGAGCACTGGCACCAGGCCGTGGCCCTGATCGGGAGCCATAAGCCCGCGCTCGTCATCGTCGGCGACGATGCGGTCGCGCTGGCGCTTGATCGCTATCGCTCAAACGCGGAGCTCAAGGGCGCGAGACCGATCGTCGTTCAGTCGGCCTATCGTGAACGCTGGGCCGACGGGCTGTATTCGGGCACGCATTTGTCGCCCGCCGCCGCGCTTGCGGTGATTCGCGACCGGGGTTGCGCCGCGGTGGTCGAATGGGGACCCTTTCATCCGCCGATACTTGACGATCCGGCGGTGACCGCCCGACCGCTCACCCGTGACACCACCCCGGCGGTGACGCTGATCGATATCCCGCGGGCGCGCCAAGCATGTCGGCCCTGATCTGAAGCCCGTCAACGAACGCAGGACGCCACCTTTTTACGAGGTGCCGAAGATAGCGACCGGGCTCAGCGCCGACGTTTGACCAGAATCGCGCGCTCGCCGGTTATCGACGCCTTGAACCCGCCAAAGCCGGCCTGCCGGATGGTAATTGCGGTACCCGGCCGGGGCTGCAGCGAGAGCGGTTCGATCGTTTCCCAGACCATGCCGTTCGCCAGTTGCAGCGCGAACCGCGCATAGCTCGCCGGCTTTGCCGTGGTGATCGTGGTCTGCACCTCCGTAACGCGTGTGACGCGATCCGCCTCACCGCCGCCGAGCGGGCTCTGACCGGCATCGGCGAGGCCGAATTGCTGGCGTTTGCGCTCAATAACCTTGCCACGGTCGAGCGCAAGCAGGTCGCCTGCCTGGCGCGCGCGCGCAATCTGCCCGGCGGTCGTGTCGAAGCAGGCAAGCCGGGCTGCATCGGCCGTTATGTCCCGGCACGCGGCCAGCGCATCCAATGTCTTCGAAGAGTCTTCTCTGGCCTGCGCGGCGACAGCCGGGGCGATCAGCAGGGCGCCGACGAGCAGCGCTGACAGGGTAACAGAGATGGCCGACAACATTCGCATATGATCGCCTTATGAGCTTTGGCTTGGCAGAACCCGGCCTCGGGTTTCGCCATACGACACTATGTTGCGGTTATGTCACGGTGATGTCGCAAACGAAATGAGAAAAGGTCCGAATCGACGATAATTGTTGCAGCGCAATGGCGTGGTTGGATAGATCGTGACCAGAACCGGAAAAACCGGAGAAAATGCACGGTGCAATCACCGGCGACAAAGGGGTATTTATGACATCTGCTGCTCGCGCCCATTTGCTTGCGACCACGTTGCTGATGGGGGCGACGACGTTCGCCACGCCAGCCTTCGCACAGGTCCAAGGTGACAATTCAGGGATCCGCGCCGGCGGCGCGACCGCGACTCAGTCGACCACGCCGGGCGCCAACGCCCAGGGCGAAGTCGGCATGACGACGTCGGAAGCCGCGCCGAGCACGGAGAACAGCCAGGGTGACATCGTCGTCACCGGCTCGCTGATCAAGAACCCCGCACTGATCGCCTCGTCGCCAGTGACTGTCATCGGCCAGGAGGAAATCAAGCTTCGTCAGTCGAACACCGCCGAAGACATTCTGCGCACGCTGCCGGGTGCAACGCCGAGCATCGGTTCGGCCGTCAACAACGGCAATGGCGGCGCGTCCTATGTCGATCTTCGCGGCCTCGGCTCGTTCCGCAACGTCGTCCTGCTCGACGGCAACCGCATCGCACCCTCGGGTCTGCTCGGTCGCGTCGATCTCAACAACATCCCGCTCGCACTGGTCGAGCGGGTCGACACGCTGACCGGCGGCGCCGCGACCACCTACGGCGCAGACGCAGTGTCGGGCGTCGTCAACTTCATCACGCGGTCGGATTTCTCGGGCATCGACGCCTCGGTCTCGAACCAGATCACCGAGCGTGGCGATGGCGCGTATTTCCGCGGCGACATCACGATCGGCGCCAATTTCGACGATGGCCGCGGTAACGCGGTCTTCTCGGTCGGGTACCAGCAGTCGGATCCCGTCTATCAGGGCGAGCGCGACTATTCGGTGCAGAATTACGACTCGTTCTCGGGCGCGAGCAGCGGCTCGGGCACGACGGTCCCATCGGTCTTCACGCTTGGCGGTCGTCGCCAGATCAACCCGGCCACGGGTTCGCTGACGACGGCGGTCATTCCGTTCAACTTCAACCCGTACAACATCTTCCAGACGCCGTTCGAGCGGTTCAACATGTATGGCGCCGGCCATTACGAAGTGTCGGACAGCGTCGAAATCTATACGCGCGGCCTGTTCTCGAAGAATACTGTCGACACGATCATCGCGCCGTCGGGTGTATTCAACTCGTCGATCGTTGTTCCGTTGTCGAACCCCTACCTGCCGGCCGGTGCGCGGAATCAGTTCTGCGCCGCCGCCAGCATCACGCAGGCGCAGTGCGACCTTGCCGCAGCCGCGACCAGCCCTACCGTCACCGTGGGCGGCGTGACGACGGCAAACCCGAACTTCCGCACGATCACGACAAACCTGTCGCGCCGGACGACCGAGGTCGGGCCGCGCATCTCGAACTTCCAGACGACGATCTTCGATTATCGTGCCGGCGTGAAGGTGGGGCTGACCGAGGGTATCAAGCTCGACGTCTCGGGCGGTTACGGTGAATCGGAGAATACGCAGACGCTGCAGGGCTATGTCCTGACGTCGCGCGTACGGTCCGCGGTCTATGCAACCAATACCACGAGCTGCCTTGGCGGTGCGCCCGGCGGTGCGGCGATCGACGCGGGAACCGGTTGCGTTCCGCTCAACGTCTTCGGTGCCGACGGTTCGATCACCCCCGATATGACCTCGTATATCACGGGTGAGAGCACGACGACCGTTCGTACCTCGCTGGCGCAGGCCCGCGCGGTCCTCAACGGTGATTTCGGCTTTGCTTCACCGTTCGCGAGCGACTCGATCGGTTTCGCGGCCGGTGCGGAGTATCGCAAGTACCGTGCGTCGCAGCGTTCGGATACGCTGGCACAGACCGCTGGCGAACTCGGTGGTGCCGGTGGCGCCGCGCCGAACATCGACGGTGGCTATGAAGTCAGCGAAGGTTTCGGCGAGCTTATCGCGCCGCTCGTCCAGGATCGTCCGTTCTTCCAGAGCCTGACGCTCGAAGCGGGCGTCCGCTACTCGCACTACAAGGTGTTCGCGGCCAACTCGCCCTCGTACAACACGACCACCTACAAGGGCGGCGGCAGCTGGGAGCCTGTCACGGGCCTGAAGGTTCGCGGCAGCTACCAGCGTGCCGTCCGTGCACCGACGATCAGCGAGCTGTTCTCGCCGGTGAATACGGGTCTGACCAACCTGGCGACCGATCGTTGCGCCGGTGCAGCGCCGGTCAACGATGCCAATCTGCGCGCCGTCTGCCTCGCGCAGGGCGCGCCGGCCTCGACCATCGGCCTCATTGCGGTTCCGACTGCGGGTCAGGCGAACATCACGTCCGGCGGTAACCTCGACCTGCGTCCGGAAAAGTCGGACAGCTATACGCTCGGCCTCGTCATCCAGCCGCAGCAGATCATTCCCGGCCTTTCGATCAACGTCGATTACTACAACATCAAGATCAAGGGCGCGATTTCGCAGTTCGCGCCGGGCGATATCATCTCCAGCTGCTTCGACACCATCACCGCGGCGAGCGCCACCAGCCCGGCCTGCCTCGCGATCTCGCGAAACCCGGTCACGGGCGGCCTCGACGGCGATCCGGCAACCACGCGGGGTCTGCTGGCTGCAATCTCGAACCTTGGCACCGTCAAGACCGATGGTATCGATCTCGCGATCAACTATCGCACGCCGCTGACTCAGGGTGTCAAACTGGGCCTGTCGTTCCAGGGCAACTGGTCGAACTCTGCGACCTTCCAGGCCGCACCGGGCCTCATCACCCGTGAGTGCATCGGCTATTATTCGGTCAATTGCGGTGGCGCGGCCAGCGCTGCGGCTGGGGGCTCGGGCTCGATCCAGCCCGAATTCACCTGGAACACTCGTGCGACGTTCACCTTCGTCGACAACATCGACGTTTCGGTGCTGTGGCGTCACATCGATAACGTCCAGCAGGAGCCGGACGATGTCGTCAACGGTAACGGGGCGGCGTTCAGTGGTACGCTCACCGGTGGCGCTCTCGCCGGCCAGTCTGCGGATTTCACGCGGATCCCGTCCTACGACTATATCGACCTGTCGACGCGGATCGGCATTGCCGAGAATTTCGACCTGACCGTCACGGTCCAGAATCTGTTCGACAAGCAGCCGCCGCTCGTCGGGTCGACGGTGGGTTCGACCAGCTTCAACAGCGGCAACACCTATCCGTCGACGTATGACGCACTGGGCCGCCGCTTTGCGATCGGTGCGAACCTGCATTTCTAGGGTCAGGCCATCTCGGTCTTGAATGGGGCGGTTCTTCGGAACCGCCCCTTTTTTTGTTCGGGCTCGACCGCGAAACTATCGGCTGCGCGTGGTGGCGGGACGAGCGCCTAGCCCAGCAGGGGCGCCGGGGGATCAAGCGCGACGCCGGCGGTGCGTGCGACCGCCTCTGCCCAGATGACCACCTTGTCGATCTCGTCGGCGTGGAGTGCCGCGCCGGTCTCGTGCTCGCGTACCCTGTCCGCCGCGCCATAGGTCTTGCCGTCCTTGGCATTGCGCGCAAAGGCAGGGCCGTCGAGCAGCGCCTGCACGGTCGGCGGATCGTCGGGGAGTGCATAGAAGCGTGCCAGGGCCGTCACCGCGGCCAAGGGGTTGGCGAGCAAAGTTTCGCTCTGCAACGTTCTGACGCGGTCCGGAAAGCGGGCGACCAGGCCAGCGAACAGATCGGCCTGCGCGATCCACCCTACCGCTGCTGCCTGCAGATCGGTCAGCCTGAAGATATCCTCGGGCGTGAGGCCCAGATCAACGATGCCGTCGGCGAGCTGCTTGGCCAGAAGCTCGCGCACCCAAAGTCGGCCCCACATGCCCTTTCGTGCGATCGACGTCAGATAGATGCGCAACGGCGCGTAGAGCAGCACGGCGCGGGCCTGTGGCCGCATCGCCAGCATTGCCGGCGCGAGGGCGTTGACGACGTTCGACGGCTTGATCACCACCGCCTCGCCGGGTTCGAAGGCGCGGCCAAGCAGTGTCAGCGTCGCATCAAGGACCTCACCGACGCGCGCGGGATGACCGCCGCGGTGACGCCAGCCGACGAGATCGTTGAGAATTACCGGCTCTTTCAGCGCGGTGGCGAAGCCGGGCATGTCGAGTGCCTGCGCCAGCATCGTCGAACAGCAATAGGCCGAGTGCAAAATGAAATGAACCGGTGCAGCGGGCGGGGCGGCCGCGACGGCGTCGCGTCGTGGCACCACTACTGGCGTGGCCGACGAAGGCAGATACTCGTCGGTGAGGAAGGTCGCCACGCCACGCTGCGCCCGGTCCGCCGCGATGAAATGCACCGCATCATGGTCCGGATCGTAACGATGGGCCAGCCAGCACGGATCGCCGATCTGTGCGCCGACAGACGTGGCGGATTCCCGAGCGGGGGCGGGCGGGCGGGTCGGACGGGTCATGGCATCGGGATCGCATATCATGGTCCCGACCGCTACCAGTCTTGGTACGTCCGAATCGGCCAAAATCTCGTTGCGAAACTGAAAGGACCCGTCATGATGCGTCTCGGCAATGCATTGCGGAGCGGCATGATGATGCGGACGACATGGTATGGATCGGCGGTCCGATCGGGTCTTGCCGGGGTGTTGCTGATCGTGGCGGCGCCGTCCGCGTTCACTCTGGCAGCGGCCGGCGCAACGATGGCGCAGCGCGATGAGGCGCCACCGGCCGCGACGCCGCCGGCCGAGCGTCGGATCTGCAAGCGATCGGCGCCGTCGGGATCGCTGATCGAGACGCGACGCGAATGCCATACGCGCGCAGAATGGGACCAGATCGCGCAGGCGGGACGTGCCGCTGGACAGGATATGGTCGAACGTGCCGCACGTAGCGGTGCGCAATAACGGCGCCGCGGTGATGCGCCAGCAGCCGGGGCCGTCGCTTGAGATGTTGTTGCAAGCCGCCGAAACCGCGCAGCGTGCCGGCGACGGTGCGCGGGCCTGCGCCGTCTTTCACGACGTGCTCGGCATTGCGCCCGAACATCCTGTTGCGCTCAACGCGCTGGGCCTCGACGCGTTGGCGCGGGGCGATAGCATGGCAGTCGGCTATTTCGCGCGCGCGACGACGGCTGACCCTGCCGCGTCGCCGCTGTGGATGAACCTGGCGAGCGCCTATCGCGGGCTCGGCGACAGCGTGGGGGAACAGACCGCGCTCGAACGCGCACTTGCCCTCGACCAGCGCAATCTGATGGCGAACGTCCGGCTGGCCGAACTGCAGGACCGCGTCGGTAACACTGCGGCGGCGGCATTTCGCTGGGGTGGGGTGGCCACGATCGTTCAGTCGCTCCCCGAGCGGTCGCCGGCGTTAAGCCAGCTCCTCGTCCGTGCCTCGGATCGCATCGCGCAGCATACACGTGCGCTGTCCGATGCCATCGATACGGCGCTTGCACCGTTGCGGGAGGATGCGGCCGCGGACGACCGACGTCGCATCGACGTCTGTATCGATGCGATGCTCGGTCGTCGGGCGATCCATGCGCCGGTACCCCATGGGCTGCATTTTCCATTCCTGCCCGCCGACGAATTCTTTCCCCGGCGGCATTTTCCCTGGCTGGCCGCGTTCGAAGCCGCCACGCCGGCGATCCGCGCAGAGCTGGAAAACCTTCTTGCCGATGGGGCATCGGGCTTCGCGCCCTATGTCGCGATGACGCCGGGCACGCCGCCGAACCGGTGGACCCCGCTCGACGGGTCGGATCTGTGGAGCGCCCGATATCTGTGGCGGTATGGCGTGCGCGACGATGCGGTGTGCACGCGGTGCCCGCAAACCGCGGCGATGCTGGAGACGCTGCCGCTGGCGGACATTCCCGGCCGCGGGCCGTCCGCCTTCTTTTCGGTCCTCAAGCCCGGCACGCGGCTGCCGCCGCATACGGGGGTCAGCAATATCCGGTCCGTCGTGCATCTCCCCCTGATCGTTCCCGACCGATGCGGCTTTCGGGTCGGTGGCGAGACCCGAGCGTGGCGCGTCGGTGAGGCGTTCGTGTTTGACGACACGATCGAGCATGAGGCGTGGAACGACAGCGACGAGATTCGCGCCGTCCTGATCGTCGACGTCTGGAACCCGCATCTCACCGCGAGCGAAATCGCGATGATGCGGCGGATGTTCGGGACGCTCGGCGCGCAGCTGGGCATGGCGGGCGACGTGGTGGATTGAGCTTGCCCGCGCGAGGCTGCGGTGGTGAAATACTGGCTGGGAGACGAAACTATGCGGACGACGCTGTCATGGGCAAGCCGGGGGTCGTGGGTCATCGCGCTCGTCGGAGGTATGGTCGGCCTATCGGCCGTCGGGGCGCAAATCGCACCCGTCTCCACTGCATCTGCAGACGATCCCGCGCTGCAGGCGCTCCGGGAAAAGAATGCACGGGTTCAGCTCGCCAATTATCCGCGCGGAGCGCTGCGTCGCGGTGAGCAGGGAACCGTCGGGATCAGCGTCACCGTGGACCGGCAGGGGCGGTTGCGCGAATGTGCGGTTTCGAAGAGCAGCGGCTTTGCGTCGCTCGACGAGGCGACGTGCGACTTCCTGTTCTCGCATGCGCAGATTGCGGCCTATGTCGCACCGGGCGGCGGCGGGCCGACGACCCGGCAGGAGGGGCAAGTCGTGTGGACGCTGCCTGCGGGTGTCCGACCCACGACCGCGTCAGCAACCGCGGGGCCCTTGCCGGAGAAGAAGATCTGTCGTGCGCAGGCGAGGACGGGCTCGCTGGTCGCAAGCCAGCGCATCTGCCTGACCAAGGCGGAGTGGCGACGCCAGTATGAACTGGCGCAGGACGAGACCCGCGAGATGCATACCCGCGCGATGCCGGGCGACTGATCGACACGCCGGCCGCGTCTAGCCGGTATCGACTACGGGACCCTGATACCGGTCGATCGCGGCGAATATGTCGGTCAGCGCGTCGCGTTCGGTTGCGGTCAGTTCGGGACGCCAGATTTCGAACAGCAGGACGATCCGGGTCTGCGTCCCCCGGTTCCACGCCTCGTGCTCGAAAGAATCGTCGAATATCAGCATCCTGCCGTCCCGCCACGGCCGCGTCTCGGCCCCGACGCGCAGCGCGCATCCGTCGGGCGCGATCAGGGGGAGGTGGCAGATCAGCCGCGTGTTGAGCATGCCGTGATGCGGGCGGATATGCGTGCCGGGGGTCAGGCGCGAGAAGATCGCCATCGGCGACCGTCCGGGAATCACAGGGATCGGCGCCAGCGACAGCGCGGCCATCGTGTTCGGGCACATCGTCGCATTGGGCTCGACCGGCACGCCACCACGCCAGAGGTGAAAGGCGCCCCAGCCCGGATCGTCGAGCAGCGGGTTTGCGGGCGGTGGTCGACCGGCCATCGTCTGTACATAGGGTGCAAAGCCCTCTCCGGCCGCGAGCACTGCGTCGAGTTCGGCTCGGATCGCGCCGGTCGCCGCTTCGATCGGGGCGACCCAGTCAAACTCGTCGCGCTCGAAATAGGCACGCTGCGCCAGGCCCGGGAAATAGAACATCGAGGGTTGCTGAAGATAGAGCTCGCTCCGGCCGAGCAGCAGGTCGAGCGCGTGGTGGATCCGGGGACCCGCCGCGCGCGGCATGTCTTTGAGGGCCGCGTCGAGATGCGCCGAGAAACGGCCGGCGACTTCGGTCAGGAACGTCTCGCCCGCCCGAAGCAGGGGGACGAGCGCGGGGGCGATGGTCGCACCTGGCTGGGAGGCAGCCGACAGCGCGGTGCGATAGAAGGACTCCGCCGCACGATCGTCCCGACGACGACGCTTGAGCGCCGCCATCGTCAGCAGTGCGCCGAGATGCCGGGGCTCGGTCCCGAGAAAGCGGACGAGCGCGTCGTCGGCCTCATCGTCGCGCCCGAGCGCCTGCGCCGCCTGCGCGATCAGGAACCAGGGCGCGGGCATTCCCGGCGCACCGTCGCGCAACAGCGACAATTTTTCATAGGCGACAGCGGCGTTGCCGTTGCGCAGCGCGGTCATGCCCTCACGGGCGAGCGAGTCGGCCTGTGGCCGGGTCAGGTGCATGACGCAGGCTAGCCTGGCAATGAATCGGATACAGCTAAAAACGTCCGGATCGGACCCGCCTGTCTTCCATTCCGGGGGTGCCGGTTCAGCGTGTCCAAAGATCGGTGGCGAGCCGGTCGAGATAATTCGCGGCGCTGCTCGCGGCGGTGGGGGTGTGGAGGCTTGCGAGTGCGGCGGGGGCGAGCGCCTTGGCGGCGTCGAGCAGGCCGCGCCATGGGGTCGATGCGCCGGGCCAGCTTGGCACCAGGATTGCGGCGCCGAGTTCGGCCAGGCGTTCGGCCTTGCGCATCTGTTCGTCGAAATAGCGCCATTCGGGCGCGCAGACATAGGGGCGGCCGACGCGCGCGATTTCGTGGACGATGGTATCGCCACTGGAGGCGACGACGACGTCGGCCGCGGCGATGTGCGCGGTGATCGTCCCGACCCAGCCGCGCAGGTGGAGATTGCCGAAATCGGTCTCATGGCCTTCGCGCTGGACGGGGCCGAGCACGAGCCAGTCGGTCTCTGGCAGCGCGCGCGCGGCCATGGTCAGCGGCGCATAGGGCGTGCCCGCGCCACCGCCGCCGGTCAGCACGACGACGATCTCGCGGTCGGGGGAGAGGCCGAGCATCGCCCGCGCCTCCGCCTTGCCCGGCACGACGTCCTGCGCGGTGCACAGCCCGCCCGCATAATGGGTCATGGCGCGGATCCAGTCAGGGGTCTCGGGCTGTTCGAGCGCTTCGTCAAAGGGCGCGAGCAGGCCGACACAGGCGCGATAGCCGGCGAGATGCGCGGCATCGCCGCGGTTGCCGTGCATCCGGATCCCGATCGCGGGGACGCTGGCGATGCGGGCCAGCAGCGCGATCTCGGCGGAGACGTCGACCACGAACAGCGCGGGATCGACCGCATCGAGGTGGTCGAGGATCGTCCGCATCGTCGCGCGGATCGCCGCGTCGCCGATCGGTGCGCGGTGGAGGATGTCGGGGGTGGGCTGCGCGGCGAGGGCCGGCGGGGGGCTGTGGCCGGCCGCGCCCTCGTCGGGCAGGGGCACCAGCATGACGGGACGCGCGAAGCCGTCGAACAAAGCGGGGCGTGCGGTCAAGATCGTGACGGCGCGGCCGGCGGGCAACGCGTCGATGATCGCCATTGCGCGATTGGCATGGCCGCGGCCCTGATGGCCGACATAGAAGGTGATCGGTTGAGGCATTGTCGGGGGATACCCGCTCCGCAGCGTGAAATCCCCTGGGAAATCCCCCGGGAAATCGACAGTGGCCCCGTCGCCGCAAGCCGCCTAGTCTGTGCCGTATGAGCGATGATGACAGGTCCGAACCGACCAAGCTGACGCGGTCGAAGCAGCGCTGGGCAAGCGAGGGCAAGTTCCTGACGGGGGCGACGGACCGCGCGGAGGGCGACCGGTTGCCGCCGGGGCAGCATCTGGTCCGCGACTGGCCGGTGCTCGATCTCGGCCAGCAGCCCGATATCGCGCGCGAGCGGTGGCGGCTGACGATCGACGGGCTGGTCGAGCGGCCGGTGACGCTCGACTGGGCGGGGTTCATGGCGTTGCCGCAGACCGCGGTGCGGTCGGACATTCACTGCGTCACGACCTGGTCGCGCTACGACAATGACTGGTCGGGCGTGGCGACGCGCGACCTGCTCGACCATGTCGGCCCGGGCGATTCGGCGGCGTTCCTGACGCTGCACGGCTATGACGGCTACACCACCAATGTCCCGCTGGCGGATTTCGCTGCGGCGGACGCGCTGCTCGTCCACAGCTGGCAGGGCAAGCCGCTGACGCGCGAGCATGGCGGCCCGGTCCGCCTCGTCATCCCGCATCTCTATTTCTGGAAAAGCGCGAAGTGGATTTCGCGGATCGCGTTTCTGGGCGCGGACAAGCCGGGCTTCTGGGAGGTCAATGGCTATCACCGGCGCGGCGATCCCTGGGCCGAGGAACGCTACAGCGAGGACTAGAGCAGGGTCGCGCACGCCTCCTCGATCGCGGCATAGATCGCGTCGAGGTCGGCCTCGTCGATGCAATAGGGCGGCATGACGTAGACGGTGTTGCCGAGCGGCCGCAGCAACAGGTCGCGTGCCGTGAAGAAGCGCAGCAGTTTCGGGCCGAGATCCGACAGATAGCCGCGATCGCCGACCTGCAGGTCGACCGCGGCGATCGTGCCGATGCGGCGCGGATTGGTCACGCCGGGCAGGCGGGCGATGCGGTCGAGATGCGCCGCCTGTCGTGCACCGAGTGTCGCGATCCGGTCATGCACCGGCTCGTCGCGCCAGATCGCGAGGTTCGCGTTGGCGGCGGCGCAGGCGATCGGGTTGGCGGTGTAACTCGAGGAGTGGAAGAACATGCGCGCGCGATCATCGGACACATGCGCGTCGAAGATCTCCGCGGTCGCCATCGTCACCGCGAGCGGGACCGCGCCGCCGGTCAAGCCCTTGGACAGGCACAGGATGTCGGGCACGACGCCCGCCTGCTCGCAGGCGAGCAGCGTGCCGGTACGGCCCCAGCCGGTCATCACCTCGTCGGCGATGAACAGCACGGCGTGACGGGCGCAGATCGCGCGCATCTCGGCGAGCACGTGCGGCGGATAGATCAGCATGCCGCCCGCGCCGAGCACGAGCGGTTCGACGATGAACGCGGCGGGCGCGGCGCGGCATGCTGCCTCGAGCGCGTCGAGCGTGGCCTGTTCGGCGCCGGGGTGCGGGAAGGGGATGGTGCCGACGTCGAACAGCAACGGCGCATAGGCGCGGTTGTAGACACCGCGTTCACCGACCGACATCGTCCCGATCGTGTCGCCGTGATAGCTGTGTTCGAGCACCAGGATCCGGTCGCGCGGTTCGTCGCGGTTGCGCCAGTAACCGAGCGCCATCTTCAGCGCGACCTCGACCGCGGTCGAACCGGAATCGGAGAAGAAGACGTGGCGCAGCGCCTCGGGCATGACCGCGACGAGGCCACGTGCGAGCGTTTCGGCGGGCTCGTGCGTCCAGCCGGCGAAGATGATCTGGTCCATCCGCCCCGCCTCCTCGGCGATCGCGGCCATGATCCGGGGATGGCGGTGGCCATGCGTCGTCACCCACCAGGACGAGATCGCGTCGACGATCCGCCGCCCGTCGCTGGTATGAAGCGCCGCCCCCTCGGTCCGGACGATGCGGGGGATCGGGTCGCCCAGACCATGCTGGGTGAAGGGATGCCAGATCGGCGACGTCATCGGAAATCCTCGAGCCGGAAACTGGCGGCGAAGGCGGCACTGAGCGCGGCGGCGTCGAGCCGGGGGAGCATCGGCAGCCGGCCGAGATGTCGCACGTCGCCCAGCCGGACGATCGCCGCCTCGCTGTGCGGGACCGCATCGCCGACGAACGCGACGCCGAGGATCGGCACGTCGCGGCGGCGCAGCGCCTCGATCGACAACAGGCTGTGGTTGATCGTGCCGAGCGCGGTGCGCGCGACGATCACGACGGGCAACCGCCACTGTGCGAACAGGTCGGCAAAGACGCGGGTGTCGGTCAGCGGCACCATCACCCCGCCCGCCCCCTCGATCACCAGCGGGCCGGGCAGCGCAGGCGGCACGAGCCGGTCGAGGTCGATCGTCACGCCGTCGATCGTCGCCGCGCGGTCGGGCGAGCAGGGCGTGGTCAGCCGATAGGCCTCGGGCAGGATCCGCTCGCGCGCGAGGCCGGACAGCGCCGCGACGCGCGACGCATCGCTGCCGCCGTCGAGCCCGGCCTGAACGGGTTTCCAATAGCTTGCGTTGAGCGCGCCCGCGAGCGCGGCGGCAAAGACGGTCTTGCCGACATCGGTGTCGGTGCCGGTAACGACGAGGCGGGTCATGACAGGGCCTTTTGCAACGCGTCGCCGAGCCCCGCAATCTGGGGTGCGGTAACGTTGAGCGTGAGCGAGATCCGCAGGCGCGACGTGCCCTTGGGCACGGTCGGCGGGCGGATCCCGCGGACGTCGAACCCGGCCGCTTGGACCGCCGCCGCGACGCGCATCGTCGTCGCATCGTCGCCGAGCACGAGCGGCAGGATCTGCGATCCGGTCGGCACGACGCCGTAGGGCGCGAGCACGGTTTCGGCGGTGGCGATGAGCGCACGCAGGGCGGTGCGGCGGTCGGGTTCGTCGACGAGGATCTGCAGGCTCGCGCGCGCGGCGCTCGCCATCAGCGGCGAGGGTGCGGTCGAGAAGATGAACGCGCGGGCCCGGTTGACGAGGAAGTCGCGGACAATTTCGGGGCCGCAGACCAGCGCGCCCTCGCACCCCATCGCCTTGCCGCAGGTGCGCAGCGTGACGATGTCGGGTCGTCCCTCCAGATGCCCGGCGAGGCCGCGGCCATCGTCGCCGAACACGCCGGTGGCATGCGCCTCGTCGATCAGCACGACGCCGTCATGCGCCTCGGCGAGCGCGACGAGCGCGTCGAGCGGCGCGCGGTCGCCGTCCATGCTGTAGAGGCTTTCGACCGCGATCCAGGGGCGGCCGGTGCCGCCCGCCCGGCGCCACTGCGCGATCGCATCGGCAAAGGCGGTGACGTCGTTATGCGCCGCCGAGACACACGCCGCGCGACCGAGCCGCATCCCCTCATGCGCGCTCGCATGGATCAGCGTGTCGTGGACGACGAGGTCGCCGGTCTGCGGCAGCGTCGCGAACAGCGCGGCGTTGGCGGCATAACCGGTCGAGAAGTACAACGCCGCCTCCGCACCGAAGAACGCCGCCGCCTCGGTTTCGAGCAGGATATGTTCGGGATCATTGCCGCGGAGCAGCCGCGATCCGCCCGAACCGACCGCGACGCCGCGCGCCAGCGCGGCCGCGACGGCCGCGGCGATCCGCCCACTCTGGCCGAGCGCGAGATAATCATTGGATGCGAAATCAACCCCTTGCCGCGCGATCAGCGCGCGGCGGCGCGTTGCCGTGGCAAGTGCGGAGAGGTCGCGATGATGCTGATCGAACGCGGACATCGCGGCAGCCTCTAGCGACAACGCCGCGTCAGCGCGAGCCGATTGGCCGAAACACCGCGTCATAAAGAGGGATCGTTCGGTCGGATCGGGCATTTCTCTCCTATGGTATAGCAGGATCGGCTTGGCTAACCACGATTGCATTCTCCATTCCGGTCGAAGGTACCCTGCCCATGAAGCGCAAGACGCTGACCCAGTTCCTGATCGAACAGCAACGCGAGGCCGGCACGCTGCAGCCGCAGCTGCGCCTGCTGATCGAGGTCGTCGCGCGGTCGTGCAAGGCGATCAGCCATGCGATCGGCAAGGGGGCGCTGGGCGGCGTGCTCGGCAGCCTCGAGAGCGAGAATGTCCAGGGCGAGGTGCAGAAGAAGCTCGACGTGATCGCCAACGAGATGCTGCTCGAGGCGAACGAATGGGGCGGCCACTTGGCGGCAATGGCGTCGGAGGAGATGGAGACGATCCACCTCGTCCCCAACCGCTATCCCAAGGGTGAATATCTGCTGCTGTTCGATCCGATCGACGGGTCGAGCAATATCGACGTCGATCTGTCGGTCGGCACGATCTTTTCGGTGCTGCGCGCCGCCGAGACCGCGTCGGGTGCCGATGTGTCCGAGCAGGATTTCCTCCAGGCGGGGCAGACGCAGGTCGCGGCGGGCTATGCGGTCTATGGTCCGCAGACGATCCTGGTGCTGACGGTCGGCGCGGGGGTGCACGAGTTCACGCTCGACCGCGAGATCGGGTCGTGGGTGATGACCGACACCAACATCCGCATGCCCGGTGGCAAGCGCGAATTCGCGATCAACACGTCGAATGCGCGGCAATGGTCGCCCGAGGTGACGCGGTTCATCGACGAGCGGATCGCGGGCAAGGACGGGCCGATCGGCACCGATTACAACATGCGCTGGACCGGATCGATGGTCGCCGATGCGCACCGCATCCTCAAGCGCGGCGGCGTATTCCTGTACCCGCGCGACGTCCGCCAGCCGGGCAAGGTCGGCAAGCTGCGGCTGATGTACGAGGGCAATCCGATGGCGATGCTGATGGAGCAGGCGGGGGGCGCCGCCACCGACGGCGAGCAGCGCATCCTGTCGATCGAGCCGAGCAGCCTGCACCAGCGGATCGGCCTGATCATGGGCGATCCGGCCGAGGTCGAAGCGATAACCACCGCCTATCGGGAGTAGCGCGCATCGTCACCCGCCGGCGGTCGGGGGTTGGGGCATGACGGACGAGGGCGCGCGTTGAAAAGGGGAGAAATTCGATGGAAGTCACCTCACAAAGACTCGCCGAACAGCGTGACGACCGGACGTCGTGGCGACGCCTGATCGACGATCATGACCGTATCGCCGAACGCTGCGCCGACCTCGTCGCGCTGTTGCAGCGGCGCGGGCATAATTGCGCGGCGGCGTCGCGCAAATTGCTCGAGCTCGCGGTGCTGGTCGCGGACCATCTGGGCGTCGAGGACGAGGTGATCGACCTGACCGCGATCGCGACCGAGGCGGACTATTCGCCCGAGACGGTCGCGGTCATGGCCGCGGAACTCGACGCGTTGCGGCGCGAATGGCGGGTGTTCATCGCGCACTGGCTGCCGACGATCGAGCCTGCGGACTGGTATGAGTTCCGCGGCGAGGCCGAGGCGATGCTCGCGCGGCTGACGCATCAGGTGCAGCGCGAAAGTGCGCTGCTCTATGACGATGCCCTGCGCGCGGGGGTGATCGCGACCGGGCCGGTCGACCTGCAATAATCGCAGCGACAGGGTTCTTAACCCGGCGGCGATACCGAGGGCCATGATGCGCGTCCTGACCCTGTCCACGCTGTTTCCCGATGCGAGCCGGCCCAATTTCGGCGTCTTTGTCGAGCGGCAGACGCTGGGGCTCGCAGCGCATCCGGGGGTCGACCTGCGTGTCGTTGCACCGATCGGCCTGCCGCCCGGACCGCTGCGCCTGATGCCGCGTTTCGCGCCGCTCGCGCAGCTACCGCTTAAGGAGACATGGCGCGGGGTGGGCGTGCAGCGGCCGCGGTTCACGACGATCCCTGCGACCGGGGGGCGGTGGCATGCCGCGGCGCTGACTCGCGCGCTGATCCCGGTGCTCGATGCCTTGCGGCCAGATTTTCCGTTCGATGTCATTGATGCATCGTTCTTCTTTCCCGACGGCGTCGCCGCGGTCGCGCTCGGGCGACGCTATGGCGTGCCCGTGTCGATCAAGGCGCGGGGGGCGGATATTCATCATTGGGGTCGTGCGGCGGGCACGCGGGCGCAGATCCGGCGTGCGGGCTGCGCGGCGGACGGGCTGCTCGCGGTCAGCGCGGCGATGCGGGCGGAGATGATCGCGATGGGGATGCCGGGGGCGCGGATCCGGGTGCATCATACCGGGGTCGACCAGGACCGGTTCCGCCCGATCGACGCGGCGGCGCGTGCGGCCGAGGCGGCGCGGCTCGGCGTGACGGGGCCGCTGGTGCTGTCGGTCGGGGCGCTGATCCCGCGCAAGGGGCATGACGTGGTGATCGACGCGGTCGCGCGCCTGCCGGGTGTTTCGCTGAGGATCGCGGGCGAGGGGGGCGACCGGGGTCGGCTGGAGGCGCTGATCCGGACGCTGGGCGTGGGGGACAGGGTCCGGCTGCTCGGCAGCGTCTTGCATGAGGCGATTCCGCGGCTGGTCGCGACCGCCGACGTGATGGCGCTGGCGTCGGCGTCCGAGGGGCTCGCGAACGCATGGGTCGAGGCGCTCGCCTGCGGGACGCCGATCGTGATCACCGATGCGGGCGGGGCGGGCGAGGTGGTCACGTCGGACGAGGCCGGCCGGATCGTGCCGCGCGACGTCGCGGCGTTCGGTGCGGCGATTGCGGGGATCCTGGCCGCGCCGCCGGCGAGAGAGGCGACGCGGCGTGTCGCGGCGCGCTTTACCTGGGAGGCGAACAGCGCCGCGCTGTTCGCGCATCTGGCGGGGCTGGTCGGGGGCGGGGCCTAGCGCGCCCGACCAACCGCCTGAAAGGCCTCAGCCTTCGAGCGGGTAGAGCGCGGCGGCGATCCAGCGGCCTTCGCCGCGGAGCACGGCCCAGGCGCGCGCGGCGGCGCGGCTGTCCATCGCCTCGATCCCGACGCCCTGCGCCTCGACCGCGCGGCGGAAGGCGGCGGCGGGCTGGCGCAGCTGCGATCCGGTGCCGAGCAGCAGGAATTCGGGCCTGGGCGACAGCGCGAGGACGCTGGCGACATCGTCCGCGGCCAGGGCCTCGAACGGCGGCGGGGTCCAGCCGTCGGCGCGCGACGGGGTGATCAGCAGCGCGGTATAATAGCCGTCGTCGACCCGGAACCCGCCGTGACCGATCGCCGAGATCATCGGTCCGTCGGTCTTTTCCTTGTCCATTCTCACGCGCTTATCCTCACGCGCCGGGCCCGCCGCGCATCAGCGGCCGGCCTTCGGGCCCACGCGCTCGGCGTCGTCGCGATCGCCCTTGCGGCCCTCCGGCTCGGCGCGCAGGCCAAGCGTGATGAGCAGCGACGACGACACGTAGATCGACGAATAGGTGCCGACGACGATGCCGAGGATCATCGCTGCGGTGAAGCCGCGCAGCACATGGCCGCCGAGCACCAGCATCGCGGTCAGCGCGAGCAGGATCGTGACCGAGGTCATGACGGTGCGCGGCAGCGTCTCGTTCACCGACAGATCGATGATCTCGCGCATGTCCATTTTCCGGTAGCGGCGCATATTCTCGCGGATACGGTCGTCGATGACGATCTTGTCGTTGATCGAATAGGACACGATCGTCAGCACCGCGGCGACGATGTTGAGGTCGAACTCGAACTGCGTCAGCGCGAAGAAACCGAGCGTCATCAACAGGTCGTGGACGATCGCGACGACGGTCGAAACGCCGAACTGCCATTCGAAGCGGACCACCGCGAACAGGCCGATGCCGAGGATGGCGAGCCCGACCGCGAGCAGCCCCTTGCTGATCAGCTCGTCCGAGACCTTGCCCGAGATCGTGTCGTATTTCGAGAAGGTCGCGCCGGGGAACTTGACCGCCAGATCGTCGGCAACCTTCTTGACGAGCGCGTTGGTCGCACCCTCGTCGGTGCTTTCGGGGATCGGCAGACGGATCGACAGCACGGTCGGATCGGCGAAGGACTGGATCGAGGCTTCGCCGACGCCGAGACGATCAACCTCGGTACGGACCGCGTCGATCGACGGCGGGGTTGCGAACCGCTCCTCGATCAGGACGCCGCCGACAAAGTCGACGCCCATGTTCAGACCCTTGGCGAAGACCAGCCCGACGGCGGCGAGCGACAGGAGGATGGTCAGCCCGAACGCCCATTTGCGGAGCGAGACGAACTTCAGGTTGGTGTTGTCGGGTACGAGTTTCAGCAGGCGCATGATGATGTCTCCCGCCTCAAATATTGATCGTGGTGGGGCGGTTCTTGCGCAGCCAGAGCGCCACGAGCATCCGCGTGAAGGTCACCGCGGTGAACACGCTGGTGCAGATGCCGATCAGCAGCACGACCGCAAAGCCCTTGACCGGGCCTGAGCCCAGCAGGAGCATGATCACCCCGGTGATCGCATGCGTGACGTTCGCTTCGAAGATCGTCCGCGACGCCTCCTTATAGCCGAGCTCGACCGCCTGGACGATGTTGCGCCCGCGGCGGCGTTCCTCGCGAATACGCTCGTTGATCAGCACGTTGGCGTCGACCGCGGTACCGATCGTCAGCACGAAGCCGGCGATGCCGGGCAGCGTCAGCGTCGCGTTGAGCATCGCCATGACCGCGACGATCACGAGGATGTTGATGACCACCGCGAGGTTCGCATAGAGGCCGAACCGGCCATAGGTCACGAACATGAACACGATCACCGCGAGCGCCGCGACGATGCTGGCGAGCACGCCGGCGCGGATCGAATCCTTGCCGAGATCAGGGCTGACGGTGCTCTCGGCGATGATCTTCAGATTGATCGGCAGCTTGCCCGACCGCAGCGAGATGGCGAGCGAATTGGCTGATTCGACCGTGAAATTGCCCGAGATCGAGGCGCGGCCACCGAGGATCGGCTCGTTGATGTTGGGCGCGGAGATCACCGAATTGTCGAGGATGATCGCGAACGGCTTGTTCGTGTTCTCCTGCGTGACCTTGGCGAAACGTCGGCCACCGACCGCGTCGAAGGTGATCGCCACCTGCGGCGCGTTGGTCTGCGGCTCGAACTCCTGGCGGGCATCGGCGAGCTGATCGCCCGAGATGATCACCGATCGCTTGACTGCGATGAACGGAATGCCCTGCGGATTGCCGGGATAAGGAATGACCTGGCTGCCGACGGGGGCGATGCCCTTGACGAGATCGGCGGGGTTCGCGGTCTCGTCGACCAGCTTGAATTCGAGCTTTGCGGTCTTGCCGAGCAGGTTCTTGAGCGCCTGCGGATTCTGCAGGCCCGGCACCTGGACGACGATACGCGTCGCGCCCTGGCGGACGATCGTCGGCTCCTTGGTGCCGAGTTCGTCGATGCGGCGGCGGACGACTTCGGTCGCGTCCTTCATCGCGGTGTCGATCGCCTGCTGGAGCCCGGCCTCGGTCGGCTTGAGCACGAACCGGCTCGTGTCGACGACGTTGATGTCCCATTCGCGCTGGCCGCTCATCCCGGCGCCACCGCCGGTGATCGAGAGCAGCCGCTCGCGCGCGGCATCGACCTGGCTCGGATCGCGGAGCAGGAAGCTAAGCTGCCCGCCACGCACCGAAATATCGCCGATCGCGATCCGCGGCGTGCCGTTGCGCATCGTGCCCGCGATGCTGTCGCGCATCGCCTCGATCCGCGAATTGGCGAGATCGGCGGTGTCCGCCTCGAGCAGCAGATAGCTGCCGCCCGCCAGATCGAGACCCAGGTTGATCCGCTTATGCGGAATCGCCCCCCACTTGCTGGTCGTCGATTCGGAGAAGAAGCTCGGGATCGCAAGCGCGCAGAGCACGGCCAGCAGGCCGATGATCGACGCGACCTTCCAGCGGGGGAAATCCAACATCAGTCGTTCGCCGGCTTCGTGTTCGGGCTGGTGATGTCGGTGAGCGTCGCCTTGACGACGCGGACGCGCGTGTTGGGCGCGATCTCGACCTCGACGATCGCGTCCTCGACCTTGGTCACCTTGCCGATGATGCCGCCCGCGGTGACGACGCTGTCATTCTTCTTGACCGCCGCGACCGACGCCTGGAGCGCCTTCATCCGCTTTTGCTGCGGACGGATCATCAGGAAATAGAAGACGATGAAGACGAGGAAGAGCGGCGCGAGGCTCAGGAACGAGGCGATGCCGCCCGATGTCGCCGTCTCGCCGGCGGCCTGCGCATATGCTGGGGAAATGAACATGGAGTCCCGTTTTGGCTGGTGGGCAGGCGCCATACGCCCGCGCTCGCATGGGCGATGCCGCTATCACCGGTTGCCGCCCCGCGCAACCAATGTGCGCCGGTGAAGCGTGGCCGGGCCGCGATGAGACGGACGATTATGGGCTTTGCCGCAATCGCGTGCTTGCATCGCGCGCAACATCCGCATAATGCGCGCCCTTCGGTCGGGGCGTAGCGCAGCCTGGTAGCGCATCACACTGGGGGTGTGGGGGTCGCAGGTTCGAATCCTGTCGCCCCGACCAGAAATTTCCGGAGCCGGCCGCCAGAGGCGATGCCGCTCCCGGGCACGAAATATCGTGCCATTCCAGATCCTGGTGTCAGCGTTTGCAGACGGGGCCGGTGCGTGCCGCGACCTGATCCGCGACGATCCGCATCGCGCCCTTGTCGGTGTCGCCGGTCATCGTCATCCGCGCGGTGAAGCCCGTCGCGCCATAGCTGCCCGCGCGGACGATCCGCATCGGCGCCCCCTTTTTCTGCGGACAGGTCATGACATGGTCGATCCGCCTGCCCGAGAACTGCGCGCGTTCGACGGTGCAGCGCGCCTCGGGCTTGGGGACGAACAGCGCGGCGACGCCCGACGA
Organism: Sphingomonas sp. CFBP 13714; assembly: GCF_014842205.1. Taxonomy (NCBI): domain Bacteria; kingdom Pseudomonadati; phylum Pseudomonadota; class Alphaproteobacteria; order Sphingomonadales; family Sphingomonadaceae; genus Sphingomonas; species Sphingomonas sp. CFBP 13714. The sequence continues at coordinate 74,178 of NZ_JACYVG010000007.1, forward strand.
GGCCTGTTCGGGCGGCAGGCATTTGCGCTCGGTCTTCGATTTTCCACGCATCATCCGCAGGATGAACCCCGGCGCCCCCGGAATGACGAGCTCGACCGCGGTCGAGGTGATCGCCCAGGCGCCGGGCGGCAGCGCCTGCGCCGAGGCGGCGGTGGGGAGCAGGAGGAGGGCGGACAGCAGGACGGGATGGCGCATAGGAAGGGCAGTCTGTAGCGCCGGCGGGGTGCTGGCAAGCGGTGTGCGAGGGGTTTCATGGGCGAGATCATCAATTTGCGGCGGGCGCGCAAAGCGCGGGTGCGGCGCGAGGCGGGGGTGGTGGCGGACGCGAACCGGGCGGCGTTCGGGCGGACCAAGGCGGAGCGCGCGCGGGATGCTGAGGAGCGGGCGCGGGGGGAGCGGGTGCTGGATGGGGCGCGGCTTGATGGGGAGGAAAGCTGAGGTTTGGGAGTGGGTTGCCGGGTGCGGGGTTGAGTCGAGGGGTGGGTTTGCTGGGCTCTGGATCCTGACTTTCGTCAGGATGACGGGTGTGGTTGGGGTGTTCGTCTTTTACCATTACCGGCTCCGATATTGCTTTCTGCTAACCTATATGGTTATATGGTGACGGGCGAATCGGGGGGTCGGGGATGGAGATCGGTGGGCTGATCGAGGCGGTGATCGATCGTGAGGGCGGGTACGGCGATCATCCGGCGGATCGCGGGGGGGCGACGCGGTTCGGGATCACGCAGGCGGTGGCGCGGGCGCATGGGTTTGCGGGGGACATGCGGGTGTTTCCGCGGGCGGCGGCGGTCGCAATCTATCGGCAGGCTTACTGGATTGACCCCGGATATGAGGGGGTTGGCCGGCTCGCGCCGGATATTGCGGGCGAATTGTTCGATACCGGGGTGAATATGGGGCCGGCGGTCGCGAGCGGGTTTCTGCAGCGGGCGCTGAACGCGCTCAATCGCGGGGCGAGCGATTATCCCGACCTCGTCGTCGATGGCCGGATCGGGGCGGGGACGCTCGCGGCGCTGGCGGGGTTCCTCAAGCGACGCGGGACGGGGGGCGAGGCGGTGCTGCTGAAGGCGATCGAGGCGCTGCAGGGCGAGCGCTATGTCGCGCTGGCGGAGCGGCGGCCGGCGAACGAGGCGTTTCTCTATGGCTGGCTCGCCAACCGGGCGTGAGGCGGAAAGCGCCACTTTTCCAGGGGGGTGTCATGACGAGAGGCGTTGAGGAGGGGGCGGAGCTGCCCGCCGATCCGTGGGTGACGCGGGCGCGGCCGGGGTTCCTGTACGTGATGTACGCGTTGCTGCTGGGGGCGATCCCGGTGGGGCTGCTCGCGGCGGTGCGGCCGGCGGCGGCGCAGGCGATCGCGGCGGGCGTGGGGGCGTATCTGGGGGCGATCCCCGAGCCGCTCTATGCGCTCTTCGGGACGGGGTATCTGGGGTATACCGCGGCGCGTGAGTGGGGGAAGCGGCGGTGAGCGGGGCTGGTATCGGAGCGGCGCGCGTGGCGTTCGAGGCTCTGGGTCCTGACTTTCGTCAGGATGACGAAAAGGGGGAAGGTAACCGGGAAGCCGACAGGGAAGTCGAGCGGGAGGGTGAGGGGGTGGTGCAGGGGGTCGGTGCAGCGGACCGTTGCGTGGTCGAAAGCGCACCCTACATCGCGGTCATGAGTGCAAATGATCCCCACGCCATGCCGGTCTGGCACGGCACCACCATCCTTTCGGTCCGGCGCGGCGGCAAGGTCGTCGTGATCGGCGACGGCCAGGTCTCGATGGGCCAGACGGTCATGAAACCCAATGCGCGCAAGGTACGGCGGCTCGGCGACGGGTCGGTGATCGGCGGGTTCGCCGGCGCGACCGCGGACGCCTTCACGCTGTTCGAACGGCTCGAACGCAAGCTGGAACAGCATCAGGGGCAGTTGCTCCGCGCTGCGGTCGAACTCGCCAAGGACTGGCGGACCGACAAGTTCCTGCGCAACCTCGAGGCGATGATGATCGTCGCGGACAAGGACGTGACGCTGATCCTGACGGGCAATGGCGATGTGCTCGAGCCCGAGAACGGCGTCGCGGCGATCGGATCGGGCGGCAATTACGCGCTCGCCGCGGCGCGCGCGCTCGTCGAGTATGAGAGCGATGCCGAGGTGCTGTGCCGCAAGGCGATGGGAATCGCGTCCGAGCTCTGTGTGTACACCAATGACCGGCTGACCGTGGAGTCGATGGACTCGACCAGCTGAAGACCCGGAAGCCCCTCTCCTTCAGGGGAGGGGTTGGGGTGGGGGGCTTCATCAAGCGCTCCGCCCGCGGATAGTCCCCACCCCCAACCCCTCCCCTGAAGGGGAGGGGCGAAGAAGAGTGATCATGAACGACCAGCTTACCCCCAAGGCAATCGTCGCCGCGCTCGATGCGCATATCATCGGCCAGGCCGCCGCCAAGCGCGCGGTCGCGGTGGCGATGCGCAACCGGTGGCGGCGCCAGCAGCTCAGCGAGGATCTGCGCGACGAGGTGACGCCGAAGAACATCCTGATGATCGGGCCGACCGGCTGCGGCAAGACCGAGATCAGCCGGCGTCTGGCCAAGCTCGCCGATGCGCCGTTCGTCAAGGTCGAGGCGACCAAGTTCACCGAGGTCGGCTATGTCGGCCGCGACGTCGAGCAGATCGCGCGCGACCTGGTCGAGGAGGCAATCCGGCTGGAGAAGGAACGCCGGCGGATCGCGGTGAAGGACAAGGCGGAGGAGGCGGCGATGGGCCGGCTGCTCGACGCGCTGGTCGGCAAGGATTCGAGCACCGCGACGCGCGAGAGCTTCAAGCAGCGGTTCCTCGACGGGCATCTGAACGCGGCCGAGGTCGAGATCGAGGTCGAGCAGACGCCGACGACGCCGTTCGAGATCCCCGGTGGTGCGCCGCAGATGATCAATATCGGCGAGATGATGAAGTCGCTGGGCGGCGGGCAGCAATTGAAGCGCCGCAAGCTGACGGTGACCGCGGCGTGGGACAAGCTGGTCGAGGAAGAGGCGGACAAGCGGCTCGACCAGGACGAGGTGAGTCGCGTCGCGCTGGCGGATGCCGAGGCGAACGGGATCGTGTTCCTCGACGAGATCGACAAGATCGCGGTGTCGGACGGGCGCGGCGGGTCGGTGAGCCGCGAGGGCGTGCAGCGCGACCTGTTGCCGCTGATCGAGGGGACGACGGTCGCGACCAAATACGGGCCGATGAAGACCGACCATATCCTGTTCATCGCGAGCGGGGCGTTCCATGTGGCCAAGCCGAGCGACCTGCTGCCCGAGTTGCAGGGGCGTCTGCCGATCCGGGTCGAGCTGAAGGGCCTGACCGAGGGGGATTTCGTCGCGATCCTGTCGGACACCAAGGCGTCGCTGCCGCTGCAGTACAAGGCGCTGATCGCCACGGAAGGCGTCGAGATCCGCTTCACCGAGGACGGCATCGCCGCGGTCGCACGGATCGCCGCGGAGGTGAATGCCGAGGTCGAGAATATCGGTGCGCGGCGGTTGCAGACGGTGATGGAGAAGCTGCTCGAGGACGTCAGCTACAATGCCGAGGATCGCGGCGGGTCGAGCGTGGTGATCGACGGGGCGTATGTCGACAGCCAGCTGAAGGAGATTGCGCGGAATACGGATCTCAGCCGGTTCGTGCTTTAGTCTGGGGGTGAGCGTGGGGGTGAGGTACGCGCCCCCGGCCCGTTCGTGCTGAGCGTAGTCGAAGCACTTGGGGCCGGCCCTTCGACTTCGCTCAGGGCGAACGGGTGGGGGTGCCGGCCCTTCGACTTCGCTCAGGGCGAACGGGCGGGGGCGCAGGCCCTTCGACTTCGCTCAGGGCGAACGGGTGGGGGGCCGGCCCTTCGACTTCGCTCAGGGTGAACGGGTGGGGGGCCGGCCCTTCGACTTCGCTCGGGGCGAGCGGGTGGGGGGGCGGGCGCTACTCTCTTACGTCATCCTGGGCTTGACCCAGGATCCAGGGTTACGGGCGGGGTCGCTTTTGGCTCTGGGTCCTGACTTTCGTCAGGATGACGCGGGGGGGTGAGGTGGCGCGCGCACCACGGTCGTCAGCTTGGGGGAGGCGTGGTCCGTCGCTTGGCGGGCGCTACAGCACCACCGTCTGCGGGCGGGCGGCCTTTAGCGCGGCGAGGACCATGGTTTCCCAGATGGCGGGGTCGCCGGCGGCGGCCATGGTCTGGTCGGGTTCGCGCAAGGTGCGCAGGACCGCGAGCGCGTCGGGGAGATAGTCGGTCCAGGCGTCGTCGATCAGGCGCGACGCGGAGGCGGCGTCGCCGCCGGCATTGGCGCTGATCCGCTGGCCCGCCAGGACGCGGGCGATGCGTTCGGCGATCGGGGTATTCGAGACGTCCATCAGTCTTCTCCTCGCAGGTCTGCCTATAGCAAACCCGCGAGGCAAAGACATGGGGCCTTAGCGTGCCGAGCTGGGGCCGGCGCCGCGGCCCTGGCCGCCGGGGCGACCGCCGCCGGCGGGGCGACCACCGCCCTGGCCGCCGGGACGACCGCCGCCCTGGGGACGACCGCCGCCGCCACCCTGGCCACCGCCCTGACCGCCACGGCTCGCGCCCGCATAGTTGCGGCCGGTGGTGCCGGTCGCGCGGGGCGCGTGGGTGGCGCGGGGACGTGCGGGATCGCGCGGACGGTCGATCCGGACCTCGGGATCGGCGCCCATCGTCTTGACGCGCGTCTGCTTGATCTGGTTCGACAGGTTGACGAAATCGTCGGGCAGCGGGCGGACCGTCACCTTCTGGCGGGTGATCCGCTCGATGTCGCGCAGATAGGCCTTCTCGTCATCCGCGCAGAACGCGACGGCGATGCCGCTGGCGCCCGCACGTGCGGTGCGGCCGATGCGGTGGACATATTGCTCGGCGACGTTGGGCAGCTCGAAGTTGATGACGTGGCTGACGCCCGAGACGTCGATGCCGCGTGCGGCGATGTCGGTCGCGATCAGGACCTTGACCTTGCCCTGCTTGAATTCGCCGAGCGCGCGCTCGCGCTGGCCCTGGCTCTTGTTGCCGTGGATCGCGTTCGAGGCGATGCCGTTGCCCGCGAGCAGCTTCACGACGCGGTCGGCGCCGTGCTTGGTGCGCGTGAAGACGAGCGCACGGTCGATCGCGGGATCGCCCAGCGTGATCGTCAGCAGCGCCTGCTTTTCCGACTGGTTGCAGAAGGTGACATACTGGTCGACGCGCTCCGCGGTGGTCGCGGCGGGCTTGACCGAGACGGTCTTTGGATCGAGCAGGAACTGCGACGCGAGATCGCGGATAGCGGTCGGCATCGTCGCCGAGAAGAACAGCGTCTGGCGCTTCTTCGGCAGCATGCGGACGATCTTCTTCAGCGCGTGGATGAAGCCGAGGTCCATCATCTGGTCGGCTTCGTCGAGCACGAGGATCTCGATCATCGACAGGTTGCAGAAGCCCTGCTCGATCAGGTCGATCAGGCGGCCCGGCGTGGCGACGAGGATGTCGACGCCGCGGCTGAGATCCTGGCGGTTCTTGTTGATGCTGGTGCCGCCGAACACGGTGGTCACCGACATCTTGCTGAACTGGCCGTAAGCGCGCGCGCTGTCGGCGATCTGGCTGGCGAGTTCGCGGGTCGGCGCGAGGACGAGCATGCGGCAATGCGTCGGCAGGACGCGCTTCTGCGTCTCGGTCAGGCGCTGAATCGAGGGCAGCACAAACGCGGCGGTCTTGCCGGTGCCGGTCTGCGCGATGCCGAGCAGATCGCCGCCCTCGAGCAGGATCGGGATCGACTGGGCCTGGATCGGCGTCGGCTCGGTATAGCCCTTGGCTTCGAGCGCGCGGACGAGGGGCTCGGCGAGGCCGAGGTTGGAAAAGGACATGAAAAGTCTCTCAAATGTGCCGGGCTCGCGAATCCACAGGAGGACGCGCGAGGGGCGTGGTGTTTTGACACCCCGCGTGAAAAGGGAAGCCCGTTAGAAACGACCGAGACGGAGCCTGGACCTTGTTCAGGTCCGATCACGCTGCATGACACCTCGATGGCGGTCAGATGCGCGCGACCGGTCGAAAAGTCAAGAGTGGCCGGGTCGGGGCGGCTCTGGCCCCGTCCTCAGGCCCCGTCCTCAGCTGCGCGTCTGGGTCAGGTGGAGATAGCGTTCATTGAATTCGGCGGCGTCGCGCAGCGCACACCAGTCGACGACGCCGATCTGCCGCTTGCGCCGCGTGATCAGCCCGTCGGTCTCGAGCGCGCGGAGCACGCGGTTGACATGGACCGGGGTCAGGCCGAGCGCATCGCCCATCTGTTCCTGAGTCATCGGCAGTTCGTAGCTGCCGTCCGCGTCGCTGAGCGAGGAGGCGCGCAGCCGGGCGGAGAATTCGCAGAGCAGATGCGCGAGCCGCATCTTGGCGTTGCGGCGGCCGACGTTGAGCAGCCATTCGCGGTGGATCGACGCTTCGACCAGCGCCTCGATCCACAAGGCGGTGGCGATCTGCGGCGAGACCGCGACGATCTCGCGCAGTGCGGGGATCGGGATTTCGGCGACGGTGATCCGGGTCAATGCCTGGACGTCGTGATCCGATTCCTCGAGGAACAGGTTCTGGAGATCGATGAAGTCGCCGGGCATCAGGATCGAGACGATCTCGCGCTCGCCATCGGGGGTGAGCTTCTGGCGATAGGCAAAGCCGTCGATCACGAACGCGCAGCGCAGCGGGCGTTGCCCCTCGCGCAGCATATAGGTCGACTGGTCGATCGTGCGCAGCTTGCACGGCAGCGCCGCGATCGCCACGCGATCCGCCGCGCTCAGCTCGACCCGGGTCGCGAGCTTGGCAATCAGATGATCGGTGACGACGATGGGGTAATCCACATGCAGGCTCCGCTCGGGCGGGAGCATATCGAACTCTCAGTCGCCGGGTTAAGCATAGCTTGCCCAGAGGCGCCCTGCACTATCACAGGCGTTATAGTCTCGCTCAAACATAGGTTAGACGCGCATTTCGGAAATTGTCGGTTATTGTAAGAAAATGTCGGGTGCCTCGCGCTATACGGATGGCGCGGAACCGATCGTCGCGCAGGGGCGTAGACGCCTTGCGAGAAACAGGGGCGAACACTGGGCGCGGCAGCGCCGGTCGCCCCGGCCGTCGCGTCGAACGCACAGGATGTCGCTGATGCCGCGATACAGATTTCAGATCGCCCTGGGCGGCGAGGTGATCGAGGATCACGAGGGGATCGAGCTCGCGCACCGCGCGGCGGCGATCGAGCATGCGATCGTCGCGATGCGCGAGATGCTGGCGGAGGACATCCGCCAGGGCTGTGTCGACCTGACGATGCGGATTGAGATCATCGAGGGCGGCGGTGCGACGGTCCACGTCGCCGACTGTGCCGCGGCGATGGCGGCCGGGACGATGCCAGCCCGCCGCCGCGCGTGACGCGCGGCGGGCGGGCCGACGATCCTTACCAGTGGCCCTTACCAGTGGCCGGTGTTGGGCATCGACGCCCAGGGCTCGGCGGGGTCGAGCCGGCCGTCCTGCAACAGCTCGATCGAGATGTTGTCGGGGGTGCGGACGAACGCCATGTGGCCGTCGCGCGGCGGGCGGTTGATCGTCACGCCGGCATCCTGGAGCCGCTGGCAGGTCTCGTAGATATTGTCGACGCGGTAGGCGAGATGGCCGAAATTGCGGCCTTCGCCATACTCTTCCGGATCCCAGTTGTGCGTCAGCTCGACCTCGGCGCTCTCGTCGCCGGGCGCGGAGAGGAAGATCAGCGTGAAGCGACCCTGCTCGTTTTCGAGGCGGCGGGCCTCCTTCAGCCCGAGCAGCTCGAAGAACGCGATCGTCTTGGCCGGATCGGTGACCCGGATCATCGTGTGCAGATATTTCATGGACGGCCTTTTCGGGTTGGATCGCCGGTAGATAGGCGGCGCCCCGGCGGGGTTCCAGAGGGGCGGGTGGTGGTAGGTGGGCCGTGAGGGTTGCCCGTCTGGGTTCCCGCCTGCGCGGGAATGACGGTGGCGCGGGTGCGGCTCTCCGGGCCGATCAGGGTTTGGGCGGGTCGAACTGGCGGAGCGCGGCGATGGCGTTGCGGGCGGTGGGGGTGTCGGGGGCGAGGCGTGCGGCTTCGGCCCAGGCGGCGCGGGCGCGGGTCTCGTCGCCGTCGCGCGCGGCGATGTTGCCCGCCTCGAGCTGGACCGAGGCGTCGTCGGGGGAGCGCTTGAGCGCCTCGGCGATGTCGCCGCGGGCGCGGGGCAGATTGCCCATCCGCCGCGCGAGCGTTGCGGACAGCAGCCAGGCGAGCGGATCGTCGCCCGCGGTGGTCAGCGCGAGATCGATATCGGTGCGCGCGGAGGCGAGATCGTCCGCGGCGACGAGCGCGCGCGCATGGTCGAGCCGTGCCTCGCCGAGCTGGAGCCCGGTCAGCGTCCCCGCGGTGAGTGCCGAATCGAGCGCGGTGCGCGCCTTGGTCGCGTCGCCCGCGGCGAGCCAGGCATTGCCACCCTGCGCCCAGTAGGTCGCGGCGCGATCGTCGTGCGCGAGCTGTGCGTCGCGCGCCGCGCTCTCGAATTCGGCGGCGGCGGCGGCCCAGTTCTTTTCCGCGGCAAAGGCGAGCCCGCCACAGTCGCGCGCCGCGGCGCCGCCGCCCGCCATCCGCCAGCGGCCCGCCTCGGCACGCGCGGCGACCGGATCGGTGGCGATCGTCGCGATGCAGCGCTGGAGCCGGGTGGCATCGTCGGCGGGGCCGGCGGCGGCGGGCCTGGCGGCCGGTGTCGCTGTCGGCCTGGCGGCAGGCTTTGTGGCGGGGCTGGCGGCCTGGGACAGGAGCAGCGCGGGGGCGAGCAGCATCAGGATCATAGGCGGGCGATCACATCCTCGACCGCGCGGATGATCAGCGCGATGTCGGAATCGCGTGACAGGCGGTGATCGCCGTCCTTGACGAGCAATGTCTGCACATCGGCTGAACGAAGCAGCTCGGCGAGCCGGGTGGTCCGCAGCCACGGCACCGCCTTGTCGCGCTGGCCCTGGATCAGGCGGACGGGGCAGCGGATCTCGATCCAGCCGAACATCAGCCGGTTCGCCTCGCCCGACGCCCAGAAGCCGCGGGTGTAGACGGTGGGTTCGGGGCCGTAATCGTTGGCGCGTTCGAGCCGGCCCGCGCTGAGCAGCGTCAGTTTTTCCTCAGGGGTGAAGCCCCAGTCGGTGAAGTCGGGCGCGGGGGCGATGCCGACGAGCGCTGCGACCAGATCGGGGCGGGCCTTCGCCACCAGCAGCATCAGCCAGCCGCCGAGCGACGAGCCGACGAGCACCGCGGGGCCGTCCGCCAGCGCCTCGAGCATCGCGATCACGTCGTCGCGCCAGTCGACGAGCGTCTGATCCTCGAACGCGCCCTCGCTCCGGCCGCAGCCGCCATAGTCGAAGCGGAGATAGGCGCGGCTTTGCGATTTCGCCCAGGCCTCGAGCGTGACCGCCTTGGTGCCCGTCATGTCCGAGCCATAGCCCGACAGGAAGACGATCGTCGGGCCGGTGCCGGTCGTGTGGTGATAGGCGAGGCGGGGGCGGTCCGGCGCGGGGGTGGTGGTGTCGGTCATGCGCGGGGCTTTAGCCAAAGCGGGCGGGTGGGGCTAGGTCAGGTGGGTGCAGAGGGGCTGGTGAAGATGTCCTCGATCGCAAGGCCGAACAGCTCGGCGATGCGGAAGGCGAGCGGGAGCGAGGGGTCGTAGCGGCCGGTCTCGATCGCGTTGACGCTCTGGCGCGAGACGTCGAGGCGGTCGGCGAGGTCGCCCTGGCTCCAGTCGCGTTCGGCGCGCAGGACTTTCAGGCGGTTCTTCATGCTGTCCCTGCGCGAACCGCGGCGATGTTGAGGCACCCGCCGAGCATCAGGCCGGCAAACCAGAGCACGCCCGCCGAATAGGCCGGGACATGGGGCACCAGGCCGAAGCTTTCGAGAAAGCCCCAGATCGTCGTCGCGCAGAGCATGAAGACGGTGGCGATCAGCGTCTGGCGGACGTTCATCGTGCGGATATATTCGTCGGGCTCGTCGCGCAGATAGCGGCCCCAGGCGAGGAAGACGCTGAGCAGCGGAAGCGCGGGCAGCACCGCGAGGAGATAGGCGAGCGGGCCGGTCGGCGGATGGCTGCGGAACAGCGCCACCACGCCGAACAGCGTGCCCATGTACGCAAGGCTGAGACCGAGAACGGTGGCGTTGTAGCGGCGCAGCGCGGGGCTCTTGTGCATGGTCAAGCGTCCTTTCGAATCGGTAAAGGAAGCTTGTCATTGGAGGGTGTGGGAGTCAAGGTGGCTTTACAGCGGGGGCGGGGTTGAGGGGATGCGATCGCGACTGTCCGTTCTCCCACGTAGGCGAGAGTCCAGGGTGGCAGGGCTCGGTGCTGCTTGGCTCTGGATCCTGACTTTCGTCAGGATGACGGGGGAGGGGGGCGGCGCTTCCCCGCCGTCCGGATGGCGAGTGGGGAGGGCGGCGCTTCCCCGCCGTCGGGAGGACGGGTGGAGGGCTGCACTTCACCGCCGTCATCCTGGGCTTGACCCAGGATCCAGGGTCACGGGGCGCAGCGCTGCTTGGCTCTGGGTCCTGACTTTCGTCTGGATGACGGGTGGGGGGTGGGCGGCGCTTACCGCCTTCGTCCTGGGCCCCCGCTTTCGCGGGGGGACGGGGTCAGATGATGAATTCTACCGTCTTCATCTGGGTCTGGTCGGCCGCCACCGCGCCGCGTTTGGCGACCATCTGGCGGTGGAGTTCGCGGACCGTGTCGCTGCCGCTGGTCTTGCACAAAGCGGGGACGACCGCGTGGACGAGCGCGCCGAGGCCGCCGGCGATCATCGTCACGCCGAACCGGCTGGCGACGCCGAAATGCTCGGCATAGCTTTCGCCGACGGTGGCGGGATGGTCGAGGAAGAGGCGGCGGAACATCGGCGGGTCTCCGGACGGGGGATCGGGCTTATCCTATCAGCCGGCGAGGGATTCGACCATGGTCGCCGCGAGCAGGCTGAGCGTGTCGTCGCGCGCGCCCATCACGACGATGCGGTCGCCGGGGCGGGCCTCGGCGACGAGCAGCGCGGCGGCGTCGGCGCGGTCGGGGATGTGGCGGGCGTCGCGGCCTTCCGCGGCGATCCGGGCGACGATGTCGGCGCTGGTGACCTCGCGGGTGACGGTGCCGCCATAATAGGCCGGGTCGGGGAGGACGAGCAGGTCTTCGGGGGCCAGCCTCGCGACGAAGGTGGCGACGAGCTCGGTGCCCATGACCTTCAAGGGGCCATAGCCGTGCGGCTGGAACAGGATCAGCAGGCGGCCGGGAAAGGCGTGGAGCGTGTCGAGCGTGGCGGCGATCTTGTCGGGGTTGTGGCCGAAATCGTCGATCACCGCGACGCCGTTCGCTTCGCCGACGAGATCGAAGCGGCGGCGCAGGCCGGTGAAACTCGCGAGTGCCTTGACCGCGTCGGGCAGCGACACGTCGGCGGCCATTGCCGCGCCGATCGCGGCGAGCGCGTTCGAGACGTTGTGGCGGCCGGGGACCGCGAGTTTCACGCGCGTGCGGACGCCGCGCGAGACGAGGTCGAAGCCAATCGCAAAGGGTTCGGGCTTCAGGTTCTCGGCGCGGAGGTCGGCGGACGCGTCGATCGCGAAGGTGGTGACCTGGCCGCGGGGGAGGCGCGCGGCGAGGGCTGCCGCGTCGGGGTCGTTGGCGTTGACGACCGCGGTCTCGGCCTTGGCGATGAAGGTGCCGAACAGCTGGCGCAGTTCCTCGAGCGACTTGTGGTCGAGGCTGACATTGTTGAGGACGGCGATTCTGGGCGCGTAATGCGCAATCGAGCCGTCGCTTTCGTCGACTTCGCTGACGAAGGTGTCGCCGGCCCCCACCAGCGCGCTGGCGAAGGGGGCGTCGGGCCCTGCGAAGTTCTTCATCACCGCGCCGTTCATCACGGTGGGGTCGCGGCCGGCGGTGTGGAGGATCCAGCCGATCATGCCGGTGACGGTCGACTTGCCGCTGGTGCCGGCGACACCGATCGGCAGGCGGCTGTCGTTGAACAGGGACGCAAGCAGCTCGGCGCGGGTGGCGCGCGGGCAGCCAAGCGCGGCGGCGGCGATCATGTCGGGGACGGTCGGCTCGATCGCGGCGGAGGCGACGACGTGCTGGTCCGCGGAGACGATGCCGCTGCCGTCCTGCGGGAAGAGCGCGACGCCCTTGGCGGCGAGGTCGTCGAACTTGGCGGGGACGCGGCCCTGGTCGAGATTGCGGTCCGAGCCCGCGACGGTCGCGCCGCGGCCCGCGAGGATCATCGCGAGCGGCATCATCCCCGACCCGCCGATGCCGATGAAGAAATAGGCGGGCTGGTCGGCGGCGGTCTGGTCGGAGGGGTTGGTGATATCCATGTGCTCGCGCTATCGGCGGTTGCGTAACGGGGCAAGACAGGACGAACCATGCGCATCGGTGTTCTCGCCGCGTCGAGCCGGACCAATCCTTCGGCGATCCCCGTGGTCGCCGCCTATGCGGCGTGCGCGTTTCCCGAGGTCGAGCTGGTGTTCCATCCGCAATGCACCGCGACCGACGGGCATTTCGCGGGGTCGGACTTCGCGCGGGCGGCGGCGTTTCTGGAATATGCGAACGATCCGGCGTTTGACGCGATCTGGTTCCTGCGCGGGGGCTATGGCGCGAACCGGATCCTGCAGATGGTGATGCCCGAGCTGGCGCGCGCGGCGCGGCACAAGACGTATCTGGGCTATTCGGATGTCGGGTTCCTGCTGGGGGCGCTGTACGCGCGGCGGATCGGGCGCGTGGCGCACGGGCCGATGGTGAGCGACATCAACCGGCATGACGGCGAGGCGACGGTGGCGCGGTCGCTCGGGTGGATGGCGCGGGGGGATCGCAGCGGACTCGAGCCGGGGCTCGGGGGGCAGCCTTCGGCGGCGTTCAACCTGTCGATCCTGACGTCGCTGATCGGGACGCCGTGGCTGCCGGATCTGACCGATCATGTGCTGATCGTCGAGGAGGTGTCGGAGCCGATGTATGCGATCGACCGGATGCTGTTCAAGGTGGCGAACGCGACGCAGCTGAAGGGGATTGCCGGGCTCAGGCTCGGGGCGGTGACCGCGGTGCAGGCGAACGAGCCGGCCTGGGGGGAGACGCTGGATTACATGATGGTGCGGTGGGCGCGGGACATGGGGGTGCCGTATCTGGGGCGGGCCGAGGTGGGGCACACGCAGGGGAACCATGTGGTGCCGTTTGGGGTGGGGTGAGGGGGCTCGTCACGCCTCAGCGCTACGGGGCGGGGTGCTGTTTGGCTCTGGATCCTGACTTTCGTCAGGATGACGGGTGCGCTGGGGTGTCGGTGCGAGGCGGGTTGCCTATATCGGCTGGGCGACGGCATAAGCGCCGCTCTTCCATCACGAGAAAGTTCCTCATGTCTGCCATGTTCCGCATTACGCTTCCCGACGGTTCCGTCCGCGAGGTTGCGCCCGGGACTACGCCCGCGGATGTCGCTGCGGCGATCGGGCCGGGGCTTGCCAAGGCGGCGCTGGCGGCGCGGATCGATGGGCAGGTGCGGGATCTCGGGCGGCCGTTCGAGGGGGATACGCAGCTGGCGCTCGTCACCGCGCGCGACGAGGCGGATGCGCTCGAGCTGGTGCGGCATGACCTGGCGCATGTGATGGCGGAGGCGGTGCAGCATCTGTTTCCCGGCACGCAGATCACCTTCGGGCCCGCGACCGATGACGGCTTCTATTACGACTTCGCGCCGAAGGACCGGCCGTTCACCGACGAGGACCTGCCCGCGATCGAGGCCGAGATGCGCGCGATCATCGCGCGGAACGAGCCGTTCCTGCGCGAGGTCTGGAGCCGCCAGCAGCTCATTGACCGCTGGACCGAGCAGGGCGAGACGTTCAAGGCCGAATGGGCCGCCGAGCTGCCCGAGGGCGAGGAACTGACCATCTACCGCCAGGGCGAGTGGCTCGACATGTGCCGGGGGCCGCACATGGTGTCGACCGGCAAGCTCGATCCCGCGGCGTTCAAGCTGACGCGCGTGAGCGGCGCCTATTGGCGCGGCGACCAGAAGAACGCGATGCTCAGCCGGATCTACGGCACCGGCTGGCTCAACAAGAAGCAGCTCGACCAGCATCTGTTCCGGCTGGAGGAAGCCGCCAAGCGCGATCACCGCAAGATCGGGCAGGAGATGGACCTGTTCCACCTCCAGAGCGAGGCGCAGGGCTCGGTGTTCTGGCATCCCAACGGCTTCGTGCTCTGGCGCCAGCTGGAGGCGTATATGCGCCGGCGGCTCGACGCGGCGGACTATGCCGAGGTGAAGACGCCGCAGCTGATGGACGCCAAGCAGTGGGAACAGTCGGGCCACTGGGGCAAGTATCGCGAGAACATGTTCGTGGTGCCCGACGAGATTCCCAATGTGGAAGACGAGGGCGCGGTCCTGTCGGGCGAAGGCGACCTGATGGCGCTCAAGCCGATGAACTGCCCGGCGCACGTGCTGATCTTCAAGCAGGGGATCAAGTCGTACCGCGACCTGCCGATCCGGATGGCGGAGTTCGGCTGCTGCCACCGCAACGAGCCGCATGGCGCGCTGCACGGCATCATGCGCGTGCGGCAGTTCACGCAGGACGACGCGCATATCTTCGTCCGCGAGGACCAGCTGGTCGAGGAGGTGCGCAAGTTCTGCGAGCTGCTCGACAGCGTGTACAAGCATCTGGGCTTCGAGGATTATGCGGTGAAGCTCGCGCTGCGTCCCGAGAAGCGGTTCGGCGACGACGCGATGTGGGACAAGGCGGAGGCCGAGCTGCGCGAGGCGGTGATGCAGTCGACCTTGTCCGACACGATCAAGGCGAATTTCGAGGAGCTGCCGGGCGAGGGGGCGTTCTATGCGCCCAAGCTCGAATTCCACCTGACCGATGCGATCGGGCGGACGTGGCAGGTCGGCACGATCCAGTCGGACCGCGTGCTGCCCGAGCGACTCGACGCGTCGTACGTGGGCGCGGATGGCGAGCGGCATCGGCCGGTGATGCTCCACCGCGCGATTCTGGGCACGTTCGAGCGGTTCATCGGCATATTGATCGAGCATCATGCCGGGCGCTTCCCGCTGTGGCTGGCGCCGGTGCAGGTGGTGGTCGCGACGATCGTGTCGGATGCGGACGACTATGCGCACAGTGTCGTGGCCGCGCTGCGCAAGGCGGGGATCCGCGTCGAGACCGACCTGCGCAACGAGAAGATCAACTACAAGGTGCGCGAGCACAGCCTGGCCAAGGTGCCGGTGCTGTTCGTGGTCGGCAAGCGCGAGGCGGACGAGGCGACGGTCGCGATTCGCCGGCTGGGCAGCCAGGGGCAGGAGATGCTGTCGCTCGACGAGGCGGTGGCACGCCTTGCGATCGAGGCGCGCGCTCCCGATATGTGATGGACGAGGCCGGCTTTCCGCGCAGAGCTTTCTGCGCTATAAGCCGGCCCAAATACTTCGTCAGAAACAACAGGAGCAACCCCCATACGTCCTCCCACGATGCGCCGGCCCATGCAGACGCCCGCGATGAACGGCCCGCGATTCAACGAATTCATCCAGAGCCAGAAGGTCCGCGTGATCGATCACGAGGGCGAAAATCTGGGCGTGATGTACACGCGCGAAGCGATCGAGCAGGCGGCCGAGCATGGTCTGGACCTGGTTGAGGTCTCGCCCAACGCCGATCCGCCCGTCGCCAAGTTCCTCGATGTCGGCAAGTTCAAGTACGAGGCGCAGAAGAAGGCGAACCTCGCACGCAAGTCGCAGAAGACGCAGGAGATCAAGGAGATCAAGATGCGTCCGAACATCGACGACCATGATTACGACACGAAGATGAAGAAGGTGAACGACTTCATCGGCGAGGGCGACAAGGTCAAGATCACGCTGCGCTTCCGTGGCCGCGAGCTGAGCCATGGCCAGCTGGGCATGAACCTGTTGAAGCGCGTGCAGGACGACGTCGCGGAGATCGCCAAGATCGAGGCGTATCCGCGCATGGAAGGCCGTCAGATGCTGATGGTGCTCGCGCCCAAGTAACGGCGTGACGACGCGGCCCCGCAATGCGGGACGCGATACGACGATAGCGACCGGCCCATCGCCCCCTGTCCGGGGCGGTGGGCCGTTTGCGTTGGGGTGCAGGTCACCATGACCCTTTCCGTAGCGTCAACCGCCGCGGTCGAACCACCCGTGCGCGATGCATCGATTTCGGGGCTATCACGCGGTGTTATTGCTCGGTGTTGCGGAAGTGCGACACAGCGACCGGAAAGTTACTTCCGCATACGGAAATCGGTGGACGCTGCATGAAAATTCCAATTACCTCCTGACCAAACCGGAAATTCGAAATAATTCGAAGCCGCCAGGAGAGATGCCCATGCGCATGACCGCATATCTGTTGTCTGCCGCCGCGACGATCGCGATCGCGGCGCCGGCCTTCGCACAGGATGTCCCGACGACGCAGCCCGAGGCGCAGACCGTACCCTCAAATACATCGGGTACCGCCGCCGCGTCGGTCGATGCGCAGCAGCAGCCGGTTGCCGAGAACGCGAATCCCCAGCCGATCAATGCGGGCGACATCGTCATCACCGCGACCCGGCGTTCCGAGCGGCTGTCGAACGTTCCGATCGCGGTGTCCGCGGTCGGCCAGGCCGCGCTGCAGAATTCGGGTGCGACCGACATCCGCCAGATGACCCAGCTCGCGCCGTCGCTGCTGATCTCGTCGACCGGCTCGGAGGCGAACGCCTCGGCGCGTATCCGCGGCATCGGCACGGTCGGCGACAATCCCGGCCTTGAAAGCTCGGTCGCGGTGTTCATTGACGGCGTCTATCGCAGCCGCACGGGTTCGGGTCTGAACGATCTCGGCGAAGTCGACCGGATCGAGGTGCTGCGCGGGCCGCAGGGGACGCTGGCCGGGCGCAACGCATCGGCGGGCACGATCAACATCCTGACCAAGCTGCCGTCCTACCAGTTCGGCGGCTATGGCGACGCGACCTATGGCAATTACAACAATATCCGCATCGCGGGCGGGCTGACCGGGCCGATCATCAAGGACAAGCTGGCGTTCCGGCTCGACGGCGTGTTCGGCAAGCGCGACGGCTATTATTACGACGTCATCAACCAGACCGATTATAACGACCGCAACCGCTATTTCGTGCGCGGGCAGCTGCTGTTCGAGCCGAGCGCCGACGTGTCGGTGCGGCTGATCGGCGATTACACGCGGCGTGACGAGAAATGCTGTGGTGCGGTCTATATCGACACGCGCGAGAAGATCGACCCGACGCCGGGCGTCGCGGGCGACTTCGCGATCAACCCCGCGGGCAACCGCATCCAGCAGGTCATGCAGAGCATGGGTGCGGTGTTCCCGAGCCAGGGCGATCCGTATAACCGCCGCATCGCCAACACGCTGGGCCGCGCCTATTCGAACATCACCGAGGATTATGGCGGCTCGGGCCAGATCGACGCGAATCTGGGCTTTGCGCAGCTGACCTCGATCACCGCGTATCGCGAGTACAAGTCGGGCGGCGCGGCCGACATCGACTACGGCAATCTCGACATCGGCTACCGCGCGGACGACGGCAACAGCTATCGCCAGTTCCACACCTTCAGCCAGGAAGTCCGGCTGAACGGGTCGCTGTTCGACGACAAGCTCGACTGGCTGGTCGGCGGCTATTATTCCAAGGAAGACCTGGTCGTCGCGGACAATCTGAAGTTCGGGACGCAGTACGGCGCGTTCGCCGCGTGCCGGATCGTCGCGACGGTCAACCCGGCGGCGGCGCTGCGCAATCCGGCCAATCCGGGCTGCCTCAGCGCGGCGGGACGTGCGGTCCTGTCCGGACAGGTTCCGGGCACGCAGCCCGCCTTCGGCGCGCTGACCGGTACCATCCTGAGCGGCATCGACCGGCTGAGCACGCTCAACAATCTGGGCGATCAGCGGTCGACCTATTATCAGGACAGCGAGAATTACGCGTTCTTCACGCACAACATTTTCAAGGTCACCGACAAGCTGTCGATCACCGGCGGGCTTCGCTACACGCATGAGCAGAAGGATTTCCACGCCGATTTCAACAACAACAACACCGTCTGCCCCGCGCAGCAGGCGGCGCTGAGCCCGCTGCTGGCGAGCGCTGCAGTGCCCGCCAGCCTGAAGACTCTGGTTGGCGGGATCGTCACGCTGACCTGCACGGGCAATTCGACCTCGGCGCTGAACGGGCTCGACCTCAACGACGGGTTCAAGGAAGGCGAGTTCAGCGGCACGGGGATCGTGTCGTACAAGCCGCGCACCGACACGCTGCTCTATGCGTCCTATTCGCGCGGCTACAAGGCGGGCGGGTACAATCTCGACCGGTCGGACCTGACCGCGAACGTGTTCGCGGCGCCGACCAATGCGAGCGCGAGCCGGCTGCGGTTCGATCCCGAGACGGTCAATTCCTATGAGCTGGGGCTGAAGTTCACCTCCGCGCAGTTCACCTTCAACGTCGCGGGCTTCCGCCAGGAGTTCAAGAACTTCCAGCTGAACACGTTCAACGGCACCAACTTCATCGTCCAGAACATCAGCTCGTGCGACACCAGCCTGAACGGCGCGGATCGCGATGCGAGTGCGGCGACGGGCGCGTGCACCGGCGACGTGAAATACGGCGTGCGGTCGCAGGGCGTCGAGCTCGAGGCGGGGCTGTTCCCGGTCCGCGACGTCGCGGTGTCGCTCGGCTACACCTATGTCGACACGACCTTCAAGAACAACCTGGTCGGGTCGGAGACGGGCGAGGCCCTCGACCCCGCGCTGTTCCTGCTGTCGGGCAACACGCTGTCGAACGCGCCCAAGCACACGGTCACCGCGTCGGGGACGTGGACGCCCGAGCTGGGGTCGTCGGGGATCACCGGGCTGTTCTACATCGATGGCCGCATGACCAGCGACTATAATACCGGGTCGGACCTGTTCACCGAGAAGGCGCAGGACGGCTTCTTCCTGATGAACGCGCGGATCGGCATCCGTGGGCCGGCGCAGAAATGGGCGGTCGAATTGTGGGCGCAGAACCTGCTCGACACCGATTACCAGCAGGTCGGCTTCAACGCGCCGTTCCAGGGCGCGGGCAATCTCGACCAGGTGAAGGCGTTCGGCGGGGTGGGGAACCAGATCTTCACCTCGTACCTCGCCGAGCCGCGGACCTATGGGCTGACGGTGCGCACGCGGTTCTGAGCGTTCAACGTCGCTAGGGAAGGCCGGTCCGCTCGGGAGAGCGGGCCGGCCTTTCTTGTTTGTGGCGGGGAGGGTCGCGCCCTTCCGTCATCCCGGGCTTGACCCGGGACCCAGGGTTACGGGGGGTGGCCTTTGTGGCTCTGGGTCCTGATTTTCGTCAGGATGACGAAAAGAAAAGGGGGATGACGGGAGGGGGAGGATGACGATTAGTCAGGCGGCGAGGTCGAGTTGCTTGCCGGCGGCCGCCGCGAGCAGGCGGCGTTCGAGCGTCTTCAGTCGGGCGGGGGCGGTGATGCGGTCGCCGGTGAGGTCGGTGATGTAGAAGGTGTCGACCGCGCGTTCGCCGTACGTCGCGACATGCGCGGAGTGGATCGTCACCTTCGACTGGAACAGCGCCTGGGCGAGCCGGTTGAGCAGGGCGGGGCCGTCGCGGGCGTTGACCTCGACCACGGTGAAGCGGTTCGAGGCGCGGTTGTCGATCATCGCGTTGGGGACGATGTCGAACGCCTCGGCGCGCGCGCGCGGGAGGGGCTTGGCGACGAGGCGGTCGGCGAGCTTGCCGCGGTTGGCGAGCGCATCCTCGATCGCGGTCTTGAGCCGGGCGAGCTGTTCGCTGCCGTCGAACGGGCGGCCGAACGGATCCTGGACGAGGAAATTGTCGACCGCCATGCCGTCGCGCGTGGTGTGGATCCGCGCGTCGATGATGTTGCCGCCTGCGACATGGATCGCGCCGGCGATGCGGTAGAAGAGCCCGGGATGATCCGCGGCGTAGATCGTCACCAGAGTCGCGCCGCGGCCCGGATAGACATGCGCGTCGATCGCGAGCTGCGCGTCGCCGGTGCCGGCGAGGAAGCGGGCATTGTGGACGAGTACATCCTCGGGCTCGGCGATCCAATAGGCCTCGGGCATGCGGCGGACGAACGCGGCGAACTCGGCGTCGCTCCAGCCGAGAGCGGCGTGGAGCGTCTCGTGCTTGGCGGCGATGCGTTCGGCGCGACCCTTCTGCTTGTGGCCGAGCCGGAGCACCTCCTCGGCGGATTCATAGAGGTCGCCGAGCAATTGCCGCTTCCAGCCGTTCCAGACGCCCGGGCCGACCGCGCGGATATCGACGATGGTGAGGACGAGCAGGAGGCGCAGCCGCTCGGGGCTCTGCACCACGTCGCAGAAGTCGAGGATCGTCTTAAAGTCCGACAGGTCGCGCTTGAACGCGGTCGCGGACATCAGCAGATGCCAGCGGACGAGCCAGGCGACGGTCTCGGTCTCCGCAGGGCTCAGGCCGAAGCGCGGGCAGAGGCGCTGCGCGACTTCGGCGCCGAGGATCGAGTGATCGCCGCCGCGGCCCTTGGCGATGTCGTGGAGCAGCACCGCGACATAGAGGACGCGGCGCGAGACGATCTGGCGGAAGATCGCGCTGGCGAGCGGATGGTCGTCCTTCAAAGCGCCATTCTCGATCCGCGCGAGCAGGCCGAGCGCGCGGATCGTGTGTTCGTCGACGGTGTAGTGGTGGTACATGTCGAACTGCATCTGCGCGACGACGCGGCCGAAATCGGGCACGAACCGGCCGAAGACGCCGGTCTCGTTCATCCAGCGCAGGACGAGTTCGGGATCGCGCGGCGAGCTGAGGACATCGAGGAACAGCGCGTTGGCGGTGGGATCGTCGCGGATGTCGTCGACGAGCTTCACGTCGCGGGCGGCCGCGCGCATCGCGAGCGGGTGGATCTCGAGCGTGTTGCGGTCGGCGAGCTGGAAGATCTCGATCAGCCGGACCGGACTTGCGCGGAAGAAGTCGTCGTCGGGCAAGGCGAGCCGCCCGCGGTCGAGGACGAAGCCGTTGAGGCGGCGCGGGCTGCGGCGGATCGTCGGCAGCCCGAAGCGGCGGCCGCGCGCGGCGAATTTCTCGTCGAGATGCGCGAGGAAGACGCCGGTCAGGTCGCCGACGGTCTTCGCCTGGAGAAAGTAGAAATGCATGAAGCGCTCGACCTTCGGCTTGCCCGGGCGGTCGGAGAAGCGCATCCGGTCGGCGATCTCGCGCTGGACGTCGAAGGTCAGCCGGTCCTCGGCGCGACCGGTGATGCTGTGGAGGTGGCAGCGCACCGCCTGGAAGAAATTGTCGGCGCGGTGGAAGAGGCGATATTCCGCCTTGGTGAACAGCCCGACATCGACGAGCTGTGCCGCGCGCTGGACGTCGTAGATATACTTGCCGATCCAGAAGAGCGCGTGGAGATCGCGCAGGCCGCCCTTGCCCTCCTTGACGTTGGGTTCGACGACATAGCGCGTGTCGCCCATCTTGCGGTGGCGCAGGTCGCGCTCGACGAGCTTGTCGGCGATGAACGCGCGCGCGGTATCCGCCTGGACCTCGACCTTGAACCGGCGCGACGCCTCTTCGTAAAGATCCATGTCGCCGGTGACGTAGCGCGCCTCGAGCAAGGCGGTGCGGACGGTGATGTCGGCCTTGGCCTGGCGGATCATCTCGTCGAGCGAGCGGCTGGACTGGCCGAGCTTCAGGCCGAGATCCCAGAGCGTGTAGAGCATCGATTCGATGATGCGTTCGACCCGCGGGGTCTGCTTGCCCGGCGTGAGGAAGCCGATATCGACATCCGAATGCGGCGCCATCTCGCCGCGGCCATAGCCGCCGACCGCGATCAGCGTGAGCCGGTCGTCGGGGGTGGGCGCGGGCGCAGGGTGCAGCCGGGTGGTGGTGAAATCGAACAGCAGGCGGAGCAGCTGGTCGATCAGATAGGCCTGCGCGCTCGACACCTCGAGCCCGCGGCTGGGATGTTCGGCGAGCCGCTTGGCGACCTCGACCCGGCCCGCGTCGAGCGCGGCCTTGAGCAGGATCGTCGCCTGGCGGCCGAGCGCGACCGGGTCGGTCTCGTCCAGCGCGGCGATGGTGTCGGCGACCGCGCGGCGATCGATGATCGCGCGGCGGTTGGGCAGGTGATCGAAGCGGCCGGTCATGCGGGACCAGATAGGGCGCGCGGCGCCATTCGTCATCTTGATTGCGGGAATCCTTCCCGAACCCTAGGTCTTCGCGCGGGTTTGGCGAAAGGAAGACGATGAGCGAAGCGTTGCGCGTGGGACTGGCGGGCCTGGGAACCGTGGGGGGCGGCGTCATCCGGCTGCTCGACGCGAACCGCGAGCTGATCGCCAGACGGGCCGGGCGCGCGATCGAGGTCGTCGCGGTGTCGGCGCGCGACCGCTACAAGGATCGCGGCGTCGATCTGACGCGGTTCGCCTGGGTCGACGACACGACCGCGCTGGCGCAGCAGGCGGACGTCGATGTCGTCGTCGAGCTGATCGGCGGATCGGACGGTCCCGCGCTGACGCTCGCACGCTCGACGCTCGCCGCGGGCAAGTCGTTCGTCACCGCGAACAAGGCGATGCTCGCGCATCACGGCTATGAGCTGGCGACCGCGGCGGAGGCGGCGCGCGTCGCGTTGAAGTTCGAGGCGGCGGTCGCGGGCGGGATCCCGGTCATCAAGGGCCTGCGCGAGGGCGCGGCGGCGAACGCGATCGGGCGGGTCTACGGGATCCTCAACGGGACGTGCAATTTCATCCTGAGCAAGATGGAGGCGGAGGGGCGCGATTTCGCCGAGATCCTCGCCGAGGCGCAGGCGCTGGGCTTTGCCGAGGCGGATCCGAGCTTCGACATCGACGGGGTGGATGCGGCGCACAAGCTGTCGATCCTCGCCTCGATCGCGTTCGGGACGCGGCCGGCGTTCGACGCGGTGGCGGCGAGCGGCATCCGGCATTTGCTGGGCGCGGACATCGCCGAGGCGGCGGCTTTGGGCTACCGCGTGCGGCTGCTCGGACTGGCGGAGGACGGGCCCGACGGGCTGTTCCAGCGCGTGCATGCGCATCTGGTGCCGGTCGACCATCCGCTCGCGCATGTGACGGGGTCGCTCAATGCCGTGGTCGCGGAGGGCAATTTCGTCGGGCGGCTGCTGTTCCAGGGTGCGGGCGCGGGCGACGGGCCGACCGCGAGCGCGGTGGTCGCGGACCTGATCGACATTGCGCGCGGCGAATACGGGCCGCCCTATGCGATGCCGGCGGCGTCGCTGGTCGCGGCGGCGACCGCGGACAGCGGCGAACGGCGCGGGCGCGCCTATCTGCGCTTCACGGTCGCGGACCGGGTCGGCGTGCTGGCCGAGATCGCCGCGGCGATGCGCGACGCGGGCGTCTCGATCGAGAGCCTGATCCAGCGCGGCGCGATGGCGGACGGCAGCGTGCTCGTCGCGATCGTGACGCATGAGGGGCCGGAACGGTCTGTCGCGCAGGCGCTGGAGAAATTGCGGGGGTCGCAGAGTCTCGTGGGGCAGCCGTTGTGGATGCATATTCTGGGGTGATTTTGGGGGTGGGCATGCGGGTGTGCCACGTTTTGCCGTCATCCTGACGAAGGTCAGGATTCAGGGTGGCGGAGGGCTGCACTGTGTGGCTCTGGATCCTGACTTTCGTCAGGATGACGGCGGTGCGTTACGGCCGCGCGGGGGGCGGGGGTGCGGGGTCGGACAGGTCGATGGCGATGCGGCCGGTCTTGTCGGGTTTTCTGGCGAAGGCGCTCTTGGCGAGCGCGACGGCGCCGGCGATGAGGGGGACGATCGGCGGGCCGAAGCCGGACTGGCAGCCGCTCTGGGTCGCGGCGCAGGGCGTGCCCTCGAGCGAGAGTGCGCGGATCGCGGTCATGTTCGGGTTGGAGGCGACGGGGCGGTCGGGCGGGCCCCAGTCGGGGAGCGGGAGGCGCGGGCCCGATTGGGTGCCGGGCGCGCAGACGGTGATCGTCTTGTCGCCCTCCTTCACCACCGGGCAGTCGGGGGGATTGAGGATCGACCAGCTCTTCTCGGTCGGGGCGGACGATACCTGTGTGGCGGCGGGCTTGGCCGCAGGTGTAGCGCCGGCCTGTGCGAGCGCGAGCAGGGTGACGAGAATCATCGACGGCGCCTCAACGGTTTGCGGTGATCACTGGCATCGGCGGAGCATGGACCCGATCGGGGCGTCTTGCCACTGTCCAGATGGCGGGGGGCTGATGGCGGGGGCGTGATGGCGCGGGGGTCAGGGTGCGGGTTTGCGGAGGCCGCCGGCGGTGACGCCCGCCGCGCCGATGCCGACCGACACGCCGGCCATGCCGCCGCCGACCTGGAACGGGCCCATGTCCTGGACCGGGGTGCGCGCGTTGAGCAGCCGGACGCGTTCCGCGGCGAGGCTTTCGTGGCGCGGATCGCCGGGGTCGTGCTCGACGAACGGCACGCGGAACCGATCCGCCTGGCGCAGGCCGCAGACGGTGATGTCGGTCGAGGCGGGATCGATGACGCAGCGGGGTTCGGCGGCGAGTCGCTCGCTGGCCTTGGCGAGCAGCGGGTCCTGAACGAGAGCCAGAAGCAAGGCGAACATGACCTGTCCCCGATACGCGATGGGCCGATACGAAGCTCGTCGCGAGGGTGACGCACGCGCAGGCGAGCCGCAAGCGTCAGTCGGTCGGATCCCGATCTATTCTGGCGACGCCGAGCCGGGGGATTTCGATCGCGGGGCAGCGGTCCATGACGACCTGAAGCCCGGCGGCTTCGGCGCGGGCGGCGGCAGCCTCGTTGATCACGCCGAGCTGCATCCACACCGCTTTCGCACCGATCGCGATCGCCTGGTCGACGGCCTCGCCCGCGGCGGCGGAATTGCGGAAGATGTCGACGATGTCGATTTGGTCGCCGAGCTGGGCGAGTTCGCGGAAGACGAATTCGCCGTGGATGTGCTCGCCGGTGATCTGCGGATTGACCGGGATGACGCGGTAGCCGTGCGCCTGCATCCGCGCCATCACGCCGTAGGAGGGGCGGTCGGGGCGGTCGGAGGCGCCGACCAGCGCGATCGTGCGCGCGTTTTCGAGCAGCGCCTTGATATCGGAATCGGCGGTAAGAGGCATCGCGGCGTCCTCTTCGGGGAGCACCCGTCCGGGTCTTTACATAGACCGGTCGGGTGGCTGGAATCCTGGTCCGCTCGTGCCGTAGCTCTACGCGCCAGGCACGACCGGTAACAGCACAACGGCGCGGGCCCCAAAACGTTTCACATTTTTCCAATCCATGCGACGACCTGAGCGGCGAGGGCGGCGAAGATCACGTCGTCGGGCTCGGCCGCGGGCGGCGTTCCCGCGTCGGAGGCGGTGCGGATCGACAGCGTCAGCGGGACGCGGCCGAGGAACGCGATGCCGAGCTCCCGCGCCGCCGCTTCGGCACCGCCGTTGCCGAACGGATCCGAACTCTCGCCGCAATGCGGGCAGACATAGCCCGCCATGTTCTCGACCAGCCCGATGATCGGGATGCCGGCCTTTTCGAACAGGTCGATCGCGCGGCGCGCGTCGATCAGCGCGAGATCCTGCGGGGTCGAGACGATGATCGCGCCCGCGGGACGGTATTTCTGGACCATCGTCAGCTGGACGTCGCCGGTGCCGGGAGGAAGGTCGAGCACCAGCGTGTCGGTTGCGCCCCAGTCCGCCTCGACCAGCTGGCCGAGCGCGCCCGCCGCCATCGGCCCGCGCCAGGCGAGCGCGCGGCCGGGATCAACGAGCTGGCCCATCGACAGGAGGGGGACGCCGTAGGGGGTGGGGACCGGGTCGAGCACCTTGTCCTTCGCGGTCGGGCGGGTGCCCTCGACCCCCATCAGCCGCGGCTGCGACGGGCCGTAAATGTCCGCGTCGACGAGGCCGACGCGGCGCCCGGCCCTGGACAGCGCGATGGCGAGGTTGGCGGACAGCGTCGATTTGCCGACCCCGCCCTTGCCGCTGGCGACCGCGATCAGCCGGCGGGTGGTGCGTTCGGCGGTCATGACCACGCGCACCTCGCCGACGCCCGGCGCGGTCGCGGCCATCTTCACCGTCGCCTCGAGCGCGTCGCGCGCCTTCGGGTCGAGCCCGGTCGCATCGACGACCACGCCGAGGCGGGTTCCTTCGAGTCGCACCGTGGCGCGCGTGCCCGCCACTGCGGCAATCGCCGCCTTTACCGCTTGAATGTCGATCATCGCCGCCAGATAGGCCCGTGGCGGGCGCTTGGCACTGTTTTTCCGCGATGGCACACCTATAAAGGTTGGATGACGATCTTTACGCGCTGGCTCCGGCGTCCCCCCATTCTCGCCGTCGAAACGCCAAAGGGCCCCTGGGGCGGCTCGGGTGACGACAATGCCGGCGAGGGCGGCGGCCCCCGCAATCCCTGGGCGCTGCCCCCCGGCGGTCGCAAGCCGACGGGCAAGCCGAGCGCGCTCGACGAATTCCTGAAAAAGGCGCGGGTCTCGGGCGGCGGTGGCGGCGGCGGCAGCAGCGGCGGCGGTTTCGGCGGCCTGCCGACGGGTGCCAATGCGCGCGCGCTGTGGGCGATCGCGGTGGCGGTGATCGTGGTCCTGTGGCTTCTGTTTACGTCGTTCCACCAGATCGGGCCGCAGCAGCGCGGTGTCGTCACCTATTTCGGCAAATATGCCGGCACGCTTGACCCGGGCATCCGCCTGACCCCGCCCGCGCCGATCGCGAGCGTCGAGGTGGTCGACGTGCAGAATATCCGCACCGACAATTTCCCCGTCGGCGACGGCGAGAACCTGACGCTGACCGGCGACCAGAACATCATCGATCTGGCCTATTCGGTGCGCTGGGACATCGCCGATCCGCGCGACTACGTGTTCCAGCTCGCCGAGCCGAACACCACGGTACGCGCCGCGGCCGAGAGCGCGATGCGCGCGGTGGTCGCGACGACGACGCTGGAGCAGGCGATCGGCACGGGCCGCACGGTGATCGAGCAGCGCGTCGCCGAGCTGACCCAGCAGATCCTGAACGACTATAAGTCGGGCGTCCGCATCCAGGGCGTCGCGATCAAGCAGGCCGCCGCGCCCGCGCAGATCGTCGAGGACTTCAACGCGGTGACCGCGGCGCAGCAGGAGGCGATCGCCAACCTCAACCAGTCGCGCTCCTATGCGCAGCAGGTCGTGGCGCGCGCGCAGGGCGAGGCCGCATCGTTCGACAAGGTCTATGAGCAATATCGCCTCGCCCCCGAGGTGACGCGTCGACGGATGTATTACGAGACCATGGAAGCGGTATTGGCCAAGAGCGACAAGACGATCGTCGAGACCCCGGGCGGCGTCGTCCCCTATCTGCCGTTGCGCAACGGCAAGCGGCTCGCCGATCCGGAGGTCGCGCCGCGCGCCGCCCAGCCGGCGACGCCCGCGCCGGCTGCGGCCGCCGCCGCCGCCCAGCCGGGAGCCGCCCAGTGAACGGCCTGACCTGGCGTAACCCGCTGATCGCGGGCGCGATCGCGCTGGTGCTCGTGATCCTTGCCGCGGCGAGCTTTGCGATCGTGCCGGAAACGCAGCAGGCGGTGATCCTGCGGTTCGGCCAGCCGATCCGGACGGTCAACGCCTATGCGCCCGGCCAGCCCTTCGGCCAGACCGGTGCCGGGCTGATCGCGCGCGTGCCGTTCATCGACCGCATCGTGTGGATCGACAAGCGCGTGCAGGACATCGAGCTCGATAACACGCTGGTGCTGTCGACCGACCAGCTGCGGCTCGAGGTCGATGCCTATGCACGCTACCGCGTCGTCGACCCGCGCAAGATGCGCAACGCGGTCGGCAGCGAGGAACGCATCCCCGACCAGCTGCGCCCGATCCTGGGGTCGGCGCTGCGCAACGAGCTGGGCAAGCGGCGCTTCGTCGAACTGCTCAGCCCCGAGCGGTCCGAGCTGATGGACAATATCCAGACCGGGTTGCAGCGCGTCGCGAGCCAGTACGGCGTCGAGATCGTCGACGTGCGGATCAAGCAGGCGAACCTGCCCGTCGGCCTGCCGCTCGAAAGCGCGCTCAAGCGCATGTCGAGCGCACGCCAGCAGGAGGCGATCACGATCCGTGCCGAGGGCCAGAAGCAGGCGCAGATCGTCCGCGCGCAGGCGGATGCCGATTCGGCGAAGATCTATGCCGAGAGTTTTGGCAAGGATGCCGACTTCTACGACTTCTATCGGGCCATGCAGTCCTACCGGCACACGTTCGGGGCAGATGGCGGTCCGGCACCCGAAGGATCGACGTCGATAATTCTTTCGCCGAACAACAGCTATCTGCGGGAATTCGAGGGCCGCGGGCGTTAAAGCCCGTGAGCTTGCTCTGAACACCCGTTCATATTCAAGCGTCGTTCAGCCGTAATCGGCGATGAAACCCCGGTTTCGGACGATGAAACGAGAGGACAATATCCAGTGCGTTACGCCTACGGCATTACCAGCGCTCTACTGCTCGGCGGCGCGACCGCGACGCTCGCGCTCCAGCCCGGCACCGCTTCGGGGACCGGCCAGGTCGCCCAGAACGAACCTGGCGCGATCCAGGCGGTCGTGCCCAAGCCCGGCGCGCCGATGAGCTTTGCCGACATGGTCGCGCGGCTCCAGCCCGCGGTCGTGAACATCTCGACCAAGCAGACGATCGTCCAGAAGCAGCAGGCCAACCCGTTCGCGGGCACGCCGTTCGGCGAGCTGTTCGGCGGCATGGGCGGCGGTCCGCAGGGTGGCCCGCCGGTCAAGCGCGAGGGCGCGTCGCTCGGCTCGGGCTTCCTGATCTCGGCGGACGGCTATGTCGTTACCAACAATCACGTGATCTCGCCGGGCGCGCAGGGCGCGACGGTCGATTCGATCACGGTGACGCTGAGCAACAAGAAGGAATATGTCGCCAAGGTCATCGGCAAGGACCAGGAATCGGACCTGGCGCTGCTGAAGATCGACGCGCCCAACCTGCCCTTCGTCAAGTTCGGCGATTCGAACGGCGCGCGCGTCGGCGACTGGGTCGTCGCGATCGGCGAGCCGTTCGGGCTGGGCGGCACGGTGACCGCGGGGATCATCTCGGCGATCAACCGCGTCACCGGACAGGGCGGCGCGTATGACCGCTTCATCCAGACCGACGCGTCGATCAACCAGGGCAATTCGGGCGGGCCGATGTTCGACCTGAACGGCAATGTGATCGGCGTGAATTCGCAGATCTTCAGCCAGTCGGGCGGCAATATCGGGATCGGCTTCGCGATCCCCGCGGCGACCGCCAAGCCGATCATCGCGACCTTCATGAAGGGTGGCACGATCGAGCGTGGCTATATCGGCGTGACGCTGGGCCGTGGCGGCACGATCGACGAGGATACCGCCGCAGCGCTCGGCATCGCCAAGAATCAGGGCGAGCTGATCAACGACGTCACCGCGGGCGGGCCTGCGGCGCGCGCCGGCGTGCGCGCGGGCGACGTGGTGACCAAGGTCAACGGCCAGGTGGTCACGGTCGACCAGTCGCTGTCCTACCTCGTGTCGAACGTGAAGCCCGGCCAGACCGCGCGGCTCGACATCCTGCGCAACGGCAAGCCGACGAGCGCGAACGTGGTCGTCGTGCCGCGGCCGAGCGCTGACAAGCTGGCGGCGACGCTGGGCGGTGACGCGCAGGGCTTTGGCACCGACGACGGCGATGACGATGATGCAGCGACCGGTGCGGCACCGACCGCGGGTGCGGCGCTCGGGATCGGCGTCCAGCCGCTGACCCCGGCGATCGCGCAGGCGGTCGGCGTCGAGGCGGGCACGCAGGGCGTGGTGATCGCGGCCGTCGCGCAGACGAGCGATGCGTTCGGCAAGCTCAAGCGTGGCGACGTGATCATCTCGGTCAACGGCACGCCGGTGCGCAGCGCAACCGAGCTGCAGGGCGCGGTCACGACGGCCAAGGCCGCCGGGCGCCCCCAGGTGCTGTTGCAGGTCAAGCGCGGGCGCGGGCCGGCGCAGTTCCTGCCGGTCAAGATCAAGTAATCCACCCGACACTCGCGTGTCCCGAAGGACCGTCGCTCACCCGAGCGGCGGTCCTTTTTCTTTGCGGGGCGCGGGGTTAGGATCGGGATCGACAGCGAGGACATAGCAGCATGGGCGACGGCATCTTCATCGGCGCGAGCGCGGACGGTACGCGGCAGACGCTCGAACTCAGACGCGCGAACCGGCACGGGCTGATCGCGGGCGCGACGGGCACGGGCAAGACCGTGACCGTGCAGGGGATCATCGAGGGGTTTTCGGCGAACGGCGTGCCGTGCTTCGTCGCGGACGTGAAGGGCGACCTGTCGGGGCTCGCCATGGCGGGATCGCCGACCGCGAAGACGCATGCGATCTTTGCCGAGCGCGCGAGGGCGATCGGCGATGACGGCTGGGCCTATGCGGACACGCCGGTGCAGTTCTGGGACCTGTTCGGCGAGCAGGGGCATCCGATCCGCACGACGATCAGCGAGATGGGGCCGGTGCTGCTCGCGCGGCTGCTGGATCTCAACGAGGTGCAGGAGGGGGTGCTGACGATCGCCTTCCATGTCGCGGACACCGAAGGGCTGCTGCTGATCGATCTCGACGATCTGCAGGCGATGCTGAGCGAGTGCGCGGGGCGGGCGGACGAGCTGACGACGACGTACGGCAACGTGTCGAAACAGTCGATCGGCGCGATCCAGCGTGCGCTGCTCCAGTTGCGCAGCCAGGGCGCGGAGCATTTCTTCGGCGAGCCCGCGCTCGAATTGCGTGATTTCATCGGCGTCGACGATCGCGGGCGGGGGCTGGTCAACATCCTCGCCGCGGACAAGCTGATGGCGAGCCCCAAGCTCTATTCGACCTTCCTGCTGTGGCTGATGAGCGAGCTGTTCGAACAGCTTCCGGAGATCGGCGATCCCGACAAGCCGGTGCTGTGCTTCTTCTTCGACGAGGCGCATCTGCTGTTCGATGCCGCGCCCAAGGCGCTGCTCGACACGATCGCGCAGGTCGTGCGGCTGATCCGGTCGAAGGGCGTGGGCGTGTATTTCATAACGCAGAACCCGATCGACATCCCCGAGACGATCGCGGGGCAGCTGGGCAACCGGGTGCAGCATGCGCTGCGCGCGTTCACGCCGCGCGACCAGGCGGCGGTGCGCTCGGCGGCGGAGACGTTCCGGGCGAATCCGGGAGTCGATGTCGCGACCGCGATCACCGAGCTGAAGGTGGGCGAGGCCCTGGTGTCGCTGTTGCAGGCGGACGGGTCGCCGACGCCGGTCGCGCGCACGCTGATCAAGCCGCCGGTGTCGCGGGTC
Organism: Sphingomonas sp. CFBP 13714; assembly: GCF_014842205.1. Taxonomy (NCBI): domain Bacteria; kingdom Pseudomonadati; phylum Pseudomonadota; class Alphaproteobacteria; order Sphingomonadales; family Sphingomonadaceae; genus Sphingomonas; species Sphingomonas sp. CFBP 13714. Next base: position 105,359 of record NZ_JACYVG010000007.1, read on the forward strand.
GCGCCGATCACGCCCGCCGAGCGCGCGGTGATGATCGAGACGGATGCGATCGGGGCGAAATACGACACGCTGGTCGATCGCGAGTCGGCGGAGGAGCTGCTCGCGGCGAAGACCGAGGCGGCGAGCGCGGCGGCGGCCGAGGCGAAGGCGACGACCGCGGCGGAGAAGGCGGCGGTGGCGCAGGCGAAGCTCGACGCGAAGGCGGCGCGGGAGGCGCGGGCGGCGGAGCGCGAGGCGGAGCGGTTGGAGCGCGCGGCGGAGCGCGAGGCGGCGGATTCGCCCTGGGCGAAGATGGCGAGTTCCGCGACGCGCGCGGCGAGCTCGTCGATCGGGCGGCAGGTGGCGAACGAGATCGGGAAACAGGTGTTCGGGACGAGCAGCCGGTCGCGGTCGCGCGGCGGGGCGTCGGGGGGTGGTCTTGTGGGGAGCGTGCTGCGCGGGGTGCTGGGAGGGTTGTTTCGGGGGTGATCGGGGGTGGGGTGACGCTCCTGCTTCCGCGCATACCACCCCGGCGGAGGCCGGGGCCCAGTTGGGGAGGTCGCTGTAACGGAGCGCTGTCCTGCATCACTGGCGTCCCCCAACTGGGCCCCGGCCTTCGCCGGGGTGGTGGCGCGTTTTGGGGGGCTGGCGTGCCCCCGTGTGTTCACCCGCGAAGGCGGGTGCCCAGACTGGGTCCCCGCCTTCGCGGGGACACAACGGGGAGCGGGGGCGTGTGATCTCGCGCATACCACCCCGGCGGAGGCCGGGGCCCAGTTGGGGAGGTTGGAGTAACGGAGCGCTGTCCTGCATCACTGGCGTCCCCCAACTGGGCCCCGGCCTTCGCCGGGGTGGTGGCGCTCTTTGGGGGGTGGCGTGTCCTCCCCCATGGTCACCCGCGAAGGCGGGTGCCCAGACTGGGTCCCCGCCTTTGCGGGGACACAAGGGGGGGAGCGAGGTGGTGGAGGGGGTGGGGGGCTGTGGTATAGGGGGGTATCGGCACGGGCCGGGCGTTGGCCGGGCCGGTGCACCACGTCTTGCAAAGGTACCCGATCATGTCGCTCGATTTCGAATCCACCACCGACTGGGCCGCGATCGGTGAGGAGAGTCTGGATGCGGCGATCGAGTTGCGGCGCGCGATCCATGCGGATCCCGAGGTCGGGCTGCACTGTCCGCGCACATCGGACAAGGTGAAGGCGGCGCTGGCGGGGCTGCCGCTCGAGATCCGCGAGGCGACCTCGACCACCGGGTTCGTCGCGATCCTGCGCGGCGGGCGGGGCGGCGGTACCGCGGGGGGCAATGGGCGGACCGTGCTGCTGCGCGGCGACATGGATGCGTTGCCGATGCAGGAGGAGACCGGCTTGCCGTTCGCGTCGAAGGTCGACGGGGCGATGCATGCGTGCGGGCATGATTCGCATACCGCGATGCTGGTCGGCGCGGCCAAGGCGCTGTGCGCGCGGCGGGACGAGTTGCCGGGTACCGTCGTGTTCATGTTCCAGCCGGGCGAGGAGGGGCATCACGGCGCGCGGCACATGATCGCCGACGGGCTGCTCGATGCGCCATTGCCCGAGGCGGGGTTCGCGCTGCACATCTCGCCCAACATGCCGATGGGGCATGTCGTCAGCCGGTCGGGGACGCTGATGGCGTCGACCGACACGCTGCGCGCGACGATCACCGGGCGCGGCGGGCATGCGGCGATGCCGCACGACTGCCTCGATCCGCTGCCGATCGCATGCGAGATCGTCACCGCGCTGCAGACCTATGTCGCGCGACAGGTGGCGGTGACGGATCCGGCGGTGCTGTCGATCACCAAGCTCAACGCGGGGTCGGCGCACAACGTCATCCCGTCGAGCGTCGAGATGCTGGGGACGATGCGGACCTTGTCCGAGCGGACGCGCGAACAGCTGCGCGCGGCGTTCGTGCGGATGGTCGAGGGGATCGCCGCGGCGCATGGTGCGGTCGGGACGCCGACGATCGAGCAGGGTTATCCCGTCACCGTGAACGATCCGCGCGCGACCGATCTGATCAAGGCGGTGGCGACGACGATCGGCGGCGAGGGCGCGTATCAGGTGATGCCGCCGATGATGGGCGCGGAGGATTTCTCCTACGTGCTGCAGAAGCTGCCGGGGGCGATGGCGTTCATCGGCGCGGCGCCCGAGGGGAGCGACCCGCGGACCAATCCGCCGCTGCACAATACGAAGATGACGATCGACGAGCGGGTGATGGCGCACGGGATCGCGGTGCACTGCGCGGTGGCGGAGCGGTTTCTGGCGAACGGGTTCGATTGAGGGGGGGCGTGCGCTCCGCCGGACTGATCCGGGGGAGCGCGCGCGCCACCCTGTTGCCCCTCCCCGGCGAAGGCCGGGGCGCAGGTGGGAGGGCTGTGTAACGGAGCGGTGTCCGACGTTATCACCGTCCCCCAACTGGGCCCCGGCCTTCGCCGGGGTGGTTGAGGGGGGGCAGGCCGCACGTGTCTCGCCACGCCGGCGGAGGCCGGGGTCCAGGTGGAGAGGTCGGCGTAACGGAGCGGTGTCCGGGGTTACTGCCGTCCCCCAACTGGGCCCCGGCCTTCGCCGGGGTGGAGTGGGGGGTGTGCGGGGCGGTTACTTCTTGATCAGGCCGATCTCTACCAGGCGTTCGTAGAGATAGTCGTGCGCGGTGATCGGGGTGGGGTAGCGGTTGGGGTTTTCCGCGGTGATCGTCGCCGGCAGCGTCTGAATCAGGAAATCCGGCGCGGGATGCAGGAAGAACGGCATCGAGTAGCGCGAATGGCCGCGGCGCTCGGGCGGCGGGTTGACGACGCGGTGCGTGGTCGAGGGCAGGACGTGGTTGGTCAGCCGCTGGAGCATGTCGCCGACATTGACGACCATCGCACCCTCGGGCGGCTTGATCGACAGCCAGCGGCCGTTCGCGCGGTCGAGCAGTTCGAGGCCCGCCTCCTCCGCACCGAGCAGCAGGGTGATGAGGTTGATGTCCTCATGCGCGCCGGCGCGGACGCCCTCGGCATCGGCGGGGATCGGCGGGTAGTGGAGCAGGCGCAGGACGCTGTTGCCGTCCTTGACCGCGGGGTCGAACCAGTCGGGCGCGAGCTTCAGGTGGCGCGCGATCGCGGAGAGCAATTTGTCGCCCGCGGTGTCGAACGCCTTGAACAGGTCGAGGAAGACCGGCTTGAAGCCCTCGGGCCGGGTCGGCCAGACGTTCGGCGACATCTGCGCCTCGTAGCGGTGGCCGGCGGGGAGCTCGCGGCCGACATGCCAGAATTCCTTGAGGTCGACGACTTTCGCGTCCTTGGCGATCTCGGTCTTGAACGGGGTGTAGCCGCGTGCGCCGCCGCCGCCGGGGGCGAAATAGCCGCGCTTCTCGTCCTCGGGCAGCTCGAACAGCGCCTTGGTCTCGGCCCAGGCCTGGTCGATCAGCTCGGTCGGGATGCCGTGATTGGCGACGATCGCAAAACCGAAGCGTTCGAACGAGTTGCCGAGCGCGGCGGCAAAGCCGTCGGGGTCGCGCGCCTGATCGGCGAGGCTGAGCGTGGAAACCTGGGCGGCGGGGCTGTCGAGCATGGAAGGATGTCCGGATAGGGGAGCGTCGATATAGCGACGCGGGGGGGCGGTGCCAATTGCCTGGCGGGATTTCGCGTGGCGGCTGTGGCGGGGTGGATAGCGGGTTTCGTAGGTAGCGATAACGCGGTAGGGCGCCGCATCATGACCGCAGAAACCCCAGTATCCGACGCGCCCGCGATGCGCGGCGCGCCGATCGGCTTTGTCGAGTTCGTGGCGCTGGTCGCAGCCCTCATGTCGCTGACCGCGCTGGGGATCGATTCGATGCTGCCCGCGCTGCCCGCGATCGGCGAGTCGCTGGGGATCGCGAGCGAGAACAGCCGGCAATATATCGTGACCGCGTTCGTCATCGGCTTCGGCGTCGCGCAGCTCGTCCACGGGCCGCTCGCCGACCGGTTCGGGCGCCGCACGGTGCTGCTCTGGTCGCTGGGGCTGTACGCGCTCGCCAATGTCGCCTGCGCGCTGGCGGGGAGCTTCACATTGCTGCTGATCGCGCGGGTCGCAGGCGGGGCGGTGATCGCGGCGGCGCGGGTCGCGACGATCGCGCTGGTGCGGGATTGTTATCACGGGCGGGCGATGGCGCGGGTGATGTCGATCGCGTTCATGGTGTTCATGATCGTGCCGATCCTGGCGCCGACCTTCGGCTGGAGCGTGCTGCAGTTCGGCGACTGGCGCGCGATCTTCTGGGTGATCGCAGGCCTGACGCTGGTCGTGCTCGCCTGGTTCTGGGTCCGGATGCCCGAGACGCTGGCGCCCGAGAACGTCCTGCCGATCACGCCGGCGCGGATCCTGTCGGACTGGCGGCAGACGCTTAGCGACCGGCTGTCGCTCGGCTATACGCTGGCGGCGACCGCGCTGATGGGGTCGCTGTACGGTTATCTCAACTCGATCCAGCAGATCATGGCGGACGTGTTCGCCAAGCCCGACCTGCTCGCGCTGATCTTCGCCGTTACCTCGGTGACGATGGCGGCGGCCAATCTGATGAATTCGCGGATCGTGATGAAGCTCGGCACGCGGCTGATCAGCCACTGCGCGCTGTCGGGGCTCATCCTGGTGTCGCTGGTGCATCTGGGCGCGATCGAGGCGGACTGGGAATCGCTCACCAGCTTTGCGGTGTTCCAGGCGCTGACGCTCGGCTGTTTCGGGCTGGCGACGTCGAATTTCTCGGCGATGGCGATGGAGAATATGGGGCGGATCGCCGGCACCGCGTCGAGCGTGCAGGGGTTCGTCAGCGTCACCGCGGGCGCGGTGATCGGCGCGGTGATCGGCCAGGCGTTCGACGGGACGACGGTGCCGCTGGTGCTCGGCTTCCTGCTCGCGGGGCTCGCCGCGCTGGCAGTCGTCGCGCTGACGGAACGGGGCCGCCTGTTCCGGCCTGCGATCGTCGTCAAACCGGCCGAGTGACGGAACCGGGCACGCGTGCCCGCCGTTCCTTGACGCGAGACCGCACGACGCGGCCTGAGCAGGAGCGATAGCATGGGCGGACATCAGGTTCCCGGCATGGGCACGGGCGACGACGGGTATGACGAGGACGGCTATGACGAGAGCCAGCGCGCCGAGATCCTCGAGGCGACGCGCAGCGGCCCGGTCGACGGCGCGATCGTCACCGATCTGAGCCCCGATCTGGGCACGGACGACGACGAGGACGAGCCGATCGACGACATCGACATGGATTCGGAAGCGGTCGGCCAGACCGATTCGACCGTGACGATGGACGAGGATGATATCGACGAGGACGACGTCCAGGACGAGCTCGACGATGGCAGCATCGACGATGACGAGCTGGACGATGCCGACGACGTCGCGCTGAAGCCCTGATCCCTGCGATCCCCCGACGCGCGTGCGGCAGCGATCCCCACACGCGCGTCTCCGCTTCGATGTAGGAGGCGCGCGTGCGTATCGTGATCGCAACCGGCGGCGTGATGCCGATCCTTCTGGGATGCGGCCTGGGCGGCTGCTCGGACCCAAAGCAGCAGCAGCTCGACGTGACCGCGGCGGCGGCGCGCGCGCAACAGAACATCGCGCGTTATGCGGCGGACAGCCGCCCCGGCCGGCATCCCGTCGGCACCACCAAGATCGCGGCGGCGGCGCCCGAGACCCTGCCCGAGGCGGCGGCGGCGGTGGTCCGGCGCTATTACCAGCGGATCGCGGCGCATGATTTTGCCGGGGCGCGCGCGCTCTGGTGTCGCGACGGCGAATCCTCGACGCTCGACCGGGCGGGGTTTGCGAACCGCTTCGCGCGCTACGCACGTTATGATGCGAGCATTGCCGCGCCGGGCAGCGTCGATGCAGGCGCGGGCCAGCTGCACATCTCGGTGCCGGTGCGCGTGACGGGGACGCTGACTGACGGGACGCGCTTTGCCGATGACGGGATGGTTCTGCTGCACCGCGTCAATGACGGGATCGAGACCGCGAGCGCCGAGGCACATCTCTGGCGGATCGAATCCACGTCGGTCGACCCGGTGATCCCGCCACCGCGCGCGCCCGCCAACAGCGCGCCCGGACGCCGCTAAGCCGCTGAAACCCGGCTATCCGTAGCGTCTTGCCGCCGCCCGGGAAAAGCCACGAAGCCGCCATGATGGCCGCGGTTTCGCCTCTGTTCGTTCATCCGACCGTCAGAAACCGTTGCCATCTTGCCACAGCCGGCGATTGTTCCCGAAATCGACGCACGGCGGTGCAACATTTTCGTCATCGACCTGTTTGGAGGGCCTGAGTGTCACGCGCCACGGGTTGTCCGGGGCGGCGGGACCCAGAACGAAACAAGAAGGTCATTCGAATATGCGTAAGCTTTCCATCGCAGTCGCCATCGCAGCAGCCGCCCTCGCCGCTCCGGCGTTCGCGCAGGACATGTCGGCTCCTGCCCCCACCGACAACAGCGCAGCGCCCGGCGAAGCCGCTGCACCGGACGGCTCGAAGGCCTTCGGGATCGAGCCGTATTTCGGCGTCATGGGCGGTTGGGAGCAGTTCGACAACGAAGCCGGCCACGGCATCCCGCAGGCGCTGAACGCCAACGGCACGCTGCGTCGCGGCTACAAGCCCTCGGGTTCGCTCGTTCAGGGCGTCCTGGGCGTCAACGTTCCGCTGGGCCCGGTCTTCGTCGGCGCAGAAGGTAACGTGATCAAGGGCATCGATGGCAACATCGACTGGCAGTATGGCGCAGCAGGCCGTTTCGGTCTCCGCGCTGGCGACAGCGGCCTGATCTACGGCAAGGTCGGCTACCAGTGGGTCAACTTCGACCATTTCTCGGGCCTGTCGAACACGGTTCCCAACACGAACCGCGACTATAGCGCGATCACCTACGGCATCGGCGCCGAAGTCGGTCCGCAGAGCATCGGCCTGAAGGGCATCACCGGCAACGCGGGCTTCCGCATCCGCGCCGAGGTCAACACCTTCGGCGACGCGCAGAGCTTCCGCCCGATGCTGGGTATCGTCACGCACTTCTGAGCCTTGGCTTAGGTACGTGAAATCGGGCGGGGTGCGAGCGATCGCACCCCGCCCTTTTTTGTGTCCGGCGCGGATCGGCCGGGCCGGGTGGAGAGGCGTCGGGCGGTGCCATGACGTCCTCCTGATGTTCCCGATGCGTTCTGGCGCATTTCCGACTCGCTTCGCCGCATGTGAGTCGACGGGCGAGTGACATCGACTCGTGGCCGCGTAGGCGCGAAAGGCGATGGAGTATGTGTTTGATTTTATGCGGTTGCTGAGCGGCAATCGCGGGACGGGTGGCGCCCGTCGTCGGAGCGGTCCGGGTCTCGCGCTACAGCTCCGCCTGGTGTTCTACGGTGTGCTGATCGGGCTGATGGTGCCGACGTTGCGCAAGATCGACTGGTCGCCGCTCGTCCCGCCGGGTCTGAAGGTCGAATGGCCGACCGGATTCGGCGTGACCTGGCCCGCGGGTCAGCTTCACGTGCCGGGCGGCTGGGGGCGGCTGCGCGATACCGCCACCGACGTCGCGCCGTCCGCCGCAGGCCTCGGCAGCGCGGCTGCGACCGCGGCGGCTGCGGCGGCTGGTGCGGCGGGCGGGCTGATCGTCGGGGCCGGGTCTGGGGCTGGTTCTGGCGCTGGGGCCGGCGCGGTGGGGGCGGGGAAGGCGGTGTCGGCGCGCTTCACGATCTGTGGCCGGGCGAAGCGGGTCAACTGCATGGTCGACGGCGACACCTTCTGGATGAACCGCACCAAGATCCGCATCGCCGATATCGACACCCCCGAAACGCACCCGCCGCGCTGCAAGGCGGAAGCGCGCGCGGGCCAGCGCGCGACGCTGCGGATGCAGGCGCTGCTCAATGCCGGGCCGTTCACGCTGACGCGGATCAAGCGCGATGTCGACAAATATGGGCGGAAACTGCGGCTGGTGCAGCGCGACGGGCGGTCGCTGGGCGACACGCTGGTCCGCGAGGGGCTGGCGCGGCGTTATGGCGGGGGCAAGCGGTCGCCCTGGTGCTGAGGGCTTACTGCAAGGCCGAAACGCTGATATGCCGTCGCCATGGCTCCACAGGTCGAGGCGCGGGAAAAGCTGGAAGTCGGTGACGATGGGCCGGTCGGCCGCGGCTATGACGGCTGGAAGCGCGCGAAAGTCGAGCGCGGTCTGGCACAGGCGCGCGATCGGTCCGCGATGATCCCGGCAGATGAAGTGCTACGGGGTTTTCGAATGATCGTTAAAATTAATGTCGCCATTGGACAGCGATACGTGGTCGCTTAGTCGAAAAGGCCCGGACTGGTTGGTTCGTGGATCTCGGGTTTGATCATGGTATCAATGGCGTGATCGTTACGTTTTCGTTCTCGCTCTTCCCAGATTGCTTTAGCTATCGGTAGCGCAGCAGCTTGCGCTTTTACATATAAGTCAGCTTGGTCGCGCATCTCAGAACGAGATAGCAGCGTGTAATCGCCACGCTTTATGACATGCGCAATTCGAGGAGAATCGATTCCGCCGGTATTGCCAAGGAGGAAAACAATTTCTGCCGCAGACCTTCGATAGTCAGCGTGAGAGTAAAGGCCTTCCTCAAGCATCGTCATCCAAAAGCGCATTTGGGCGATATCTAAGGGTAAAGACTTCCAGCCGCACAAGGATACGGGAACTAATTCTCCGTTCTCAAGTATAGTGAAAGTCGGCCGGGTTGGTACTCGTACATCACGCGAAAGGCGATATTCACCGTCAAAATTCTCGACGTTACGTAATCGAGAATAGCCGCGGGTCTCATCATAGTTGAAAAATGCTTCAACGAATGCTGCATTTTGCTGGCGGCCCGCCGGTGACCCAGAGCGAAGGACGGCGTTTTTTGCTGTCTCTAAACTAAGGCCAAATTGCACATGTGTGCTGCATTGTTTTATTGCTGATATGTAATTGAATGGTGGAATGCCGAGTGCGAAATTCACGATAAGTCTTGTGGTCTCGCTCTCGTCACCGATCGAGTTAAGGCGGGCACAATTCTGAGCGCTTGGCGGGCGCAGAATCTTTTTTGCCACTGCATCAAAGTTTAGCATCAGTGCCTCGCCTTCTTATTAAAGTGGCTCATGATCAAATCATTGGATATTTCCATTCCAGGATTCACCCGGTGGTTATGAAACCAAACCTCATGCCAAGGCCCATCAGGAACATGAGAAAGCTCTACAAGTGCGCCAGGCCGAAGTGCTAAATATGAAGCTGCAATTTCTTGTAAAAACTTAGCCTTTTCACTTGAAAAACTATAATTGCATATCTCTTTATCACCAGTTTGGCGATTTATACGCTGAGCCCTGCTTTTTATAGGTCGCTCTTTGTAGTGTTTAAATTCGTGATATATTTCACGAATGACTGGTCCGTAGTCCCAAGCCTCAATCCTGGCATCAATCAAAGGTTTTCCAAAATGGGCTAAATAAGCGCCATGAAGAAAATAGCTTACCTTGTTTAAAACTAAATTTGAGGTGGGGTGCCCAAGAGCATCGCCAACATCGAGAATGAAGTTGGCAACGGCTCTTGGGTCACTCCCTGTTGTCACTCCGCCGCAACCCCAGCCAGCGAGAACATGTCGCCGCCGTCGGCGAGGTCCTCGTTCGCGGCGGGGCCCTTCTTGGCGGTCTGGCGCTTGTCGAAGCTGTCCCAGACGTCGTTCCACTGGCCCTTGGTCGCGGCCTTCGAATATTCGGTGGCGCGCTGTTCGAAGAAGTTGGCGTGCTCGACGCCGTTGAGCATCGGGGCGAGCCAGGGGAGCGGGTGCTCGTCGATCATGTAGATCGGCTTCAGGCCGAGCTGCGTCATGCGCCAGTCGGCGATGAAGCGGATATACTTCTTGATCTCCTTGGGGGTCATGCCGTTGACCGGACCCATTTCGAAGGCGAGATCGATGAAGTTGTCCTCAAGCCGGATCGTCGTCTGGCAGACGTCGGCGATGTCGTCCTTGACCGCCTTGGTCAGGCACTGACGCTCGGCGCAGAAGGTGTGGAACATCTTGATGATGCCCTCGCAGTGCAGGGACTCGTCGCGGATCGACCAGGTGACGATCTGGCCCATGCCCTTCATCTTGTTGAAGCGCGGGAAGTTCATCAGCATCGCGAACGAGGCGAAGAGCTGGACGCCCTCGGTGAAGCCGCCGAACATCGCGAGCGTGCGCGCGATATCCTCGTCATTGTCGACGCCGAAGCTCTGCATGTAATCATGCTTGTCCTTCAGCTCGGCATATTCGAGGAAGGCGCCATATTCGCTCTCGGGCATGCCGATGGTGTCGAGCAGATGGCTGTAGGCGGCGATGTGCACCGTCTCCATGTTGCTGAACGCGGCCAGCATCATCTTGATCTCGGTCGGCTTGAACACGCGGCCGTATTTCTCGTGGTAGCAATCCTGCACCTCGACATCGGCCTGGGTGAAGAAGCGGAAGATCTGCGTCAGCAGGTTGCGCTCGTGGTCGCTGAGCTTCTGCGCCCAGTCGCGGCAATCCTCACCCAGGGGCACTTCCTCGGGGAGCCAGTGGAGCTGCTGCTGGCGCTTCCAGAATTCGAACGCCCAGGGATATTCGAACGGCTTGTACTGCTTGCGGGCTTCGAGGAGGGACATGGGATACTCCGGGACAAATTTGGGAAATTGAGGAAACTGGTGAAGCTAGAAACGGCTTGAACTGGTGATGACGACGACGAGGAACAGCAGCGACGCGATCGGTGCGGCGATCATCAGCACGCGGCCGCGCTGGCGGATCTTGCCGATGTCGAGCGCGCCGGGGTTCCAGCCGGGCGTCGGACCCCAGAAGGTCTCGCCGCGAAAGTCGCCCGACCAGGGATTATGGTCGAGCCGGCTCCAGTGACGGCCGAGGATCATGTTCGCCGCGCAGATGCCGACGACCGCGAGGATCAGGACGAGCGTGTTCACGATTCGAGCGTCCATTGCCACATCGCACCCGCCGACAGCGCGAGCACGATCGCGCCCGAGGTGAGCATGATGCCGATCATCCGGAAGGCATAGACCTGCTTGTCGCTGACATCGGGGCTGCGCAGCCGCAACAGCATCGCGACGCCGATGATCCCGAGCAGGGCCGCGACGACAAACATGATGGCGCTGCCATAGGTCATGCGACCAATGCCCGAGACGCGCGTTCTGCACCCGGACCCACCACAGGAGACGCAAAATGGTCGACGCAACCCAGATCAAGGAACACGCTGAAGTCATCGGCGCGGACGGCGTTCATGTCGGTACCGTCGATCATGTCGACGGCGACCGCATCAAGCTGACCAAGAATGATTCGCCGCAGTCGCAGGACGGGCAGGGCGCCAAGCATCACTACATCTCGCTCGGTCTCGTCGCCGAGATCGAGGGTGACAAGGTCCGCCTGAGCGCGACCGGCGCAAACGCGCTGACGTTCGAAGAGAGCGAGTAACCGCGCGGCGCCCTCTCCCGAGCGGAGGGGGCGCGCCGAGTGCACGACAGGGGCGTTCCGGAGCGATCCGGGGCGCCCTTTCTGCGTCATGCATGCACGGCTGCGGGCCGTGGCACAGGGCACCCGAATTGGGGTGGCGTCGGCCAGTGTCCGCCCGGCGGCAGAGTGCGATTTGCTGCGCATGTCGTCTCCGTCCTAGCTGGGCCCGGCGTCGCCGATGGGCGGCGCTGCGTGACGCCATTTATCTACATGATCGGGCCGGATATCGCTATGCACTTATTTCGATAAGAGCCGCGAATTATCCGACTTGCACCTAGGGATGGTGTGGTCGGGCGCGTTTCGACACCAGATACGGGATCGGGCGTCGGGAGGCGGTCGGGTGGTCGAGACCCCCGCCGGGCCGCGGAATTCCGCGGGTTTCGGGGCCGGACAGGCGTTGTCCGGGCCCCGAAACGACGCGATCAGGCGGCTTCGGGGTCGTCGTCGACCGGGGCCGCGCGACCGGCGGTCGGGAGCAGTGCGGCGAGTGCTGCAATCGCGTCGCCGGTGAAGTGCCGGACCGCGCCCTCGGGCCCGATCTGGAGCGCATGCTCGGGCGTCAGCGTCGCGGCGCGCCGGTGCTCGGGATCGAGCGTGGTCCAGGTGCGGACCGCGGTCTCGAGGCTGGTGACCTCGGCGACGTCGGTGTCGCCGCGGGGTACGTTTTCGAGCGCGGCGCTCATCCGCCAGTCGATGTCGGGCGGCGTCGTGTCGCCCCAATAGGCTTCGGTCATCGTCATACCTCCATCACGCGAGAACCCAATGGAAGCGCCCGGTGGCCGGCGGAGGTTCCGTGCTCAGCCGGCCTCGGTCCGCGCCGCGGCGGTGCGGAGAAGGACATAGCCGAGCGCGCCCGAGGCGAGCGACGCGGCGAGCACCGCGAGCGAGGCCATTTCGGTCCGCTGCGCATCGGGAAAGGCGAGATTGGCGATGAACAGCGAGATGGTGAAGCCGATCCCCGACAAGGCGCCGATCGCGAGCACCATCCGCCAGGTGACCGCGTCGGGCAGTTCGGCGGCGCCCGCCTTGACCGCCAGCCACGTCGCGGTGACGAAACCGAGCGGCTTGCCGAACGCGAGCCCGGCGAACACGCCGATCCCGAGCAGCGATCCCGCGGCGTCGGCGAGCAGGTCGGACGAGAAGTGGATCCGCACCGCCGACAGCGCGAACAGCGGCAGGACGACATAGGACACCCAGGGGTTGAGCATCTGGACGAGACGTTCGGCGGGTTCGTCGGTCGCCTCGGTCATTTCCTGGATATAGCCGAGCTGTTGCTGCGCCTTGCGCTGGATTTCCTCGTTTTCCTCGGGGTCGCCCGACTCCGCCTCGTCGACCGCCTGCTTGAAACGGTCGATCGGGGCCTGAACGCGCTCGGCGAAGCGGCGTTCGGACAGCCGCGACTGGGTCGGCGACAACAGCCCGAGCATCACGCCGGCGATCGTCGCATGGATGCCAGACGCATAGACGCCCGCCCAGACGATCAGCCCGAGCAGCACATAGGGGATGGGCGAGACGAGCTTCAGCCGCAGCAGCACGAAGATCGCGACATAGGCGACCGCCGCGACGACGAGCATCGGCACGACCAGCGTGCCGGTATAGGCGACCGCGATGACGAGCAGCCCGCCGACATCGTCGATCGCGGCAAACGCCAGCAGCACCGCGCGGATCGACACGGGCAGCCGGGTCGCGAACATGCCGATGATCGCGAGCGCGAACGCGGTGTCGGAGGTGATGACGGTGCCCCAGCCGCTCGCGGCTTCTGTGCCGTAGTTGAAGGCGAGATAGACCGCGACGGGAACGAGGATCCCGCCGATCGCGCCGGCGAGCGGAAACATCGCGGTGCGCAGGGTCGACAGCGCGCCCTTGGTGAATTCGCGCTTCACCTCCGCGCCGATGATCAGGAAGAACAGCGGCAACAGCGCCTCGTTCACCCAGTCGGCGAGCGGGTGCGCGGCGCGGAAGCTGCCGAGCCGGATTTCGAGCGTGCTGTCCCACATCGTCTGATAATCATGCGCGATCGGCAGGTTGGTGCAGACCAAGGCGACGATCGTGGCGATGAGCAGCGGCCCGCCGACGACCTGATCGGCGGCGAAGAACGGTGCGAGGCGGTGGAGGAAACCGGCGGCGGCAGGCGAATGATGCGCGCGCGCCGCCAGCTTGCCGGAGAGACGGGGGGTGAGGGCCATGATGTTCCAGGATCGCGTCGGCAGGACGCGCGTGCGGGTATAACGGTGCAGACCGCCTGTCGTATCCCTTGCCGTATCCCTTGGGCGCGTGGGACACTTCTGCCGGCGGACCGACGCCGCCGGGGGTTGCGTCGCGCGTCACCTGCGGTATCGCCGCTGGCAGGAGGCCGCGCGCCATGACGACCATCGGAACCAAGATCGACGAGACGGGGACGCTGATCCGTGACGGCGGTGCGTTCTATCTGCGCCGTGACATGGGCGGGCGCTATGAGCTCGAGCTCCACCGCACGCCGGTCGACCTGGTCGAGAAGCGCGTGCGGCTGGTCGGCACACTGGTCAGCGACGACCTGGTGAATGCGGACGGCGTCTCGCCCGTCTGAAAGCCGGCCCGGGGTGGATCGAGACCGCCCGGATGCTACACCCTCCCCGAATCAGGGGAGTAGTCCATGCATCGTCGTCGGTTTCTAACGAGTGCCGCTGCCGCGTCCGTCATCGGCGCGGTCCCGCTGAAGGGGGCCGCCGCCGCGGGATCGCGCGACGCGGCGCTGCGCACGATGCTCGACCGGTTCTTCTATGCGCGGCTCGACGACTCGCCCGAACAGGCGACGCGGCTGGGGCTCGACACGGGGACGCGCAGCGGCCTGAAGGCGCGGCTCGACGACCAGTCGGCGGCGGGACGCGCGCGCGAGCTGGCGCAGGCGACGAAGGAACTCGCCGAGCTGCGCGCGTTCGGGACGAGCGGGCTGTCGAGCGACGCCGCGCTCGATCACGAGATCGTGACCTATCAGCTGACGCGCGCGGTCGCGGGCGCGAAGCGGTTCACCTATGGCAGCAGCCTCGGGCGGTTCGCGCCCTATGTGCTGAGCCAGCTGACCGGGCCGTATCGCGACGTGCCCGATTTCCTCGAATCGCAGACGCGGGTGCGCGATGCGGGCGAGGCGGATGCGTATCTGCAGCGACTGTCCGCGCTGCCCAAGGCGATCGACGACAGCAGCGAGCAGCAGCGCAGCGACGCGGCGCGCGGCGTGTTCGCGCCCGATTATATCCTCGACACGACGCTGAAACAGCTGGGCAGCGCGATGGAGGGCGCGGCCGCGCAGAGCGTGATGGTGACGAGTTTCGCCACCAAGCTGAAGGCCGCGGGGCTGCCCGACGACCGCGTCGCGCGCGCGACCGCGATCGTCGAGCGCGACGTCCGCCCCGCGCTCGAACGGCAGCGTGCGCTGGTCGCCGAACTGCGCACCAAGGCGGTGCACGATGCGGGCTGCTGGCGGCTGCCCGATGGCGACGCCTATTATGCCGCGGCGGCGGAGGCCGCGACGACGGTGGCGATGAGCGGGGACGAGATCCACCGGCTGGGCCTCGCGCAGGTCGCCGAGATCGGCGCGCGGATCGACGGCATCCTGAAGACGCAGGGGATGACGCAAGGGACCGTCGGCGAGCGGCTGGTGGCGCTCAACAAGCGGCCCGACCAGCTCTATCCCAACACCGATGCGGGCCGTGACGCGCTGCTCGCGCATCTCAACCGGCAGATCGTCGCGATGCAGGCACGGCTGCCCGAGGCGTTCGCGAGCCTGCCCAAGGCGCCGGTCGAGGTGCGCCGCGTGCCGCCGACGATCCAGGCGGGCGCGCCGGGCGGCTATTACCAGAACGCCTCGCTCGACGGGTCGCGGCCGGCGATCTACTATATCAACCTGCGCGACACGTTCGACCGGCCCAAATTCGGGCTCGCCACGCTGACGCATCACGAGGCGGTGCCGGGGCATCATCTCCAGGTCAGCCTCGCGCTCGAAAGCGAGCAGATCCCGCTGATCCGCCGGCGCGGCTTCTTCAGCGGCTATTCGGAGGGCTGGGCGCTCTATGCCGAACAGCTCGCCGACGAAATGGGGATGTACGAGGGCGATCCGCTGGGGCAGGTCGGCTATCTCCAGTCGCTGCTGTTCCGCGCGACGCGGCTGGTGGTCGACAGCGGGATGCACGCGAAACGCTGGAGCCGCGAAAAGGCGACCGATTACCTGATCGCGACGACGGGAATCGCGCGCGGCCGCAGCCAGGGCGAGATCGACCGCTACACCGTCTGGCCGGGCCAGGCGTGCAGCTACAAGATCGGCCACACGGTGTGGACCCGCCTGCGCGACGAGGCGAAGACGCGGCCGGGATATACGCCGAAGGACTTCCATGCGGTGTTGCTGAAGGGGGCGATGCCGCTCGCGATCCTCGAACGCGTGGTGCGCCGGACGGGGGCGGGGGCTTAAGGCCCCCCAGTCCTCCAGCCCGCCGCCCCCCCGCCTACGCGGCCGGACCGCGGTGACTTTTGCAAAAATCCCGCAGCGGAAACTTGTGCGTTGCCGGGGGGTTGTTGGGCGGGGGCTCTCGAACCGGACATGGTCCGGCGCGGCGCCCGGACTGGCCTGGAGAAATGTCGCGTGCGTCAAGAACCGTCATCACCCTCCGACGGGAGCGTCGTATCGACCGGCCTCGACCCGCTGAACTACATCCTCGACGGCGGCTATGCGTATAACCGCGTCCACCTGATCGAGGGTGAGCCGGGGTCGGGCAAGACCACGCTCGGGCTGCAGTTCCTGCTCGCCGGGCGCGATGCGGGCGAGCGGTGCCTGTACATCACGCTGTCGGAAAGCCGTGACGAGCTGCTCCATGTCGCCAGGACGCATGGCTGGGACATGACCGGGGTCGACATCTTCGAGCTGGTGCCGCCCGAGCTCAGCCTCGACGTCGATCGCGAACAATCGATCGTCTATTCGTCCGATCTCGAACTCGGCGAGACGGTCAACATGGTGATGGAGGCGGTGAGCAAGGTCGAGCCGACGCGGATCGTGTTCGACAGCCTGTCCGAGATCCGCCTGCTCGCGCAGGGGCCGCTGCGGTTCCGCCGGCAGCTGCTCGCGCTCAAGCATTATTTCGCGCAGCGTGGCTGCACCGCCTTGTTCCTCGACGATCTGACGCAGACCGAGGACGATCTCAGCCTGCACAGCCTGGCGCACGGCGTCGTTCGGCTCGAACAGATCGCGCTGCCCTATGGATCCGAGCGGCGGCGGCTGCGCGTGTACAAGATGCGCGCGCGCGCGTTTCGCGGCGGCTTCCACGACTTCGTGATCCGGCGCGGCGGGCTGCAGATCTTTCCACGGCTGACCGCGGTCGCGCATCCCGATACCGGTTTCGTCGACCGGCTGGCGTCGAGCGGGATCGAGGAGCTGGACACGCTGTCGGGCGGCGGGCTCGATTACGGGACGACGACACTGATCATCGGGCCGTCGGGATCGGGCAAGACGACGCTGTCGCTGCAATATGTCTTCGCCGCGCTCGAACGCGGGGAAAAGGCGCTGTTCGTCAGCTTCGACGAGACCGAGCGCGTGTTCATGCGCCGCGCGGCGGGGATGGACCTCGACCTCAGCGACCATGTCGCGGCGGGGCGGCTGTGTTTCCGCCAGGTCGATCCGGGCGAATTGTCGCCAGGCGAGCTGACCGGGATCATCCGCGACCAGGTCGAGCGGGTCGGCGCGACGGTGGTCGTGCTCGACTCGCTGTCGGGCTATCAGCTCGCCATGCCCGAGGAGCAGCACATGCTGCTGCAGATGCACGAGGTCGTGACCTATCTGAACCAGCAGGGCGTGCTGGGGCTGCTGGTGCTGACGCAGACCGGGATGATCGGGACGATGCAGTCGCCGGTCGACCTGACCTATCTGGCGGATTCGGTGATGCTGCTCAGGTTCTTCGAGGCGGATGGCGCGATCCGGCGGGTGATGTCGTTCCTGAAACGCCGCATGGGTCCGCATGAGGGGACCTTGCGCGAGTTCCGGATCGACAGCGGCGGGATCCGCGTCGGCCCGCAGCTGACCGGGTTTCGCGGCGTGCTGACCGGGACACCCGAATATGGGGGCAGCGCCGCCCTGCTGACGAACCGTGACGAATCCTGACCGACCGGCGATGATGACCGACGATTTCCTGGTGGTCGCGCCGACCGGCCGCGACGCCGATGTGACCGCGCAGGTGCTGCGCTCCGCCGATATCGCCGCGGTGCCGGATGCCGACGGGACCGCGCTGTTCGCGGCGATCGCGGGGGGCACGCATGCCGGCGCGATCCTGACCGACGACGCGCTGTCGCGGCTCGACCAGGAACGGCTGCTCGCGGCGATCGCGGCGCAGGCGCCCTGGTCCGACTTTCCGTTCATCCTGCTGAGCAAGCGCGGCGAGCCGCGGCGCGGCGCGCGCGAGGTCGAGGCGGTCGCCAACGTCACGCTGCTCGAACGCCCGCTGCATCCCGCGTCGCTGGTCAGCGCGGCGCGCGCGGCACTGCGCGCGCGACAACGCCAGCGGCTCGCGGCACGGCATTTCGAGGACCGCGAAAAGGCACGCGCCGAGCTGCGCGATCTGGCCGACACGCTGGAGGCGAAGGTCGAGGCGCGGACGCGCGAACTGGCGGCGGCGAACGACCGGCTGACCGCGGAAATCGCCGAGCGCGAGCGGGCCGAGGCGCGGCTGGTGCAGGCGCAGAAGATGGAAGCGATCGGCCAGCTGACCGGGGGCATCGCGCATGATTTCAACAATCTGCTGACTGCGGTGATCGGCTCGCTCGACCTGTTGCTGCGGCGGACCGATGACGAGAAGATCCGGCGGCTGGCGAGCATGGCGTTGCAGGCGGGTGAGCGCGGCGCGACGCTGACCGCGCAGCTCCTGTCCTTTTCGCGGCGCCAGCATCTGTCGCCGGTGCCGGTCGAGCCCAATCAGGTCGTCGCGTCGATGGCGGACCTGCTCGCGCGGTCGATCGGGGCGGCGGTGACGGTCGAGCTCGATCTGGCGGACGATGTCTGGCGCGCAATGGTCGATCCGACGCAGCTCGAGGTCGTGCTGCTCAACCTGGCGATCAACGCGCGCGACGCGATGCCGTCGGGCGGGGTGGTGCGGATCGCGACGCGCAACCTGGCCGCGGTGCCCGACGCGCTGACCGCCGAGCTGAACCCGGGCGCCTATGTCGCGATCGAGGTCGCCGATACCGGTGCGGGGATGACGCCCGCGGTGCTGGCGCGCGCGTTCGAGCCGTTCTTCACCACCAAGGGGCAGGGCAAGGGCACGGGCCTTGGGCTCGCGCAGGTCTACGGCTTTGCCCGTCAGTCGGGCGGCACGGTCCGGATCGTCAGCGCGGAGAACGAGGGGACGGTGATCACCTTGTACCTGCCGCGGACGACCGAGGTCGCGGACCCGGTCGCGATCGAGCGGCTGGCCCAGGCGACCGGGTCGCGGCAGCGGATCCTGGTGGTCGACGACGACAATGACGTCCGCGGGGTCGCGGCGCAGATGATCGAGGAGATCGGCTATCAGGTGGTCGCGGCGGCGAGCGGGTCCGAGGCGCTGACCGAATTCGGGCGCGCGTCGTTCGACCTGGTGCTGACCGACGTGGTGATGCCGGGCATGTCGGGCGTCGACCTGGCGCGGCGGATTCGCGCAGTCGCGCCCGCCATGCCGCTGCTGTTCGCGAGCGGCTATGCCGATGTCGCGACGTTCGGCGACGAGCTGGCGGCGGAGACGGTGCTTAAGAAACCCTATCGCATCGGCGAGGTCGCGGCGCGGATCGGCGACGCACTGTCGGCGGAGTCGACACAGTAGCGCAGGTGACGGACATTGCAGCGTTTCGCGGTGGCGGTGCGGTGTATAGGATGGGGTTAAGGCCCGTGCGTGTACGGTGATCAGGGACGCAGGATTTCGGACCCGGGGTGGGGGCAAGGTGGGGCAGCGTGACTGAGCGGCATGGATTCCTGGGCGACGGACCGCTCGCGGCGCTGATCGCTGCGTTCGACTGGTCGGCGACCCCGCTCGGCCCGATCGAGGGCTGGCCGCCGCATCTGCGGACTGTGGTGTCGATCCTGTTGCGCGCGCCGGTGCCGATGGCGCTGCTGTGGGGCGAGGAGGGGATCCTGCTCTACAATGCGCGCTATGCGACGATCGCGCAGGACAAGCACCCCGCGATCCTCGGCATGCCGGTGCGCGAGGCCTGGACGGAGGCGGCGGCGTTCAACGACGGCGTGGTGCGCGCCGGGATGGCCGGCAAGACGCGGAGCTATGCGCGGCAGGAGCTGACGCTGTACCGCCACGGCGAGGCCGAGACGGTGTTCCTCGACCTCAATTATTCGCCCGTGCTCGATGCGGACGGGGTGCCCGCGGGCGTGCTGGCGGTGGTGATCGAGACGACCGACGCGGTGCTCGCCGAGCGCAGCCTGCGCTGGGAGACGCACAGCCTGGAAACGCTGAACGTCACCGGTGCGGCGCTGGTCGCCGAGCTCGAGCTTGAACCGCTGATCCAGATGGTCACCGATGCGGGGGTCAAGCTGACCGGGGCGGAGTTCGGCGCCTATTTCCACAACCTGATGGACGAGACCGGCGAGCGGCTGCATCTGTTCACGCTGGCCGGGGCGGAGCGTGCGGCGTTCGAAAAGCTCGGCCGGCCGCGCGCGACCGCGGTGTTCGGACCGACCTTCCGCAACGAGGGCGTGATCCGCTCGGACGATATCCGCACCGACCCGCGCTACGGCAAGAGCGCGCCGCATTACGGGATGCCGCGCGGGCATCTGCCGGTGCGCAGCTATCTGTCGGTGCCGGTCACGTCGCGCACCGGGGTGGTGCTGGGCGGGCTGCTGTTCGGCCATTCCGAGCCCGGCCGTTTCGGCGAACGGCACGAGCGGCTGCTGGTCGGCGTCGCGGCGCAGGCGGCGATCGCGATCGACAATGCGCAATTGTTCAAGGCGGTGCAGGAGGTCAACGACACGCTCGAACAGCGCGTGGCCGAGCGGACCGCGGAGCTGACCCAGGCGCACGAGGCGCTGCGCCAGGCGCAGAAGATGGAGACGCTGGGCCAGCTGACCGGGGGTATCGCGCATGATTTCAACAATCTGCTGACGGTGATCCGCGGATCGACCGACCTGTTGCGGCGTCCCGACCTGAGCGCGGATCGGCGCGACCGCTACATCACCGCGATCGCGGACACCGCCGACCGCGCGACCAAGCTGACCAACCAGCTGCTCGCCTTTGCCCGGCGATCGTCGCTGACCCCCGAGGTGCTCGACGTCCGCGCCGTCGTCAGCGGGATGACCGACATGCTGGCGACGCTGTCGGGATCGTTCATCGACATCGCGCTGAGCCTGCCCGACACGCCGTGCCTGACGCATGCGGATGCGAGCCAGCTCGAGACCGCGATCGTCAACCTGGCGGTCAATGCGCGCGACGCGATGGCGGGGCGCGGCGCGCTGAGGATCGTGGTCGGGCGCGCGGCGCGGATCCCGGCGGTGCGCGGCCATGTCGCGCGCGACGGGGATTTCGTGACGATCGGCGTGCGCGACACGGGCAGCGGGATCGACCCGGCGCATATCGAGCATATCTTCGAGCCGTTCTTCACGTCGAAGGCGATCGGCCACGGCACCGGGCTGGGGCTGTCGCAGGTGTTCGGGTTCGTGAAGCAGTCGGGCGGGGAGGTGATCGTCGAGAGCACGCCGGGCGCTGGCGCGACGTTCACGTTGTACCTGCCGCATGATCCGACCGGCGTGCCGGCGGGGGGCGGCATCGCGGCGGAGGCGCGCGGCGACGGGCCGTCGCTGCGGATCCTGGTGGTCGAGGACAATGCCGCGGTCGGCGACTTCGCAATGTCCGCGCTCGCCGATCTGGGGCACGCGATCGTGTTCGCGCGCGATGCCGAGGAGGCGCTGACGATCCTGGCGCGGGAGGTGGACGCGTTCGACGTGATGTTCTCCGACGTGGTGATGCCGGGGATGAACGGCGTCGCGCTGGCGCAATATGTCCGCCGGGACTTTCCCGCGATGCGCGTGCTGCTGACCAGCGGCTATAGCGACGTGATTTCGAAGGACGGCGCGCAGGGCTTTGCGCTGTTGCACAAACCTTATTCGATGGCGGAGCTCGCGCGGGCGCTGCACGCGGTGATGGAGGCGGACCGGCCGCTGGCGGCGGGCGCGTTCTAGAGCGCGGCGCTGTCGGTGAGGCGGTGGACGTCGCCGAGCAGCCGGTCGAAATAGTCGGTGCGCGGCGCGTCGAAGGTGACGATGTAGAGCAGCCCGGCGACGATCGCCGCGCGCGCCTCGCCCCGGCGGGGCAGGTCGTCGGCGTCGACATAGGCATAGCCGAAGCGGATGCCGGCATGGCCGAGAAACGGGTCGGGCGCCGCGGTGGTGAGCCTGAAATCCGCGATCCCGCCCGCGCTGCGATAGGTCGATTCGAGCAGTTCGGGGATTTCGGCGAGCAGCATCGCGTCGCTGTAGCGGGGGAGCGTCTTGCGCCGCCGGGGTTCGCGCAGCAGCGCCTCACCGGGTGCGATCCCGCCGAACCAGGTGACCGCATTGAGCCGCTCGCCGTCGAGCGTCCAGACCTCCGCCTTGCGGCCCGGTCGGGCGGAGAGCTGGTTCCAGTCGCGCGGCGGGGTGACGGTCATCGTCCGGGCGACGCGGACCGGCTTGCCCTGCGCGCGATAGGCGTTGGCGTCGGCGGGCGCGGGCAGGAGCATGAGGAGGGCGGGGAGCAGCGGGTAGCGCATCAGCGGTCCTCCGGGGCGGCGATCAGGGCCGCGATCATGGTCGCATCGCCGGCGGCGGGGTCGAGCGCGAGATAGCGGCGTAGTGCCGCCTGTCCCTCCGCAAGGCGGCCGGTCCGGACCAGTGCGAGCCCCAATCCGCGCTGTGCGGCGGCGAGGCCCGGGTCGAGCACGGTGGCTTGCGCGTAGAAGTGCGCGGCGTTGACGAGGTCGCGGGGGTTGCCGCGGGCGCGGTACAGGTCGCCGCGTGCGCGCCACAGTGCCGCGGTCCAGCCGCGCGCGGCACAGGCGGCGATCAGATAGGCGCTGGCGCCGAAGTCGTTGAGCTTGATCTGGTCGTCGAGGAACAGCGGCAGCCATGGCGCGAGTGCTTCGGCATGGCGGTCGGCGCCGTCGTCGCGGTCCGCCGCGTCGGGCAAAGCGAGCGCGGTCAGCGTGGCGGCGCGTTCGGCCTCGGGCGGATGCGAGGCGTAGAAGCCGATGCGGTCGAGCCGCGGGCGGTGCGCGCCGCGCGCGACCGCGGAGGCCCCGGCCTCGGCGATCGCGTTCTGCCACAACTGCGCGGCGGCCTGCGGGCGGAGGTGGCTGGCGTTGAGATAGCCAATCCCGAGCCGGTCGGCCTCGCGCTCCTGATCGCGCGAGAAGCGGTAGAGCGCGCCATAGACCGATCGGCCGAGCGTGGCGAAGCGGCGGCGCAGATCGGCATCGGGGGCCATCGCCGCGAGCACCGCGCCCCAGCCGAGCAGGTCGGATCCGGTACGCTGCGCCCGGAACTGCGCAAGCGTGTGGCGGCGTTCGAAATGGCCGAATTCATGTCCGAGTACCGCGCCGAGCGCCGCCTCGCTGCGGGCGCGGAGCAGCAGGCCGCTGAACACGCGCATCGTCCCGTTCGCCGCCATGCTCGCGTTGAACAAAGGCACGCGCAGGACATAGACGCGCACGCTGGCGCAGCGCGCCGCGCCGACCGTGTCGCAGAGCGCGCGGCGGACATAGGCGTTAAGCGCGGCGTCGCGGATCAGCAGCGGCGACGACGCGAGTTGCCGTTCGTCCTCGTCCGCCTCGGCCCAGGCGCCGATCTCGTCGACGCCGCGCGGTTGATAGGCGCCGGCATAGGGGGGCGGGGCGGGGGCGGTGGCCGCAAGCAGGGCGAGGGCGAACGCGGTGACGGTCATCGGGGGGCGGGGGTGCTGCCGGGGAAATCGGCGAGCAGCTGCTGGACGCGGCGGGCGGCGCCTTCCGGGGTGCGCAGGTCGCCGCCCATCGCGCGGTCGGCGTTGAGCCAGAGCAGGTCGCCGGTCCGCAGATCGACCAGCCCGGCATAGCCCGCATGTTCGCCCGCGCTGAGCGGGATGCCTGGCCCCAGCATCGCGACGATCTGCAGCAGCTTGCGCCCGGTCGAGCCATAGGCGTCGCTGGTGCTGAGGAAGAGCGCGTAATCGGCGTCGCGCGCGCCGGGCAGCCGCGCGATGCCGGGCCCGAGCGTCCAGTCGAACCGTCCGGCCTGTGTCGCCCGTTTCTTGGTCGGCAGCCGGTCGCCGGCGAAGAATTGATAGCGGATCACTGATTGCGAGACCGCGGCGAACAGCGCGGCATAGTCCGCCATCAGCTGCGCCGCATCGCCGTCCGCTATGGGTGCGGGGATCACGCGGTTGCCGAGCGCCTGTTGCTGCGCGGCGAGTGCGGTTTCGATGTTGCGGCGGGCCTGGTCGGTCCAGTCGCCATTGGGTTCGAACATCCCGCCGGTCGAGCGCGCGCCGACGCGGATGCTGGGGCGGACCAGGAGGATGGTCCTGCCGCTGCCGGCGGGCAGTGTGAAGCCGGTCTTCTGCGCGCTTCTCTGGCGGGCGGCGGCGGGTGGCGCGGGCGTGAGGGCCAGCAGCATGATCGCCAGACGCGTCGCGAGCCTTGTCCCCATCGACGCCCCCCAGCGCGCTGTCCCGGCGACCGGGCTAGGCCGCGCGCACGGGGGCGACAAGCTGCAGACCGGCCCGCTTTGGACCTAGCCCGCGCGCGCACGAAAAAGCCTGTCGCGCTAGCGGCGCGACAGGCTGTTCGATCAGGCGGCGGGCGGGCCCGCCACGGTGATGGGTCGGGGGCTTACTGGCAGGCGAGGCACTCGTCATAATCCTTCGACTCGACGTCGATCTGACGCAGGTCGATGGTGTTGTCCGCCTCGACCCCGCCCGCGAAGCCGGCGCGCTGCACCGACTTGGAGCGGAGATAGTAGAGCGACTTGATGCCGAGCTCCCAGGCGCGGAAGTGGAGCATCAGCAGGTCCCACTTTTCCACGTCCGCGGGGATGAACAGGTTCAGCGACTGCGCCTGGTCGATGTATGGCGTGCGGTCCGCGGCGAGTTCGAGCAGCCAGCGCTGGTCGATCTCGAACGACGTCTTGTAGCAGTCCTTTTCCTCGGTCGAGAGGAAGTCGAGATGCTGGACCGAACCGCCCTGTTCGAGGATCGAGTTCCACACCGCGTCCGAGTTCTTCGACTTTTCGGCGAGCATCTTCTCGAGATACGGGTTCTTGATCGAGAAGCTGCCCGAGAGCGTCTTGTGCGTGTAGATGTTCGCCGGGATCGGCTCGATGCAGGCCGACGTGCCGCCGCAGATGATGCTGATCGACGCGGTCGGTGCGATCGCCATCTTGCAGCTGAACCGCTCCATCGCGCCGACATCGGCGGCGTCGGGGCAGGGCCCGCGCTCGATCGCGAGCTGCATCGAAGCTTCGTTGGCCTGCGCGTTGATATGCTTGAACATCCGCAGATTCCACGACTTGGCCATCGCGCCTTCGAACGGGATGCCGCGTGCCTGAAGGAAGCTGTGGAAGCCCATGACGCCAAGGCCGACCGAGCGCTCGCGGCCCGCCGAATAGGCGGCGCGTTCCATGCCAGGCTCGTGGCGGTCGATATAATCCTGCAGCACGTTGTCGAGGAAGCGCATCACGTCCTCGATCAGGCCCTTCTCGTCCTTCCACTGATCCCAGGTTTCGAGGTTCAGCGACGACAGGCAGCAGACCGCGGTCCGCTCGTTGCCGAGATGATCCTTGCCGGTCGGCAGCGTGATTTCCGAGCACAGGTTCGAGGTCGAGACCTTGAGGCCCAGTTCGCGGTGATGCTTGGGCATCGCCTTGTTCACGTGATCGGCAAAGACGATGTAGGGCTCGCCGGTCTGGAGACGCGTCTCGACGAGCTTCTGGAACAGCGAGCGCGCGTCGACGGTGGCGCGGATCGCCTGATCCTTCGGTGAGCGGAGATGCCATTCCTCGCCGTTGCGCACCGCCTCCATGAAGGCGTCGGTGATCAGCACGCCGTGGTGGAGGTTCAGCGCCTTGCGGTTGAAATCGCCCGAGGGTTTGCGGATCTCGAGGAATTCCTCGATCTCGGGATGCGAGACGTCGAGATAGACGGCCGCCGAACCGCGGCGCAGCGAGCCCTGCGAGATGGCGAGGGTGAGCGAATCCATGACGCGGACGAACGGGATGATGCCGCTGGTCTTGCCGTTGAGGCCGACCGGCTCGCCGATGCCGCGGACATTGCCCCAGTAGGTGCCGATGCCGCCGCCGCGCGAGGCGAGCCAGACATTCTCGTTCCAGGTGTCGACGATGCCGCCGAGGCTGTCGGGGACCGAGTTGAGATAGCAGGAGATCGGCAGGCCGCGACCGGTGCCGCCGTTCGAGAGAACGGGGGTGGCGGGCATGAACCAGAGCTTCGAGATCGCGTCGTAGAGACGCTGTGCGTGGCCGGCGTCATCGGCGTACGCAGAGGCGACGCGGACGAACAGGTCCTGATAGCTCTCGCCCGGGAGCAGATAGCGGTCCTTCAGCGTCTCCTTGCCGAATTCGGTCAGCAGCGCGTCGCGGCTGTGATCGACCTCGACCGGGTAGATCTGCGCGCGCACGGAATGGCTGTCCTGCGCCTGACGCGGCGCCTTGGGGGCCTCTGCTGCGGGCGTGTCGAGGGTCTGTTCGATGGTGTCGGTCGTCATGTCGCTATCCCGGCTGCTGTCTCTGAAATCCAAAAGACCGCTCCTAAAATTCTGTAATCGTTCGAATCGGGAGCATATCCCATGCTATCATCAGGCAGATCAAAAGAGGAACAAAAACTGATCGGCAGCGCGTGGTCACGCCTGTCGACAATCAGGAGTGGCAGCCCGAGGGGCGCACCATGTTCTACCAGAGATAGGGCCTGCCGCTGTAAGTAGCCCCCAGATACTGTGCCAATCCCGCAGCGGGTGCAAGCCGCTAGTTGGCCCGTTGCGGCCCTGCCCGGGGTCGATGGGGGCATCTCAAGGCGGCGGCGGCGGCGCGACGCGTGGATCTGCGCCGGGTTCGCGATACGCAAGCGGATTTCGCGCCTTTCGAAATATTTTCGAGCGAGCCGCGCGCGCCCGCGGTCAGCCCGCGCGACGCATCCCGCGGACCAGCGGCGGGGGGCCGAGCCGTTCGATATCGACCGGATGGTCGAAGGCGAGCCCGGCGCGGCCGTCGCGCAGCCAGCGAATCTGTGCGCCGATCATCTGCCCATCGACGAGCTCGATCGAGACGCCGGCGCCGGTCGGATCGCCGCGGACCATCAGCCCCTCGACCATCGCGCCGCTGGTCGAGATGTCGCGGACGCGGACATCGACGAGCGTGTCCTCGACCAGCAGACGCGCCGAGCGCAGCATCCGCACGCGCGGCGCGCGGCTGGTCTTGAACCCGGCGGCGGTCGCCACCCCCGCGGCGGTGGAAAGCTGTTCCATCACCACCTCGTTGAGGACCGGGCGGCCATAGACATAGCCCTGGATATGGCTGCAGCCGAGATCGCGGACGAGCGCGATCTCGTCCTGCAGCTCGACGCCTTCCGCGGTCGTCTCCATGCCGAGCGTGTCGGCGAGCATGACGATCGCCTTGATGATTGCGGCGTTGCGGTTGCCGGGCTCGGCCGCGCCCTTCACGAACGACTGGTCGATCTTGATCTTGTCGAACGGCGCGGTGCGTAAGTAGCCGAGCGACGAATAGCCGGTGCCGAAATCGTCGAGCGCGAGCCGGACGCCGATCCCTTTGAGCGCCTTGAACATCTGGTCGGAGGACGCGCTCTCGTCGAGGAAGACGCCTTCGGTGATCTCGAGCTCGAGCCGGTTGGCGGGCAGCCCGGACTGGGCGAGCGCGCTGGTGACGAGGGCTGGCAGTGCGGGGTTGGCGAACTGGATCGGCGAGACGTTGACCGCGACGCGGACGTCGGCAGGCCAGCGCGCGGCGGCGTTGCACGCGGTGCGCAGGACCCAAGTGCCGATCGCCTCGATCAGCCCGCATTCCTCGGCGATCGGGATGAAGTCGGCGGGCGACACGGGGCCGCGCGTCGGGTGGTTCCAGCGGATCAGCGCCTCATAGCCGACGATCCGCGTCGACTTGGTGCTGACGACGGGCTGGTAGCAGAGGTGGAACGCGCCCTCGGTCACCGCGATGCGCAGATCGTCCTCGAGCTGCTTGCGCGATTTCGCCCCCGCCAGCATGTCGTCCGAATAGAAGCGGTGGACGCCGCGGCCATCGGCCTTGGCCGCATAGAGCGCGAGATCGGCGTTGCGGATCAGCGTCTCCGAATCCTTGCCGTGCTGCGGCGTGATCGCGATGCCGATCGAACAGCCGATCGAGACCGACGCGCCGCTGATGAAATAGGGTTGCGACAGCGCGAGGATGAGCTCGCGCGACAGGGTGCTGAGCGTGTCGCGGTTGTCGACGCCGGGGAGCACGACCTGGAACTCGTCGCCACCGAGCCGGCCGACCAGCCCCGCATCGCCGACCACGCGCGTGAGCCGCTGTGCGACCTGTTTGAGCAGCAGGTCGCCCGCCTGGTGGCCGAGCGTGTCGTTGACCGCCTTGAACCGGTCGAGATCCATCAGGAACAAGGCGGTCGGGCGGTAGGGCCCGGCCTGCTGCGCGAGCGTCTTGTCGAGCGACAGCCGCATCCGCTGGCGGTTGGCGAGCCCGGTCAGCCCGTCGAACAGCGCGAGACGGTTGATCTCGGCATCGGCCTTGCGCTTTTCGGTGAGGTCGAAGCCGGTGCCGATAAAGCCCTGGAAGCGGCCGATCTCGTCGATCACCGGGCGGCCCGACATCGACCACCAGCGCTCGGGCGCGGGGTCGGCGGCGGCGCAGACCGAATAGTCCGAGAAGGAGGTGCGCGACGACAGATGGAAGGCGAGCGTGCGTTCGGTGCCGGGCGCCTCGCTGTCCATGCGGAACAGGTCGGTGAGGATGCAGCCGACCAGCCCGGACGACGGGTCGCACCCCTCCTCCGGATCCGACGGCGGCGGGAGCGCGTGCGCCATCTTGGGCGAGATATAGGTGATGCGGCCGCGCCGGTCGGCTTCCCAGAACCAGCCGGGGCCGTAATTCTCGAACTCCGCCATTAGCTTCATCGCGAGCCGGCCCTCGCTCGACTGGTCCGCGTGATCGAGCGCGAGCGCATAGTCGATCCGCGCCATCCGGTAGGCGACCGCGGCAAAGCCGGCAAAGGCGGCGATCGCGACGACCGGTGCGATGCCGACGCCCGACAGCAAGGTCAGCATCAGCGCCAGGCCGATGCCGAACCCCAGGGTCGCGGCGCGCACGGCGTAAAGCGTGATCGCGGTGACGCTGATCGCGCCGACGATCGCGACCAGCCCGGCGAGCTCGATCGGCCCGCCCGGCAGCTCGACGGTGACCCAGAGCAGGGACAGGAGCGCGGCGGAGAGCCCGGCGGCGCAGGTCGCGAGCACCGCGTTGCGGCGATGGATCGGCCATTCGCGCAGCGTCCTGCTGCGCACCGTCGCGAAGGCCGCGCCGGACAGCAGGGCGATCACCCCCGCATGCACCGCCACTGCGGCGATCAGCGCCGGCCGTGCCGCCAGCGAAACGCCGAAGACGATCGCCGCGGCGACGAGATGCGCGATCAGCGCGACCGGCCAGACCGCGCCGACCTTGGCGAGGCGGACATGCTGCGCGGCGCTCCACGCATCCTCGTCGCTTTCGACAAGCCCGAACAGGATGAGGCTCGTGGCGTCGGGATGATCGCGGAGGGGAATGGCGGGGGAGCGCGAGAACATCCCGCAAGCGTACCGCATCAGCGGTTGCGCAATTGCCCTCCGATCATGCTTAACAGACCGTAAGCGCCTGCATTTATCAGATAAATAGCCCGGTCAGCCAGTAGGTCGCCGCACCGATGGCTGCGGCGGCGGGCAGCGTCACCGTCCAGGCGATGATGATGTTGCTGGCGACGTTCCAGCGCACCGCGGACAGGCGTCGCGCGGCGCCGACGCCGACGATCGCGCCGGTGATCGTGTGCGTCGACGAGACCGGCACGCCCCAGAAGGTCGCGGCGAACAGCGTGATCGCGCCGCCGGTCTCCGCGCAGAAGCCCTGCGCGGGGGTCAGCCGGGTGATCTTCGACCCCATGGTGTGGACGATCCGCCAGCCGCCCGACAGCGTGCCGAGCGCCATCGCCGCCTGGCAGGACAGCACGACCCAGAAGGGCACGTGGAACTCGCCGCCGAGCAGCCCCTGCGAATAGAGCAGCACCGCGATGATCCCCATCGTCTTCTGCG
The DNA here is from genome assembly GCF_014842205.1 of Sphingomonas sp. CFBP 13714. Taxonomy (NCBI): domain Bacteria; kingdom Pseudomonadati; phylum Pseudomonadota; class Alphaproteobacteria; order Sphingomonadales; family Sphingomonadaceae; genus Sphingomonas; species Sphingomonas sp. CFBP 13714. Next base: position 135,066 of record NZ_JACYVG010000007.1, read on the forward strand.
CGTCGTTGCCGCCATGGCCGAGCGAATAGAGCGCGGCGGAGATCAGCTGGAGCTTGCGGAAGCGCTTGTCGACGCCGAGGGGGGTGAGTTTCAGGCTGGTCCAGGCGACGAGCAGGACGAGCAGCAGCGCGAGCAGCAGGCCGACCGCGGGCGAGACGAAGATCGCGCTGACGGTCTTGATCACGCCGCTCCAGACGATCGCGCCGAAGCCGATCTTAGCGACGCCCGCGCCGAGCAGCCCGCCGATCAGCGCGTGGCTGCTGCTCGAGGGGATGCCGAGCACCCAGGTGATGACGTTCCACGCGATCGCGCCGATCAGCGCGGCGAAGATCACCTGCGCGTCGATCACCTGCGCATGGACGATGCCGGTGCCGACGGTCTGCGCGACGTGGAGGCCGAAGACGGCAAAGGCGATGAAGTTGAAGAATGCCGCCCAGAGTACGGCATATTGGGGTTTGAGCACGCGCGTCGAGACGACCGTCGCGATCGAATTCGCGGCGTCGTGCAGGCCGTTGAGAAAATCGAACAGCAGCGCGATGCCGATCAGGCCGATGAGGACCGGGAGCGAGAGGATCATGCGGCTGCCTCGAACGCAGTGTTACCACCCCGGCGGAGGCCGGGGTCCAGTTGGAGAGGTCGCAGTAACGGTGCGCTGCCCTCGGCCATGGCCGTTCCCCAACTGGGCCCCGGCCTTCGCCGGGGGGGTGCCTTGGGGGAGGTCGCGGGCTGAAATAACGCGTAACAAACGGTCGATCCAGCCATAGTCGTCCCGCAACTGGGCCCCGGCCTTCGCCGGGGGGGTGTCACGGGGGATGCTTCGGGCCGAAACGACGCGTCACGCATGGTCGATGACGAGTCCCTGGATCTCGTTGGCGACGTCTTCGAAGCGGTCGACGATCTTTTCGAGGCTCGAATAGATTTCGCGGCCGATGATGAAGGCCATCGGGTCGGCGTGGCTCTTCGACGCGGCGAAGAGCGCGCGCAGGCCGGTGTCGTGGATGTCGTCGGCGTGACCCTCGATCTGGATCAGCCGGGCGGTCAGGTCGTGGAGACGGCCGGCGTTGCTGCCGAGCGAGCGGAGCAGCGGGATCGCCTCGGCGGTGATTCGCGCGGCCTCGACGATGATCCCCGCCATGTCGCGCATCTCGGGCGCAAACTCGGTCACCTCGTACAGCGCGATCGCGTTGGCGGTGCCGTTCATCTGGTCGATCGCATCGTCCATCACGCCGATCAGGTCGGTGATCGCGCTGCGGTCGAACGGCGTCACGAACACCCGGCGGACGTCCTGCAGGACCTCGCGCGTGATGTCGTCGGCCTCGTGTTCGCGGCGGACGATCTCGGCGATCTGGCTTTCGATCGAGCCTTCGCCGTGGAGCAGCCGGGCGAGCGCGTCGGCGCCCGCGACGAGCGTCGCGGCATGCGCGTCGAACAGCTCGAAGAACCGCCCCTGCTTGGGCATGAGTGCCTGGAACCAGCCCAGCATCGGAAAACGCCTCCTCATTCGTGACCGCAGCACCGGCAGCACGCGTTGTTCGAACGCCACCGGGATCGGTGGCTTTCGGAATCCTCGGATCAGAGCCTTGAGTTCGGGCTCGTCGACCGCGGCGGCGGCCTTATCAGGCGGAAACCACCGTGTCTCGCGCTGATCCCGCTCGGGCCAGTCCGCGACCTGTTCGACGACCTGCATCGGATAGACGCTGACGATCATCGGCCGGAGACGCCCGCTGCGGCGCCGCTTGTCGTAGCAGAAATCGCCGACCGCGCTGGGGCAGGGGATGCCGCGAATCCCGGCTTCCTCGAACGCCTCCTGCGCGGCCGCCTCGTGCGAGGCGAGGCCGGCAATCGGATTGCCCTTGGGGATCACCCAACGCCGCGTCTCGCGCGAGGTGATGAGCAGGATCTCGGCGGATCCGTCGGCGGTGATCCGATAGGGCAGGGCAGCGATCTGGCGGATCGGTCGGGTCCTCGGGCAAGGTCAAACCCGATGTCTGACACGCACCGCGCGCGAGCGCCAGACGCTCCGCAAAGGTGGCGTGGCGGATGAGCCGCCACGATCCGCGAGGGGATGGCGTGGCGGGGTCACCGCCACGCCAGTCTTGTCAGCGGAACTTGCCGCTGAGCGAGACGCCGATGATCCGCGGTTCGTTGAACACCGCGGCCATATAGTTCTCGATCACGCCCTTCAGGTTCTTCTCGCCGGTGATGTTGCGTGCGAACACGGCGAGTTCATAGGCGTCGTCGGGCGCGGCATAGCCGATCTTCAGGCCGCCTTCGAAGTTGCCGTTCGCGGTGAACTCCTTTGTCTTGTAGAGCACGAACTGCGTATAGCCCTGGATGTTGAAGTCGCCCGCGATGAACGCGCGACCGCCATTGCCGAGCGGCTGGTCGTAGCGTGCGGTCAGGTCGACATTATACTCCGGCGCATTGGGCAGGGGCTCGCCGTCGATCTTGACGAGGAAGGTCGTGCCGAACGCGCCGGGGACGGGGCGGACCGCCGCGGAGGGCGTGCAGACGACCGCGTTGTTGAGCGCGCAGATCTGCACCTCGGTCGTCTTGTCGCGAATCGCGCTGTGGAGCAGGCTGAGCCCGGCGCCGAGCGTGAGGTTGGGAACGGGCTTCCAGTTCGCCTCGGCCTCCATGCCGTACGCCTCGGCCTTGTTGCCGTTGAACAGGATGCCGTTGCCGTTGAGGTCGTTGCCGTTGAGCTGGATGTCGTTGACGCGGTAGCCGAACACGGTCGCGTTGAGGCTGAGCGTGTTGTCGAGCAGGCGGGTCTTGATGCCCGTCTCCCACGACAGGATCGTCTCCGAATTGGCGGTCGAGAAGTCCGAGTTGAACACCGCCGAGCGGCCCTGGATCGTCGGTCCGCGGAAGCCCTGTGCGATCCGCGAGTAGAGGCTGATGTCGGGGCTCGCCTGATAGAGGAGGCTCGCGTCCCAGCTCGGCTTGGTCGCCTTCAGCGTGACGTCGGTGCGGAAGCCGGCCGGATACTGGCTGACACCGGCGACATTCTGGACGGGCTTGAGCAGCTGCGTGCGCTTCTTGTCCTCGGTGATGCGGCCGCCGGCGGTGAGCGTCAGCCGGTCCATCAGCTCGTAGCTGATCTGGCCGAAGCCTGCCCAGGAGGTGTTGACGTCGTGGAGGCGGACCCAGTTGTTCGGGTTGCGCTGTGCGGTCGTCAGGAAGAAGGTCCGCTGGTAAAAATCGGTGATGTCGCGCGTGTCGAAATACAGGCCGCCGACCTGCCAGTTGAAGCGACCGCCCTGCGTGCCCGACAGACGCAGCTCCTGCGACCACTGGTCGAGATCGCGGATCTGGCCCTGCGACTGGCCGAAGCCGTTCGCCGTGCCGCGGACGGGGAAGTTCGCGCCCGCGCCGCCATCGGTGTCGCCGCGGCTGAAGCCCGAGGTCGTCTCGTACGCGGTGATCGAGGTGAGCGCGGCAGGGCCGAAGTCGTAGGTCGCGCGGACCGACCCGCCATAGGTGGTGTAGCTCTGCGGATTGTCATTGCCTTCGTCGAGCGCGACGATGTTGCGCGGCTCGGCCTGGACGTCGTTCGAGCCCTTCTTCAGCGCGGCGCGGTGGAACAGCGTCGAGGTGCCGTCATACCAGCGCGCATGGCCCGACAGGTCGAGCGAGAAGGCGTTGCCCGGGGTCAGCGCGAGCTGGACGCGGACGTTGCGGTCGTCGAAGCCGCCCATCGCGTTCTTGCGCGGGGTCGCGGTGCTGTCCTGCGTGACGCCGGCATAGACGTTGTCGACATAGTTTTCGCGGTGCTGGAGCAACGTCGAGACGCGGATCGACAGCAGGTCCTTGATCAGCGGGCCACCGACGCCCGCGTCGACGCTGACGCTGCCATAGGTGCCGACCGAGGCCGAGGCGCGGCTGTCGAAGTCGTTGGTCGGCTTGATCGTGTCGAACTTGATGATGCCCGCGGTCGTGTTGCGGCCGAACAGCGAGCCCTGCGGGCCGCGCAGCACTTCGACCTGGCGGACGTCATAGACCGGGTTCGACTTCAGCACGACATGCTCGAGGATCACGTCGTCCTGGATGATCGTGACCGGCTGCGACGCGCCGAGGTAGAAATCGATGTTGCCGAGACCGCGGATGTAGAAGCGCGGGAAGATGCGGCCGGTGGTCGTCTCGACATAGAGGCCGGGGACGCGGCCCGACAGCGACAGCAGCGTGTCGTCGCCACCCGCCTGGAACGCGCGCAACGCATCGCCCGATGCGACGCCGACCGACAGCGGCACGCGCTGAAGATTCTCCGAGCGGCGTTCGGCGGTGACGACGATCTCGCCGAGGCCGTCTTCAGCGGGGGCGGCAGCAGGGGCGGTGGTCGTGTCCTGGGCGGCGGCGGGCAGGGCGGCGAGCAGCAATGTCGCGGGTGCGATGCCGCGCAGGAGCGACGTGGTCAGACGGGTGCGTGTCACGGTGATATTCCCTGGATGATCTTCTTGGTTTTACCGAAGGGACACCCGACGAGCCGCGCGCGCCGATCGCGGCCACCCCCGTGGACCGTGATCGCCGTCGCGCGGCTCATGCTGTCGCAATGCCCCCCGGCGATGCGCTAGGCGCGGATCATGTTGGAAAAATGACAGTCGGCGCATCCGGCTGCCACGGCGCGAATTTGGGCATGACGGCGGCGAAGAGCGGGCTTGCGAGATAGCGGCCCAGCCAGTCGTGGAGCGCGGGGAGGGGGAGCGTGTCGAACCAGCCGCGATCGGTCTGCGCGAACTGGCGGACGAAGGGGAGGATCGCGATGTCGGTCAGCGTGACGCGGGGGCCGGCGAGGTGGCCGGTGGCTGCCAGCCGCGCGTCGAGATCGGCGAGGATCGCGGTGGCGGCGGCACGGTGCTCGAGCGGGTCGGTGCCGTGGCGATCGGCATATTTGTAGCGGTCGAGATGATGCTTGAACGCACCGTCGTTGGTCGCGATCAGATCGGCGTCCTCTCCGGCGAGCCAGTCGAGTGGGTCGGCTGTGGCGAGCGCCCAGTGCATGATGGCGAGGCTCTGGTCGATGACGCGGGCGTCGGGGAGGATCAGGACGGGGACGGTGCCCTTGGGGGAGGCGGCAAGCATCGCGGCAGGCTTGTCGCGCAGGACGATTTCGCGGAGCTCGACCGCGATGCCACTGACGACGACCGCGCTGCGGGCGCGGATTGCGTAGGGGCAGCGGCGGAAGCTGTAGAGGATGGGGAGCATGGGTTGGGTATAGGGGGCGGGCCGGTTATCGGCCACCGCGCTCGCCGCGAGCTTCACCCCGGCGGAGGCCGGGGCCCAGGTGGGAAGGCGGTCGTGACGGCGGGCTGTGGGTTATCATGCTGGTCCTCCCAACTGGGCCCCGGCCTTCGCCGGGGTGGTGCTCCTTTTCTGGGCGTGGGGAGCGGCCCCCCCGTTACAGCCCGAAGCGGAGCGTCGCGCGGATGTCGCGGCCGGCTAGGGGGGCGAAGTCCTTGAGGAAGCTGGCGTGGCGGCGGGCTTCGACGTCGAACAGGTTGTTCGCGCTGAGCAGGATCGAGGTCTTGCTGTCCTTGCCGAACGGGTTGAAGCCCAGGGTCGCGTTGACCATCGTATAGCCGTTGGTGGTCGTCTCGAACGCGGCGATGCGGTCCTGGTCGAAGACGTGCTCGACCTCGAGCCGGCCGTTGACGCGGTCGCCCTGCGCCTCGATCCCGCCGAGCACGCGCATCGGCGGGATGCGCGGCACGGGGCCGTTGTCGACGATCGTCGCGCGGACATAATCGCCGAGCAGGTCGGCGTTCAGCACATAGCCGCCGATCTGCGCGAGCCGGACCGAGGCATTGGCCTCGAACCCGTAATAGCGCGCATCCGCCTGCTGATACTGGAAGCAGGGCAGGTCGACCTCGCGCCCCGACGGATCGGCGGCGGTCTGGCAGACGCTCTGCGCGACCTGGTTCTCCGAGATATAGTTGGAGAAGTCGTTGTAATAGGCCGACGCGTCGAAGCTGAAGCCGTCGCCATGCGCGTGGAGCGTGCCCTCGATGCCCCAGCTCTTCTCGAGCTTGAAATCGGGGCTGCCGAATTCATAGGCCTGGGTGCCGGCATGACCGCCGTTTGCGAACAGCTCTTCGGCCGACGGCGCGCGCTCGGTGTGCGAGAGGTTGATGCCGAGCCGGACCGCGTCGGTCACGCCGTAGGAGGCGCCGAGCGAGCCCGAGACCGCGTCGAAGCTGCGGCTGCCGCGGAAGAAGCGGAGGTCGTCGAGCGGGGTCTTGGCGGAGAGCGACGTCGTCTCGTAGCGTAGCCCGCCCTCGGCCCGGAATGCGCCGGCGCTATATTGCTGGAGCGTGAAGAGGCCGGTCTGGTTGGTCTCGTTGCGCGGCAGGAAGGCTTCGTCGCCGTTCACGTCGAACAGGCGGTTGAAATATTGCACGCCCGAGGCGCCCTGCCAGCCGCCGCGATTGGCCTGGACGAGCTCGATGCGACCTTCGGTGCCGTTGTTGAAGAAGGCGGTGCCGACGCCGCCATCGGGTTCGAGCTCGAAATGGCGATAGGTCGCATGGCCGGCGCGGACGCGGATCTTGTCGAGGAAGCCGCCGCCGGTGTTGATCTCGCCGCGCAGGTCGACGCGGTTCTGGACGACGTCGAGGCGGGGCGCCTCCTGCTCCTGGCCGACCGCGGTCGCGTAGCGGATCGGCACGCCGTAGAGGCTGTCATAATGGCTGTACGACACGCCGAGATTGCCGCCATCGGTGATGATCGACGCACCGACGCCGGCGGTCCAGGTCTCGGACTTGGTGTTGGGCAGCTTGCCGCGCAGGGCGGCGGAGCCGGCGAAGTCGATCGGCTCGTCGGTGTCCTGCGGGAGGCCGACCTGGCTGAGCGCGGCGGCGCGCGCCTGCGACGACAGGATGTTGCCGCCGGTGCGCAGATTGCCCGACTTCAGATAGGAGCCGTCGGCGTGGAGGACGAGATGCTGGCCGACCGCGACGTCACCGGCGGCGCCGCCCGAGCGCTCGTTCGCGGCCGAGCCGTAGGTCGCGATGCCGTTCACGCGGTAGCCGTTTTCGGGGACGGTGCGCGGGATGCGCGTGTCGATGACGTTGACGACGCCGCCGACCGCGGACGAGCCGAACAGGAGGGCGGAGGGGCCGCGCAGCACCTCGATCCGCTCGGCGAGCAGCGGGTCGATGATGACCGCGTGATCGACCGAGGTGTTCGAGACGTCGATCGAGCCGATCCCGTCGGTCAGCACGCGGATGCGCTCGCCCTGGAAGCCGCGCAGGATCGGGCGCGACGCGCTGGGGCCGAACGAGGTGGCGGACACGCCGGGCTGGCGCGCGAGCGTCTCGCCGATGGTCGGGCGCAGGTTGCGGGTGAGCTCGGCGCCCGAGAGGATCGAGGTGCCCTGGAGGACGTCGGTCTCGCTCTGGCGGACGGGGGCGGTGACGAGAATCTCGGCGGCGGCGCGCGGGGTGCGGGTCGGGGCTGGGGTTGCGGCAGACGTATCGGCCGGTGCGCCGGTCGGCGTCGTGTCGGTCTGGGCGGTCGCAGCGGTCGCGGCGAAGACCGCCAGCGCGCTGATCCCGATGAAAGTCTTACGCATAGAAACGCTCCTTGAACCCCGGAGCTGCCGCCTAGCGCGAATGATGTATCATATCAAAGCACATGTTCGCAGCTGCGGAAAATTGGGCGGCGGGTTGTTGCCATGATGCAACATATCATCCGGGGCGGCCGGGCGTCAGGGTTTGTCGTAGGGGGTGAAGTCGGTGAAGCGGCAGGAGGGGGAGGGGATCGACAGGCCGGGTTCGATCAGCCGGAACCGGTCGTTGCGGCAGAGCTGGCCGCCATAGATGTCGACGATGATCGTCGACAGCGGGCGCAATTGCGGACAGGGGCCGACCGGGCCGGTGCGCCAGACGCGCTTGCCCGACTGGCGATAGAGGATGGTGGTCGCGTCGAGGATCGTCGGCCCCTGGACCAGGCCGATGCCGATGCAGCGGACCGGTGCGCCAGCGATGCGCCCCGCGAGCGGATCGTCGCGGCCGGCGACGAGTGTTAGCGCGAGCGCGGCGAGGGCGGCGATCCGGCCGGAGCGCGGCATCCTCACCGAACCTTCCGATAGGGGACGAATTCCCCGAAGCTGCAGCTGCCGCTGGGGAAGCGACTGGCGCGGTCGATCGTGTTGGCGATATCGCCGCGGCAGAGCTGGCCCGAGGGCGTCCGCGTGATCAGGATGTTGCGGTCGAGATCGCCGCACCCGCCATTGGTCTCGGTCCGGTAGATCGTGCCGTTGTTGACGCGGTAGAGGAACGTCGAGCCGTAGCTGGTCACCTGTTTCTGGCCGAAGGTGTTGAGGCACAGGGTCGGCTCGCCCGGGGTCAGCCCCTTGAGCGCGGTCGCGAGCTTTCGCTGCGTTTCGGTTTCGCGCTGCGCGATCTGCGCCTGTTCGCGCGGGGTCGCCGTACAGGCGGTGGCGGCGATCGTCAGGCAGAGCAGCGATAAGCGTGTCATGATGCGCATGCGGTTTCCTTTGCGCCCCCGAGGGGCAGACATAGCCTATTCAGCCCTTGAACGCATCCTTTGCCGCGCGCCGCTCGCCGAGCTCGGCGGCCGAGGTCGCGCGGAGAAACGGATTGGTCGCGCGTTCGAGCCCGATCGTCGTCGGCACGGTCGCCTCGCCGCGCGCGCGGGCCGCGTCGACCTCGGCCATCCGCTCGCGGATCGCGGCATTGTCGGGCTCGGCGACCAGCGCGTAGCGGCCGTTCGACTGGGTATATTCATGGCCGCAATAAACCTGCGTCTCGTCGGGCAGTGCTGCGTAACGTTGCATGTTGGCGAACATGTCGGCGGGCGTGCCCTCGAACAGCCGGCCGCAGCCCATCGCAAACAGCGTGTCGCCGGTGAAGATCACCGCGTCGTCGGCGAAGTGGAAGGCGATATGGCCTTGGGTATGCCCGGGCACGGTCATCACCTGCGCGGCGTGCGCGCCGAGCGTGACGACGTCGCCCTCGGTCACGGTATGGTCGAGCGTCGGGATCTTCGCGGCCTCGGCGGCGGGACCGGTGACGATCGCGCCCTGAGCGCGGATCGCGGCGTTGCCGCCGGTGTGATCGGGATGCCAGTGCGTCGTCCAGACCTGATCGATCCGCCAGCCGCGCGCGGTCGCCGCGGCGATCACCGGATCCGCCTCGCCCGGGTCGAGCGCGACCGTTTTGCCGCTGTCGGGATCGTGGATCAGCCAGGCGTAATTGTCGCTGAGGACGGGCACGCGGACGATATCGAGGGGCATGGCGGAGCTTTCGAAGGCGGTGGCCAAGTGTGGCGCCGGGGTCGGGGGGATGCAAGGATAACGCATGAGCGGCCGGTCGGGATGCGCGTGCGACCGCCGGTCTCGACTTCCTGCGGCGGGCGGGCGTAGGGTGGTGAAAACATTGAGAGGATCCGCAATGAAACTGGCCAGCCTGAAGGACGCAGATCCAGCCCGGGGCCGTGACGGCCGGCTCGTCGTCGTGTCGAACGACCTCGCCTGGTATGCCGATGCGACGCATATCGCGCCGACGCTGCAGGCCGCGCTCGACGACTGGGACCGGCTTGCGCCGATGCTCGAGAATCTGTCGACCGATCTGGAGCATGAGATGATCCCGATGCGGCGCTTCCACGAGCATGACGCGGCGTCGCCGCTGCCGCGCGCCTACCAGTGGGCGGATGGGTCGGCCTATGTGAACCATGTCGCGCTCGTGCGGCAGGCGCGTGCGGCCGAGATGCCCGACAGCTTCTGGCACGATCCGCTGATGTATCAGGGCGGGTCGGACGGGTTTCTGGGGCCGCGCGACCCGATCCCGCTCGCCGACGAGAGCTGGGGCTGCGACATGGAGGGCGAGGTCGTCGTCGTCACCGGCGACGTGGCGATGGGCGCGAGCCGCGAGGAGGCGCTGGCGGCGGTGCGGCTGGTCGGGCTGACTAACGACGTGTCGCTGCGCAACCTGATCCCGGCCGAGCTGGGCAAGGGATTCGGCTTCTTCCAGTCGAAGCCCGCCAGTGCGTTTTCGCCGGTGTTCGTGACGCCCGAATCGCTCGGCGACTGGTGGCAGGACGGCAAGCTGCACCGCAAGCTGATGGTCGACCTGAACGGCCAGCCCTTTGGTCGCGCCGAGGCGGGCGAGGACATGACGTTCGATTTCGGCACGCTGATCGCGCATGCCGCCAAGACGCGCAAGCTGGGCGCGGGGACGATCGTCGGGTCGGGCACGGTGTCGAACCGCGGCGCGGATGGCGGGCCGGGCAAGCCGATCGCAGAGGGCGGCGTCGGCTATTCCTGCCTGGCCGAAGTGCGGACGATCGAGACGATCGCGGGCGGCGCGGCGGTGACCCCGTTCCTGAAAAAGGGCGATACGGTGCGGATCTGGGCGGAGGACGACCGGCATCGGCCAATCTTCGGGGTGATCGAGCAGACGGTGGAGTAGCGCGCGAGCCGGCTAGGGGCGCTCGCCATAGGCCTTGCGCTGAGCCGCGGTAGCACGGTCCCACCAGGCGCGGGCGAGCAGATCCGCGATCCGCTCGCCCGCGCCGGTGCCGTAGCGGACCAGCACCGCCGGCCAGCCGTCATAATGATCGGTCTGCCAGAAGGTCGCGGGATCGGTGTCGAGCAGGATCTCCTTCTCGTCGAGGCCGATATGGAGCACGAAGCTGCCGGGATCGGGCGCGGTGGTCGACGCGAGCGTCTTGCCGCGGAACCTGAGTGCGGGCCGGCCGTAGCTGGTGCCCGGCTCGACACCCGGCAGCGTGCATCCGATCGCGACGACGGCGTCCCAGTCCTGCAGCATGTCGCCCTGCCTCCCCCTGTCTGCCCCTGTATCCCCGCGTCCGCAGGGTGATGCTATCGCATTGATCGCACGGCGTTGCACGCCGCCGGTGCGAATGCGGCAACCGAACAAAACTCCCTCTCGCCAATGCCGTTGAAATTTTATAACAAGGCCGTGAAGAGCGATCCGGCGCGTACGCCGCCGGGCGATGGAGATGGAGTGACGATGGCCAGCGAGCACCCTCGCGCCGATTCGCAGCCGCTGCGCAATCTACCCGGATTGACGCTGCATGTGCCCGAACCGAAGTTTCGACCCGGCGATCCGGTCGATTTCGCCGAAGTCGACGTGCCGCCCGCGGGGCAGGCGCGGCGCCCCGATACCGCGGACAAGGCGAGCGATTTCACTGATCTCGCCTATACGCTGGTCCGCGTTCTCGACGACGAGGGCCATGCGGTGGGGCCATGGGATCCCAAGCTTTCGCCCGATATGCTGCGCCGTATGCTGCGCAGCATGGCGCTGCTCCGCGCGTTCGACGAGCGCATGTTCCGCGCGCAGCGTCAGGGCAAGACGAGCTTCTACATGAAGGCGCTGGGCGAGGAGGCGGTCGCGGTCGCGGCGGCCTATGCGCTCGATTACGAGGACATGTGCTTCCCCTCCTATCGGCAGCAGGGGCTGCTCATCGCACGGGGCTGGAGCCTCGTCGACATGATGAACCAGATCTATTCGAACACCGCGGACCGGCTCGGCGGCAAGCAGCTGCCGATCATGTATTCGGTCAAGGAAGCCGGGTTCTTCTCGATCTCGGGCAACCTTACGACGCAATATCCGCAGGCGGTGGGCTGGGCGATGGCGTCGGCGGCCAAGGGCGACACGCGGATCGCGGCGACCTGGTGCGGCGAGGGATCGACCGCGGAAGGCGACTTCCATTCGGCGTGCACCTTCGCCGCGGTCTACCGCGCGCCGGTGATCTTCAACGTCGTCAACAACCAGTGGGCGATTTCGAGCTTCTCCGGGTTTGCCGGCGCGGAGGCGACGACGTTTGCGGCGCGGGCGGTCGGCTATGGCATTGCCGGGCTTCGCGTCGATGGGAACGATGCGCTTGCCGTGTACGCAGCCACTGAATGGGCGGCCGAGCGGGCGCGGACCAATCAGGGGCCGACGCTGATCGAGCATTTCACCTACCGCGCGGAAGGCCATTCGACCTCGGACGATCCCGGCCAGTATCGCAGCGAAGGCGAGCCCAATGCGTGGCCGCTCGGCGACCCGATCAAGCGGTTGAAGGATCACCTGATCGCGATCGGCGAATGGGACGACGAACGCCACGCGGCGCAGGACAAGGAGCTCGCCGAGCAGGTCAAGGCCGCGCAGAAGGAGGCCGAGAAGAACGGCATCCTCGGCCATGGGCTGCACCAGCCGCTCGAATCGCTGTTCGACGGCGTGTTCGAGGAGCTGCCCTGGCATCTGAAGGAGCAGCGTCAGCAGATGCTCGATGAAGAGGCGGCAAGCGGCCGTCCATGGGATCGCAAGGCATGAGCGACATGATCGAGGCACCCGAGTCCGACGCAGCGGACGGCGGCGAGACCAGCCGGATGAACATGATCCAGGCGATCAACTCGGCCATGGACATCATGATGACGCGCGATCCCGACGTGATCGTGATGGGCGAGGATGTCGGCTATTTCGGCGGCGTGTTCCGCGCGACCGCGGGGCTTCAGGCCAAGCACGGCAAGACGCGCGTGTTCGACACGCCGATCACCGAATGCGGGATCATCGGCGTCGCGGTCGGCATGGGCGCGTATGGCCTGCGTCCCGTCCCCGAGATCCAGTTCGCGGATTACATCTATCCCGCGCTCGACCAGCTCGTGTCGGAAGCCGCGCGGCTGCGCTATCGCTCGGCGGGCGAGTTCACCTCGCCGATCACGGTGCGATCGCCGTTCGGCGGCGGCATCTTCGGCGGGCAGACTCACAGCCAGAGCCCCGAGGGGCTCTTCACGCACATGTCGGGGATTAAGACGGTGATCCCGTCGACGCCCTATGACGCGAAGGGCCTGCTGATCGCGGCGATCGAGGACAATGACCCGACGCTCTTCTTCGAGCCCAAGCGCATCTATAACGGGCCGTTCGACGGCTATTGGGATCGGCCGTCGCAGAACTGGTCGAAGCATCCGGCGGGCGAGGTGCCGACCGGCTATTACAAGATCGAGCTCGGCAAGGCGAAGATCGTCCGGGCGGGCGAGGCGCTGACGATCCTCGCCTACGGGACGATGGTGCATGTCTGCGCGGCGGTGATCGCCGAGACGGGGATCGACGCGGAGATCGTCGACCTGCGCACGCTCGTCCCGCTCGACATCGAGACGATCGAGGCGTCGGTGAAGAAGACCGGGCGCTGCATGATCGTCCACGAGGCGACGCGGACCAGCGGCTTTGGCGCGGAGCTGTCGGCGCTGGTGCAGGAGCGGTGCTTCTACCATCTCGAGGCACCGATCGAGCGCGTAACCGGGTTCGACACGCCCTACCCGCACAGCCTGGAATGGGCCTATTTCCCGGGGCCGGTCCGTATCACCGAGGCCCTCAAGAAGATCATGAAGGACGCATAATGGCTCGCTTTACCTTCAAACTGCCGGATATCGGCGAAGGCATCTCGGAAGCCGAGATCGTCGCATGGCACGTCGCGATCGGCGACCGCGTCGAGGAGGATTCGCCGGTCGCGGACATGATGACCGACAAGGCGACCGTCGAGATGGAGTCGCCCGTGTCGGGCGTCGTCGTCGAGTTGGCGGGCGAGGTCGGGGATCAGGTGTCGATCGGTGCTGCGCTGGTGGTGATCGAGACGGATGCGGTCGACGCCGGGGGCGAGGTCGTGGCGGCGCCGTTGACGGCGGCGCAGGCGGAGACGGCGGAGCAGTATGAGGCGGAGAATCCGGGGGTTGAGGAGGTGGTCGATACGCCGACCTCCACCACCCCGGCGGAGGCCGGGGCCCAGGTGGGGTCGGCAGATGACGAGCCTCGGACCGCTATCACTGCAGACGTTCCAACTGGACCCCGGCCTTCGCCGGGGGGGAGTGAGGGGTTGGTCGCCGCTGCCGCCAAGGCACACGCACTGGCGTCGCCCGCGGTGCGGGCGCGGGCACGGGATCTGGGGATTGATCTGGCGTCGGTGAAGACCGAGTCCGACCGGGTCCGTCATGCCGATCTCGACGCGTATCTGCGGTATGGCGCGGGGCAGGGCTATCAGGCGCCGGGGGCGAGCCGGGCGCGCGCGGACCAGCCGATCAAGGTCATCGGCATGCGGCGCAAGATCGCCGAGAACATGGCCGCGTCGAAGCGCGCGATCCCGCATTTCACCTATGTCGACGAGATCGACGTCACCGCGCTGGAAGCGATGCGTGCGGATCTGAACGCCAATCGTGGCGGGCGACCCAAGCTGACGATGCTGCCGCTGATGATCGTCGCGATTTGCAAGACGATCCCCGATTTCCCGATGCTCAACGCGCGCTACGACGACGAGGCGGGCGTGGTCACCCGCCACGGCAGCATTCATCTGGGCATGGCGGCGCAGACCGATGCGGGGCTGACCGTGCCCGTGATCCGCGACGCGCAGGACCGCAACGTCTGGCAGCTCGCGACCGAGATCACGCGGCTCGCCGAGGCGGCGCGCGCGGGCAAGCTCGCGCCGAACGAGATGGGTGGCGGGACGATTACCGTCACCTCGCTCGGGCCGCTCGGCGGGATCGCGACGACACCGGTGATCAACCGGCCCGAGGTCGCGATCATCGGGCCGAACAAGATCGTCGAACGCCCCGTATTTAAGGGAGACGAAGTGGTCCGTGCGAAGCTGATGAACCTGTCGATCAGCTGCGACCACCGCGTCGTCGATGGCTGGGACGCGGCGAGCTTCGTCCAGGGGCTGAAAAAGTATCTCGAGACGCCGGTCCTGCTGTTCGCGGACTGAGGTCCCGGACCGTGGGGCGTCAGCGCGGCCGTGGCGGGGTGGGGCGGGTCTTCAACAGCCATGGTCGCGGGCCGCTGGTCGGGCGGGGCGTGCCGTCGAGCCGCTTGGCACTGATCAGCGCGACGCGGTTGAGGATCATCTGGCCCTTGAACGCGTCGAGCCCGCCACCGGTCGGCTTGGCGAGGATGCGGCGGACCGTGTCCATGCCGCCGACGACATGGCCGAAGGCCGCATAGCCGAGATAGCCCGGACGCGCGTCCATCGCGGGCGTCGGGCCGACGGTGATGAAGAAATTGCCGCCCGCCGAGCCGGGTTCGCTGCCGCGCGCCATCGAGATCGTCGCGTCGAGATGGCGGATGCCGGTCTGCGTCGTCGTCTCGAGCGGGAAGGCGGGCAGGATGCGCCGCGCGTCGGTGCGGATGCCGCCCTGGACGAAGCCGAATTTGGGCGCCTTCTTGCTGCGCGCGGCACGGTAGAAATCGGTGCCGTCGAAGCGGCCGTCATCGACATAGGCGAGGAAGTTCGCGCTGGTCTTGGGGGCATGGCGCGTGTCGAGCGCGAGCGTGATCGGGCCTTCGGAGGTGGTGAGGCGGACGCGGACGGTGCCGGGTTTCGCGGGGGTGGGCTTCTGGGGGGCGGCGGAGGCCGGGGTGGCCAGCAGCGCGAGTGCCGGGAGGAGGAGGAAACGCATACGCAGGGCACGACCTTTGTCATTCGGGGCCTTCGCCGGGTCGGCGATCCCGGACAGGCTGAGCCTCTATACCCGCCGTCATCCTGACGAAAGTGAGGATCCAGAGCCAGGAGCGCTGTGGCCTGTTACCCTGGATCCTGACGTTCGTCAGGATGACGGGAGGGGGCAGGGTGGATGGTGCGGAGCGACGGAAGGGTGCGTCATCCCTCCCACCCCGTCACGTCAGACGATCTCGAACAGGCCCGCGGCGCCCATGCCGCCGGCGGTGCACATCGAGACCACCACATAGCGGACGCCGCGCTTGCGCCCTTCGATCAGTGCGTGGCCGACGAGGCGCGAGCCGGTCATGCCGAAGGGGTGGCCGACCGCGATCGCGCCGCCATTGACGTTGTACTTTTCGGGATCGATGCCGAGATGGTCGCGGCAATAGAGGCATTGCGACGCGAACGCCTCGTTCAGCTCCCACAGGCCGATGTCCGCGACGGTCAGCCCGGCGCGGTCGAGCAGCTTGGGGATCGCGAAGACCGGGCCGATGCCCATTTCGGCGGGATCGCAGCCCGCGGACTGGAAGCCGCGATAGATACCGAGGATCTCCTTGCCCTCGGCCTCCGCGGTCCGGCGGTCCATCAGCAGCTGTGCGGAGGCGCCGTCGGAGAGCTGGCTGGCATTGCCCGCGGTGACGCTGGTCCCCGGGCTGGAGAAATCGCCGCCCGGCCAGACCGTCTTGAGCCCGGCGAGCGCCTCCGCAGTCGTGCCCGCGCGGATCCCCTCGTCCTGGGTCAGCGTGACGTGCTCGCTGCCGGTGCGCGCGCCCTGCTTGTCGAACAGCGCCTTCTCGACGGTGATCGGCACGATCTCCTCGGCGAACGCGCCGCTCGCGAGGCCGGCGGCGGCGCGCTGCTGGCTCATCGCGGCATAGGCGTCCTGCGCCTCGCGGCTGATGCCATATTTGCGCGCGACGATCTCGGCGGTCTCGATCATCGGGATATAGGCGGCGGGCTCGCGCGCGGTGACGCTCTGGTTGACGTAGCGCGGCGCGTCCTTCGTCACGGTGTAGCTGATCGATTCCATCCCGCCCGCCAGCGCGACATCGGCCTCGTCACAGATGATCGTGCGGGCAGCGAGCGCGACCGCGGTCAGCCCCGAGCCGCATTTGCGGTCGAGCGTGACCGCGGGAACCGATTCGGGCAGGCCGGCGGCGAAGAGCGCCATGCGCCCGGCGTTGCCGCCTTGAGTCCCCCATTGGTTGCCGACGCCCCAGAACACCTCGTCGATGCGCGCGGGGTCGATCCCGGCGCGCTCGACCACCGCGTTCATGACGTGCCCGCCGAGCACCGGTGCCTCGGTCGCGTTGAACGCGCCGCGATAGGCTTTGCCGATGGCGGTACGGGCAGTCGAGACGATGGCGGCTTCACGCATGCTTGGACCTTTCGAGGACCGGGTATGGTCAAGCCTCGTCTAGGGATTCGGTCCGGCGTTGGAAAGGGCCCGGCGGGCGAGGCGCGCCTGCCAGAGCATCAGCAGCGGCACGACGAGGATTTCCATGCCGAGCCCCAGCACATGTCCGCGCGACGGCATGCCGACATCGATCAGCGAGACGAGCCGCGCGAAGCCGCCGACCACGATCAGCCCGCCGAGCAGGCGGAAGCGCGGGCCCTTGGTCTCGATGTGCGGAATGCAGCTGAGAAAGCCGAGCCCGGTCGCGAAGAAGATGCCCGAGATATAGCGGAAATGGCTGTCGAGATCGCGGGGCACGTCGGCGAGGTGGCCGAACGGCGCGGGGCCGTGGACGATCCCCTGACCGCCGACGAGCAGCGGCAGGAGGCAGGCGAGCGCGACGACGCCCTGCAGCAGGCGGTGTTCGAGCGTCATGTCAGCTTGTCGAGCAGTTCGGGGTTGTCGAGCAGTTCGGGGCGGATGCGGAAGGCGACCAGCGAGATCCGCACCTCGATCATGAAGCTGGCAAAGGCGGCGATCAGCAGGATCATCGCGAGGATGAACGAGACCGCGACATAGGTCCCGAAGTGCAGCTTGGCGAGTTCGGCGATGAACAGCAGCGCAATGACGATACAGGTCATGATCGCGCTCGACACCGCGAGGAAGAGCGAGGCGTTGATGATCGTCATCCGCCGGTCGAGCAGCCGCAACTCCCAGATATGGCGGATGCGTTCGGGCCCCGCGCTGCTGGGATGGAGCTTTTCGAGCTGGCGGGCGCGGTCGATCACGCGCGAGAGGCGACCGGCGAGCACGTTGAGCAGCTGGCCGATGCCCGCGAGCATGAAGACGGGCGCAAGCGACAGCTGGATCGTCTGCGCGATCGTCGAAACGGCGGGAAGGGGTATCATCCTGATCATCATGCGGAATAACCGCGCCGGAGGGAAGCCAATCCCGCCCCCGCCCTGAAGCCCCGCGGCGACGGGTGCGATCCTGCACTACCTGGTAAGGGATTGCTGCTAGGGGGCGTGAGATGTCGAAGCCGATGCTCCTGTCCGACCGCGTGCCGGTGCCACCGAGCGCGCAGGCAAGCGTGGTCGAGGGCCTGAGCATCGCGATCGACGCGGTCGCCGCGCGCGCGGCGCCGAGCCACCGGTTCCTGCGCTATGGCTGGTATGCGGCCGCGCTGAGTGCCTATGGCGGCCGTGCGAAGACCTTGGTGGTCGAGGAGGACGGCGTCGCGGCGATCGCGTTGCCGTTCGTCGCGCTCGGCCCGGCGTGGCTGCGGCTGGCGACGGTGCCGGGCTGTTACTGGCCGTTCCGCAGTTTCGGCATGGCGATGGGGGCAAGCGAGGCGGCACGCGCGGCGGCGCTGCGCGGACTATCTGTGCAGTGCAACGGCCTGCGGATCGGCCCGGTTCAGGACGGCGATCCGGCGGCGGACGCGCTGATCGCGAGCGCGCGGGGGGCGGGCTGGTGCGCGATCGACCGGCATGTCGGCGACGCCTGGGTGCTCGACCTCGTGCCGAGCGTCGATGGCGAGCGCTGGCCGCGCAACTCGACGCTGCGCAAGAACCGGTTTCACGAAAAGCATCTGGCCGAGCATGGCGCGCTCGACTGGCAGGCGCTGGCGGGGGCGGACTGGCCGGCGCGGTTCGCCGATCTGGGCGCGGTCGAGCAGACGAGCTGGGTCGCGCAGGAAACCGATCGTCGCGACATGAAGTTCACGACCGACGGCCATCTCGCCTTCTGGCAGGCGGCGGCGGTCGATCCGGTGCTGGCGGGGATGTTCCGCGCGGCGCTGCTCCGCGTCGACGGCGTGCCCGCCGCCTTCTCGTTCGACATCGATACGGGGACGCTGATCTATGCGATCGCCAACAGCTACGACCCGCGTTTCGCCAAGCATTCGCCGGGCAAGCTGCTCTACTGGCGCAACCTGGTCGCGGCGATGGCGCGCGGCGCGACCAGGGTCGACTGGGGCGCGGGCGACAGCGGCTACAAGCGGGTGATCGGCGCGACGGAGGGCGCGCCGATCCGCGACTGGCTGTTACTCAGGCCCGGGCTGCCCGCGCTCGCCGGTCGCGCGCTGGCCGGTTGGTGGCGGCGCAGCGGCGGGCGCTAGTCGCGGATATAGCGGAAATACCAGACCTCATGGCCCTGGCGCCGGGCTTTCCGCTCATAGCGCGTCTCGGGCCAGTCGTCGGGGCGGGTCAGGAAGTCCTGCGGGGTGCGCGCCTGCCAGGTGAAGTCGCGGCGCTGGTCCATGATCATCATCGACCAGCGGCAATAGGTCGGATCGTCGGTGCCGAGCCGGAATTCGGCGCCGGGCTTCAGCTTGGCGGCGATCGTGTCGAGCGGACCGTGATTGACCATGCGCCGCTTGGCGTGCCGCGCCTTGCGCCAGGGATCGGGGTGGAGGAGGTAGAGCCGGTCGAGGCTGGCATCGGGCAGCCGCTCGATCACCTCGAGCGCGTCGCCCATATAGAGCCGGACATTGGTCAGCCCGCCGTCGCGGATATGGCCGAGCGCGCCGACGACGCCGTTGAGGAACGGTTCGCAGCCGATGAAGCCGACATCCGGATTGGCCGATGCCTGGCCGGCGAGATGTTCGCCCGCGCCGAAGCCGATCTCGACATGCAGCGGGCGGTCGTCGCCGAACAGGGTGGCGGCGTCGACGATCCCCGTCTCGGGAACCGACAGACGCGGGAGCATCTCCTCGACGAGCGCGGACTGGCCCTGGCGAAGCTTGTGGCCCTGGCGACGGCCATAGAGGCGGCGAATGGTGGCGGGATCGTTCATCGCCGCGCGCTCTAGCGGTCGATTGCGCGGGAGCAAAGCACGTAGCGGTCCGTTACAAGGCCGTAATGGCCGAAAACAGCACCACCACGTCGGACACCGGGTCCGCACCCGAGGGGCCCGAGCAGGACGTCGAGGACCTGAAGGCGGCGGACGCGGGCGATCTCCACCGCGCGGTGCGCGAGGCGGGCGAGGACGAACTCGCGCGCCCGGGGGTTTCGCTGTTCTTCTCCGCGCTCGCGGCGGGGCTCGCGATCACTGCGTCGCTGGTCGCCGAGGGCGCGCTCCACGCCGCGCTGCCCGATACGCCGTGGCGCGAGCTGGTCGTGTCGCTCGGCTATCCGGCGGGGTTCCTGGTCGTCATTCTCGGGCGGATGCAATTGTTCACCGAGAGCACGATCAGCGCGATGCTGCCGCTGGTGACCACGCCGTCGCGCTGGGCGCTGCGGCGGACGTTGCGGCTGTGGGGCATCGTGCTGGGCGCCAACCTGCTCGGCACCGCGCTGACCGCGGCGGCGATCGCGGGCGGCGTGCTGGGCGGGGCGGAGCTGCGCGAAGCGATGATCGCGGTGTCGATGCGGATCACCGAGCTTGGCGCCTGGGCGACGTTCGTCAACGCGATCCCGGCGGGGTTCATGATCGCGATCCTCGCCTGGTCGCTGCCCAATGCGCGCGGCGAGGCGTTCATGGTGATCTTCGCGGTGACCTATGTGGTCGCGATCGGCGGGTTCAGCCATTCGATCGTCGGATCGGACGAGGCGTTCCTGCTGCTGTTCACCGGGCATGTCGACCTGGTCCGGACCTTTGCCGGACTGTTGCTGCCGGCAATCATGGGGAATCTCGTCGGTGGTGCGGGAGTGTTCGCGCTGCTGGCGCATGCGCAGGTGCGCGGCGAAATGCGACAGAAGGACTGATGATGACGGGCAAGAGCAAGAGTGCGGCAGCCAAGATCGCCGAGGCCGACCGCAAGGCGACCTACAAGCTGGCCGAACACCGCGACGCGCCGGTGGTGAAGGCGACCGGCTTCCTCGCCGAGGTCGCCGACCAGCCGCAGCTGATCGCGACGTCGATCGGCACGCTGGTTATCGGGCTGGTCGCGCGGCGGCCCGACCTGATCCGCGGCGGCGCGCGGATGCTTGCCTCGCACCTGGCGGCGACCGCGGCGAAATCGGTGATCAAGCATTCGGTCGACCGGACGCGGCCGGGCCATGCGCTCGACACCGGCAAGGCGCGGTTCGAGACGGGCGACAGCCAGGACCACAAGCAGACGTCCTTCCCGTCGGGCCATACCGCGGGCGCGGTCGCGGTCGCGCGTGCGGCGTCGCGCGATATCGACGGCGCGGCGATGCCGTCGGCGCTGGCGACGGTCGCGGTGGCGGCGGCGCAGCCGGTCAACGGCAAGCATTATCTGTCCGACCTGGTCGTCGGCGCGGCGGTCGGCTGGATCGCCGAGGCGGCGGTCAGCGCACTGTTCGACCGTGTCGCGCCGGTCGTCGAGCATGTCACTGAAAACACGGAAAGATCCGCGGATCACGACCCCGCGACAGTGCCGAACGGGGTCGAGGGAACCGTTTCGTCAGCGTGACGGTTTGGATGGCCTCACAAGAGGGATTTATACATGAAGACCATTGCTACCGCGCTCATGCTCGCAACGCTGACCATTCCGCTCGCAGCCTGTGGCGGCAAGGGTGACGACAAGCTGGGCAGCCAGGTCGAGGGCGCCGCGGAGAACCGCGCCGACGCGCTCGAGGCGGCTGCCGACAATCTCGAGGATCGCGCCGAGGCGGTTCGCGATCAGGGCGAGAAGCAGGGCGAGGCGGTCGACGACGCGGACGTGAACGCCGCCGCGATGTCGAACGAGCAGAAGGCGGCCCTCGTCAACGGCAGCGCCGCGCTGCGCTAAGTACAATGATGCCGTCCCCGCCGATTCGGGCGGGGGCGGTATCGTCGGCGGCGCCTGGGGCCGACCGACGATGTTGGGGGGGATGCATGATGATCAACCGGCGCCGGCTCGAAACGGGCGGATTCCTGATATTCCTGGTGGTGATCACGATCGCGCTCGTCGTGGTCGTCTGGTCGTACGCCCTGGCGCTGCTGTGGGCGGCGCTCGCCGCGATCCTGTTCCAGCCGCTGTTCCAGCGTCTGCTGGAGCGGATGCCGACGCGTCGCAACACCGCCGCTGCGCTGACGCTGCTGATCATCCTGTTCGCGGTCGTCGTGCCGAGCATGATCATCGGCGGGATGATCGTCGACCAGGCGGGCACGGTGTATACCCGCATCCAGAATGGCGAGATCAATTTCGCCGCCTATTTCAACCAGGTGCATGATGCGTTGCCGACGCGTCTGCAAACGCTGCTCGACAAGGCCGGGTTCGATTCGATCGAGCGGATCCAGGCGCGACTGTCGCAGACGATGGGCAACAGCGTGCGGACGATCGCCAGCCAGGCGCTGTCGATCGGGCGCAACGCCGCCGCCTTCCTGCTCGCCTTCGGTATCGCGCTGTACGTGATGTTCTTCCTGCTGCGCGACGGCGAGACGATCGGGCCGAAGATCTGCGACGCGCTGCCGCTCGAGCGGTCGGTCACCGCCGCGCTTGTCGACAAGTTCGTGTCGGTCGTGCGCGCGACGATCAAGGGCACGGTGATCGTCGCGCTGGTCCAGGGCGGGCTGGGTGCGGCGACCTTCTGGATCGTCGGGCTGCCGGCGGCCCTGCTCTGGGGCCTGCTGATGGCGCTGACCTCGCTGCTGCCCGCGCTCGGGCCGGCGATCGTCTGGGTTCCGGTCGCGGTCTATCTGCTCGCGACCACCGCGATCTGGCAGGGGCTGGTGGTGATCATCTCGGGCGTCGTCGTGATCGGTATGGCGGACAATATCCTGCGACCGATCCTGGTCGGGCGCGACACGGGGATTCCCGATTTCGTCGTGCTGGTCACGACGCTGGGCGGGATCGAGCTGATCGGCCTCAGCGGCATCGTCGTCGGGCCGCTGGTCGCGGCGCTGTTCCTGGCGTCGTGGCAGATCCTGACCGAGCAGCGGCATCGGCAGCGCGCGAGCGCGCCGCTGGTCGGCGACGCGGCGGGGGCCGACCGGTCGCCACCCGGCTGATCGCGACCCGATCCTGCGTAGCGGACATGAAAAAGCCTCCCCCGGACGGTCCGGGGGAGGCTTTTCTGTATCGCCTATCGGGCGAGGTGCTTCAGGCGGTTGCCGCCTTCAGCTTGTCGACCAGATCGGTGCGCTCCCAGGTGAAGCTGTCACCCTCGGGCTCGCGGCCGAAATGGCCGTACGCCGCGGTCTTCTTGTAGATCGGCGCGTTGAGCTTGAGGTGCTCGCGGATGCCCTTGGGCGTGAGGCGGACGAGCTTGGGCAGGACCGCCTCGAGCTTGGCCTCTTCGACCGTGCCGGTGCCGTGCGTGTCGACATAGACCGACAGCGGCTCGGCGATGCCGATCGCGTAGCTCAGCTGGATCGTGCAGCGGCGGGCGAGCCCGGCGGCGACGACGTTCTTCGCCAGATAGCGCGCGACATAGGCGGCCGAGCGATCGACCTTCGTCGGATCCTTGCCCGAGAATGCGCCGCCACCATGCGGGGCTGCGCCGCCGTAGGTGTCGACGATGATCTTGCGGCCGGTGACGCCGGCGTCGCCGTCAGGGCCACCGATCTCGAACGCGCCGGTCGGGTTGATGTAGATCGCGGTCTCGTCCGAGATGAAGCCCGCGGGCAGCACGTCGGTGAACACGCCCATGACATAGTCGCGCAGCTCGGCGTACTTGGCCGGATCAGGGTTCTTGCCCTTTTCCGAATAGCCCGGTGCGTGCTGGGTCGAGACGACGAGCGCGGTCGCACGGACCGGCTTCTCGTTCTCATAGGCGAGCGTCACCTGGCTCTTGGCGTCGGGCTCGAGGAACGGGGCTGCGCCCGAATGGCGATCGGCGGCCATCCGCTCGAGGATCTTGTGGCTGTAGTAGAGCGTGGCGGGCATCAGGCCCGGCGTCTCGTCGGTCGCGTACCCGAACATGATGCCCTGGTCGCCGGCACCCTCGTCTTTGTTGCCGCTCTCGTCGACGCCCATCGCGATCTCCGCGGACTGGCCGTGGAGATTGTTCTCGAAACGGAACTCGTTCCAGTGGAAGCCCGACTGCTCGTAGCCGATTTCCTTGACGGTGTTGCGGACGGCCGCCTCGATCTCGTCGAGCACGCCATCGGCCCACTGGTCGTTCTCATAAATGCCCTTGCCGCGGATCTCGCCGGCGAGGACGACGAGCTGCGTGGTCGTCAGCGTCTCGCAGGCGATACGTGCCTGCGGATCCTTGGCGAGGAACAGGTCGACGATCGTGTCGCTGATCTGGTCGGCGACCTTGTCGGGATGGCCTTCGGAGACCGACTCGGAGGTGAAGAGAAAGGACTTGCGCATGAAACCTCTTCGCAAAAGGCCCGGCGGTGGGGCACCGCGGAGCATCATATAAGGAAAGCTTTATATGTCCTTCTAGCGTTCGCGGCGGCGCAGGGCAACGGCCAAGGCGATCATCGCCGCCATGACCAGCCCCGCCGCCAGATTGCCGAGCCGCGCGAACAGCGTCACGGGCAGCGCGGTCGGCATCGGCAGCTCGGCCGCACCTGCGATCTCATGCGCGACGGTGGCGAGCAGGCGGCCGTCCGCGGCGATGATCGCGGAGATGCCGGTCGGGGTGGCGCGGACGATCGGCAGCCCCTCCTCGATCGCGCGCATCCGCGCCTGGGCCAGATGCTGCGGCGGGCCCCAGCTGCCGAACCAGGCGTCGTTCGAGGGGTTGAACAACAGCCGCGGGCGGTGCGCGCGGTCGACCGTCTGGCCCGAGAAGATGATCTCGTAGCAGATCTGGATGCCGATCGACCCGAAGCCCGCAAGCGTCAGATTGCCCGGCCCCTCGCCCGAGGTGAAGTCGATGTCGCCGGGGACGAGCCGCGCGAGCCCGAGCGGTTTCAGCAGCCACGGCATCGGCAGATATTCGCCGTAGGGGACGAGATGCGCCTTGTCGTAGCGGCCGCGCAGCCGCGCCTGTGCGTCGATCGCGAACACCGAATTGGTCGCGCCCGCGATCCGGTCCTCGCGGTCGAACGACAAAGACGTGCCGCCGGTCAGCAGGATGTCGTCGGGGCCGAGCAGCCGCGCGATCCGGCGGCGCAGATAGGCCGGGCTCGACCAGTCATAGGCGTAGAAGGGATAGCCGTCCTCGAGATAGTCGCGCACCACGCCTTCCGGCCAGACGACGAGGCGGGGGGTGGCGCCGGGGGTGCCCGACAGCTTTTCGAGTGCGGACAGGACGCGTTCGCCGTCCGATTCGCTGCGATCCTCCTGGCCGATATCGGGCTGGACGACGCGGACGCGCGGGGCATTGGCGGGGGCGGCGGGGGCGTCGGTCCACAGCGCCGACATCGCGGCGAGCGCGAGCAGGGGCACGACGATCGCGGGCATCGCGACGCGGCGACGGCTGAGCATCCACAGCGATCCCGCCGCGACGATCGTCACCCCCGACAGCGCATAGGTGCCGATCCAGGCGGACAGCCGCGCGATGCCGATCGCGGGCAGCCACATCACCCCCAGCGGATCCCAGGCATAGCCGGTGAACAACACGCTGCGCAGCCACTCGGTCGCGATCCACGCCGCGGCGAAGACGAGGATGAAGGCGGGGTCGGGCGTCGCGGTCGCGCGGCGTCCGAACCGCCAGGCGAGGCCTGCAGCGACCATCGGGAAGATCGCGAGATAGAGCGCGAGCCCGACCGCGGCGAAATAGCCGAGCACCGGTGGCATCGCGTCCTGAAAGTCGAACGCGTGCTGGAACCAGTTGTTGTTGACGGTGAAATGCCCGAGCCCGAACAGCCAGCCGCGCCACAGCGCCTGGCGGAACGTCGGTGCATCGTGGACGAGCGCAAGCCACGCGGCGACTGCGACCAGCGCGAGCGGCCAGAGATCGAGCGGCGCAAACCCCGTCGCGGCGATCGCGCCGAGCAGGACGCAGGCGAGCGCGGGGGAGGTGAGGGCGGCGCGGGCGGGAGAGCGGGTCACGCCTGCGCTATGGCGTGGCGGCGGGGGGCGGGCAATATCTGAGGCTGCATCTGACGTGGCGGTGGGGCGGGAGAGGGGGGCGGGGCTGGTGCGGTGGGGCGTTTTCGTTGGCATCGACACCAACTCCTGAATCTACCCCCACACATGACCACCCCGGCGAAGGCCGGGGTCCAGCTGGGAAGGTCGCCGTGACGACGCGCAACCTTTAGTTATTACCGTCCCCCAACTGGGCCCCGGCCTTCGCCGGGGTGGTGCCATCTTCTTGCGGGCGGCTGGTAATATATCGACAATTAGCATCGTGCAGGCCGCATCCCTTGCACCTCCCCGGCGAAGGCCGGGGTCCAGGTGGGGAGGTCGCAGTGACGACGCGATGTCCTTTGTTACCACCGTCCCCCAACTGGGCCCCGGCCTTCGCCGGGGTGGTGCCATCTTCTTGCGGGCAGCTGGTACTATATCGACAATTAGGATCGTGCAGGCCGCATCCCTTGCACCACCCCGGCGGAGGCCGGGGCCCAGGTGGGAAGGTCGCAGTGACGGCGCGCTGTCCTTCGTTACCACCGCCCCCCAACTGGACCCTGGCCTTCGCCGGGGTGGTGGAGAGGAATGGGGGCGGTACTTGAGCGGCAGACGGTCGGCGGGCATCGCATAGCGAGGGCGGGGTGACGCAGGGGATCATCCGCTCTATCCTGCCCGCATGACGCTGCGCCCCTTTCATCTCGCCTTTCCCGTCCATGACCTCGCCGCCGCGCGGGCCTTTTACGGGGGGACGCTTGGCTGTCCCGAGGGGCGGTCGAGTGACCACTGGATCGATTTCGACCTGTTCGGGCATCAGATCGTCGCGCATCTCGATCCGGCGGCGAAGGCGATCGCGGTCGAGAATGCGGTCGACGGGCATCAGGTGCCGGTGCCGCATTTCGGCGTCGTGCTGACGATGGACGACTGGACCAGCCTGTCCGAGCGGGTCGCGGCGGCGGGGGTCCGGTTCGGGATCGCGCCGCATGTCCGCTTCAAGGGCGAAGTCGGCGAGCAGGCGACGATGTTCTTTTGCGACCCCAGCGGCAACGCGCTCGAGTTCAAGGCGTTCGCACAGGACGCGATGCTGTTCGCACACTGAGGATCAAAGAATGTCCAATCCCATTTCGGTCGATATCCCCCACAAGCTCGGCAAGGCGGGGGTGCGCTCGCGGCTCGACAGCGGCATCGACACGATCGGATCGAAGATCCCCGGCGGATCGGTGACCGATCGGCGCTGGGAAGGCGATACACTGCACTTCACCGTGAGCGCGATGGGGCAGGTGATCGGCAGCAAGGTCACGGTGTTCGAGGACACTGTCCATGCGATCGTCGACCTGCCGGGGCTGCTCGGGCTGTTCGCAGGCAAGGTGCAGGACATGATCCGCAAGGAAGGGCCGAAGCTGCTGCGCTGAGGGTTTGCGCGGCTTGATGCCGCCCCGCCCGTCATCCTGACGAACGTCAGGACCCAGAGTTACACACGACGCGCTCGTGATCCTGGGTCCTGACTTTCGTCAGGATGACGGGGAAGAAGGCACTTACTTCGTGCTGACGCGCCAGATCGTGTTGCCGACGTCGTCGGCGACGAGCAGCGCGCCGCTCTTGTCGGTGATGACGCCGACCGGGCGGCCCTGTGCTTCGCCATCCTTGTTGAGGAAGCCGCCGAGCACGTCGACGGGCTTTGCGTTCGCCGCCGGGAAGCCGGTGTCGCCGAACGGGATATAGACGACCTTGTAGCCCGAGAGCGGCTTGCGGTTCCACGAGCCGTGCTCGCCGACGAACACGCCGTTGGTGAAGCGGTCGCCGAGTTTCGCGTCGCTCGCGAAGGTCAGGCCGAGCGCGGCGACATGCGGTCCGAGCGCATAGTCGGGACGCTTGGCATATTGCTGGAGCGCGGGGTTCTTCGGCTCGACCCGATCGTCGGGATAGCCGCCCCAATAATACCAGGGCCAGCCGAAGTGATCGCCGAACTCGACCTGGGTCAGATAGTCGGGCGCGAGGTCCGAGCCGAGCATGTCGCGTTCGTTAACGACGGTCCAGAGCTGGCCCGATTTGGGGTTGATCGCCATGCCGTTGGGGTTGCGCAGACCGGCGGCATAGATCCGCCAGTTCTTGTCCTTCGGCCAGACCTGCAGGATGTTGGCGCGGTATTTCTCTGCGTCCATGCCGTTTTCGGCGATGTTCGACGCCGAGCCGACGCCGACATAAAGCGTCTTGCCGTCCGGGGCGGCGATCACGTTGCGCGCCCAGTGATTGCCGCCGCCGTTGAGCGGGATGACACGCTCGGGCTTGGCAGTGATCCGGGTCGCGCCCTCGGTATAGGGCACGCGGACCAGCGCGTCGGTGTTGCCGATATAGAGCTGGCCATCCATCAGCGTCATGCCGAAGGGCGAGTTGAGCCCGGTCATGAAGGCCGAGCGCGTCTCCGCCACGCCGTCGCCATCCGCGTCGCGCAGCAGCGTGATGCGGTTGGCCGAGGGCACGCCCGCACCCGCGCGGCCCATCAGGAAGTTCATCACCGTCGTGACGACGCCGGGACCTTTACGCGGTGGCGAATTGGTCTCGGCGACCAGCACGTCGCCATTGGGCAGGCGGTAGAGCCAGCGCGGATGATCGAGCCCGGCCGCGAACGGCTGGACCTTCATCCCCGCCGCCGCGGTCGGCATCGCGCCCTTGGGCCAGCCGACCGCCTTGGCGACGCCGATCGTCGGCAGCATCTGGATCCGCGGCGCGGTAATGTCGGGCCGCTTGCCGGTGACCTGGTTGACGTCGAGCCGGGCGGTATCGGGCCAGGCGAGCCAGGTGAACCCGGCGATCCCGACAAGGATGATCAGCCCGAGCACGATGAGGATGTGTTTGCGCATGCAGGAGAGTTAGGCGGGAGTGCGGGCGGGGGCAATGGCGCGATTGCGGTTGGGTATCCCGCGAGCTTCGTCATCCTCGCGGAGGCGGGGATCCAGAGCGGCAGGGTCTGCGTGCTGTCGGATGGTCAGCCGGTATGGGTTCCCGCCTTCGCGGGAATGACGTGCGGGGGGGGGCGGGTCGTGTCGGCCGACGCACCGCCCCCTTCGTGTCAGTCGTCGTCCTCTACCAGCACGACCGGGGGGTGGAGGCGGAGGCGGTTGACGCGGCGTTCGTCGGCTTCGGTGACTTCGAGCTTCCAGCCGCTCGGATGATCGACGCATTCGCCGATCTGCGGGACATGGCCTGCGAGCAGCGCGGCGAGACCGCCCAAAGTGTCGATATCGCCATCGACCTCGGCGAGCCGCGGGTCGATCAGTTCGGCGGCATCCTCGAGCTCGGCGCGCGCGTCCGCGTCCCAGGCCCCGCCGTCGATCGGCGTCATCAGCACCTGCGGCGCGTCGTCATGCTCGTCCTCGATATCGCCGACGATCTCCTCGATCAGGTCCTCGAACGTGACGAGGCCCTCGGTGCCCGAATATTCGTCGAGCACGATCGTCAGATGGACGTGCTTCTGGCGCATGTCGGCGAGCAGATCGAGCGCGCCGCGCGACATCGGTGCGTAGAGCGGCTCGCGGATCAGCCCGGCGAGCGTCGTCGGATGCTCGGCGCCGGTCGCGAGGATCGTGAAGACGTCCTTGATATGGACCATGCCGATGATCGTATCGAGATTGTCGCGATAGACCGGCAGGCGGCTGTGGCCGGCCTCGGCGAACAGCTTGACGAGGTCGGCGAACGACGTCTCCTCCTCGACCGCGATGATGTCCGCGCGCGGCACGCCGACATCGCCTGCGTCCCGCTCGCTGAAATGCAGCAGGTTGCGGACCATCTGGCGTTCGAGCGGGGTGAGATCGCCCTTGGCATCGGGGGCGGGATCGCCCTCGTGCCGGTCGATCGCATCCTCTAGCTGATCGCGCAGCGATTCGTCGGGGGCACCGAAGATCAGGCCTTTCAGCCCGCGCCAGATACTGTCGGTACTATCGCCGTTTCCGGCATTGGGGCCATCGGCCATCGTGGTCGTCAGTCCTCTGTGATGAGATAGGGATCGTGGAGCCCGAGCGCGGCGAGCGCGTCGCGTTCGATCTGCTCCATACCCTCCGCCTCGTCGTCGTCCATATGATCATAGCCTAGCAGATGCAGCGTGCCGTGCACCATCAGATGCATCGCATGATCCTCGACCGAGATGCCGCGCTCCGCGGCTTCCGCGACGCAGACGCCGTGCGCGAGGATGATGTCGCCGAGCAGCACCTCGCCATCGTCCGAATTCTGCGCGATCGTCTCGAGCAGATCGGCCTGGACCATCGGGAAGGACAGGACGTTGGTCGGCTTGTCCTTCTGGCGATATTGCTTGTTGAGCGTGTGGACCTCGTCGTCCGACGCGAGCCGGAACGAGATCTCGACCGTGGCGGCGCCGGTCAGCAGCTGGCCGTGCGGGGTGCGTTCGATCGCCGCGGTCG
The DNA here is from genome assembly GCF_014842205.1 of Sphingomonas sp. CFBP 13714. Classification (NCBI taxonomy): domain Bacteria; kingdom Pseudomonadati; phylum Pseudomonadota; class Alphaproteobacteria; order Sphingomonadales; family Sphingomonadaceae; genus Sphingomonas; species Sphingomonas sp. CFBP 13714. Next base: position 165,184 of record NZ_JACYVG010000007.1, read on the forward strand.
CGGCGCGCTGGGCAAGGCCGTCCCAGTCCTGGTCGGGCCAGGGAGCCTCCGAAGAGAGCGCGATTTCGAGCATGCGGGTCCTTCCGGCGGAAACGTCAGGACGAAATCATTACACAGGTGGCAAAGTTCCGCACCCCTTACGGTATGCGGATGGCCCGGCGGCTATCCCGGCATGTCCGGAACAGCCGCGCAGGGATCACGCGTCGCTGCCCTCATAGGCTTCGACGACGCGGCCGACGATCGGGTGGCGGACGACGTCGCCGACGGTGAAGCGGCACATCGAGATGCTCTCGACCCCCTCCAGACGGCGGACCGCATCGGCCAGACCCGAGGCGGCGACGCCGCCGGGGATGTCGACCTGCTTGGGATCGCCGCAAATCACCATCCGGCTGTTCTGACCGAAGCGGGTGAGGAACATCTTCATCTGCGCGGGCGTGGTGTTCTGCGCCTCGTCGAGGATGACGAACGCGTCGGCCAGCGTGCGGCCGCGCATGAAGGCGATCGGCGCGACCTCGATCTCGCCGCTCGCGATGCGGCGTTCGACCTGCTCGGCGGGGAGGCAGTCGTAGAGCGCATCGTACAAGGGACGGAGATAGGGATCGACCTTCTCCTTCATGTCGCCGGGGAGGAAGCCCAGCCGCTCGCCCGCCTCGACCGCGGGGCGCGACAGGATCAGGCGCTGGACGCTGCCGGTGATGAGCTGCTGGACCGCCTGCGCGACCGCGACATAGGTCTTGCCGGTGCCTGCTGGCCCGAGCGCGAAGATCATGTCGTTGTTGGTCAGCTCGCGCATGTAATGCGCCTGTGCCGGCGTGCGCGGGACGATCGTCTTCTTGCGCGTGCGGATCATGATCGGCGGAGCAGCGCCGCCGCCGGCATCGGCGCGGATGATGCCTTCGAGCACGGGTTCGTCCGCCATCGCGATCGACGCGTCGACGAGGCCGGTGTCGACATCCTCGCCGCGCTGGATCCGGGCATAGAGATCGTGGAGCACGTCGCGCGCCTTGGCGACCTGTTCCGCGGTGCCCTCCAGACCAATCTTGTTGCCGCGCGCGGTGATGTACACACCGAGGCGGTTTTCTAGCGCTACCAGATTCTGGTCGTACTGGCCGAAGAGCCGGACGAGGAGTTGGGGCTTGTCGAACAGCAGTTCGACTCGGGCGCGGTCACCGGACTGGGCGGGAACGGGTTTACGGCTCATGCGGTCCTTTCGGGGGCAGACGTGTCGGATCGGTGATCGGGTATGGTCGGGCCGGCACGCATCACGCCTGGGATGGCGTTCGACCAGAGATGAGCATGGGAGCCCGCGCGTTCAAGCGGCACCGGGGCGCCTGGCTGGCGATGATTCGAGTCGCGTGGGCGAAGCTGCATCGGGGGCGAGTGTGGCAGGGGATTCGGGTGGGGGACAGCGGTAGTTTCGGTGTGGTGTGCGAAGGCTGGGGGGCGTTGCCTGAAAGCCTCAGCGGGTGGGGCGAGGCGCGCGATTCCCACGATCACCATGCCACTCCGGCGGAGGCCGGGGTCCAGTTGGGAAGCTCGATGTAACGGGGGATCGTCCGTCGTTATTTCCGTCCCCCAACTGGGCCCCGGCCTTCGCCGGGGTGGTGGTAAAAGGTGGGGCAGTTTTCAGGCGGCCTGGGCGATGCGTTCCACGCCGGTCAGCGAATTGGGGCCGGCGGCCGCGAGCGTCACCTCCACCAGGTCGCCGATCGCATGGTCGCCGATCAGGTGGACCGATTGCAGCCATGGGGACTTGCCGATCAGCTGGCCGGGGAGCTTGCCGGGGCGTTCGAGCAGCACGGTGCAGGTGCGGCCGACGGTGGCGGCGTTGAACGCGTGCTGGTCGCGGTTGAGCGCGGCCTGGAGGCGCTGGAGGCGCTCGTCCATCACCGTCTCGGGCACTTGCTCGGTAATCGCGGCGGCGGGGGTGCCGGGGCGCGGGCTGTATTTGAAGCTGTAGGCCTGCGCATAGCCGACCGCGTCGACGAGGCTCAGCGTGTCCTCGAACTCGGCGTCGGTCTCGCCGGGGAAGCCGACGATGAAGTCGCCCGACAGCGCGATGTCGGGGCGCACCGCGCGGACGCGGTCGAGCAGGCGGAGATAGGAGTCGCGCGTGTGGCTGCGGTTCATCGCCTTCAGCACGCGGTCGCTGCCCGCCTGGACGGGGAGGTGGAGGAACGGCATCAGGCTCTCGACGTCGCGGTGCGCGTCGATCAGGCCCGGCGTCATGTCGTTGGGGTGGCTGGTCGTGTAGCGGATCCGTGCGAGGCCGGGGATGCGGTCGAGGTCGCGGATCAGGTCGTGGAGGCCGCGCCCCTCTGGAGTATTGGCGTCCTCGGACCAGGCGTTGACGTTCTGGCCGAGCAGCGTGATCTCGCGCGCGCCGGCGTCGACCAACGCCTTCGCCTCGTCGACGATCGCCGCGAAGGGGCGGCTGATCTCGGCGCCGCGCGTGTAGGGGACGACGCAATAGGTGCAGAACTTGTCGCAGCCTTCCTGCACGGTCAGGAACGCCGAGGGCGCGACCTTGCGGCGGGTCGGGAGCGCGCCGAACTTCGACAGCAGCGGCATGTCGGTGTCGAGCGACGGCGTGCCCGCGGCGGCCTTGGCGACGAGGTCGGGGAGGTTGTGATAGGCCTGCGGGCCGACGACGACGTCGACCTTGGCGCGGGTGAAGATCTCCTGCCCCTCGGCCTGTGCGACGCAGCCGGCGACCGCGATCATCGGCGTCTTGCCGTTCTTGCGCAGCTGGTCCTTGCGCAGCCGGCCGATATCCGAATAGACCTTTTCGGTGGCGCGTTCGCGGATGTGACAGGTGTTGAGCACGACGATGTCGGCGTCGACCGCATCGGCCTGGGTCAGCCCGTCGGCGGCCATCAGTTCGGCCATGCGCTCGCCGTCATAGACGTTCATCTGGCAGCCGAACGACTTGACGTGATAGGTCTTGGGTTTCGAGGTCATGCGCGCGCCGTACCAAATTTGTGTGCGTGGGGGGAGGGGCGTCTTCGGGGGCGGTATCCGAGAATGCCACGACATCAACTATGTGCACCTCCCCGGCGGAGGCCGGGGTCCAGTTGGGGGGCGTTGCTGACTTAGGGCAACGCTTCGTTACTGCGGCCTTGCCAACTGGGCCCCGGCCTTCGCCGGGGTGGTGTTGGGTTTGGGTGAGGGGGCGGTACCCTACTGCACCGCCCCGGCGGAGGCCGGGGGCCAGTTGGGGGACGTTGCTGACTGAGGGCAGCGCTTCGTTACTGCGGCCTTGCCAACTGGGCCCCGGCCTTTGCCGGGGTGGTGTTGGGGGCGGGGTGAGGGCAACGCGCTCTCCCTTACAGCGTAGTCATAGGGCTTCGATGCGGCGGCGGGCTTCGGTGGCTATGGCTTTGCGGTTGCCGTGGTCGGCGGGGGCGAAGGGCTCGGCGAAGTGCAGCGTCGCGACGAAGCTGCCGCGGCGTTTCAGGACGCGGGCGGCGTGGTGCTGGCCGGGTTCGTCGCCGACCCAGGCGAGCTCGTGCGTGGCGGGGCCATAGTCGATGCGGACCGGCTGGACGCGGACGCCGGGCGGGGGCGGGTCGAGCGCGGCGAGCAGCGCGGCCTTGAAGGGGAGGAGCGTGACGCCGTCGCCGGTCGTGCCCTCAGGGAAGAGCGTAACGGGCCAGTCGCGCGCGAGCGTGTCGCGAAGCTGCGCGATCTGCGCGGTCACCGCCATGCGATCGGCGCGGCTGACGAAGATGGTCGCGTTCAGCGTGCAGAGCCAGCCGACCAGCGGTACGCCGCGCAACTCGGCCTTGGCGATGAACGCGGTGCCGGTCGCGCCCGACAGCAGCAGGATGTCGATCCAGCTGAGATGATTGGCGACGAACACCACGTCATGGCGCAGCGGCGTGCCTACGATCCGTCGCCGCGCGCCGACGATCCGGCCGACCAGCCCGAGAAAGCGCGGCGGCCAGGGCGATCGCCGGCCGAACAGCCGCCACAACCCGTGGACCGGCAGCGCGAGCAGCAGCGCGATCAGCAGCGCCGCGAGCCGCGCGACGAGACGCAGGCGCCCGATCGGATCAGTCCTTGCGGGTCAGCGCGACGCCGTAGAGTTCCATGCGGTGATCGACGAGCCGGAAGCCGAGCTTCTCGGCGATCGCCTTTTGCAGCTGTTCGAGCTCGGGGTCGACGAATTCGATCACCTTGCCGCTCTCGACGTCGATCAGATGGTCGTGATGCGCCTCGGGCGCGGGTTCGTAGCGCGCGCGACCGTCGCCGAAGTCATGGCGGTCGAGAATGCCCGCCTCCTCGAACAGTCGCACGGTGCGATACACGGTCGCGATCGAGATGCCGGGGTCGATCGCCGAGGCGCGCTCATAGACCTTTTCGACATCGGGATGATCATCCGCTTCGGACAGGACGCGCGCGATGACGCGGCGCTGCTCGGTAATGCGCAGGCCCTTCTCGTTACAGAGGGCTTCCAGATCGATCTTGCGCGGCATGTGTCATTCCCTTGGTAAACCTCCATGTAGGCGGTTAACGCTGTTGCGAAAAGGGATAGTGACTCGCAATAAGCCTCAGCTACCGATCGCGCGCGAATAGGTGTGCGCGTCGTGCGCCACCCCCGACCGGCCACGGTAATAAGCGCGGCGTTCGCCGACCTTGGCGAAACCGTGCGCGGTGTAGAGTTGGACCGCGTCATTGCCCGCGCGCACCTCGAGATGCAGCGTGGCGACGTTCGCAGCGATGCAGTCGGCGATCACCGCGCCGACCAGCGCGGTGCCGATGCCGCGGCGGCGCGCATCGGTGGCGACCGCGATCAGCAACAGCTCCGCCTCGTCGAGCACGGTCCGCGTCATCGCGAAGCCCGCGGGCCGATCGTCGACAAAGGCGAGGACGAGCTGGATGCCTGGCAGCGCGAGTACGCCGAGGCACTGGGTGCGCGTCCACGCCTCGCCGTACGCTGGGTCGAACGCGTCGCCCATCAGCGCGTCGACGATCGCGAGGTCGCGCGCGTCGCCCGCGCGCAACACGACCGCGGATGCCGCGTCTTCGTCGGAGGGCGGGGGCACGGCGCGGGTCGCCATCAGCGCGGCACCGCCGGACGCACCGCGGCGGGCTTCGCATCGGGCGCGCGGCCGTAGATCGGGACGGGCGGCAGCGCGGTGAGCGTCTCGGGCAGCAGGATCGCGGCGCCCGCGTCGGGCAGCGCCTCGGTCAGGTCGAGATCATCGGCGAGCGCGGCGAGCCAGCGGACGCCATTGCCGACCGCACGCCGCCCCGCCAGCGCCGCGAGCGCCGCGTCGGGCTTCAGCGACACCATGTCGGTGCGCGGCGACAGATCGGCGGCAAAGCACTGCATGAAGACCTCGCCATGCCCGCCCTCTAAAACTACTGCAATATCATCGGTTAAGCGATCGTCGAATCCCGCCGCGGCGACCAAAGGCAGCGACGAGAAGCCGGTGACCGTCGCCGACCAGCCGAGCGCGAGGCCACGCGCGGCGGCGATGCCGACGCGGACGCCGGTGAAGCTGCCGGGGCCGACATCGACGAGGATGCGGTCGGCGCGGCCGCCGCCGGGCAGCGCGGCGATCATCGGCACGAGCCGTTCGGCATGACCGCGTCCGACGACGTCATGCGTCCGCGCGACGATCACGCCGTCATCGGCGAGCGCGACCGAACAGGCGGCGGTGGACGTCTCTATGATCAGCGTGCGCATATCGGTAATCCCTCTCCCCTCCGGGAAGAGGGCGTCATGTCAGGCGATGCTGTTGAACTTCGCGAAGTCGGGGCGTGGCGACCTGGCGAAGATCGTCGCGGGATCGCCATAGCCGAGCGTCGCGATGAAGTTGGTATGGACCGCGGGCGTGTCGGCGAAGAACGCGGCATCGACCTTGTCCGCGTCGAACCCCGACATCGGTCCGGTGTCGAGCCCGAGCATCCGCGCGGCGATGATGAAATAGGCGCCCTGCAGCGTCGAATTGCGGAAGGCGGACGCCGCACGCAGTTCGGCACTGCCCGTGAACCAGGATTTCGCATCGGCGTGCGGAAACAGCTCGGGCAGATGCTCGTGGAATTCGGTGTCCATGCCGATGATCACCGAGACTGGGGCGTTCAGGATCTTGGGCTGGTTCTGCGCGCTGCACGCGTCGGCAAGCTTCTGCTTGGACTCGTCGCTGACGCACCAGACCAGCCGCGCGGGCAACTGGTTGGCGGACGTCGGACCCCATTTCATCAGGTCCCAGATCGCGTGCAGATCGGCCGTCGCGACCGGGCGGTCGGTATAGCCGTTATAGCTGCGCGCCTCGCGGAAGATCGCGTCGAGCACGGCGTCGGGCTGGGGACCGCGCAGGCTCATCAGACGGCGCGCACTTCGGTGACTTCGGGGACGTAATATTTCAGCAGCTGCTCGATGCCGTTCTTGAGCGTCGCGCTCGACGAGGGGCAGCCGGCGCACGCGCCCTGGAGCTGGAGGAACACCTTGCCCTTGTCGAAGCCGCGATAGACGATGTCGCCGCCGTCATTGGCGACCGCGGGGCGGACGCGCGTCTCGATCAGGTCGCGGATCTGCGCGACGATATCGGCATCGGCGGGGTCGTCGGTCAGCACGGTGTCGTCGGACGGCACCGAGAAGCCAGCGCTCGCAGGGCGGAACAGCGGCATCGCGGCGGAGAAGTGGTCGAGCATGATCGCGAGCACGTCGGGCTTCAAATCCGACCAGGCGACGCCGAGCGCGGCGGTCACCGAGACGAAGTCGCGACCGAAGAACACGCCGGTCACGTCGCCGAGCCGGAAGATCGCGTCGGCGAGCGAACTCGCCTCCGCCTCCTCGGGGGTGGCGAAGTCGCGGGTGCCGGACTCCATGACGGTGCGTCCCGGCAGGAACTTCAACGTCGCGGGGTTCGGGGTGGATTCCGTTTCGATCAGCATGGGGTGCATGTGGCGACGGGGGGCGGAGGGATCAAGCAAACTCTTCTTTGCCGCGGGTCAGACGTCTAGTTGTTTCACCGCGGCGTTCCAGTCGCCGATGTTGCGGACCGCGTCCTGGACGAAGGCGGAGCGGCGGACGACGTTCAGGAAGGCGTCGGCGATCCACTTGCCCGGATTGCGCAGTGCCCGTTCGAACTGGATGAGCAGGACGACGCGCGTGCCGCTCGTGTCGTTCCAGACCGCGTGGTTATAGGTGTCGTCGAACACCAGCGTCTCGCCCTCCGACCAGCGGACGGTGCGGTCGTGGACGCGCATCCGGACGTCGCCGTCGCGCGGCACGATCAGGCCCAGGTGACAGGTGATCAGCCCCTTGGTCACGCCGCGATGCTCCGGAATGTGCGTGCCGGGCGCGAGGATCGAGAAGAAGGCGCTGTTGAGCCCGGGGATCTGCGCGACGAGATCGCGCGTGCGCGGGCAGCGCACCAGATTCTCGTCGATCGGATAGCCATAGCCCCAGAGGAAGAACGAGCGCCACTTGTCGATCTCGGCGATCGCGCGGTGATCGGGCGAGATCGTCGCGAGGCTGGGCGAAGCCTCGCCGCGCAGCGCGACCGCGACCGCCTCGTCACGGATGTCGCGCCAATGCTCGCGCAGCAGCTGCGTCCAGGCGAAGTCGCGGACGTCGAGCACCGGGTCGTTCGAGACCAGCGACGAGCTCGCGATCAGCCGGTCGAACACGCCGCGCAGATGCTTGCCGACGCGGATGATCAGTGGCCGGCCGGGTTCCGCCGCGAGCGGCGCGCCGGGCCGGGGCGCACCCGAAATGACCGTCAGATCGGGGGTGCGGTGGGGGGTGCTGCGGGGATCGCGACCAGAATTTCGCCACATTGCCGGACCCGTCGCGGTCCCGGTCTTCGCCCTGACTTCGGCTTGCATTCGCACTCCACTCTTCGTCGTTCGCTCGTACCGCGCGCCCGTATCCGCGCTTGCAGGTGATTGAGATAGCGCGGCTATGGGACGAAATGATGGCGCGGCGCGCGCGACGGGCACGGCGCTGGCGGTCGGCGGCCGGGGGCGCTACAGGACGGCATGGCGTTTACCCCCCGCGCGCTCGGCGCTCCCGTCTTCCTGTCGCTCGTGCTGTGTCTGGCGATCCCTGCCATCGGCCAATCGGGGACGCGGCCCGCGTCCCGCGCCAAGCCGCCCGCGGCGGCACCTGCGGCACCTGCGGCACCCGTCCAGCCGCAGACCGTGGCGATGCCCGGCGAGGCGCCGACGCTGCCGGGGCTGCCCGGAATCGACACCACCGCGTGGCTGTACAAGGGCAGCGATCTCACCCGCGATCCCGAGTGGAAGTTCGGCACGCTGCCCAACGGGCTGCGCTTTGCCGTGCGCAAGAACGGCGTCCCGCCGGGTCAGGTGTCGGTCCGCGTCCGCGTCGATGCCGGGTCGCTGAACGAGAGCGACGCCGAGCGCGGCTATGCGCATTTCATCGAGCATCTGTCGTTCCGCGGCTCGAAATACGTCCCCGACGGCGAGGCCAAGCGCGTCTGGCAGCGGTTCGGCGCGACGTTCGGGTCGGATACCAACGCGCAGACCACGCCCGTCTCGACGACCTACAAGCTCGACCTGCCCTCGGCGAGCGAGGCGGGGCTCGACGACAGCCTGAAGATCCTGTCGGGGATGATGGAGCAGCCGGTGCTGACCGATGCGACGGTCACCGCCGAGCGCCCGGTGGTGCTCGCCGAACAGCGCGAGCAGCCCGGACCCCAGGTGCGGATCGGCGATGCGATCCGGTCGACCTTCTTCGCCGGCCAGCCGCTCGCGGACCGGTCGCCGATCGGCAGCATCAAGACACTCGAGGCGGCGACCGGCGCGAGTATCAAGGCGTTCCACGATCGCTGGTACCGGCCCGAGAACACCGTCGTCATCATTTCGGGCGACATGGACCCGGCGCTGTTCGGACGGCTGATCGTCAAGAACTTCGCGGACTGGAAACCGGTCGGCGCGTTCACCGCGGCGCCCGATTTCGGCAAGCCCGATCCCGCCGCCCCCGCCGCACAGGCGATCGCCGAGCCGTCGCTGCCCGCGGTCGTCACGCTCGGCGTGGTCCGGCCCTGGGTGTACAAGGACGACACCGCGATCATGAACCAGACGCGGCTGGTCGACGTGCTGGCGACGCGGCTGATCAGCCGGCGGCTCGAGACGCGCGCGCGCGCCGGTGGCAGCTACCTCCAGGCGGGGGTGTCGATCGACGACGTGTCGCGGTCGGCGAACCTGACCAGCGTCAACATCGTGCCGATCGGGACCGACTGGGAAGCGGCGCTGAAGGACGTGCGCGCGGTGATCGCCGATGCGCAGACCAACGCGCCGAGCCAGGCCGAGGTCGACCGCGAATATGCCGATTTCGACACGATCATGCGCACCCAGGTGGAGACCGCGCGGGTCGAGGCGGGCGCGCGTCAGGCCGACGACATGGTCGGTGCGCTCGACATCCGCGAGACGGTCGCGGGCCCCGAGACATCGTACAAGATCCTGCAGGACGCCAAGGCGAAGGGCATGTTTACCCCCGCCACGCTGCTCGCGGCGTCGAAGCGGATCTTCGAGGGGACCGCGACGCGCGCGCTGGTCAACACGATCACGCCTGACCCCGCCGCTGTGGCCAAGCTCGAGACCGCGCTGAAGGCCGATGTCTCGGGTCTCGCGGGGCTGCGTCGCCAGCAGAATGCGGTGACGTTCGCCGCGCTGCCGCCGCTGGGCAAGCCCGGCGTCGTGGCGTCGCGCGAAAAGATCGCCGCGTTCGACATGGAGCAGGTGACCTATGCCAATGGCACCCGCCTGCTGCTGTTCCCCAATACGGGCGAGACCGGTCGCGTCTATGTCCGCGTCCGGTTCGGTCGCGGTTACAGCGCGATCCCGGCGAACAAGCCGAGTCCGGCCTGGGCGGGCGACCTCGCGCTGGTCGCGGGCGGGATCGGCAAGCTCGACCAGGGCGATCTCGATCAGCTGACCGCCGGGCGTCGCATCGGCCTCGACTTCGGGATCGATGACGACGCGTTCACGCTGGGCGCGCTGACCTCGCCTGCGGATTATGCCGACCAGCTGACGCTGATGGCCGCCAAGCTCGCCTTCCCGGCATGGGATGCGGCCCCGGTCGCGCGCGCGCGGGTCGCGGCGCTGGCGGCGTTTGCGGGCTATGAATCGTCGCCCGACGGCGTGCTGTCGCGCGACCTGGAGAAGCTGTTGCGCGCGGGCGATCCGCGCTGGGGCACGCCGTCGCGCGAGTCGGTCGAGGCACTCAACGCCAAGGACTTCCGCAAGTTCTGGGAGCCGCTGCTCAAGACCGGGCCGATCGAGGTGTCGGTGTTCGGCGACGTGAAGAGCGAGGAGGCGATCGCCGCGGTCGCCAAGAGCTTCGGTGCGATCGCCCCGCGATCCGCGTCGACCGCGGTGGCGGCGCCGGTGCGCTTCCCCGCGCATGTCGCGACCCCGGTGATGCGCACGCATACCGGCCCGCAGAACCAGGCGGCGGCGGTCATCGCCTGGCCGACCGGGGGCGGGATCGAGGCGATCACCGAAAGCCGTCGCCTCGACGTGCTCGCGCAGGTGTTCGCCGACCGGCTGTTCGAGCGGCTCCGCCAGGCGGCGGGCGCGAGCTACAGCCCGAACGTGCAGAGCCAGTGGCCGACCGGGATGAACAGCGGCGGTCGCCTCGTCGCGATCGGCCAGGTCGCGCCGGAAAAGGTCGCGTTCTTCTTCGAGACCGCGCGCAAGATCGCCGCCGAGCTCGTCTCGACGCCGATCGCGGATGACGAGCTGCAGCGGATCAAGCGGCCGATGGGGCAGTATATCATGCGCGCATCGACCGGGAACCAGTTCTGGATGCAGCAGCTCGGCGGGGCGACCTATGATCCGCGGCGGATCGACGCGACCAAGCGGATCGCCGAGGATCTGGTGTCGACGACGCCGGCGGACCTGCAGGCGGTCGCGGCGAAATATCTGCGCCCCGACCGCGACTGGACGATGGCGGTGGTGCCCGCCGCGGCGCCCAAGCCGGCGGCGAAATAAGCGGACCGGGAGGGCGCGTGCCGGTCGGTGCGCGCCCTTCGCCGAAGAAAATATCCTCGCGCAACGTCGGGCCGCGGGGATCGATCCGCACCACCGGATCGATCGTCATGCCGCGGGCGTTTGAACCTGATTCATACCCGGGAGTGTATTGATGAAGAAGACGTGGTTAGCGCTGGCGGTTGCCGGCGGGTTGGGCGTGTCCGCCTGTTCGGGCGCGCCGTCGACCGATGCGGTCGACAACAATGCGATGAGCACTGCGGGCGTATCGCTGCGCAATCTGGGCGAAACCGAAGTCGCAGCGCCGGCGCCGCCCGCGCTGACGGTCAAGGGCGACCTGATCCCGACCCCGTCGGACACCGCCTCGCGCTATTTCCTGCTGCGCGAGCGCCGGGCGATCGGCGGCACGGTGATCGCGATCATCCGCCAGGAGCATGCCGGCCGCGTCGCCTATGCCCGCACCGAAGTCGATTGCGAGCGTCGCCTGTTCCATGTTCTGGGCGTCGCGCCGCGCCGTTCGCTGGTCGAGACGAGCATCGCCTATGACGGTCCGTTGCGGCCGATCGCCGGGCTGCCGCTCCGCGAGGAGCTGGCGACCTATGTCTGCAAGCGCAGCAACCTTCCGCTGGGCGCAGCCTGAGGGGGCGGGGGGGCCAATGTGGCCCCCCATTCGTCAGCCCTTGAGATAGAGCGCGTCGAGCCGGTCGCCATAGGCCTGGCGGATGACGTGGCGGCGGATCTTGAGGCTGGGCGTCAGCTGTTCGTTCTCGATCGTGAACGGCCCGTCCGCCAGCACGAAGCGGCGGACGCGTTCGGTGACGGTCAGATCCTTGTTCACGCGTTCGATCGCGTGACCCAGCGCGGTGCGGAACTCGCTGTTCTCGGCCAGCCTGCTGAAATTGCACGCATCGCCGTTCGACGCGCACCATTGCTGCGTCCATTCGGGATCGGGCACGATCAGCGCGACCATATAGGGGCGCTTGTCGCCGGCGATCATCGCCTGGACGATCTCGGGCTGGAGCGTCAGCATCCCCTCGATCTTCTGCGGAGCGACATTGTCGCCCTTGTCGTTGATGATCAGGTCCTTCTTGCGGTCGGTGATGCGGATGCGACCCTGCGCGTCGATCTCGCCGACGTCGCCGGTGTGGAGCCAGCCGTCCTTCAGCACCTTCGCGGTCTCGGCGTCGTTGCGCCAATAGCCGTGCATGACGAGTTCGCCGCGCACCAGGATCTCGCCATCCTCGGCGATCCGCACCTCGGTATCCTTGAGCGGCGGGCCGACCGAGTCCATCCGCACGCCCGCCTTGGGGCGGTTGCACGAGATGACGGGCGCGGCTTCGGTCTGACCATAGCCCTGCAGGAAGGTGAGGCCGATCGATTCGAAGAACAGCCCGACCTCCGGGTTGAGCGGCGCGCCGCCCGAGATCATCGCCTTCAGCCGGCCGCCGAACTTCTTGGCGATCTTGGGCTTGAACAGGGTCGCGACGGCGGCCTGCGCCGGCCGGTCGATCAGGCGGAGCTTGCCCGCATAGCGTCTGGCGCCGATGTCGAGCGCGCGGGCGAGCAGATAGGCGGACGCGCCGCCCTGTTTCTCGATCGTCTTCGAGACGCGCGTGCGCAGCACCTCGAACAGGCGGGGGACGACGAACATGATCGTCGGGCGCGTCTCCTCGATGTTGGCGGCGAGCTTCTCGAGCCCTTCGGCATAATAGATCTGGCCGCCCAAGGAGATCGGGAAATGCTGGCCGCCGGTATGTTCATAGGCGTGGCTGAGCGGCAGGAACGACAGGAAGACCTCATCGTCCCAGCCGAAATCCTCCGAGATGACGGCAGCGCAGCCTGCGCAATTGTGCAGGATCGCGCCGTGATGCTGCATCACGCCGCGCGGGGCGCCGCCGGTGCCCGAGGTGTAGATGATGCAGGCGAGATCGTCGCGGGTGAAGGTCGCGCGCGCCGCCGCGGTCTCGGGCGTGGTCGGGTGCGCGGCGATCAGCGCGTGCCAGTTGTGGAAATCGATCGCGGCGGGGACGCGCATGTCCTCCAGCCCGATCACGATCTGCGCCTGATTCGAGCGCAGGACCGCGGGGAGCACCGTCTTCGCCAGCTTCGCGGTCGAGACGATGATCGCGCAGGCGCCCGCATTCTCGATGATGTGGAGGTGATCGCGTTCGGTGTTGGTGACATAGGTCGGCACCGTCACGCATCCCGCCGCCATGATCGCGAGGTCGCTGAGGCACCATTCGGGGCGATTCTCGCTGACCAGCATCACCCGGTCGCCGCGTTTCAGCCCGATCGCGGTGAGGGCCGTGGCGAGGCTCGCCACCTGTCGCGCGGCCTCGGCCCAGCTGGTCGCCACCCAGGCGCCGCTCTGCTTGGTCCAGAGGAACGGCGAGTCGCCCCTCTCCGCGGCGCGCGCGAAGAACATGGTGACGAGGTTGGGGAAGGGTTCGAGCTGGCGGGGCATGGTCTCTCCTGGGGCGCTCTTGCGAACTGTGTCCCCTCGCGGGGCCGCTCGGTCTTTGGTGCGGTATAGTCTGCTAACGGTCCGTCGTCATTCCCGCGGAGGCGGGAACCCATATTGGCTGACCGGCCTGTGGGATCACCGACGTCAGCGCCAATGGATCCCCGCCTGCGCGGGGATGACGACAAAGGGGCGGGGCATGCTATTCCGGTGCGCGCTGGAGGGCGCCGACGCGCTGGATCTGGGTCACGGTGCCGTCCTGCGCGATTCCGACGCCTTCGCTGCGTGGATCCGCGGCACCGACCCAGCGGCCGTTCACCCGCTCGACCGCGTTCGCCTTGAGGCCGAGCGCGGTGACCTGCACCGTCTCGCCCAGCGCCTCGAGCGCGGGGATCATCGCCTCGCGCTCGGTGCCCTTCTCGACCGCGGCGACATGGCCGGGCGCGTAGATCAGGCCGAGCGCGATCGAATCCTGTGCGGACAGTTTCCAGTCGACGACGCCGATGATCGCTTTCGCGACCTGCGCGATGATCGTCGAGCCGCCCGCGGCGCCGACCGCGAGCCGGACCTTGCCGTCGGGGCCGTAGACGATCGTCGGCGACATCGAGCTGCGCGGGCGCTTGCCGCCCTCGACGCGGTTGGCGACGAGATAGCCGCCCTTTTCGGGCACGGTGTCGAAGTCGGTGAGCTGGTTGTTGAGCACGGTGCCGTCGACGGTCAGCCCCGAGCCGAAATAGCCCTCGACCGTGGTCGTCACCTCGACGACGTTGCCGCGTGCATCGGCGACCGCGAGGTCGGTGGTGCCGGGGACTTCGCTGACCGGGGCGGATTGCCGGGCCGGGGCGCCGGGGGGCGAGCCTGCGCTGACGCTGGCCATCGTCGTGGTGGGCTGGATCAGTGCCGAGCGTGAGGCGAGATAGGCGGGGTCGAGCATGCCCTTGACCGGCACCGACACGAAATCGGGATCGCCGACATAGAGGTCGCGGTCGGCATAGGCGAGCCGCGAGCTTTCGGCGAACAGGTGCCACGCCTGCGGACTGTCCTTGCCGAGCTTGGCCATGTCGAAGCGTTCGAGCTGTTTCAGGATCATCAGCACGGCGATGCCCCCCGACGAGGGCGGGCCCATGCCGCAGATGCGGTGGACGCGGTAGGTGACGCAGACCGGCGCGCGGGTCTTTGCGTCATAGCTGGCGAGGTCGCCGGTCGTCATCTTCGACGGATTGCGCGCGGCGGTGTTGACCGTGGTGACGATCTTCTGCGCCTCGGGCCCGACATAGAAGCTGTCGGCGCCGCGCGCGGCGATCCGCTGGAGCAAAGCCGCCTGGGCGGGGTTCCTGATCATCGCGCCGATCGCGACGGGCGATCCGTCGGGGGCGGAGAAGAGCGTGCGCGTTTCAGGCGTGATGTGGCCGCCATACGCCTTCATCCCGTTGACCAGCCGCGGCGACGCCTTGAAGCCATTGGTCGCGAGCCGGATCGCGGGGTCGAACAGCCGCGCCCAGGGGAGCCTGCCCGACGCACGGTGCGCGAGCGCCATGCCGCGCAGCGCGCCGGGGACGCCGACGCTGCGACCACCGGGAACCGCGTCGCGGTGGCTGAGCGGGGTGCCGTCGGCGGCATAGAACCAGCGCGGATCGGCGGCGGCGGGCGCCTTTTCGCGCGCATCGATCGTGCTGAGCCCGCCATTCGCCGCATGGCTGACCCAGAAGCTGCCGCCGCCGATCCCCGAGCTCTGCGGCTCGACCACGTTGAGCGCGAGCATCGTCGCGATCGCCGCATCGGTCGCGCTGCCGCCCGCGCGCAGGATCTCGACACCCGCGGCGGCGGCGCGGGGGTCGGCGGCACTGACCATGCCCTGATCCTTCGCCGGGGCGGGGGTGGGGGCGGTCCGGCGGGCTTCGGCGGTGGCGGTGGGGAGGAGCAGCGCGAGCGCGAGGAGGGGAGTCTTCATCGCGTGCGAACCTAGCGTGGATCGGGTGGGTGGCAAGGCGTCCGCCGCAAACTCGCCGTCATCCAAGCTTTTGCCGGGATGACGAAATGTGTCAGCGGGCGTCGACGCCGATCGCGTCGGCGATGGTGGCGAAGCCGTCGCGGGTGAGCAGCGCGTCGAGCTCGCGCAGCATCCGTGCGGGGAGGCCGGGGCCTTCATACACCAGCGCGGTGTAGAGCTGGACGAGGCTCGCGCCCGCGCGGAGGCGGGCATAGGCTTCCGCACCGCTGCCGATGCCGCCGACCGAGATCAGCGGGATCGCGGCGCCGGTTGCCTTGCGGAAGTCGGCGAGGCGCTGGCGGGCGAGGGGGGCGAGCGGGGCGCCGGACAGGCCGCCGGTTTCCGTCGCGTTCGCCGAGCGCAGGCCGGGGCGGCCGATTGTCGTGTTGTTGACGATCAGCGCGTCGATCCGGTTGTCGATCGCGGCGCGGGCGATGTCGTCGATATCCGCGGGCTCGAGGTCGGGCGCGACCTTGAGGAAGATCGGCGTGCTGCCCTTGGCGGCGGTGCAGGCCGCGAGCAGGTCGCGCAGTGCTGCACCATGTTGCAGGTCGCGCAGGCCGGGGGTGTTGGGCGAGCTGATGTTGATCGTGATGTAATCGGCGTGCGGCGCGGCGCGGGTGACGCCGTGGACGTAATCCGCGGTGCGATCGCTCGCATCCTTGTTCGCGCCGACATTGATGCCGAGCACGCCCTTGCCGCGCGCATGGGCTTTCGCACGGTCGAGCGCCGCGTCGAGGCCGCCATTGTTGAAGCCGAGGCGGTTGATCACCGCGCGGTCTTCGGGGAGACGGAAGATGCGCGGCTTCGGGTTGCCGGGCTGGGGCAGGGGGGTGAGCGTGCCGATCTCGACACTGCCGAACCCGAGCCCGAAGAACCCGTCGATCGCGCGACCGTCCTTGTCGACGCCGGCGGCGAGGCCGACCGGGTTGGGGAAGGCGATCCCCGCCACGCTGGTCGCAAGCCGCGGGACGGATGGCGCGAGCGGCGTGCCCGCCTTGCCCCATGCGGCGAGCGCGGCGATCGTCAGGCCATGCGCGCGTTCGGCGTCGAGGCGGAAGAGAAGCGGGTGGTAGAAGGCCATGCGCGCTCTTACCCAGATCGGCTGGGGCGGCCAAACCCTTCTTCCGTCATTCCCGCGCAGGCGGGAATCCATCGGTCCGCAGGGGCAAAAGGCAGAGTGGATTCCCGCCTCCGCGGGAATGACGAAGTGGACTCAGTTGCGAGTCGTTAGCACTGGCGGACGGGTTGACGCTGCCCGTCGCAAAGCCCATTTGTCAATCGGATCATATCGGTCCGATTGGACTCACAAGCCACCATGCGTCTTTCCAGCCTAGCGGACTATGCGGTCGTGATGATGAGCGCCGCGGCGCGTCATTGCGGTGGTATCGCGCGGCTGAACGCGACGCTGCTGAGCGAGGAGACCGGCGTGCCGCTGCCGACCGTGCAGAAGCTGGTCAGCCGCTTGTCGGCGGCGGGGCTGATCGAGAGCACGCGCGGGACCGGCGGCGGATTTCGCCTGGCGCGGCCGCCTGCGTCGATCTCGCTCGCCGACATCATCGAGGCGGTCGAGGGTCCGATCGCGCTGACCGCGTGCGTCGACGGTGCGGCGCAGGATTGCTGCATCGACCAGACGTGCAAGGTGAAGCCGCACTGGAACGCGGTCAACGGCGCAGTCCGCGGCGCACTTGCCGACGTGACGCTCGCCAGCCTTTTGCAAGTCCCGAATTCGCCGGTGCCCGCATGACGCGTGCAGCGACTTACCCCTTTCTCCGCGATCTCTGCGCCTCCGCGCGCACAATCTCGTATTCGCGCAGAGACGCAGAGATCGCAGAGTTTTTAGAGAGCCGCGTTGCGGCGGAGATGGAATGATGGCTACCCGGAACGCAGAGGCCTATGCCGCCGCGAACAAGACGTACGAGTGGGGCTTCTCCTCGGACATCGAACAGGAATTCGCGCCCAAGGGCCTGTCGGAAGACACGGTGCGCTTCATTTCCGCCAAGAAGGGCGAGCCGCAGTGGATGCTCGATTGGCGGCTGAAGGCGTTCGCGCTGTGGCAGACGATGGAAGCGCCCGACTGGTCGAAGCTCAACGTGCCGCCGATCGATTACCAGGACGCCTATTACTATGCGGAGCCGAAGGCGAAGCCGAAGCTCGGGAGCCTCGACGAGGTCGATCCCGAGATCCTGCGCGTCTATGAAAAGCTCGGCATTCCGATCGGCGAGCAGAAGATGCTCGCGGGCGTGGTCGAGGATCCGCTGAACGAGGACGGCACGCCGAAGCGCCGCGTCGCGGTCGATGCGGTGTTCGACAGCGTCTCGGTCGCGACCACGTTCCGCAAGGAGCTCGAGGCCGCGGGCGTGATCTTCCGGTCGATCTCGGAGGCGATCAAGGAATATCCCGATCTCGTGCGGAAGTGGCTGGGCAAGGTCGTGCCGCAGCGTGACAATTACTTCGCGACGCTCAACTCGGCGGTCTTCTCCGACGGCACGTTCGTTTACATTCCCGAGGGCGTGCGCTGCCCGATGGAGCTGTCGACCTATTTCCGGATCAATGCCGAGAATACCGGCCAGTTCGAACGCACGCTGATCGTCGCCGACAAGGGGTCGTACGTCTCGTATCTCGAAGGCTGCACCGCGCCGATGCGCGACGAGAACCAGCTGCACGCGGCGGTCGTCGAACTCGTCGTGCTCGACGATGCCGAGATCAAATATTCGACCGTGCAGAACTGGTATCCGGGCGACGAGAACGGCGTCGGCGGGATCTACAATTTCGTCACCAAGCGCGCTCTGTGCCAGGGCAAAAATTCGAAGGTCAGCTGGACGCAGGTCGAGACGGGCAGTGCGATCACGTGGAAATATCCGTCGTGTGTGCTGGCGGGCGATGGCTCGGTCGGCGAATTCTATTCGGTCGCGGTGACGAACAATCGCCAGCAGGCCGATACCGGCACGAAGATGATCCACCTCGGCAAGAATACCCGCTCGACGATCGTGTCGAAGGGGATTTCGGCGGGGCGGTCGGACAACACCTATCGCGGGCTGGTGCGCGTCGCGCCGACCGCGGAGGGCGTGCGCAACTTCACGCAGTGCGACAGCCTGCTGCTCGGCGACCAGTGCGGCGCGCATACCGTGCCGTATATCGAAGTCCGCAACCCGTCCGCGCAGATCGAGCATGAGGCGACGACGTCGAAGATCTCCGAGGACCAGCTGTTCTACGCGATGTCGCGCGGGCTGGATGCGGAGGCGGCGGTCGCGCTGATCGTCAACGGCTTCGCGCGCGAGGTGCTGCAGCAGCTGCCGATGGAGTTCGCGGTCGAGGCGCAGAAGCTGCTGGGGATTTCGCTGGAAGGGTCTGTGGGGTGATCCCCGCCCGTCATCCCGCCGGCGCGGGCATGACGGGACAGCGCTGGCGCAGGACGCGCCGCGGAAATTTAGAGATTTGGAATTGGGCAGAATTCGATGCTGAAAATTGAAAACCTTCACGCCGAGATCGACGGCAAGGAAATCCTCAAGGGCCTCTCGCTCGAGGTGAATGCGGGCGAGGTGCACGCGATCATGGGGCCGAACGGCGCGGGCAAGTCGACGCTGGGCTATGTGCTCGGCGGGCGGCCCGGGTACGAGGTCACGGCGGGCTCGGTGACGTTCGACGGCGTCGACCTGCTCGAGCTCGAGGCGCATGAGCGCGCCGCGGCGGGCGTGTTCCTCGGCTTCCAGTATCCGGTCGAGATCCCCGGCGTGTCGAACGTCCAGTTTCTGCGCGAGGCGCTCAATGCCCAGCGCGCGACGCGCGACGAGAAGGCGTTGTCGGGCGGCGAGTTCCTGAAGCTCGCGCGCGGGCAGGCGGATCTGCTCGGCATGGATTACGACATGCTCAAGCGGCCGGTGAATGTCGGCTTTTCGGGCGGTGAAAAGAAGCGCAATGAGATGGTGCAGATGGGCATCGTCAACCCGAAGTTCGCCATCCTCGACGAGACGGATTCCGGCCTCGACATCGATGCGCTGCGCGTCGTCGGCGACGGCATCAACCGCATCATGCGCGCGCCCGACAAGGCGGTGCTGCTGATCACGCATTACCAGCGGCTGCTCGATTATGTGGAGCCGGACTTTGTCCATGTGCTTGCCGACGGCCGCATCGTCCGCTCGGGCGGCAAGGAACTCGCGCAGCAGCTCGAGAGCGAAGGCTATGTGGGGATCGCCGCATGATCTACCTTCGCGCCGCAGGCAGGAAAGATTGGGCTCACGCGAAGGCGCAAAGGCGCGAAGGGCGTGTGGTCAATAATCTCGTCAGCAATATCCTTCCAACGCCTCTTCGCGCCTTCGCGCCTTCGCGTGAACCATTCTCGTTTTCGTGGGCCGCATCATGAGCGTTCTCGAACTTCCCTCCACGCGCGAGGAGTCGTGGCGCTGGGGTGATCCGGCGGCGATTGCGGCGGCGGCGGGGTTGCCGCGCGGTGAGGCGCTGGTGGGCTCGTGGTTCCTCGAGCTCGAGGGCGCGCGGGCGGTATTCGTCGATGGCGTGCTCGACGAGGGTCGCAGCGATTTGCGGCATGTCGCGATCGCGCCGCTCGAGGGTGGCACGCATGTGCTGGGCGCGCGGACGACCGGCCATGGCTGGTCGTTGCGCGTCGAGGCGCACGCTTCGGCCGAGCTGATCCAGATCGTCCATATCGCGACCGGGGGCGAGAACCATGTTCCCGCCGAGATCGTGCTCGCGGACGGCGCGCAGGCGTCGGTGGTCGAGACCTATGTCGGGACCGGCTGGTCGAACCGGTCGACGCGGATGACGCTCGGCGCGGGCGCGAAGCTGACGCGTGCGGTGCGGTTGCTGCAGACCGCCGGCTTCGTGTCGGTGCGCGACGAGGCGGATGTCGGGGCGGGGGCGAGCCTGATCGTGACGATGCTGGGCGCGGGCGATGCGGGGACGCGGATCGACGGCGCGATCACCGTGTCGGGCGACGATGCGTTCGCCGAATATGGCGGCGCGCTGCTGACGCGGCGCGACCAGCGACAGGAATGCGCGCTGTCGGTGCGGCATGCCGCGCTGAACGGGCAGAGCAAGCAGATCTGGCGCGCGGTCGCAGCGGACACGTCGACCGCGAGCCTTGCGGCGCGCGTCGAGGTGGCGCGCGATGCGCAGAAGACCGACGGCGTGCAGTCGCTGCGCGGATTGCTGCTCAAGCGGACCGCGACGGTCAATCTGAAGCCCGAGCTCGAGATCTTCGCCGACGACGTGAAGTGCGCGCACGGCGCGACGGTCGGCGAGCTCGACCAGCGCGCGCTGTTCTACATGCAGAGCCGCGGCATCCCGCATGCCAAGGCGCAGGCGCTGCTGACGCGCGCGTTCGTCGGCGATGCGTTCGCGCAGATCGCGGACGAGACGGTGCGCGACGCGTTCGTCGCGGACGCGGATGCGTGGCTGGAGGCAGCATTGTGACTCTGACGCTCGAAACGCGCCCGCTCGACCGGGTGTCGGACTTCCCGGCTATCCCCGAGGGCTGGGCGTATCTCGATACCGCCGCCACCGCGCAGAAGCCGCAAGTCGTGGTCGACGCGATCACGCGCGCATATGGCGAGACCTATGCGACCGTGCACCGCGGCGTGTACCAGCGCTCCGCAGACATGACGGTCGCGTATGAAGCGGCGCGGGGGGCGGTGGCGCGGTTCATCGGCGCGGGATCGCCCGATGAGATCGTGTTCGTGCGCGGTGCGACCGAGGCGATCAACCTGGTCGCGACCTGCTGGGCGGGGACCCAGCTGAAGGCGGGCGACCGCATCCTGCTGTCGATGCTCGAGCATCATTCGAACATCGTGCCGTGGCAGATGATCGCCGAGGCGCGCGGCGTTGCGATCGACGTGCTGCCGCTGACCGAAGACCACCGCATCGATCTCGATGCGATGGAGCGGATGATCACGCCCGCGCACAAGCTGGTCGCGCTCGGCCATGTGTCGAACGTGCTTGGCTCGGTGCTCGACGCGAAGCGTGCGACGGAGATCGCGCATTCGGTCGGCGCGAAGATCCTGCTCGACGGCTGCCAGTCGGTGCCGCGGATCGCGGTCGACGTGTCTGCGATCGGCTGCGACTTCTACGTGTTTTCCGGGCACAAGTTGTACGGCCCGACCGGGATCGGCGTGCTGTGGGCAAAGCCCGCGCTGCTCGACGCGATGCCGCCCTATCAGGGTGGCGGGTCGATGATCGACAAGGTGTCGTTCGCGAAGACGACGTACGCGCCGCCGCCGGGACGGTTCGAGGCGGGAACGCCGCATATCGTCGGCGCGCTCGGGCTGCATGCGGCGATCGACTATGTCGAGAGCATCGGGCTGGCGGCGATCCATGCGCATGAGACCGCGCTGGTGACGGCGACGCGCGAGGCGCTGTCGGGGATCAATTCGGTGCGGCTCTACGGGCCTGCGGACTCGGCGGGGATCGTCTCGTTCACGATCGAAGGGGTTCATCCGCACGACATCGGCACCATATTGGACGAAGAGCGCGTCGCGATCCGGGCTGGCCATCATTGCGCCCAGCCGCTGATGGAGATGCTGGGCGTCGAGGCGACGGCCAGGGCGAGCTTCGGTGTCTATAACGGTCCTGCTGACGTGGATGCGCTGGTGCGCGGTATCGCGCGAGTAACGAGGATATTTGGATGAGCGATCGGTTCGAGATCGAGGAAGTCGAGGCGGTGCAGTCGCCGCCCAAGGCGCGTGTCGTGCTCGACACCGACGGCGATGCGGAGCGCAAGCGCGACTATCTCGCCGGGTTCCTGGCGCAGAAGCCGCAGGTGGACTCCCCCGGCGAACCGGGCGGCGCGGTCTATGATGCGATCATCGACGCGCTGAAGGACATCTATGATCCCGAGATCCCGGTGAACATCTATGACCTGGGGCTTATCTACGGCGTCGAGGTGACCGAGGACGGGCATGCGGTCGTCACGATGACGCTGACCACGCCGAACTGTCCGGTCGCGGAATCGATGCCGATGGAGGTCGAGATGCGCGTCGGTGCGGTGCCGGGTGTCGGTGTCGCCGAGGTGAATCTGGTGTGGGATCCGGCATGGGATCCGCAGAAGATGTCCGACGAGGCGAAGCTCGAACTGGGCATGCTGTAACGACGTGCCCCTCCCCTTCAGGGGAGGGGACGGGGGTGGGGCCTTACCCCAAGCGCGCGATCCGGTCGGGCGCCCCACCCCAACCCCTCCCCTGAAGGGGAGGGGCTTTAGATGGAAGGAACGAGCCATGGCGACGACATTACGAGCACGGCCGGCGGCGCTGAACCTGACCGCGACCGCGCATGCGCGGATCGCGGACCTGATGGCGCGCGCGCCGGAGGAGTCGATCGGGGTCAAGCTGTCGACGCCCAAGCGCGGCTGTTCGGGGCTCGCTTATTCGGTCGATTATGTGAGCGAGGCCAAGCCGTTCGACGAGCGGATCGACACGCCTGGCGGCACGCTGTTCGTCGATGGCGGGTCGATATTGTACCTGATCGGCTCGACGATGGACTGGGTCGAGGATGACTTCACGGCCGGGTTCGTGTTCCAGAACCCCAACGCCAAGGGTGCGTGCGGGTGCGGGGAAAGCTTTACGGTCTAAATTCTGCCGTGAACTAATGTGTCCCCGCG
Source organism: Sphingomonas sp. CFBP 13714 (assembly GCF_014842205.1). Taxonomy (NCBI): domain Bacteria; kingdom Pseudomonadati; phylum Pseudomonadota; class Alphaproteobacteria; order Sphingomonadales; family Sphingomonadaceae; genus Sphingomonas; species Sphingomonas sp. CFBP 13714. The sequence continues at coordinate 188,218 of NZ_JACYVG010000007.1, forward strand.
AAGGCGGGGACCCAGACTGGGCTCCCGCCTTCGCGGGAGAACAAAGATCCGGCCGAGCCAAGGCGATGCCGGCCGTCCGGCCGCCTTGCTTGCCCATCCCGTCCTGTGCCACTCCCCCCTGAAGAAGAGGGGATCTACGTGGCCAGTCTGTTTCGCCGAAAAATCGTCACCGAGCAGCCGCCCGAGCATCAGCTCGCGCGGACTTTGTCGTGGCCGCATCTGGTCGCGATGGGTGTGGGCGGGATCGTCGGCACGGGGATCCTGACGCTGATCGGCGTCGGGGCGGGGCTCGCGGGGCCGGCGGTCATCCTGTCGTTCATCATCGCCGGCGGGATCTGTGCCTGTGCCGCGCTCGCCTATGCGGAGATGGCAACGATGATCCCGGCGTCGGGCAGCGCCTATACATACAGCTATGTCGTGCTCGGCGAGCTGATCGCCTGGGTGATCGGCTGGAGCCTGATCCTCGAATATTCGCTGGTGGTGTCGACCGTCGCGGTCGGCTGGTCGGGTTATGCCGCGCCGTTGCTGCGCGGCGCGTTCGGGTTTCCCGAGGCGCTGACGCTCAGCCCCGAACTCGGCGGCGTCCTGAACGTGCCGGCGATCGTGATCATCGCGGTCGTCGCAGGCGTGCTGTCGTTCGGGACGCGCGAGAGTGCGACGCTGAACGCGGTGCTGGTGGCGGTGAAGATGATCGCGCTGACCGTGTTCGTGTTCATCGCGCTCCATTATTTCAACAGCGCGAACCTGCAGCCGTTCATGCCCTATGGCTTCCCCAAGGCCGTCCAGCCCGACGGCGCCGAACGCGGCGTGATGGCGGCGGCGGCGATCATCTTCTTCGCATTCTACGGGTTTGACGCGATCTCGACCGCGGCGGAAGAGACGAAGAATCCGGGCCGCGACCTCGCGATCGGCATCCTCGGGTCGATGGTGGCGTGCATCGCGATCTATATCCTCGTCGCGGTCGCCGCGGTGGGGGCGCTGTCCTACACGCGGTTTGCAGGCTCCGCCGAGCCGCTCGCGCTGATCCTGCGCGAGATCGGGCGGCCGGGGTTCGCGACGTTCCTGGGCGCGTCGGCGGTCATCGCGTTGCCGACCGTGCTGCTCGCCTTCCTGTTCGGGCAGAGCCGGATCTTCTTCACGATGGCGCGTGACGGACTGCTGCCGCTCGGCCTCGCCAAGGTGTCGAAGCGCGGTGCGCCGGTGCGGATCACGTGGATCACTGCGGCGATCGTCGCGGTGATCGCGGGGCTGCTGCCGCTTGCGGAGATCGCCGCGCTCGCCAATGCGGGGACGCTCGCGGCGTTCGTTGCGGTGTGCGCGTGCATGCTGGTGATGCGTCGCCGCGCGCCCGATGCGGTGCGGACCTTCCGCGCGCCTGCCGCGACTCTGGTGGGCATCGTCGGCATTCTCGGCTGCCTGTACCTGTTCTTCAGCCTTCCCTCGAAGACACAACTCTATTTCGGGCTGTGGAACCTGCTCGGGCTGGTGATCTACTTCGCCTATGCGCGGCCGCGGGCGCTTGCCGAATGAGCGGCTGGACGATCGGGATCATCGGCGGCTCGGGGCTGTATGCGGTCGAGGGGATCGAGGACGGGCGCTGGCAGACGGTGGAGACACCCTGGGGTGCGCCGTCGGATGCGATCTATACCGGGCGCGTAGGGCCTGTCGGGGTTGCGTTCCTGCCGCGGCACGGGCGAGGGCACCGGATTTCGCCCTCTGAGCTGAACGCGCGCGCGAACATCGATGCGCTGAAGCGGCTGGGGGTGACCGATGTGCTGGCGGTGTCATCGGTCGGGTCGCTGGTCGAGGCGCGGCCGCCGGGGAGCTTCACGATCGTCGACCAGTTCATCGACCGGACCAAAGGGCGGGTGTCGAGCTTCTTCGGCACGGGCCTTGTCGCGCATGTCTCGATGGCGGACCCGGTGTGTCCGCGCCTGTCAGGCTATGCCGCCAACGCTGCGCGTCAGGCCGGCGCGCAGGTCGACGATCGCGGCACCTATCTGGCGATGGAGGGGCCGCAATTCTCGACGCGCGCGGAGAGCCGGCTCTACCGCCAATGGGGGTGCGACGTGATCGGGATGACTGCGATGCCCGAGGCCAAGCTCGCGCGTGAGGCGGAGCTGCCCTATGCGCTGGTCGGGATGGTGACCGACTATGACTGCTGGCGCGAGGAGGCGGCGGGGGTCGATGTCGCGGAGGTAATTGCGCAGCTCGGCGCGAATGCGGCGAAAGCGCGGGCGATGGTGATGGCGTTGCTGCGCGGGCTGCCGGCGGAGCGTCCGGCGTCGCCGATCGATACCTGTCTCGACAGTGCGATCATCACGGCGCAGGGCGCGCGGGATCCGGCGCTGGTGGCGAAACTCGACGCGGTGGCGGGGCGGGCGCTCTAGCGGCGGCGTGACGCGCGAGGCTCTGGGTCCTGACGTTCGTCAGGATGACGGTTGGGGGAGGTGGTGGTTTGCCACCGGGTGCGGTGATCGGCGGAAGAATTGCGGCGATCCGTGGTCGCCGACACATTGGTGCAACATATCGGCGCGATGAGGTGGGGGTCGCCGCTCCCTCTCCCCCTGTGGACGGCGACGTGGCCGGGTTGTTCCCCCTCCCGGTCCCTCCCTGAACTACGGGGCGACCGTCATGGTCGCCCCGCTTTTTTCTGCCGGGCCCGGGTCGCGTTCGAGACGCGCCGTCTGGTGAAACTCGCCATCCAAAACACGTCATCCCAGCGAGGGCCGGGATATCCCTTGTAGTGGGCGACATGCGCCTCACGGGGATATTCCGGCCTTCGCTGGGATGACGGTCGTTCAGGGCGCAGGCGTCGCCCCGGATCGCTCCGGGACGACGTCGGTCGCTTACGCGGCCAGCTTGCGCAGGACGTAGTGCAGGATCCCGCCGTTGAGGAAATATTCCAGCTCGTTGACGGTATCGATCCGGCACTTGGTCTCGAACGTCTCGCTGGTGCCGTCGGCGCGGGTCATCTTCACGCTCACGTCCTGACGCGGGCGGATGCTCGCCACGTCGAGGATGGTGAACGTCTCCGAGCCGTCGAGGCCGAGCGTCTTGCGATCGGTGCCTTCCGCGAACTGCAGCGGCAGCACGCCCATGCCGACCAGGTTCGAGCGGTGGATACGCTCGAAGCTCTCGGTGATGACCGCGCGGACGCCGAGCAGGTTGGTGCCCTTGGCCGCCCAGTCGCGCGACGAACCGGTGCCATATTCCTTGCCCGCGACGATCACGAGTGGCGTGCCGTCCTGCTTGAAGCGCATCGCGGCGTCGTAGATCGCCATGACCTCGCCGTCATATTTGGACATGCCGCCTTCGACGCCGGGGACCATCTCGTTCTTGATGCGGATGTTGGCGAAGGTGCCGCGCATCATCACGTCATGGTTGCCGCGACGGGCGCCATAGCTGTTGAAGTCGGCCTTGCTGACCTGATGCTCCTGGAGGAAACGGCCGGCCGGGCTGTCCGCCTTGATCGAGCCTGCGGGCGAGATGTGATCGGTGGTGATCGAATCGCCGAGGATCGCGAGCGGCTTGGCGTCGATGATGTCCTGCACCGGCGACGGCGTCATGCTGAGGCCCTCGAAATAGGGCGGGTTGGCGACATAGGTCGACCCTGCGCGCCAGGCGTAGGTGTCCGAACCCGTGACGTCGATCTCGCGCCACTTCGAGTCGCCCGCATAGACGTCGCCGTAGCGCGCACCGAACATCGACGCGTCGATATTGGCGTCCATAGTGCTGCGGACCTCCTCGTTGGTCGGCCAGATGTCGCGCAGATACACGTCCTGGCCGTCGGTGCCCTGACCCAGCGGCGTCTCGATCATGTCGGTCGTGACGGTGCCCTTGATCGCATAGGCGACGACGAGCGGCGGGCTGGCCAGGAAGTTGGCGCGGACGTCGGGCGAGACGCGGCCCTCGAAGTTGCGGTTGCCCGAGAGGACCGACGCGGCGACGAGGTCGTTCTCGTTGATCGCCGACGAGATGGCAGGGGCCAGCGGACCCGAATTGCCGATGCAGGTCGTGCAACCATAGCCGACGAGGTTGAAGCCGAGCGCGTTCAGGTCGGCGGTGAGGCCGGCCTTGTCGAGATAGTCGGTGACGACCTGCGAACCCGGCGCGAGCGAGGTCTTCACCCAGGGCTTCGACTTGAGGCCCAGCGCGTTCGCCTTGCGGGCGACGAGGCCGGCGGCGACGAGCACCGACGGGTTCGACGTGTTGGTGCAGCTGGTGATCGCGGCGATCACGACGTCGCCGTCGCCGATGTCATGCTCACGACCCTCGACCGCGACGCGCTCGGGCTGCTCCTTGTGGTACAGCTTGTGGAGGTCGCTGTTGAACACCTCGTCGACCTTGTTGAGGCTGACGCGGTCCTGCGGGCGCTTCGGGCCGGCGAGGCTGGCGACGACCGAGCCCATGTCGAGCTCGAGCGTGTCGGTGAAGACGGGGTCTTCGGCATTCTCGTCGCGCCAGAAGCCGTTGGCCTTGGCGTACGCCTCGACCAGCTCGACATTCTCGTCAGAGCGCGCGGTGAGGCGCATGTAATCGAGCGTCTTGTCGTCGATCGGGAAGAAGCCGCAGGTCGCGCCATATTCCGGCGCCATGTTGGCGATCGTCGCGCGATCGGCGAGCGTCATCGACGACAGGCCGGGGCCGAAGAACTCGACGAAGCGGCCGACCACGCCCTTGGCGCGCAGCATCTGCGTGACGGTGAGCACGAGATCGGTGGCGGTGATGCCCTCGTTCAGCGCGCCGGTCAGCTTGAAGCCGACGACTTCGGGGATCAGCATCGACACGGGCTGGCCGAGCATCGCAGCCTCGGCCTCGATCCCGCCGACGCCCCAGCCGAGCACGCCGAGACCGTTGATCATCGTCGTGTGGCTGTCGGTGCCGACCAGCGTATCCGGATAGGCGATCATCGTGCCGTCGCCATGATCACCCGACGAGGCCGACGACCAGACGGCCTGGCCGATATATTCGAGGTTCACCTGGTGGCAGATGCCGGTGCCGGGGGGCACGACCTGGAAATTGTCGAGCGCCTTGCTGCCCCACTTCAGGAACTCGTAGCGCTCGATGTTGCGCTCATATTCGAGGTCGACGTTATCCTCGAACGCCTTGGGCGTGCCGAACTCGTCGACCATCACCGAGTGATCGATGACGAGGTGGACGGGAACCTGCGGGTTGATCTTCTCGGGGTTGCCACCGAGCTTGGTCATCGCGTCGCGCATCGCGGCGAGATCGACGACGCAAGGCACGCCGGTGAAATCCTGCATCAGCACGCGCGCCGGGCGATACTGGATCTCGCGGTCGCTGCGACGCTCCTTCTGCCAGTCGACGATCGCCTGGATGTCGTCGCGCGTGACGGTGACGCCGTCCTCGAAGCGCAGCAGGTTCTCGAGCAGCACCTTCATCGAGAAGGGCAGGCGGCTGATGTCGCCGAGCTGTTCGGAGGCCTTGGCGAGGCTGTAATAGTCGTACGACTTGCCGCCGGTCGAAAGGCTCGTGCGGGTCTTGAGGGTGTCCTGGCCGATGGCAGTCATAGGGGTCCTTCCCGTGGGCGTCGGGCCGCCGGGCGCCGAGGGGAAAGCGGCCTATGGGACCGCGGGGGCGCGTAGGGGACCGACCTGAATGCGGTTACTGCCGGGGCCTTAGCAAGGGGGGGCGAGCGGGGGAAGGGCGGGTTTTGCCTTAGACGCGGTTTCGCGTGCGCGACTAACATTGCGACCGGGCCACAACCGGTTATGCTTCGGGCCCGTCGAAGGTCGATGCAGCAAGCACGCCGGAATGGAGAGGACCGTAAATATGTCAGACGATGTCAAAGCCGCGATCGACAAGGGTGCTGATCGGGCAAAGGCCGCGACCGATCAGGCCGCGGGTGCGGCGAAGACTGCGACCGACCGGATGCAGGCGGATGCGCAGAGCGCGCAGGCCGCGTTTTCGGATCATTTCGGTGAACCCGCCAAGCGCGCGGGCGAGGCGCTGAAGGAATCGGGACGCAAGATGGCGGAGAACGGGTCGACGATCGGCGCGAAGATGATCGACCAGGCCGAACAGAACACGCGTGAGGCGTTCGCGGCGATGCGCGAAGCGGCGTCCGCCAAGGACCTGACAGACGTGATGAAGATCCAGAGCGACTATCTGCGGACACAGAGCGAGCGCAGCATGAGCCAGGCGCGCGAGATCGGCGAGCTGATCATGCGGTTCGGGCGCGACGCGGTCACGCCGATGAAGGGCGGCTGATCATCGACCCGCGCCGGGCCGACCGGATCGGCCCGGCGCGACCGGCCTATTCGGCGCGTGGTGCGCCGGTGGCGGTGACCGGGCGCGGTCCGTTGCCGGTCGCCTCGAGCGTCGAGTCGCCGCCGAGCACGCGGTAGAGCGTGACCCGGTTGCTCGCGCCGATGAGCTGCGTCGCGACGAGGTTGCGCTGCGCGGTGTAGAGCGAGCGCTGCGCGTCGAGCGAGCTGAGGAAGGTGTCGATGCCGCCGCGATAGCGCGCGTCGGACAGGCGATAGGTGTCCTGCGCCGCCGCGGCGAAATTGACGTTGGCGGCGAGCTGATCGGCGATCGTCCCCTGGCGCGCGAGCGCGTCGGCGGTTTCCTGGAACGCGGTCTGGATCGATTTCTCGTAGGTCGCGAGCGCGGCGTCGCGCTGCGCCTTCGTGTATTCGACATTGGCGACGCCCGCGCCGGCGCGGAAGATCGGGTAGCTGATCGAGGGCGCGACCGAATAGTTGAACGCGCCGCCCGAAAACAGCGAGGTCAGCGCGCTGCTGGCAAAGCCGAGCAGGCCGGTGAGCGAGACGCGCGGGAACAGCTCGGCGCGCGCCGCGCCGATCTCGGCATTGGTCGCACGCAGCTCATATTCCGCCTGAACGACGTCGGGGCGGCGGAGCAGGATGCCGCTGTCGAGGCCCGCGGGCAGGGTGGCGACGGTCGGCAGCGCCTGCTCGATCGAGGCGGGCAGCAGCGCGGCGTCGACCGGCGCACCGACGAGCAGTTGCAGCGCGTTGATGTCCTGCGCGAGTGCAGTCTTCTGGGTCGCGAGGTCGGATTCCGCGGTGAACAGGATCTGCTGGGCCTGGCGCAGGTCGGTGCGCGGCGCGACGCCGCCGCGGAGCCGCGCCTGGGTGAGCGTGACGCTGCGCTGCGAGCTGGCGACGGTGTCCTGCGCGATCTTGAGCAGGCTCTGGTCGGAGGCATAGGTCAGCCACGCGTCGGCGATGTCGCCGACCAGCGTCAGCCGGGTCGCGCGCGCGGCGGCCTCGGTCTCGAAATAGCGGTTGAGTGCGGCACCGGTGAGCGAGCGGATGCGGCCGAACAGGTCGAGCTCGAACGCGGTGGTGCCGAGGTCGACCGAGAAGGCGCTGTTCGAGCTGGACGAGCTGACGACGGTCCCGCCCGTGCCGGTGCCGCCGGTCCCCGTGCCGGTACCTGTCCCGGTCCCTGTGCCGCCCGTGCCCGTGCCTGTGCCCGTGTTGCTCGTCGCGGTGCTGCGCGCGCCATTGCCGCCGCCCGAATAGCTGTAGCGGCCGCTCGCATCGATCTGGGGGAGCAGGTCGGCGCGCTGGATGCGATATTGCGCGCGGGTCGCGGCGATGTTCGCGGCGGCGACGCGCAGGTCGCGGTTGTTCGCGAGCGCCTGGACGATGATCTGCTGGAGCCGCGGGTCCCGGAACACGTCGCGGTAGGTGAAGGCCGGCAGCGCCGCCTCGGACTGACGCAGATAGGCGTCGCCGACCGGCCAGGACACCGGCGTCGGCAGCTCGGGCCGGACATATTTGGGGGCGAGCGAGCAGCCCGCGAGCGCGGTCGACGCGGCGAGGATCAGGAGTGGCGAACGCATCATGCGGGCTCCGGCCGGTGGGGGCCTGGTTGTTCGGGAGGGCCGAGCTTTTCGGAATCGCGACCGTCATGGTCGTCCTCGCCGCCGTGGAAGCCGGTCGGGCGACCACGCAGCTTGGCGATGCCGTCGCGCGCGCCGCGGCGGACGAGCACGAAGAACAGCGGGATGTAGAAGATCGCGAGCAGGGTCGCGGTCAGCATCCCGCCGACCACCGCGGTGCCGATCGCGATGCGGCTGTTCGCGCCCGCACCGGTCGACAGCGCGAGCGGCAACACGCCGAGGATGAACGCGAACGACGTCATCAGGATCGGGCGAAGACGGATCTTGGCGGCGGACAGCGCAGCCTCGATGACGCGCTTGCCCTTGCGCTCTTCCTGCTCCGCGAACTCGATCATCAGGATCGCGTTCTTCGCCGCGAGCCCCATCGTCGTGAGCAGCCCGATCTGGAGATACACGTCGTTGATGAGCCCGCGCAGCGTCACCGCGAGGATCGCGCCGACGAGGCCCAAGGGGATGACGAGCAGCACCGCGATCGGGATCGACCAGCTTTCATAGAGCGCGGCGAGGCACAGGAAGACGACGAGCAGCGACAGCCCGTAGAGGATCGGCGCCTGACCCGACGACAGGCGTTCCTGATAGGACAGGCCGGACCACGCGACCGAGGTGCCGGGGATTTTCCCGGCCAGCTCGGCGATCCGGGTCATCGCGTCGCCCGAGCTGACGCCCGCCGCGCCCGAGCCCTGGATCTCGTAGGACGAGATGCCGTTGAACCGCGACAGCGTCGTCGGTGCCTGCGACCAGCTGGTCCGCGCGAACGAGGAGAAGGGCGCCATCTGGCCGTTCGATCCGCGGACGAACCACTGGCTCAGGTCCGAGGGCGCGGCGCGGAACTGCGCGTCGCCCTGGACATAGACGCGCTTGACGCGGCCGCGGTCGATGAAGTCGTTGACATACTGGCCACCCCAGGCGGTCGACAGCGTCGAGTTCACGTTCGCCTGGGTCAGCCCGAGCGTCGAGAGCTTCTGCTGGTCGGCATCGACGCGCAGCGTCGCGACGTCGGGCAATTCGGTCAGGCGGATCGCGGTCAGCGAGGAATCGGCGCGGGCGAGCGCGAGCAGCTTGTCGCGCGCGGCGTTGAATTCGGTCTGGCTCAGGCTGCCGCTGTTCTGCAGCTGCATCGTGAAGCCGTTCGACGAGCCGAGACCACGGATCGCCGGCGGGACGAGCGAATAGACCTGCGCATCGCGGAAACCCGCGAACGCCTGGGCCGCGCGGCCGGTGATCGCCTCGGCGGTGTTTTCCTTGCCCTCACGGTTTTCCCACGGCGCGAACGAAACGAAGCCCTGGCCGGTATTCTGCCCGCTCGCACCACCGCCACCGCCGCCGCTGACGGTGAACATCGTGCTCACATTGGCCTTCTCGTTGGTGAAGTAATATTTCTCGATCTGCTTCTGCAGCGCGAAGGTGCGCCCTTGCGTCGCGCCCGCGGGCAGCTGGAACTGGACGATGCCGGTGCCCTGGTCCTCGGTCGGCAGGAAGCCCGTGGGCAGACGGAGGAACATCACCGCGAGCAGCGCGACGACCGCGGCATAGATCAGCAGGAACAGCCATTTGCGATTGACCACCGACTGGACGGCGCCGACGTATTTCCTGGTACCCTTTTCGAACGTGTCGTTGAACTTGTCGCCCGCGCGCGTGAAAAAATGCGCGACCTTCGGAAATTTGCGCTCGCCCCAGCTCTGTTCGGGATTGCCGTCGGCATCCTTCTTCTTCTGCTTGAGCAACGTCGCGGTCAGCGCCGGCGACAGGATCAGCGCGACGAGCACCGACAGGACCATCGCCGACACCATCGTCAGCGAGAACTGGCGGTAGATTACGCCGGTCGACCCGCCGAAGAACGCCATCGGTAGGAACACCGCGGACAACACCAGCGCGATCGCGACGAGTGCGACAGTGATCTCGTTCATCGACTCGATCGTCGCCTCGCGCGGCGACATGTCGGGATTTTCCTCCATCAGGCGCTCGACATTCTCGACGACGACGATCGCGTCGTCGACGAGCAGGCCGATCGCGAGCACGAGCCCGAACAGCGTGAGCGTGTTGATCGAGAAGCCCGCGAGATAGAAGACGCCGAACGTGCCGAGCAGCACGACCGGCACCGCGATCGTCGGGATCAGCGTCGCGCGCCAGCTCTGCAGGAACACGAACATGACGATGACGACGAGGATGACCGCCTCGATCAGCGTCTTGATGACCTCCTCGATCGACAGCTTGATGAAGTTGGTCGTGTCGTTGGCGTAAGCGAATTTGAGGCCGGGCGGGAAGCTCTTGGCGGACTTCTCGACATAGGCCTTGACCAGCTCGGCGGTCTTGAGCGCGTCGGCGCCGGGGGCCAGCAGCACCGCGATGCCCGCGCCCGGATGCGCGTTGACGCGGCTGCGCGCGTTGTAGTTTTCGGCGCCCAGTTCGATCCGCGCGACGTCGCGCAGCTTGACCGTCGCGCTGGTGTTGGTCGTCTTCAGGATGATGTTGGCGAATTGTTCGGGTGTCTGGAGACGCGACTGCGCGGTCACGGTCGCGTTGAGCATCTGCGTGTCGGGCTGGGGCTGGCCGCCGAGTTCGCCGGCCGCGACCTCGGTATTCTGCGCCTGGATCGCGGTCGTCACGTCGCTCGGGATCAGCTGGAAACTCGCCAGCTTGTTCGGGTCGAGCCAGATCCGCATCGCATACTGCGCGCCGAAGACGTTGCTGTCGCCGATGCCGGGAATACGGCCGAGCGGATCCTGGAGGTTCGAGACGAGATAGTCCGAGACGTCCTGGTTGGTCAGCTTGTCGGTCTCGTCATAGACGCCGACGATCAGGAGGTTGTCCGGGTTCGACTTGCGGACGACGAGGCCCTGCTGCTGCACCTGGGTGGGCAGGCGTGATAGTGTCTGCTGGACCTGGTTCTGCACCTGGACCTGCGCAATGTCGGGATCGGTGCCCTTTTCGAACGTGACCGTGACCGTCACCGAGCCGCGCGACGACGAGGACGAGCTGAAATAGATCAGCCCGTCGATCCCGGTCAGCGACTGTTCGACGACCTGCGTCACGCTGTTCTGGATCGTCTGCGCGTTGGCGCCCGGGAAGGTCGCGCGGATCGTGACCTGTGGCGGCGCGACGTCGGGATATTGCGCGATCGGCAGGCTCATGATCGCGCCGATGCCGCCGAGCATCACGATGATCGCGAGCACCCAGGCAAAGATCGGGCGATCGATGAAGACACGGGATAACATAAGGGTCTAGCCGGCCTTTTTCTGGCTGGCCTTATCGCCACCCGAGGAGTCGCCCTTGGGCGCTTCGATCTTTTGCGCGGTGTTTTCGGGGACCGGCTTCACGCTCTGATTGGGGGCGATCTTCGACAGCCCCTGCGTGATGATCCGGTCGCCGGGGTTGAGCCCGCTGGTGACGACCCAATAGGGGCCCTGCGTCCGGTCGGCCTTGATGGTCTTCTGCACCGCCTTGTTGTCGGCGCTGACGACATAGACGGTCGCATTGCCCTTCGCGTCGCGCGCGACGCCCGCTTGCGGCACCAGGAAGGCGCGCTGGTTGATCGCCTGCGCGAACTTCGCCTGGACGAACATGCCGGGCAGCAACAGCCCCTGGGGATTGGGGAAGCGCGCGCGCAGCGTCACCGTGCCGGTCTCGGTGTTGACCAGCGCTTCGGCGAATTCGACCGAGCCGGTCGCGCCGTAATCGCTGCCATCCTCGAGCTTGAGGCGGACCTCGGCGCGGGTCGGGACGATGCCGTTCTGGCCGAGCGAGCGGCGCAGCGCGAGCAGGTCGCCCGAGGCTTGCTGGATGTCGACGAAGATCGGGTCGAGCCGCTGGATCTGCGACAGCGGATCGGTCTGCGTCGCGGAGACGAGCGCGCCGACGGTGAACAGCGAGCGGCCGATCCGCCCGGTGATCGGCGCGGGGACGGTCGTGAACTTCAGGTTGATCTGCGCGGTCTCGAGCGCGGCGCGGGTCTGTGCGACCGAGGCGGTCGCCTGGCGCGAGGTCGCGATCGCGTTGGTATAGTCCTGCTTGCTGATCGCCTCCATCTCGGCGAGCGGCTTGTAGCGCTGCGCAAGGATGCCCTGCGCCTCGGCATTGGCGCGCGCGCTCTGCAGATTGGCCTGCGCCTCGTTGGCGGCGGCGCGGTAGAGACGCGGGTCGATCTCGTAGAGCGGCTGGCCCTTCTTGACGAGCGTGCCTTCGGTGAAGAAGCGGCGACGGATGATCCCGGTCACCTGGGGCCGGACGTCCGAGCTTTCGAACGCGGTCGTGCGGCCGCTCAGCTCGGTGGTCATCGCGACGCTCGACGGCTGGATGACGACATAGCCGACGGTGGGGGTGCCCTGACCCGGCTGACCGCCCTTGCCCTTGCCTTTTGCGGCATCGCCGCCGCCACCGGAACAGGCCGCGAGGCCGATCAGCGCGGGTGCCATCACGGCGTAGCGCCAAGGGGTAAGTCGTTTGGCTATCAAGTGGGGTATCCGCGATCAGATGAGGGCCGGCTAAACCATGCGGATGTACCAGAAGTATGTCAGTTGAAAAGCGGACGCGAAAAATAGGGAAGAAAGAGTAACCTGGTTTGTTGGTGGGGGTGTTTTGTGGTGTTTCCGTGGTGGGGTTTTTTGCGGTCGGTTGTGTTGGCGAAGGTCGGGATCCGGGGTCGCGAGGGGATCGTTGGTGGTTCTGGATCCTGACTTTCGTCAGGATGACGGGGGCTTTGGGGGGCTGTTAGGATGATTCCTCGAGGCGGTTCGTTCTCCTGATCCGTTCGTATTCCCAAACCCGTCCGTCCCCCCCCGTTCGTGCTGAGCGAAGTCGAAGCACCTTCTCCTGGGGCATGCCCTTCGACTTCGCTCAGGGCGAACGGGAGGGGGGCGGGCGAACGGGAGGGGCGAACGGGAGGGACGGGGGCGGTTGGATTGGATCGGGGGCAGTTGATTTGAAAAGGCGCAACACATGATCGATAACGACAAGCAGGCGGCGGCGGTGGCGGCGGTGGCGGAGGTTCGGGACGGGATGCTGGTCGGGCTGGGTACCGGGTCGACCGCGGCGTTCGCGATCCGCGCGCTGGGCGAGCGGGTCGCGGCGGGGCTCGACGTCCGCGCGGTCGTCACGTCCGAGGCGAGCGGCATGCTGGCGCGGCAGGTGGGTATTGCGGTGCTCGACTTTGCCGATATCGCGCAGGTCGACCTGACGATCGACGGCGCGGACGAGATCGATGCGCGCTGTTTCGCGATCAAGGGCGCGGGCGGGGCGATGCTGCGCGAGAAGATCGTCGCCGCAAGCTCGGCACGGATGGTCGTGATTGCGGACGGATCGAAGCGGGTCGAACGGATCGGTGCGGCGAAGCTGCCCGTCGAGCTGCTGCCCTTCGCGCGAGGCTATGTGATGCGCGTGCTGAGCGACCTTGGCGGAGCGCCGGTGATTCGCCCCAACTATCGGACGGATCAGGACAATCTTGTCGCGGATTGCCAATTTCCGGCACTCGACGACCCGCACGCGCTCGCTGCGGTGCTGGCGGCGATTCCGGGCGTGCTGGGCCACGGATTGTTCCTCGACGAGGTCGATGCCGCGTATATTGCATCGAAAGGCGTCGTTACGCGACTGGAACGCTCGGGTGCATCCGCCTAAAGGCATCCTATGTTGGCAACCAGATCGGATGCGCGGCGTTCGGTCACCGTCTAGAGCGAGGCTTTCTTTCATGACCGATACCGCAACCGCCCCCACGACGAAGGCGGATCCGAACCTGCACGAGGACGGTTCGCCCGAGCGTCTGACGATCGATACGATCCGCACGCTGTCGATGGACGCGGTGCAGAAGGCCAATTCGGGCCATCCCGGCACGCCGATGGCGCTCGCGCCGGTCGGCTACACGCTCTGGTCGAAATTCCTGCGCTACGATCCCAAGCACGCCGACTGGCCCAATCGTGACCGGTTCGTGCTGTCGGTCGGCCATGCGTCGATGCTGCTCTATGCGCTGATCCACCTCGCCAAGATCGAGGAAATCAGCGCGGACGGCGAGAAGAGCGGCAAGGAGGCGGTCAGCCTCGAGGACATCCGGCAGTTCCGCCAGCTCTCGTCCAAGACCCCGGGCCACCCCGAATATCGCCACACCACGGGTGTCGAGACCACGACCGGTCCGCTCGGCCAGGGTTGCGGCAATTCGGTCGGCATGGCGATCGCCGAGCGCTGGCTCGCGGCGCGCTACAACAAGGACGGCTTCACGCTGTTCGACCATGACGTCTACACCATCTGTGGTGACGGCGACATGATGGAGGGCGTCTCGGCCGAAGCGGCGAGCATGGCCGGGCATCTGAAGCTCAGCAATCTGTGCTGGATCTACGACAGCAACCACATCTCGATCGAGGGCGCGACCGATCTCGCGTTCGACGAGGATGTCGGCCTGCGCTTCGACGCTTACGGCTGGAACGTCATCCATGTCGACGACGCCAACGACACCGCGGCGCTGAGCCGTGCGATCGAGACGTTCAAGGCGACCACCGACAAGCCGACCTTCATCGTCGTGCATTCGGTGATCGGTTACGGCAGCCCCAAGGCGGGCAGTGAGAAGGCGCATGGCGAGCCGCTCGGCGACGAGAATATCCGCCTCACCAAGCAGGCCTATGGCTGGCCCGAGGACAAGTCCTTCTACGTTCCGGACGGCGTAATCGAGCATTTCAACGGTGCGATCGCAGAGCGTGGCGCGAAGCTGCGCGACGAATGGGTCGCGCTGACCGACAAATATCGGGATGCATATCCCGAGCTGTCGGCCGAACTCGACCTGCTGCTCAAGGATGAGCTGCCCGAGGGCTGGGATGCGGACATTCCGGTGTTCGAGGCCGATCCCAAGGGTGTCGCCAGCCGTGATTCGGGCGGCAAGGTGCTCAATGCGATCGCCGCCAAGGTGCCGTGGCTGATCGGCGGCTCGGCGGATCTCGCGCCCTCGACCAAGACCGACATCAAGGGCCAGCCCTCGTTCGAGGCGAACAACTATGCCGGCCGCAACTTCCATTTCGGCATTCGCGAACATGGCATGGGTGCGATCGTCAACGGCATGGCGCTGTCGCATCTGCGCTCCTACGGCTCCACCTTCCTCGTCTTCGTCGATTACATGCGCGCACCGGTGCGCCTGTCGGCGATCATGGAGGTCGGCGCGGTCTGGGTGTTCACGCATGATTCGATCGGCGTCGGCGAGGATGGCCCGACGCATCAGCCGATCGAGCATCTGGCGACGCTGCGTGCGATCCCGGGTCTCGACACGATCCGCCCGAGCGACGCGAACGAGGTCGTCGCGGCATGGAAGGCGGTCCTGAAGGATGCCAGCACGCCCGCCGCGCTGATCCTGTCGCGCCAGGCTTTGCCGACGCTCGACCGGACCAAATATGCGAGCGCGGATGGCGTCGAGCAGGGCGGCTACGTCCTTGCGGACTGTGACGGCACGCCCGACGTGATCCTGATTGCGACGGGCAGCGAAGTGTCGCTCGCGGTCGACGCGCATGAGAAGCTGGTCGCGGACGGCGTGAAGAGCCGGGTCGTGTCGATGCCGAGCTGGTATCGCTACGAACTGCAGGACGCCGCCTACAAGGAAAGCGTATTGCCGCGGGGCGTGCGCGCCCGCGTCGCGATCGAGATGGCCGGGTCGATCGGCTGGGACCGCTATGTCGGGCTCGACGGCGCGACCGTGACGATGTCGACCTTCGGTGCCTCGGCACCGCTCGCCAAACTGCAGGACAAGTTCGGGTTCACCGTCGACAATGTCGTCAAGGTTGCCCGCCAGGTTATGGAGACCAAGTGATGGGTGCGCTCAACGAACTCGAAGGCTTCGGCCAGGCGGTATGGCTCGATTTCGTCGACCGGAAGTTCCTGGAGGCCGGTGGTCTCCAGAAGCTGGTCGATGAGGACGGGCTGACCGGTGTCACGTCCAACCCGTCGATCTTCGAAAAGGCGATGGGCCACGGCGAGGCCTATGACTCGACGCTCGCCAAGTTCGACGAGGAGAATCCCGGCGCGGCGACGATCGACCGCTACGAGCATCTCGCGATCCAGGACATCAAGGCGGCGGCGGAGACGCTGAAGCCCGTGTACGACCGGCTCGACGCGAAGGACGGCTATGTCAGCCTCGAAGTGTCGCCCTATATCTCGGACGATACCGACGCGACGATCGCCGAGGCGCGCAAGCTGTGGACGGCGGTCGACCGGCCGAACCTGATGATCAAGATCCCGGGGACGCTCGCGGGCGGCCCGGCGATCTCGACCGCGATCTCGGAAGGGATCAACGTCAACGTGACCTTGCTGTTCTCGATCGACGCCTATGTCCGCGTCGCCGAGGCCTATGCCGCGGGACTCGAGAAGCGCGTGGCCGAGGGCAAGCCGATCGACAAGATCGCCAGCGTCGCGAGCTTCTTCGTCAGCCGGATCGATACGATGATCGACAAGCAGATCGATGCAAGGCTCGAAAAGGGTGATGCCGAGGCGGATGCGCTGAAGGCGGTGCGCGGCAAGGTCGCGATCGCCAACGCGAAGATGGCGTATCAATGGTATCTCGAGTTCCTGAAGTCGGATCGCTGGCAGGCGCTCGCCGCCAAGGGCGCCCAGCCGCAGCGGCTGTTGTGGGCGTCGACCGGGGTCAAGGATCCGAGCTATCCGGACACGCTCTACATCGACACGCTGATCGGCCGTGACACGGTCAACACGATGCCGCCAAAGACGATGGACGCGTTTCGCGACCATGGCACCGCGGCGGAGACGATCACCGCGGATGTCGACGGCGCGAAGCATGTGCTGGCGGAAGCCGAGCGGCTGGGCCTCGACCTGGCCGGCGTGACCGGCACGCTGGTCGAAGAGGGCGTCGCGTCGTTCGTGAAGGCGTTCGACGACCTTCTCGGGTCGATCGCGAAGAAGCAGCCGGCAACGGCGTAAGACACGTTCCCGCTCGTGCCGAGTAGGGATCGAGCGAAGCCGAGAGACCGTATCGAGGTACATGTCCCTCGATACGTCGTCTCGACACGCTCGACGTCTACTCGGGACGAACGGCAGGTATTTTCCAGCGAAAGCGCGGAGTGAATCATGAAGATCGGACTGATCGGCCTCGGCCGGATGGGCGGCAATATCGCGCGCCGGTTGATGAAGAACGGCCATGAGGTCGTCGCGTTCGATCGCGATGCGGAGGCGGTGAAGAAGCTCGCGGCGGATGGTGCGATCGGTGCGGACTCGCTCGACGACATGCGCGGCAAGCTCGACACGCCGGCGATCTGGTGGGTGATGGTGCCCGCAGGCGAGCCGACCGAGCAGACCGTGCAGGCGATCGCCGAAAAGGCCGCCGAGGGCGACATCATCATCGACGGCGGCAACAGCTTCTACAAGGACGACGTCCGCCGCGCGAAGGAGCTCGCCGAAAAGGGCATCCGCTATGTCGACGTCGGCACGTCGGGCGGCGTCTGGGGCCTCGAGCGCGGCTATTGCATGATGATCGGCGGCGAGACAGAGACGGTCGATTATCTCGATCCGATCTTCGACACGCTGGCACCGGGCATGGGCGAGATCGTCCGCACGCCGGGCCGCATCGAGGGGCAGGCCGATCCGCGTGCGGAAAAGGGCTATATCCACGCCGGCCCTCCGGGTGCCGGGCATTTCGTCAAGATGGTCCATAACGGCATCGAATACGGCCTGATGCAGGCCTATGCCGAGGGCTTCGACATCCTCAAGGGCAAGTCGGGCGAGCATGTCGCCGAGGACCAGCGCTTCGACATCAACCTGACCGACGTCGCCGAGGTGTGGCGTCGCGGCAGCGTGATCTCGTCGTGGCTGCTCGACCTGTCGGCGATCGCGCTGGCCAAGGACGGCACGCTCGAGGGGTTCAGCGGCAGCGTCGCGGATTCGGGCGAGGGCCAGTGGACGATCGACGCGGCGATGGAGGAGAAGGTGCCCGCCAACGTGCTGAGCGCCGCGCTCTACGCACGCTATCGCAGCCGGGTCGACCATACGTTCGGCGACAAGCTGTTGTCGGCGATGCGCTTCGGCTTTGGCGGGCATGTCGAGATGCCTCAGTGAACGACATCAAGCTGCTCGTGTCCGACGTCGACGGCACGCTCGTCGACAAGGACAAGAAGGTCGCACCCGCGACCGTCGATGCGGTCAGGCGGCTGAAGGCGGCGGGGCTGGGCTTCACGATCATCAGCGCGCGGCCGCGATCGGGCATGATGCCGATCGCCGAACTGCTCGGCATCGACGAGCCGATGGGCGCGTTCAACGGCGGGATCGTGTTCAAGCGCGACGGGACCGTGATCGAGCACCACATGGTCGATATCGACGTCGTGCGCGGCGCGATGGAGATCATCGGTGACGCGGCGGTCGACACCTGGATCTTCGCCGACGACATCTGGTATGCCAGCACCGACCAGGGCAGCCATGTCGACAGCGAGCGCAAGGCCTCCGCGCAGGATCCGGTGATCGTCGCCGACTTCACCGAGCTGCTCGGCAAGGCGGACAAGGTGACGTTCGTCAGCGACGACGAGGATCTGCTGCGCGACCTGCACGCCAAGGTCGCGGCGAAGTTCGACGCGCAGGCGACGATCGTCCAGAGCCAGACCTATTATCTCGACATCACGCCCGTGGCGGGCAACAAGGGCAGCGGGATCGAGGAACTCGCGGACGCGTTCGGCATCAGCCTGACGCAGACCGCGGCGATCGGCGACCAGGCGAACGACATCGCGATGCTCAAGCGGGCCAGGCTGGCGATCGCGATGGGCAATGCGCCGCAGTCCGTCCGCGACGTCGCGCACGAGATTACCACCGCGAACGATGCCGATGGCGTCGCGCACGCGATCGATACATTTATCCTGACTGGAGTTTCCGCATGAAAGAGTTGGTTGCCTTTGACCTCGACGGAACGCTGGCCGAAAGCAAGCAGCCCTTGCAGGAGCCGATGGGCGAGGCGCTCGCGGACCTGCTCGACGTCGCGCATGTCGCGGTGATCTCGGGTGGCGACTGGCCGCAGTTCGAAAAGCAGGTCGCGAGCCGCCTGCCCGAGCGCGCTGATCGCACCAAGTTGTGGCTGATGCCGACGACCGGCACCAAGCTGTACCGGTTCGACGACGCCTGGCGTGCGGTCTATGCCGAGCTGTTCGAGGAAGACGAGAAGCAGAAGATCCTGAAGGCGTTCGACGAGTCGCTCGAGGCGACCGGGTTCGTCCCCGAGCAGACCTGGGGTGAGCGGATCGAGGATCGCGGCAGCCAGATCACCTTCTCCGCGCTCGGCCAGGAAGCACCGATCGACGCCAAACACAGCTGGGATCCCGATTTCGCCAAGCGCAAGGTGATCCAGGCCGATCTGCGCCAGCGTCTGCCGGGTCTGTCGATCAACATGGGCGGCGCGACCTCGATCGACATCACGCGCGAAGGTGTCGACAAGGCGTATGGCCTGAAGAAGCTCAACGAGGCGAGCGGCATCGCGCTCGACAAGATGATGTTCATCGGCGACGCGATCTTCCCGGGCGGCAACGACTATCCAGCCGAGCAGCTCGGGCTCGACGTCGTGAAGGTGAAGAATGTCGACGGCACGCTGGCGGCGATCGCCGGGATCGTCGCATGCCTGAAGTAAGCGCATGAGCGTCGCGTTTCGCCGTGAAAGCGACGAGGAGCATCTTGAGCCGAAGTTCGAACAGCCAATCGCGCCGGGGCCCAATCTGGTCACGGCGCGCGGCCTTGCGCTGATCGGCGAGCGCGTCGAGACGATCGAGGCGGCAGTGGCGGCCGAGACGGACGAGGAAGCGCGGAAGGTCCTGCTGCGCGACCTGCGCTACTGGCACACGCGCCAGACGACCGCCGAACTCGCGCCCGAGCCCGAAGAGGGTGAGGTCGGAATCGGATCGTCGGTGCGCGTGCGGATGAATGGCGCGGAGCGGACGATCGCGATCGTCGGCGGTGACGAGGCGGAGCCGGGCGAGGATCGCCTCGCTTTCTCCGCCCCGCTCGCGCGCGCGCTGATGGGCGCCGCGGTGGGCGAGACGGTGGCGTTTGCCGGCAAGGCGGATGCGATCGAGATAGTGGAGATCGCATAATGGCCGAGGCGAAATTCGAACGGCACCGCCAGCCCTGGACCCAGGACGAGATCCAGAAGCTGCACACGCTCGCCAAGAAGGGCATGGCGCTGAAGGCGATCGCCAAGGCGCTGACGCGGAGCGAGGAATCGGTGAAGACGCGCGCGAAGGAAGATTCGCTGAATATCGCGAAGCTGCGCTGATTTTTCCGTTGTCCTGATTTTCGTCAGGATGACGATTGAAGAATTCACCACCCCGGCGGAGGCCGGGGTCCAGTTGGAGAGGTGGGGGTAACGGCGCGCGACGTGCGTCATTGCCGTCCCCCAACTGGGCCCCGGCCTTCGCCGGGGTGGTGCTTTCGTTAGGAGCCGGTGGCGCCTATATGGGCGATCCCGAACGCGCTGAATCCGGCCTTGTTCTCCCGCGAAGGCGGGAGCCCAGCCTGGGTCCCGCCTTCGCGGGAAAACACCTTTGACCAGCGGCCGGCACCCCGCGCCGCACGGAGCGAACCTTGTCCGATTACGACGCGATCATCCTTGGCGCCGGCGCCGCCGGGCTCATGTGCGCCGCGGTTGCGGGGCAGCGCGGGCGGCGGATCCTGCTCGTCGATCATGCCGAGCAGGCGGGGAAGAAGATCCTGATCTCGGGCGGCGGGCGGTGCAATTTCACCAACATGCACACCGCCGCCGACCGCTATATCTCCGCCAATCCGCACTTCGCCAAGTCCGCGCTCGGCCGCTACACCGCGCAGGATTTCCTGGCGCTCGTCGAGAGCTACGGGATCGCGTGGCACGAAAAGACGCTGGGGCAGCTGTTCTGCGACGGCTCGGCGAAACAGATCGTCGAGATGTTGCTCGACGAATGCGACAAGGGGCGGGTCGACCTGTCGCTCGGGCGCGCGGTCACGGGGGTCGAGCATGGCGATGGCGGCTACCGCGTCGCGATCGATGGTCGCGCGGTCACCGCGCCCGCGCTGGTGATCGCGACCGGCGGGCCGTCGATCCCGAAGATGGGCGCGACCGGCTTTGCCTATGATCTGGCGCGGCAATTCGGGCTGAAGGTGGTCGAGCCGCGGCCCGCGCTCGTCCCGCTGACGCTAGGCGGCGACGAGATCCTGTTCCGCGAGCTGTCGGGCGTCGCCGCCGACGTCGTTGCGACGGCCGGCAAGACCGCGTTTCGCGAGGCGGCGCTGTTCACGCATCGCGGACTGTCGGGCCCGGCGATCCTGCAGGCCTCGTCCTATTGGCGGCACGGCCAGCCGGTGGGCATCGATTTCGTCCCCGACCGCGACTCCGGCTGGCTCCCCGCGGCGAAGCGCACCACGCCGCGCACGACCTTGCGCAAACTGCTCGGGGGCACGCTGCCCGACCGACTCGCGGAGACGCTGAGCGAGCGACTGGGGATGACGGGGGAGATTTCGACGCTCACCGATCGCCGGCTGCAGGATGCGGAGCGTGCGCTAAGTCACTGGCAATTCACGCCAAATGGCAGCGAAGGCTATGCCAAGGCGGAAGTGACGGCGGGCGGAATCAGCACTGCTGAGCTTTCTTCACAAACAATGGAAGCCAAACGCGTAAAAAACCTGTATGCGGTCGGCGAAGCGGTCGATGTCACAGGGTGGCTCGGCGGCTACAACTTCCAATGGGCATGGGCGAGCGGGTGGGCCGCGGGCCAAGTCCTGTAGGGACCATCACGCCAGTGCTTTGCCGTAGCGTCAAGCCGGCCACCAATTAGGACGTACATGCCTTTTTCAAATATTCCGTCGCTTCTTTCCGAAGCGCTCGCCGCGCGTGGCTATACCGCGCTCACCCCCGTCCAGGCGCATGTGATCGAGGAGAATGCGGTCGGTCGCGATCTCGTCGTGTCGGCGCAGACCGGCTCGGGCAAGACCGTCGCGTTCGGCCTGGCGATGGCCGGCGAACTGCTCGGTGAAGCAGGCGAGGACGGCGTCCAGCGACTGCCGGCGCCGCACAAGCCGCTCGTGCTCTGCATCGCACCGACGCGCGAACTCGCGCTGCAGGTCAGCCGCGAGCTGATGTGGCTCTATGCCAAGGCGGGTGCGCGCATCTCGACCTGCGTCGGCGGGATGGACGCGTCGAAGGAGCGTCGCAGCCTCGCACACGGCGCGCATATCGTCGTCGGCACGCCCGGCCGTCTGCGCGACCATCTCGAGCGCGGCGCGCTCGACCTGTCGGCCCTGAAGGTCGCGGTGCTAGACGAGGCCGACGAGATGCTCGACATGGGCTTCCGCGAGGATCTCGAGCAGATCCTCGACGCGTCGCCCGAGCAGCGCCGGACGCTGCTGTTCTCGGCGACGATGCCGCGGCCGATCGTCGCGCTCGCCAAGCGCTACCAGCGCGACGCGGTGCGGATCTCGACCGTCGGCGAGGATCGCGGTCATGGCGACATCTCGTACCAGGCCGTCACGGTCTCGCCGTCCGAGATCGAGCATGCGGTGATCAACCTGCTGCGCTTCCACGAAGCGGAAACGGCGATGCTGTTCTGCGCGACTCGCGACAATGTCCGCCATCTGCATGCAAGCCTCGTCGAGCGCGGTTTCGCCGCGGTCGCGCTGTCGGGCGAGCATTCGCAGAACGAGCGTAACGCCGCGCTCCAGGCCCTGCGTGACCGTCGTGCGCGCGTCTGCGTCGCGACCGACGTCGCCGCGCGCGGCATCGATCTGCCGACGCTCAGCCTCGTCGTTCACGTCGAACTGCCACGCGATGCCGAGACGCTTCAGCATCGCTCGGGTCGTACCGGTCGTGCGGGCAAGAAGGGCACCGCCGTGCTGATCGTGCCGTTCCCGCGTCGCCGTCGCGTCGACATGATGCTGAAAGGTGCGAAGATCAACGCGGAGTGGGTCAACGCCCCGACCGCCGAGGACATCCGCAAGAACGACCATGAGCGTCTGATCACGATGCTGATGCAGCCGGTCGAGGTCGAGGACGAGGATCGCGAGCTGGCGACCCGCCTGATGGCCGAGAAGACCCCTGAGGATATCGCCGCGGCGCTGGTCCACATGCACCGCGCGACGATGCCGCAGGCCGAGGATCTGATCGACCAGAGCAAGCAGTCGGTCAGCGATGATCGCAGCCAGGGTCCACGCGCGGGCTTTGAGGACACCGTCTGGTTCCGCATGGACATCGGTCGTCGCCAGAACGCCGATCCGCGCTGGATCCTGCCGCTGATCTGCCGTCGCGGGCACATCACCAAGTCCGAGATCGGTGCGATCCGCATCGGCCCGAACGAGACCGCGTTCGAGATCCCGCGCGCCGTCGCATCGCGCTTCTCGGCAGCGATCCAGCGCACCGCGCAGGCGGGCGAAGAGGAGAGCGGCGTCGCGATCGAGGCAATGCAAGGCGCGCCCGAGAGCACCGCACGCCATGCCGGTGGCGGTGGCCGCAGCAATGCGGGCGCCCCGCGCTCGACGCTGCACCGCGCGGCCCCGCGCGGCGGTCCGGCGCCGGCGCGCAAGGCGCCGTATCGCGGCAACCGCGAGCGTAGCTGACCCTGCCGCCTTCCGTTCGTGCTGAGCGACGTCGAAGCACCCCGGCTTGGGGCATGCCCTTCGACTTCGCTCAGGGCGAACGGGGTGAGGGCGCGGGCCGCCTCCGGCGCCGGCGTCCTGACGATGCCGGGAGCCGTCTTAGCTCCTTCATCCTGACGATGCCGAGAACCCTCTCAGCCCCGTCATCCTGACGAAAGTCAGGATCCAGAGCCGCGGACGCCGTCTTGCTTGATCCTGGATCCTGACTTTCGTCAAAATGACGACGTTGGTGAACTCGGGAGATAGCCGATGACGACCGCACCCACCGCACCCACCGCACCCTCGCTCCGCATCCTCGTCGACGCCGATGCGTGTCCCGTCAAGGACGAGATCTACAAGGTCGCGTGGCGGCACGAGGTGCCCGTCACCATCGTCGCGAACAGCCATTTCCGCATACCCGTCCACCCGCTCGTCAACCGCGTCGTCGTCAGCGACGGGTTCGACGCCGCCGACGACTGGATCGCCGAGCAGGCCGATGCGAAGGCGGTGGTGATCACCGCCGACATCCTGCTCGCCGATCGCTGCGTGAAGGCGGGGGCGACCGTGCTCGCGAACACCGGCAAGCCGTTCACCACCAGCTCGATCGGCGGTGCGATCGCCACGCGCGCGATCATGGCCGATCTGCGCGCGGGCGGCGACGTGATCGGCGGCCCTGCACCCTTTGCCAAGGCGGACCGGTCGCGTTTCCTGTCCGCGCTCGACGCTGCGCTGGTCCGGCTGAAGCGCGGCTGAGCCAGGCATGGCTCGACTTCCCCGGTCTCTCCGGGCACACATAGGTTATGCGTCCCCCTCTGCTCGATCGTGATGAACTGCTCGCGCGACAGGCGTTCCAGCTCGCGCTGGTCGACCTGTTCCGTACGATGGCGCGACCCGACGACATCATGGCGGCGGCCGCAGCGGCGCTGGGCTCGCATCTCGACGTCGCGCGCTGCGGCTATGACGAGGTGTCGGCGGACGGCGCGATGACCCGGGGCGTCGGCGACTGGTCGAACGGGACGCTGCCCGGCCTCGCCGCGACGCCAGACGAAACCGGGGACGCGGCACTGGGCGCGGGCGTGATCGCCGATCTGCGGCGCGGGCTCACGGTGATCGTCGACGATTGCGCGACCGACGCACGCGCGCGCGATCCGGCGACCGCGCGGTGCTGGGCGCAGGCCGGCGTCGGCGCGCTGATCGCCGCGCCGCTGCTCCGCGACGGGCGGCTGGCGGCGGTCCTGTATCTGCACGAGGCCACGCCGCGCGATTGGACCAGGGCGGATATCGCGCTCGTTGAAGACGTTGCGCTGCGCACGTCGGACGCGGTCGACCGGGTGCGCGGTGAGATCGCGGTGAAGGCGAGCGAGGCACGCTATCGCTCTCTGTTCGAATCGATCGATGCGGGGTTCTGCGTGATCGAAGTGCTGTTCGCCGACGGTGCGCCGTACGACTATCGCTTCCTCGAGGTGAACCGGGCGTTTGCGCGCAACACCGGGCTCGACGACATGATCGGGCGGACGATGCGCGACGTCGCGCCCGACATGGAACAGCGCTGGTTCGACCTGTACGGCCATGTCGCGACGACCGGCGAGCCGCTGCGGTTCGAGGACCCCGCCTCCGCGCTGCAGGATCGCTGGTTCGAGGTCTATGCCTACCGCGTCGATGCGCCCGAGCTGAACCATGTCGCGGTGCTGTTCAACGACATCAGCGAGCGCCGCCGCAACGAGGTCGCGCTGTCCGAAAGCCGCGAGGAGCTGGAACTGGCGACGCGGGTCGCGCGGCTGGGGCGGTTCGACTATCGGCCGGCGGACGGCATGCTGCGCTGGGACGACCGGTGCCGCGCGCTGTTCGGGATCCCGGCGGGCGCGCCGGTCGATTACGAGTCCGCCTTCCTCGCCAATCTCCACCCCGACGACCGGGCAGCTGCCGATGCGCAAGTCGCCGCCGCGCTTGATCCGCGCGGCACGCGGATGTTCGATTCGGAATATCGCACGATCGGCCAGAGCGACGGCGTCGAGCGCCATATCGTCGCGCACGGCATCGCGTTCTTCGATGGCGATAGTCCGATCCGACTGGTCGGGACGGTCGTCGACATGAGCGACGATCGCCGCGCACAGGCGGCGCTGCGCGAGACGAGCGAGCGGCTGCGGCTCGCCAGCCGTGCGACCAACGACGCGATCTGGGACTGGGACCTGCGGAGCAACTCGGTGCTGTGGAACGAGGCGCTGACGCGCGCCTATGGCCATGTCCTGCCCGATGCGAAGTCGACCGGCGACTGGTGGCTGGACCAGGTCCATCCGGAGGACCGCGCGCGGATCCATGCGAGCATCGATGCGGTGATTTACGGGCAGGACAGCGACTGGACCGACGAATACCGGTTCGCCTGCGCCGACGGCCGCTATGCCGATGTGCTCGACCGCGGCTATGTCATCCGCGACGAGGACGGCGCGCCGACGCGGATGATCGGCGCGATCCTCGACCAGTCGACGCGCAAGGCGGCGGAGCGCCAGCTGCGCGCGATCAACGAGGGACTGGCCGAAGCGGTCGAGGTGTCGACCGCCGACCGCGACCGGTTGTGGGAATTGTCGTCCGACATCATGCTGCGCGCCGAGTTCGACGGCACGATCGTCGCCGCCAATCCCGCCTGGACCGACATGCTCGGCTGGTCGATGGACGAGATCGTCGGACGCCAGCTCTTCTCGCTGCTCCACCCCGACGACGTTGCGCATACCGGCCTGGCCGCGGCGGGGATCGCCCGCGGCGAGGCGGTCGCGCGGATCGACAATCGCTATGCCCACAAGGATGGCAGCTATCGCTGGATCAGCTGGGCGGCGCGGCCGGGCGACGGGCTGATCAACGCGGTCGGGCGCGACGTCACCGCGGACAAGGAACGCGAGGCACAGCTCGCGCGCGCCGAGGATGCGCTGCGCCAGGCGCAGAAGATGGAGGCGGTCGGCCAGCTGACCGGCGGCATCGCGCATGATTTCAACAACATGCTCACCGGTATCCTGGGCGGACTCGACATGGTCCGGCGCAACGTGCCCGAACCGCGCCCGGACAAGGTCGACCGCTATCTGGAGGCGGCGACGGTCTCCGCGCAACGTGCCGCGGGGCTGACGCAGCGGCTGCTCGCCTTTTCGCGGCGCCAGTCGCTCGACGTGAAGGCGACCGATGTCGACCGGCTGATCGGCGATATGGAGGATCTGCTCGCACGGACGCTCGGCGAGAATGCGCGGCTCGAGATCCGGCGGCAGGACGCGACCTGGCCGGTGACGACGGATGCCAACCAGCTCGAAAGCGCGCTGCTTAACCTCGCGATCAACGCGCGCGACGCGATGCCAAAGGGCGGGCTGCTGACGATCGAGACCGAGAACACGCATCTCGACGCGCGCTATACCGAGGCGATCGGCGATCTCGCGCCCGGCGACTATGTCGCGATCGGCGTCAGCGACACTGGCACGGGCATGTCGAAGGCGGTGATCGAGAAGGCGTTCGACCCCTTCTTCACCACCAAGCCGATCGGGCAGGGCACCGGGCTCGGCCTGTCGATGATCTATGGCTTTGCGCGCCAGTCGGGCGGGCATGTCCGGATCTGTTCGGAGGAGGGCGAGGGCACGACGGTCAAGCTGTACCTGCCGCGCTTCCACGGCACCGCGGCGGCCAGCGCGCCGACCGCGGACCGCGACCTGCCGCGCGCGGACGGCGAATGCGTGCTGGTGGTCGAGGACGATGTCGCGGTGCGGATGCTGATCGTCGATATCCTCGGCAGCCTCGGTTACGGTGTGATGGAGGCGGGCGACGCGCGCGCGGCGATCCCGATCCTCGAGAGCGGGCGGCGGATCGACCTGCTGGTCAGCGATGTCGGCCTGCCCGGGATGGACGGGCGCCAGCTGGCCGAGGTCGCGCGGCGGCATCGCCCCGATCTGCGCATCCTGTTCGTCACCGGCTATGCCGAAAAGGCGGCGGTGCGCGGCGAGTTTCTGGGTGCGGGGATGGAGATGATCACCAAGCCGTTCGCGCTCGACATGCTCGCCGAACGGATCCGCGAGATGGTCGCGCGCTGACCCCGGGCGAGCGCGAAGACGCGCCGCACGCGACTTTACCGGTTGCCATCCCGGGGCCCCGGTCGGCATAGGCAGGCGCCACCCGCTCCCGGAGACCTTCATGCAAACGCCAGCCGCGAGTCCCGCACTGGGGCTCGACTTCGGCACGACCAACAGCGTCGTGGCGCTCGGGACGCCCGGCGGCACGCCCGAACTCGTGACCTTCGCCGCCCCCGCCGAGACCAGCCCGGTGTTCCGCTCCGCGCTCTGCTTCTGGCAGGATGACAGCGGCAAGGGGCTTGCGGTCGATGCGGGGCCGTGGGCGATCGCGGAATATATGGAATATCCGCTCGACAGCCGGTTCATCCAGTCGTTCAAGTCGGTCGCGGCGATGAAGACGTTCGAACAGGCCTCGGTCTTCGACAAGCGCTATCGCTTCGAGGAGATGGGCAAGCTGTTCCTCGACAAGCTGATCGCGCATGCGGGCGGCAAACTCGACACGCGGCCGCAGCGGATCGTCGTCGGGCGGCCGGTCGAATATGCCGGCGCGCGGCCCGACGAAGCGCTGGCGCGGACGCGCTACGACGCGATGTTCAAGGGCTTCGGCGCGGAGATCCATTATGTCTACGAACCGCTTGGTGCTGCGTACAGCTATGCGACGCGGCTGACCGAGCCCGCGACGATCCTGGTCGCCGATTTCGGTGGCGGCACGAGCGACTTCTCGGTCGTGCGCGTCGCCGAGCCGGGGGCGGCACGACGCTGTACGCCGCTCGGCCATGCGGGCATCGGCATTGCGGGCGACCGGTTCGACTACCGCATCCTCGACCGGCTGGTGCTGCCGATGCTGGGCAAGGGCGGCGCGTACAAGTCGTTCGGCAAGGAGCTCGAGATCCCGCGCGCCTATTTCGCCGATTTCGCGGACTGGTCCAGGCTCGCGCTGATGCGCAACCGCAAGACGATGACCGAGCTCGAGCGGTTGCAGAAGACCGCGATCGACCCCGATGCGATCGGGCGGATGATCGCGGTGATCGAGAACGAGCTCGGCTATCCGCTGTACGACGCGGTCGGCACGCTGAAGCGGGCCTTGTCGCAGGGCGAGGACGCGCATTTCCACTTTGCGGGCGCGGGGCTGGAGATCGAGGCCGAGGTGACTCGCGCGCAGTTCGAGGGCTGGATCGCCGACGACGTCGCACGGATCGAGGCGACGGTCGATCAGGCGCTGGCGGCGGCCAAGGTCGGCGGCGGCGATATCGACCGCGTGTTCCTGACCGGTGGGTCGTCGCTAATCCCGCGGGTGCGGCAGATCTTCGTCGAGCGGTTCGGCGAGGCGGCGATCATGAGCGGCGGCGAGCTGACCTCGATCGCGCACGGGCTCGCACTGATCGGCGAGCAGGACGATATTGCGGCGTGGTCGGCATGATCCCGCGGGTTCTTCTCGGGACGGCGCAGGTGCCGGGCGGCGGCGAGTTGCGGCTGCTCCAGCGCGGCGCGGAATTCTCGATCATGCTCGGCGCGAACGAGCTGATGAACAGCCGGCTGAGCGGGTCGGAAGAGGCGCTGGCCGAGCAGGCGTGCGAACGGATCGGCGCGCGGCCGGGTGTGCGGATGCTGATCGGCGGGCTCGGCATGGGCTTCACGCTGCGTGCAGCACTCGCGCGGCTCGGGCCCGATGCCGAGGTGGCGGTCGCCGAGATCGTGCCCGCGGTGGTCGAATGGGCGCGCGGGCCGATGGCGGCGTTGCACGGCGACAGCCTGACCGACCCGCGCACGCGGATCTTCGAGGGCGATGTCGCCGCGGCGATCGCGGACGGCGCGTGGGATGCGATCCTGCTCGACGTCGACAATGGCCCCGACGGAATTTCGCGGCCGGGCAACGACCGGCTCTACGGCGCGGCGGGGCTCGCGCGGGCGCGTGCGGCGCTGCGGCCGGGCGGGGTGCTCGCGGTCTGGTCGTCGGCGCCGAGCAAGCCCTTCGCCCGCCGGCTCGACGAGGCGGGGTTCGCGGTCGACGAGGTCGTCGCGCGCGCGACGCGCAAGGGCGGCGCGCGTCATGTGATCTGGTTCGCGACGAAGGCATGATCTGGCGCTGGGCTCTGCTGGTCGCGCTGTCAGCGCTGGTGGCGGGCGCGCTGGAATGGATCGGACTCCCCGCCGGACTGCTGCTCGGGCCGATGATCGCGGCGGTCGTGCTCGCGGTGCGCGGCGGGTCACTGGGGGTGCCGATCCTCGCCTTTCGCGGCGCACAGGCGGCGGTCGGGACGCTGATCGCGGGGTCGATCACCACCGGGATCGTCGCGACCGTCGCGCAGCACTGGCCGGTGTTCCTCGCAGTCAATGTCGCGACGCTCGCGGCCAGCAGCGTGCTCGGCTATCTGCTCAGCCGCTGGCAGGTGCTGCCGGGGACGGTCGCGGTATGGGGTTCGACGCCGGGCGCGGCGAGCGCGATGGTGTTGATGGCGCAGGCGTACGGCGCGGACTCGCGGCTGGTCGCGGTGATGACCTATACCCGCGTCGTGTGCGTCGCGGTCGTCGCCTCGGTGCTGGCGGCGGTGATGGTCGGCGGCGGGAGCGGGCACCATCCGGCCGCGGCGTGGTTCGTGGGCGTCGATCCGGTCGCGGTGCTGCGGACGGTGGCAATCGCGGGAGTCGGCGCGGGTCTTGGCGTCAAGCTGCGGCTGCCCGCGGGCGCGTTGCTCGGTCCGCTCGTGCTGGGCGGGGTGTTGAACGTTACCGGGATCGCGCAGCCGGTGCTGCCGCAATGGCTGCTCGCGATCAGCTATGCGGTGGTCGGGTGGAAGATCGGGCTGTCGTTCACGCGCGATACGCTCCGCGTGGCGGGCAAGGCGATGCCGCGGATCCTGCTGTCGGTCGGACTGCTGATCGCATTCTGTGGCGGGATCGCGGTGGCGCTGACGCGCTGGGCGGGGATCGATCCGGTCACCGCCTATCTTGCGTCGAGCCCCGGCGGGATGGATTCGGTCGCGATCATCGCCGCGTCGAGCCCGGTCGACGTGCCGTTCGTGATGGCGTTGCAGGTGATGCGGTTCCTGGGCGTGCTGCTGATCGGACCGCCGCTCGCGCGGTTCGTGGCGACGCGGCAGGGCGGGGTGGTGCCGGTCATTCCGACCTGACGCGCCGTACCCGCGTACCGAACCCCCGTCCGTTCGTGCTGAGCGAAGTCGAAGCACCTACGCGCGCGGCCTGCCCTTCGACTTCGCTCAGGGCGAACGGAGTTGGGGGCGTTACCGGTAGTCCCGGCCTGCCCTTCGACTTCGCTCAGGGCGAACGGAGTTGGGGGCGTTACCGGTAGTCTCGGCCTGCCCTTCGACTTTGCTCAGGGCGAACGGGGTCGGGGGCGTCACCCCTTGGTCGGGCGATAGGCCTCGACGTCGATCTCGTGGCGTTTCAGCTTGTCGTAGAAGGTCTTGCGCGGGATGCCGAGCGCGGCGAGCGCGGAGCGGACGTCGCCGCTGACCTGGTGCAAGGTCGCGCGGATCGTCGCTTCCTCGAACTTGTCGACACGCGCGGGGAGCGGCAGGTCACCATCCTCGTCCGCCGGCGCATCCGCCTCGACGCGCAGCACCAGCCGTTTCGCCAGATTGTCGAGCTCGCGGACATTGCCCGGCCAGTCATGCTGGCCGAGATAGGCGAGCGTCGCGGTGTCGATCGTCGGCACCTCGCGCCCGAACCGCTCGGCGGCCTGGTGCAGCAGATGCCCGAACAGCAAGGGCACGTCGTCGCGCCGTTCGCGCAGCGGCGGGATGCGCAGCCGCACCGCGTCGAGCCGGAACAGCAGTTCGGCGCGGAACCGGCCATCCTCGACCGCCTGGTCGAGCCCGGGTTTCGCCGCGGCGATCACGCGCAGGTCGAGCGCACGCGGCAGGTCGCCGCCGACCGGCATGACCTCGCGCTCCTCGAGCACGCGCAGCAATTTGGCCTGGACCGCGGGCAAGGTGCTCTCGATCTCGTCGAGGAACAATGTGCCGCGGTTCGACGCCTCGATCCGGCCGGTGCGGGGCAAGCGCGAATCCCCGTCATGGCCGAACAGCTCGATCTCCGCGACCGCCTCCGGTAACGCAGCGCAGTTGACCGCGACGAACGGCCGCGACCGGCGGTTGCTCCAGCGGTGGAGCAGCACCGCGACGAGCTCCTTGCCGGTCCCGGTCTCGCCCTCGACCAGCACGTCGATATCGGCCTGCGCGATCTGGCGCATCGTCTCGCGCAGCCGGACCATCACCGGGGTCTCGCCGATCAGCGGCTCGGCGCCGATCGTCTCCTCGGCGGCGGCGCGCAGCCGGCGGTTGTCGAGGACGAGGCGGCGCATCTCAAGCGCCCGCCTGGCGCCCGCGATCAGATGGTCGGTCGCAAACGGCTTGGGGATGAAGTCGAACGCGCCGTTCTTGAGGGCTGCGACCGCCATCGCGACGTCGCCATGGCCGGTCATCAGCAGCACCGGGATCTCGTGGTCGATCGCGGCGATGCGGCGGAACAGCTCGAGCCCGTCCATCTTGGGCATGCGGATGTCGGACACCACCGCGCCGTCGAACCCCGCATCGATCCGCGCGAGTGCGACGGTCGGGTCGCGCTCGGCGATCACCGCGATCCCGGCGAGTTCGAACGACTGTTCGAGCGCACCGCGCAGCACGTCGTCGTCGTCGACGAGCAGGACGCTCTGCTCGCTCATGCTTTTACCAGGATCATGCGGAAGACGGCGCCTCGTGGAGCAGGGACGAGGTCGAGCGTGCCGCCGAACTCGGTCATGATGTCGCGCGCGATGCCGAGCCCGAGGCCGAGGCCGTCGGTCTTGCTCGTCGCGAACGGGGTGAACAGGTCGTCGGCGATGCCGGGATCGATGCCGGGGCCGTTGTCGGCGACGGTCAGCACGACGTCGCGGCCCTTGCGCCCGACGGTGACGTCGACGCGCGCATCGGGCCGCTCGGCGACCGCGTCGAGCGCGTTCTGGAGCAGGTTGACGAGCACCTGTTCGAGCCGGACTCGGCCGGCGATCACGGTCAGCCGCGCCTCGGGCCCGCTCGGCAGGTCGAGCGTCACGCCCTTCGCCCGGAAGCGGTCGCCGATCAGCAGGCGGACGCCGTCGATCGCCGCGTCGAGCGCGACCGGGCCGATCGAGCCCGCGCCCCGCCTGGCATAGCGTCGCAGCCCCGCGGTGATCGTGCCGATCCGGCTGGTCAGCTCGACGATCGCCTGCAGGTTGGTCGCGGCGCGCGCGGGTTCGTCGCGCGCGAGGAATGCGGCGGCATTGTCGGCAAAGGTGCGGATCGCCGCGACCGGCTGGTTGATCTCGTGCGCGACGCTCGCGGTGATCGTGCCGATCGAGCCGACGCGGTTGGCATGGGCGAGCTCCTCGCGCGCCTGGCGGAAGCGCTGGTCGGCGGCCTCGCGCTGCTCGACCTCGATCTGCAGCCGGTCGGCGGTGGCGCTGAGCTCGGCGGTGCGGCGTGCGACCTCGGCCTCGAGCTCGGCCCGCGCACCGGCGTTGCGCTTGCGGCGCTGGTGCAGCCACCATGCGCCGAGCATCGCCGCGATCGTCGCCAGCGCGGCGATCGTCGTCGCCGAGCGCGTCCGCACCGCCGCACTCCGCAGCGCGGCGTCGAGCGGCTCCATATGGACCAGATGCCAGCCCGCGATCGGCACGGGCAGCGACACCGTCACCGCAGGCGTCCCGTCGCCGAGGCGCGACCGGTCGTCCGCCAGCGTCAGCGGTGCGCGGAGCAGCGGCAGCGTGCCGAACTGCCGCGTCTGCGCGAGTGTCCGACGCCGTGCAGGAGACAGCGCGCGTGTCGTGTGGAATTCGAGTCGCGGATCGCTGGAGATCAGGATCACGCCGTCCGCATCGACGACGAAGGTCGCCATGTGATCCTGGATCCAGGCCTGCGCGATGCGGTCGAACTCGACCTTGACGACGACGACGCCAAGCGGCCGTCCCGCG
Source organism: Sphingomonas sp. CFBP 13714 (assembly GCF_014842205.1). Lineage (NCBI taxonomy): Bacteria > Pseudomonadati > Pseudomonadota > Alphaproteobacteria > Sphingomonadales > Sphingomonadaceae > Sphingomonas > Sphingomonas sp. CFBP 13714. Next base: position 221,651 of record NZ_JACYVG010000007.1, read on the forward strand.
CGGTCGATCCGACGCGAGAGATAGAGGCCGGGGCGTCCGCTGACACTGCCCAGCGCGAAGAACTCGGTCGCGCCCGAGGCCATCACCTTGGTGAAATAGTCGCGGTAGCGATAATCATGCCCGAGAAAGCTGTCGGGGCGGTCAGCATTCGACGCGGCGATCGTCATCCCCTGCGTATCGAGCGCATAGATGACCGGTGCACCGGTGCGCGCCGCGAGCAGCGCGAGCTTGGCGTTGAGCGCCGGATCGACCGTGCCCGACGCGAGGGCCGCGCGGACATCGGTATATTCGCCGAGCATGACGGGGAGCAGGCGGTAGGTCTGCAGTTCCGCCTCGAGCAGCCGCAGGTTGCTGCGCGTCTGTTGCATCGCCCGCAGCCGGACCGCGGCGGTCGCATCCGCCACCGTCCGCCGGCCATAGACGGAGGCGACCACCGAGACGATCACACCGAGCGCGGCGAACGCCATCAGCACCGCCAACGCGGTCGTCACCAGCGAGGATCGAGTCCGTCTCATCTGTGCGGATTATCACACACATTCGTGTGACGCCATCGGCAAAAATGTGCATTTTCCGCACATTCGAAGCATCGGTACGGAGCAAACCCACGCGAATCCAAGGGTTTGACGTACTTGACGTGATCACTTGTAGTCCGGGGTCCGGCCCGGCATTACCGCCCTCACTAACGTCCCGCGTGAGTGGACGAGACTTTCAGGAGGCGATGTTGACCCTACCATCCCAGACATATGCGGTCGCGGAAACGCCGGCACGCAAAGGCTGGACCAGCCAGCTCTATATCCAGGTGCTGATCGCGATCGCGCTGGGTGCAGCGCTCGGGCATTTCTATCCGACGTACGGCGCGGCGCTCAAGCCGCTCGGCGACGCGTTCATCAAGCTGGTGAAGATGATCATCGCCCCGGTGATCTTCCTGACGCTCGTCACGGGTATCGCCGGGATGAAGGAACTGGGCGCGGTCGGTCGCGTCGCGGGCAAGGCTTTCGCCTATTTCCTGTTCTTCTCGACGCTCGCACTGATCGTCGGCCTGATCGTCGCCAATGTCGTCCAGCCGGGCGCGGGGATGAACATCGACGCCGCCTCGCTCGATACCAAGGGCATCGCCGACTATACAGTCAAGGCGCATGAGACGACGATCACCGGGTTCCTGATGAGCATCATCCCGGACACGATGGTCAGCGCGTTCACCGACGGCAACATCCTGCAGATTTTGCTGATCGCGATCCTGTTCGGCATCTCGCTGAGCCTGGTCGGCGAGCCTGCCAAGCCCGTGCTCAACTTCCTCGAGCGTCTCAGCCTGATCGTCTTCAAGCTGGTCGGCATCTTGATGCGCGCAGCCCCGCTCGGCGCGTTCGGCGCGATCGCGTTCACGATCGGCAAATACGGGATCGGCAGCCTCGCCAATCTCGGCGCGCTGGTCGCGACCTTCTACTTGACCGCGGCGCTGTTCGTCGTCGTCATCCTCGGCACCGTCGCGCGCCTGACGGGCTTCTCGATCTTCAAGCTGATCAAGTATCTCAAGGCCGAATTGCTGCTGGTGCTCGGCACCTCGTCGTCGGAGGCCGCGCTTCCGAACCTGATCCAGAAGATGGAGGCTGCGGGCTGCGAAAAGTCGGTCGTCGGGCTGGTCGTGCCGACCGGTTATTCGTTCAACCTCGACGGCACCAACATCTACATGACGCTGGCCGCGCTGTTCATCGCACAGGCGACGAACACCGACCTGACGCTGGGCCAGGAACTGCTGCTGCTCGTCGTCGCGATGATCTCGTCCAAGGGCGCCGCGGGCGTGACCGGCGCGGGCTTCATCACGCTGGCGGCCACGCTGTCGATCGTGCCGACCGTGCCGATCGCGGGCATGGCGCTGATCCTCGGCGTCGACCGCTTCATGAGCGAGTGCCGCAGCCTGACCAACTTCATCGGCAACGCGGTCGCGACGATCGTCGTCGCCCGCTGGGAAGGTGCGCTCGACCGCGACAAGCTGAACGCGGCGCTGTCGGGCCAGCTGCCCGAACTCGCACCGGCGCCGATCACGACCGCCGCCGCTCCTGCCGCATGATCCCGACGGGGCCGGCGTTGGCCGGCCCCGCGACCAGTACCGGATAGCTTTTATGACCTCGATGATGATGCGCCGCGTGCGCCATGCGGCCGGCTTTGCCGTCGCGACCCTTCCCGCAATGGCGCTCGCCCAGGCCGCGCCGCAACAGGCTGCTCCCGAAAGCGCGCCGCCCAAGGCGCGCGAACGGCTCGGTCCCGTGTCCAAGGACGCCGCCGGCACCAGCGCGGCCTCGCCGATCGCCGAGAGCTATCCCAATGCCGCGGTCGGCGACGGCGTCACCGCGGGCGGCTACAACCAGTCACGCTGGGCGGAGGACTGGTCGAAGCTGCGCGACCCGGCCAAGCGCAAGGACATCGTCGACCAGCTGAAATTCATCTCGATCGCGGCCGATGGCGATGTCTACCTGACGCTGTCGGGCGAGGCGCGGCTGCGCGTCAACCACACCACCAACCCCAATCTGCGTGACAGCGAAGCGCAGCGGCAGGACATCCTTCGCCTGTTCGGCGGTGCCGACCTGCATGTCGGCGAGCATCTGCGCTTCTATGGCGAGGTCGCGCACGGCACGCTCGAGGGTGAAAATCTCGGTAACGTGCTGCCGAACCTGCGCAACAAGCTCGCGGTGCAGCAGGCGTTCGTTGACCTGACGGGCACCGTCGCCGATGTCGATGTCGGGGTCCGCTATGGTCGCCAGACCTTTGCCGACGGCCCGAACCTGATGGTCGTGCCGCGCGACAACAACACGCTGTATTTCGGGTTCAACGGCTTTCGCGCCTGGGCGCGGACCGCGGGCGTGCGCGCCGACGTGTTCGACTTCAAGCCGACCGCCTACGGCACGCAGGGCACGCGCGACGACGATGCGGAAAGCGCACGGCGCTTCTCGGGCATCTCGACCGGCGTCGTCCTCCCCGACACGCTGCTCGGCGGGTCGAAGCTGTATCTCGACCCGTTCCTCTGGCGGCTGCGCAACCGCAATGCGGTCTGGGGCACCGACAATGCGCGCGAGGTCCGCAATTTCTACGGGCTGCATTTCTGGGGTGATGCGGGGCCGGTCAATCTCGACTGGACCGTCAATTATCAGGGCGGCAGCTATGACAACCGCTCGATCAAGGCGTGGCTGATCCTGCTCGCGCAGACCTACAAGCTCGGCAAGGGGCGCAACGCACCCCGCGTCGGCTTCCACGCGGATTATGCCAGCGGTGGTGGTGCCTACGGGAACGGCACGCTGCGCACCGCGCTCGCACCGTTCGGCAACAACATCTATTACAGCTATCAGCTGTTCGCGACGCCGACCAACCTGATCGCGGTCGCGCCGAACGTCAGCTTCACCGTGCTCGACAAGCTGCGTCTGACCGCGGAATATCAGCTGTCGTGGCGCGATTCGCAGAATGACGCGGTGTACCGCGCCAATGGCAGCGCCTTTGCCGGCACGCAGAATGTGTCGGGCAGCAAGATCGCCGACACGATCCGTTTCCAGGCGGTCTATCCGATCTCGTCGCGGCTGTCCTTTACCGGCCGTTACGAGCATCTGATCGCGGGGTCGTCACTGACCCGCGCCGGGTACAAGAACTCGGACTTCCTCGCCGGCTGGCTCAGCTACCGCTTCTGATGACCTCGATCCTCCCCCTAGCGGGGGAGGGTCGTGACGGCACGCGATACCGTCAGGATTAACCTGCGTCGCACCCACCCGTATTTTCCGTCCTTCCGACCATACCGGTCCTTCAATTTCGTGATCGACTGTGGCACATGGGCTCCATCATCAGGAGTCACATGGTCATGGATCTGAGCTTCACACCCGACGAAGAGGCCTTCCGCGAGGAGGTGCGCGACTTCTTCCGCGAAAAACTCCCCGCGCGTCTCTCGACGCTGGTCCGCGAGGGCAGGCGGCTGCGCAAGGCCGACATGGAGGAATGGCACGCGATCCTTAACGACCGCGGCTGGCTCGCCAATCACTGGCCGCGCGAATGGGGCGGGCCGGGCTGGAGCGTGATCCAGCGGTTCATCTTCGACAATGAATCCGCGCTCGCGCACGCGCCGCGCGTGGTGCCGTTCGGCGTCAACATGCTGGGGCCGGTGCTGATCAAATACGGGTCGGAGGAGCAGAAGCGCCACTGGCTGCCGCGCATCCTCGACGGCTCCGACTGGTGGTGCCAGGGCTATTCGGAACCCGGCGCCGGCTCCGATCTCGCCGGGCTCAAGACCACCGCGGTGCGCGAGACGCGGAATGGCCGCGAGGTCTATGTCGTCAACGGGCAGAAGACCTGGACGACGCTCGGCCAGCATGCCGACATGATCTTCTGCCTCGTCCGCACCGATCCTGCCGCCAAGAAGCAGGAGGGGATCAGCTTCCTGCTGATCGACATGAAGACCCCCGGCATCGAGGTCCGCCCGATCACGCTGATCGACGGCGAGCAGGAGGTGAACGAGGTGTTCTTCACCGATGTCGAGGTGCCGGTCGAGAATCTGGTCGGAACCGAGAATGACGGCTGGACCTACGCCAAATATCTGCTGACCTATGAGCGGACCAACATCGCCGGCGTCGGCTTCTCGATCGCGTCGTTCGAGCAGCTGAAAGCGGTCGCGCGGACGCAGACGAAGAATGGCCGCCCGCTCGCCGACGATCCGCTGTTCGCGGCGCGGATGGCGCGCGTCGAGATCGACCTCGCCAACATGCAGACCACCAATTTGCGCGTCGTCGCGGCGGTGGCGGGCGGCGGTGCGCCGGGCGCGGAAAGCTCGATGCTCAAGATCAAGGGGACCGAGATCCGCCAGGAGATCACCGCGCTGACGCGGCGTGCCTATGGGGCCTATGCCGCGCCCTATATCCCCGAGGCGCTCGAGGCGGGGTGGAATGGCGAGCCGGTCGGGCCCGACGATGCCGCGACCGCATCGCCGAGCTATTTCAACAACCGCAAGCTGTCGATCTTCGGCGGATCCAACGAGATCCAGAAGAACATCATCTCCAAAGCCATATTGGGTCTCTGAGCATATGAACTTCGAGCATAGCGATGACCGCCGGATGCTGGCCGACACGCTCGTCCGGGCACTCCGCGACGGCTATCCGATCGAGACGCGCAACGCTGGTGCCTATGGCGAAGCGGGCTACGACCCCGCCGTCTGGCAGCAGCTGACCGAGCTCGGCATCGTCTCCGCGCTGTTCGACGAGGCCGCGGGCGGATTCGGTGGCAGCGGGTTCGACATCATGGTGGTGTTCGAGGCGCTCGGCCGGGCGCTGGTGGTCGAGCCGTTCCTCGGCGCGCTGATGGCCGGCCGCGCGCTCGCCGCGGCGGGCGGGCACGACGAGGTGCTAGGAAGAATCGTCTCGGGCGAGACGATCGCCGCCTTCGCGCACGAGCATGCGCAAGCGCCCGTGACCGCAACGCGCGCTGGCGACGGCTGGACGCTCAGCGGCACCAAGGCGGTCGTGCACCAGGCGGGGGCCGCATCGGTCTTCGTCGTCAGCGTCGAACAGCCGGGCGATCCGCTCGTCCTGCTCGTCCCCGCCGACGCCGCCGGGGTGTCGGTCCGCCGCTACAGCGTCGTCGAGGGCGGCGGCGCTGGCGAGGTGACGTTCGACGGCGTCGCGCTCGGCCCGGACGCCCGGATCGGCACGGACGGGCAGGGGCGTGCGATCGTCGACGCGGCGATCGAGGCGGGGCTGCTCGCGCTGTCCGCCGAGGCGCTCGGCGCGATGGCGTTCGTCAAGGAGGCGACGCTCGGCTATCTGCGCGACCGCAAGCAGTTCGGCGTGCCGATCGGCAAGTTCCAGGCGCTCCAGCACCGCATGGCGACCGTGCTGCTCGAGATCGAGCAGGCGCAGTCCGCGGTGATCAACGCGGCGGCGGCGTTCGACGGCGACGACGCGACCGCGCGCGCGCGGGCGCTGGCGGCGGCGAAATACACGATCGGCCGGACGGGCGCGCTGGTCGCTGAGGAATCGATCCAGCTCCACGGCGGGATCGGCATGACCTGGGAATATGCGGTGTCGCATTACGCCAAGCGGCTGGTGATGATCGACCACCAGCTCGGCGACGAGGACCATCACCTCCAGCGCTATATCGACCTCGCCAAGGCCGCCTGAGGCGCGTCGAGCGGTCTCACCCGCTCCGTCACCCTGACGAAAGTCAGGATGACGGAAGGGTGGATGCGCGCGCGACCTACCGCCCGCGCTTGCCGATGATGGGCCGCAGGCGGACACCGAGGCAGATCACCGTCGGCCAGAACATCGTGTTCGCGATATCGACCAGCGTGTCGTCCCAGCGCCACGACCCGTAGTTCAGCCGGTCCATGATCTCGTTGAACGCCTCGCCCGCCGCGACCACCGTCCAGGGGATGAAGGTGCCGAACGAGCGCCGCGTGATGAGCCGTGCGATCATCAGCAGCGCCATGCCCGCATGGATATGCAGGATGGTGTCGGGAAGGCCGGTGCCGTCGCCAACCCAGTCGATCCACTGATGGTAGAGTTTGGGTAACACGTAGAGCCTCCGCCGCGGGCAGGGTGCTGCCCGGGCGGGGGCTTACCGTGATGATTGGCGCAGCGATACCGGCGTGATCAGCCGCGCACCGCCTTGCGGCAGGCCTTGACCAGATTGACGATCAGCCCCGACAGCGTCGAGTAATTGGCATGGTGATAGGACGACCCGTCACCAAGCTCGCCCGTCAGGCGGCGATGCGCCTCCGGCAGCGCATGATAGGGCAGCCCCGGCAGCAGATGGTGCAGCGCGTGATAGCGCAGGCCGACCGGCGCCCAGATCTCGGCGAGCAGGCCCGGCGGCGGCACGTTGACGCTGTCGAGATACTGGTCGGTGATGCTCATCGCATCGCCCTCATTCTCCCACAGATGCGCGACCAGCGTGCGGACCTGGTTGAGCACCGCGATCGCCGAGACGATGGCGAGGAAGGTGAGCGAGGCGGCAAGCGGGAACACGCCGGTCGCGGTTAGCACGACGAAGCTGATCGCCCAGATGCTCGCCGCGGTCTCCCAGATCCGCCAGCTGCGCAGCGCCGCGCCCTCGGGCGGCTTGCGGCGGAACTGCGGGTTGATCGCGAGCGCGGAATAGCGCGTGACGACGATCTCGCGCAGCTTGGGCGACAGCAGCGACAGCGGCGCAAGTACGCCGTAGCGCAGGATCAGCCCGATCGGCAGCAACGCCGACACCAGCACGAAGATCGCGAGCGTCGCCGCGGGTCCGCGGGCAAGCGGCATATATTCCGGATCGCGGTTCGTGCCGTAGCGAGTCTTGGCATGGTGGAGCGTGTGGACGCCCTCGTACATCAGCGACGGCATCATCACTGGCACCCCGAACAGGATGTTCCACCCAGCCGTGAAGCCACGCACGGCGTTCGGCTTCATGTGCGACAGTTCGTGGATGAAGCTGAGCGCGCGGTACAAGGCGAGCACGGCGACGACCGCGCCGAGCAGCTTGGCCCAGACCGGCGTCGCGACGATCGCCACCGCCATGCCTGCATAGCCGAGACCCGCCGACGCGATCAGATCGGTCCAGTAAACGATCGGGCGCGCCGCATGCAGGTCGCGCGTCAGCGACGCCGCGGCCTTGATCATCGCGATATCCTCGCGACCCGCCTGCGCCGCCTTGGGGCGTGCGAGCGCGGCCGAGGCCCGCGACAGGGTCGCAGCAAGGGGGTCGGGCGTGACGAATGCGGTTGCCATGATCATACCATTTTCGGGTGACGTATCGTCGTCGATACAGAAGAATTCAGGCTGAAAAATGGTGATGGGACGATCGGAATCAACCACCCGGTCGGGCCGCGACCGACTGCGCGCCGCCGTTGCGACAGACATGCGGGGCCGTGAAGACCCGCCTGCATCGTTGATCTGAATTAGGAACGCTTTGCTGGCGCAATCGTTAGGGCGGTGGTTCCCAACCGGGCTCATTTTCGAGAAAGCGAATTTTATGAAGACATTGATCCTTGGCGCAGCGGCGCTTGCCATGACTGCCCTCCCCGTCGCGGCGAGCGCAGCACCGGCAACCGGCAACGCTGCAAAGTCGCTGTCGGTCGCGTCGTCGGTTCGCACCGGCACCGCCACCAAGCGCTCGAGCAAGATCGCAGCGGACAGCATCGCACCGCTCGTCATCGGCGTCGGCATGCTCGCGGGCGTCACCTACCTTGTCATCGACAAGGAAAATGACGACGACAACTCGGACAGCAACTGAGTTAAGCGCGGGGGCGGCGGTCGCGCCGCCCCCGCAACCTCTGTCGCCCGGTATCGGGCGATAGACGTTTCAACGCTGCGACGTGTAGGGCTGGGACATGACCCGTATCGTCCGATGCTGCGCCCTGATCGTCCCGTCGCTCGCACTGCCCCTGGCATTGTCGGCGTGCGATCCGCCACGCTGGGCGCGCGGGGGCGCTGATACGGACAGCCGCGACCCGATGGCGCGGCGTGATGCCGATTTCAGGCGCACCGAGACGCAACGAGTCGCGCAGGATATCGCCCGCACCGAAGAGTCCGTCCGCCTCTCGATTGCCGAAAAGCGCATCGAGGCGCTCGAAAAATCGCTCGCGGAGATGCAGACCACGCCCGAGACGGTCGAGATCGACCTGCTCAAGGGCCGTCTCGCGGCCGTCGAAGCCAAGGCCTATGCACTGCAGGATGCCCCGCCATCCGCACCGCCCACGGCCGCCCCGACGCCCACCCCGCGCCGGACGGTAAGCACCGATGCCACGACCACCCGTCGCGACCCGTCACGCCCGCCCTTGCGGCTGCCCCAGCTCGAAGCCGCGCCACGTCGCGCCACCGAGGCCGAGAAGGCCGCGTTCAACGCCAACCGCCGCTGACACGGTTCCCCTATAATCCGGCCTGATCGATCATCGATGCGATCTCGGCCGGCAACGCCGTTTCCGCCTTGGGCAACAGGCGGTTGAGCGCGGTCTGCACGCGTTTGGTCGCGACCTGATAGGCCTTGTGCCGGATCGCGCGCGTCGCGTTCGTCCGCCAGGAGGAACTCTCACCGAGCAGCGCCTCCCATTTGGCCTCCTCGGCCGCCAGGATCGAGAGTGCGAGACGAAGCCCGTCCCGCCGTCCGCGTGCATAATCGTCGGACATCGCCGGCATCTCCATCATGCGCCCCCGGTTCCTGACAAGCGAGGTTCGCTTTGTCCCCCGACCACCACGAAATCTCCCCGTGATCAAGGGCTTGGTCGCACGCCAATCGCGGCGCGTGGCGTCGGGGTGCAATACCGCTTGCCGGAAGGGCCGTCTGGCCTAGTGTGCGGGCATGATTACTCGGCGCACTGTCATCGCTTCTTCTCTCGCCCTGTGCGCAACCCCGGCGATCGCCGCGGCGTCCGCGCGGCGTGGCCGGCTGAAGCAGTCCGTCAGCCGCTGGTGCTACCAGGACATGCCGCTCGACGCGCTGTGCGCCGCCGCGGCGCGGATCGGGCTGGATGGCATCGACCTGCTCCAGCCCGCCGAATATGCGGTGCCGCGCCGGCACGGACTGCGCTGCACCATGGGCTATGCCGCCGACATCATGACCATCCCCAATGGCCTGAACCGGCGGGAAAACCACGCGGCGATCGAACGGGCGTTCCGCATCGGTATCCCGCAGGCCGCAAAGGCAGGCGTCCCCAATGTGATCGCCTTTTCAGGCAATCGCCGGGGCCTGTCCGACGCGGAGGGCGCCGACAACGCCGTCGCGGGGCTGAACCGTCTCAAGCGGATCGCCGAGGATCATGATGTGACGATCTGCGTCGAGCTGCTCAACAGCAAGGTCGACCACCCCGATTACATGGCCGACCACACCGCCTGGGGCGTGCGGGTCGCCAAGGAAGTCGCCTCGCCCCGCGTGAAGCTGCTCTACGACATCTACCATATGCAGATCATGGAAGGCGACCTGATCGACACGATCCGCAAGAACATCCAGTGGATCGGCCATTTTCATACCGGCGGGGTTCCCGGACGGCATAACCTCGACGGCACGCAGGAGGTCGATTGGCAGGCGGTAGCCCGCAGCGTCGCCGATCTGAAATTCCAGGGCTATTTCGCACATGAATTCGTGCCCGTCGGCGATCCCCTGACGGCGCTTGCCCAGGCGGTCCGGACCTGCACGGTGTGACCGGGAGCCGGACGGTCGACGTTTCGTAACTGCCGGGGCCAGCGCGTGGCCCGGGACTCAGCGCATCGCGAGCTGCGTCGTCAGCGCGCGCGGCGTGATCGTCATCACCCCGTCCTCGATCGTCACGCGTCCCAGCCGCGCGATCTCGGGCTGGCCGAGCAGCGTATAGGGCATGCCGCGCTGGCCGATGCGCATCGCCATCCGGCCCAGACTCTGCCCGCCGATCTCGACCGAGGCGACGCGCGCGACGCCGAGCCGGGTATAGCCGCCGATGCCGATCGCGGTTTCCTCGCGCTGCACGGCACGGTCGGCCCCTGTCGCGCGCGCATCGTCCGCCGACAGGATGGTGTAGGCCGCGCCGGTATCGACGATCGCACGGATGCGGACGCCGTTGACCATCATCGCCGCGACGAAATGCCCGCCCCAGGGATCGCGATTGATCCGCAGGACATGTGGCTGCGCGAAGGTCACGGGCTCGTCGAAATCGGCGGGGTCGAAATCGGCGGGGTCGAGCTCGATGCGGGGCGGCGGCGGCGGCGCATAGCTCACGGCGGCGACCATCGTGCGCTGCGGCTCGATGCAGGTGACGACGGTGCGCGACAATATGTGCCCCTCGTCGTCCTCGTCGGTCGTCTCGGTCGTCGTGATCACCGCCATGCCCGGTGTCGCCGTGCCGCCGCGCCACGCAGTGTCGACGATGCGCGTCCGACCGTTGATTGTGGTGACGGTGCGCACCGTGTTCGCCGGGACGTCCTGCACCTGCCCGCCGACCTGCACGCGGACCTGCGCGGCGGCAGCGGTAGCGGACAGCGCGGAAGCCAGCGCGATCGCGAGTGCCCCTGCGCGGACGGTTGCTCTGATGCCCACGGCAGTCCTCTTTTCCTCGTCCACGGACATCCGTCCCGGAGGATCAAAGGAACCCTAGCGGCAGTGTGTTTACAGTTGGTTAGCGCGGCAGGACGCGCTGCGGTCGATGTCCATGGCGCTTGGCGACGCGGGCGCGGCCGGGGATCAGGGGAAGCCCGCACCGCCATGCGCGCCGACCGCGGTCCCGGTCGAGTAGCTCGCCTCGCCGGACGCCAGCGCGACGAACAATATCGCGAGTTCGGACGGCTGTCCCGCGCGGCCGAGCGGCGTGTCCTGGCCGAATTCGTGCATCTTGCCCGGCAGCTGCCCGCCGGCGACCTGGAGCGGTGTCCAGATCGGGCCGGGCGACACGGCGTTCACGCGGATGCCCTTCTTGGCGAGCTGCTTGGCCATGCCGCGCGTCAGGTTCTGGATCGCCGCCTTGGTCGAGGCATAATCGATCAGGTCGTCATTCGGGTCATAGGCGTTCTGCGAGATCGTGTTGATGATCACCGAACCCGGCGGCATCGCGGGGATCGCGGCCTTCGAAAAGCGGAAGACGTGGAACACGTTGGTCTCGTAGGTGCGGACGAACTGTTCGTCGCTGATCTCCATGATGTCCGCCTTGGACTGCTGATAGGCGGCATTGTTGACCAGGAGATCGAGACCGCCGAGCTGCGCGATCGCTTTTTTGACCGTATCCTCGCAGGCCTTTTGCGTGCGGATGTCGGCGGGCAGCAGCACCGCCTTGCGCCCCGCCTGCCGGATCAGGTCGGCGACCTCGCGCGCGTCGGGCTCCTCGCTGGGATAATAGTTGATCGCGACGTCCGCGCCCTCGCGCGCAAAGGCGATCGCGGCGGCGCGTCCGATGCCGCTGTCGCCGCCGGTGAGCAGCGCCTTGCGACCGACCAGCTTGCCGCTGCCGCGATAGCTCTGCTCGCCATGATCGGGGCGGGGGGTCATCTTGCTGGCGAGCGCGGGCCAGGCCTGGCGCTGCTCGGGGAAGGGGGTGCGGGTGTACGCATTGCGCGGATCGCGCAGGCTGGGGGCGGGCCCGGTGGCGGATGCCTCGGCCGATTGTACCCGCGCCATGCCCGGCGCGGCCGCGGCTGCAAGGCCGATGGCGGCACTGCCCAGGATGCTGCGGCGGGAGGTTTCACCGTTGCTCATGATCGGATCCTTGTCGGTGGGTCGGGGTCGCCGGCGTGCTGGTCCCTGCTCGACGAACCGCGGCGCGGACCGTTCCCTCGGCGCGGTCATCCGGTCCGATACCGCGGAAACCGCGGGTGCCGAGCGGCGTTCATCCCCGATCTGCACCCGCGAGTATCCCACCATGACCGACCGCCCCCGCATCATCTGCCTCATGACCACGTCGGTCGATGGTGGCCTGCATCCCAGCCGCTACACCGACAGCCCGGATGGCACCGCCAAGGCGTGGACGCGCGCCTATGAGTCGCTGCACGAGCGCCTCGACGCCGATGGCTGGATCGTCGGACGCGTCACCATGGCGGAGATGGCGAAGGGAGAGCCGCGTGCGTCGACGACGGCGGACGCGCCCGTGCGACCGTCGCTGTTCCAGGTGCGCGATGCCGCGTCCTTCGCGATCACGCTCGATCGCGCCGGCAAGATCCGCTTCGCCGGGCCCGACATCGGCGGCGACCCTGTGGTCGTGCTGCTCGGACGCGGGGTGAGCGACGCCCATCTCGCGGAGCTCGCCGCCAATGGCGTGTCCTACCTTGTGTCGGACAGCGACGAGATAGACCTCGCCGGTGCGCTAACAACGCTGCGCCGCGAACTCGGTATCGAAACATTGTTGCTCGAAGGCGGCGCCGGCATCAACGGCTCGTTCCTCGCCGCCGGTCTGGTCGACGAACTCAGCCTCGTCATCGCACCCGCACTCGACGGTGGGGCCGATGCGGAGCGGATCGTCGCGGCGGGCGACGGTCTGAAGGGCAAGGTGACGCTGTCGCTGCTCGGATGCGAACAATTGGCCGCCGGGGCGGTCAATTTGCGGTACCGGGTGGCGGCGGTCGGCTAAGCGCAGTCGGCGTACATGGCGGAACGGAATTGGTGCACCCGACTGGTCTCCGTTAATCGCGCCGGTTCAATATGTTGGCTTGGCTAACCACAAAGACGGCGGGCGCGAAATCCTGCGGTTTTCTGACGCACTGGCTAACCGGTCGTGAGCGCCCGTTCGCTGTTTCAGATCGCCGGCGGCAAGGCCAAAAAGGGGCATCGCACGGGCCAGCCGGTCCGCCGCAGCAGCTATCGCGCGGGTGAGCGCGAGCAGCGCTATTGGCGCCCCTTCAACAAGGCCGAACGCAACGCGCGAATGCGCGCGGCCGAGGTCTATGACCGGAAGCACAAGATCGCCGGCAAGCGTAACGGACCGCTCGGTGCGATCGGCGTCGACGTGCTGCGTGAGCTGATGCGCATCATCGACTTTAAGACCGGCCGGCTCGAGCCCGCCATCGCGACGCTCGCCGAACGGCTGCGGCGGTCGCGCGGCGCGATCGTCAGCGCGCTCGCACGTCTGAAGGATCACGGCTTCCTCAACTGGATCCGCCGGTTCGAGCCGATCGAGGACCCCGACGCCTTCGGCCCCCAGGTGAAGCAGGTGACGAACGCGTATTGGTTCGGCCTGCCCAAGGAGGCGGCCGACATGGTCCGCCGGATGATGGGGAAGGGGCCTCTGCCCGACGACGAGGTCACCCGCAGGAAGGCCGAGGAAGAGCAGACGGCGGCGATGCTGGCGACCGTCTCCGCCGAGGACCTGGCCGCGTTCCGGGCCGGCAACGAGTCGCCTCTCGCCAAGGCCCTCGCTTCGCTGGGGCGGCGCGTTGACATCTGTAACGCGAATTCACCGGGTGGTCAGAACCCGTCCCTGCAAGGTTAAATATAAGAGGAACGCCGTTGGCGTGCGCAGGTTTGCTGCTCCACCAAGCCCCGAGGCCCCGAAAGCAACGGGCTCACCATCCAGCGACCGCGGGTGAGCGTGCCGGCTTGCGCCGTCCCGTGCATCCTGGGGAGGATGCGTGAATTTCGTCGAGACCGATCAATGACAATGTCGTGAGAAGTTTGCTAATCTATCGCTGAATATTTGGCGTCATGAAGCGGCTCTCGCGGTGCTGCGCGGATAGGGTGCCGCCCCTCGCTGCGTAGAGGGCGATCTGAACGTTCGTTCGGGGATCGAATGTCACTCAAACTTCGTTATTGATCGGTAGTTGATCGGGTGGCGAAGGGTGGCTAGATACATGCTGTGAAAAACACTCCTATCAAGCAAAAGTCATATTGGCCTGCTCTTGACGCGGCGCTTAGTGCGGCAGCCGACGGGACTGCCATCCCCAGTGCAACGTTCGCCGCAGTAGCGGATCGCCTGCGATCGGCAATTGACGCGCCGGACGCGGCGCGGGTTCGCGACGCATCGGATATTCTAGAGCAGTTTTATCGCCAGATGGCGTCGACGGCGTCGCCGGCTGTCCAAGCTGTCTCAAGGGGGCTTGAGGGCGGAGACATAGCTGCAAGCTACGTGCTCGGTAAGATTGCTTTTGCTCAGCTTCTGGCAGCACGCATCGCCGATACTCGTGCTGACGATAGGTTTATCAATCACGTCCGGGACGCTCGCTATCTTCCTTATATTCAAGCGATGTACGCTGAGCCCCTCAGCGTGTCCGCATTGCGAGACAAGGTCGGGACAAGAATTGAGACTGTTAGTCGAAAGCTGGCAGTTTTGCGGTCTATTGGGATAGTAACATCACGGCGGCAGGGAACTGTCGTGGTTAATATGCTAACCCCTGCTGCAAAAGATACGGTGGATGCTCTTGGGTTAGTTATAGCGCAGGAAGTTGACGCTATTATTAGACCTCGCGAAGTGCAGAAGACTCTTGAAAAAGCTCGTGAGACGTTGAGCCCTCATATGCAGGGCGCTCAACCGTTCCGAGGTCGATCCAATCCGCGGAAATATGGGTGATGGCTAAGGTGTCCCGAACCGCCGGGCGGATCACGACGTTCTTTTCTTATAAAGGCGGCGTAGGCCGCACTATGGCTGTCGCAAACGTCGGCTTCATAGCGGCAATGGCGGGTAAAAGGGTCCTTCTAATGGACTGGGACTTAGAGGCCCCAGGCTTGGCTGTGTACTACCGTGGCGTTACCGAGCATGAGGCTGCGGGGAATATTCGGAAATCTAACGGGGTTTTGAACCTTTTTACCGACTGGCGCGATGCTTTGTTAACGGCGACACGGCCGGAAGAGGCGTCTTCGATATTTAAGCGCTTTAAATCCGGTGCTCCATTCAAAGACTGTGCCTCTCCACTGCTGCCAAAGACCAGGCTCCCCGCTGGAGCAAAGCTCGACATCGTTGGGGCTGGGTCCTCTATAGTTGGAACGGTAGAGCCTTTGCCATATGCAGAGGCTTTATCACGCTTTAATTGGCCAAGCTTCTTCAGCGACTTCGCGGGAGGGTTGATGCTCGAAGCAATGCGGGCGTGGGCGCGCAGAAACTATGATATAATCTTAATCGATAGCCGTACGGGGCTAGCCGACGTCGCAGGCATTTGTACCATGCAGCTTCCTGATGAGGTTGTATTATGCTTTGTGCTAAATCGGCAAAATACTGAAGGTGTGGCGGATATTGCAGCATCAATCCGTGCTGCGCGCGGGAATGAAGTTGCTATTAGGCTATCGCCGATGAGGGTCTCTAAGGACCGACCGACGGAGGAAGCCGATGCACGGGCGCGTGCGCATCGGGAACTACGGAACGCAGGACTAGAATCACAAGCGATTGAACGTGATATGACGCGTTTGTCGATTGGAGCGGCTGCAAATATTCCGTTCTATGAGACGCTTGCGCCATTTGTTGCTACGAGTGCGACAGCGGACCCGCTTACCTTTGAATATCTGAGGATGACACAGGAAATAACCGGTGCCGCTTTTGATGTTCCAAAAGTCGATCAGGTTTGGATAGATTCAGTTCGTCGTCGTCTCCAGCCGCGTATGACGACAGTTGAATACCTTGGCTCGCTAAAGACTGCCGATCCAGATCGAGCATTCGAGGAAATTGCAAGGTTCCTTGATGGTGCTCTCGATGCAGATCCTAGCCGGGAGCTTCATGCTGACTATGTTGAGGCGCTTGTTTCTGCCGGATTGCAGGCTTCTGATTGGTTATGGAGTGACGACCGAGAGTTTCCAACAGAGATACTAGCGCAAAAGGCCATTCTTTTACTTCGCCAGCTTCATTCAATAGGTGAAGGCGATTGGCGCCTGCATCTCGTGAACGCTCTTGATGAATATGATATACGCTGGGCGAGCGGAAATCGCGAGAGAAGCCTGAAAGGAAATGCGGAACGCGACGCGATCCTTGCTTCCGGGCCGCAAACTACTGGTACGCTCGTGCGTCGAGCGCATCTCCATGTCGAAAATGCACGGCTGCGCAAGCCCAGCACCCCTTGGGGTAAAGTGGAAGACGAGTTAGATTATGCTCAAAGTCTTCTAGACGAGATTAGTGGGCCTATTCAGCCTGAGGAAGCCGAAGGGGTTGCTCTTGGTCATGCCGAAATAGCGGCGCAACGTGCTAACGTGTTCACACGGGATCCCAAGCTCGGAAACCCCGCTGAGCAATGGCAAAGAGTGATTAAATTGCTGGAAGGGCCAGAGGGTTCGCGTGGGCGCAGCTTGGCGGCAGAGGCGCATGTTGGCTTAGCTCAGCTGGACGAGGATGATCCTTTGGCCAGCAACAGGGTAGTTACGGCTGCGCAATTGTGGCGCCCTAGCGTAACGCGCGGCATAGATCGCTTTATAAAGTTGACGAGTATAATTCTTCGAGACGCCGACGCAGGTAATCAGAGCATCAACTTTTCGATCGCGGCGTTTGCGCGGCCCAAAGGGCTGCGGGTACCCATCGGTATCGGTATGCACGGCGTAACCGAGGTTATTGAGTTCAGTCGTTTGTTAGAGCAGCTCGCCTTGGTGGCTGATCTGGACAACCCGCTTCGTAATGATGCCCTGGTTGCTATCGCTGAGGCTGCCGAGCAACAGCTAAATCGCGCTACCCGAATTGTTGTAAATAGCGACGAAAAGCAGAATGAGGTACAATTTCGGAAGATATTTGCGGCGTACATTTCACTGGCTGAGGTGTTAGCGAGTGCGGAGGCGCCGGAGTCAGCGGTAGAGTCGCTGCGACGGCGAGTTGAGAAAATGCGGGATCGACTATTTCGGGCCAGCAAATGAGTCAGCCTCGAGATTGGAAGGGTGCCAAAGATCCGGCTGGGCTATTTTTGTTGCTATGGCGGTACGTCAGCAAAATGAGCCGTGAAAGGCTGTCTGGTGAAGTTGAATTACCGTTAATGCTAGCTCCGGCTGTTCGTGGCGCGCTCGCTAAGGATGATCCAACCGAGGCCGTCGGCTCGCTTTGCGACTCTCTTGAAGTGCATTGGGATCCAGGCACCCAATTTATGGCACGGCGCCTTCGAGCGAGTATAGCTTTAGCTGCTATGCGTGGAATTGACGATGCTTTGCTTGCTATTCATCCTCGTTCAATCGTTTCCGGTATGGGGTCGAGCACGTTGCCGTCGTGGCTTAACGACGTGCGGGAACTGCGTACCGTAGGTGGAGCTTACGCAGCAAATGACGAGCTGATGCTAATCGCTCGCGGTCCTTTTGCGCGTAGTCCCAAACTTGCGCTGGAAGAGGCTACATTCTCGCTAGTAGATCAGTTTGCAGCGGTAAAAGTAATCGACCGGACATCGTTCAAGGAGGACGGTCGTACCATTAATGTTACCGTAAAGGTAATAGACCAGTCGACTGATTGTGGCGTTGGAAATAGGCACGATCGCGCTGCGAGTGAGGTAGTCACGTTCGTACCTCTGGCAGAGAACGGGAGCGACTTGGTTCCAGTAGTAACGCCAGATGGGAAGGTGACATTTCTTGATGTTGTGAAGGGCGTTGGATACGAACCGTCTGATATACTCTTGAAGGCAGTTCAAGAGCGCCCTGACAGTGACATCGTCGTTGCTCCAGAATTGACCATTGACGAAGCCGACATTGAAAAGATTGCGGCTGGTTTATCTGCCATGTCCGGTGAACGGCCAAGAATGTTAGTTTCAGGATCAGGCCTATCTCAATCATCGATAGTCTCAAGCGATGGTGAAAGCGGCTATCCCTATAATGAAGCAACAATCATAAATGGGCACGGCGCGACGCTTTGGCGTCACCGAAAGGTATCGGCTTATGGAATGCTCAAGAGCACGTCAGACAATTTGGATATATGTGGCGGCAGTACTCCGCCGCAGCTTATGGAACGCATAACATGGTCCGACTCGATTACGGTGGCAGACGTTGATGGACTAGGGCGTTGTGTCGTTTTAATCTGCCAAGATATTATGATGAGCTTGGTAGGCCAACTTTTACAAGAATTTAGACCAGATTGGGTAATTGTGCCGATCTTGGATAGTGGCACATCCATCGGGCGATGGCCATCCAAGCGCGCGGAAGACCTATCAGGTATGTCGGAAGCCCGATTTATAGTTGTTAGCAGCCTAACAATGAAACACTGGCAAATAAAAAAATATTCGGGTGATGAAATGGGGGTGGCCGTTGGCCCCAAATATACAAATCGGGGCGATCCAGGCGAGCCAACCGGCGTTATGGCGCAGGTTACGCCCGAGAGCGCACATCGGCGTCATGGTTCGATACGATGGCGTTCGCGAACGGGCTGGGTACAAAAATAGATCGATGGTCATCAAGAGATGGAAGTGGCAGTGCCATGCACGTTCGACGTTGATGGCGCCCTTGCGCAGGGTCTGAGGAGCGTCGTCGAAATTCTGGCTAGGTGCGTCAATCCGCATCAGCAGATGCACGTCAAAAAGGCCTAAAAGGCCACAGTTTCCCTAAGCCTCGCATCAAATCTCAGTTTGCATCAAGAGAGGCCCAAAAAGCCCGCGGGCGAGGCGGGGGTTCTTGCGCTGCTTTTGGGGGCGCGGGCTTGTAGCCGCTTGGTCCGGTCCGGATCGCCTGGCGGGCTTCGAGGGCTGGCCGGCGCTATGCCGCCACAGCGCAACCGGGTGACGGACGTGGTCCCAGCGCAAATGGCAGTACCCCACTGAAATCATGTGTTCCCTTTATGTTCCGACTCGCGCTAGATGGCGGTCCAAAGAGTCGCGGGAACCGTCATGCAACACCTCCACCTCCACGATGTCCCGTTCGACCTGATACCGCTCGAGGTGCCGTTCTTCCTGTCGCGGACGCCAGCTGGCTTTCCGTCGCCGGCACAGGACGACATGGAGGAGCCGATCGACCTCGGCGCCTGGCTCGTCCAGCACCCCGCCGCCAGCTACATCATGCGCGTCGACGGCCACTCCATGCTGGGCGCGGGCATCAACGACGGCGACCTGATCGTCGTCGACCGATCCAAGACGCCGCGCGCGGGCGCGATCGTCGTCGCCCTGGTCCATGGAGACCGCACGCTGAAGCGCCTGCGACACATGGATGGCCGGCACTGGCTCGTCCCCGAAGCGGAAGGCTACCCGCACACGCTCGTCGACGAGAATGTCGAGATCTGGGGCGTCGTCGTCGGCGTCGCGCGCCAAGTCCGGTGAGCGGGCCGATCGCGCTCATCGACTGCAACAACTACTATGTCTCGTGCGAGCGCGCGTTCGACAGCAGCCTCATCGGCGTGCCCGTGATCGTGCTGTCGAACAATGACGGATGCGCCGTCGCCCGCTCGGCAGAGGCCAAGGCGCTCGGCATCAAGATGGGCGAGCCCGTCCACCTGCTGCGCGACAAGATCCGCGCGCACGGGATCCGCGTCCTGTCGTCAAACTATACCCTGTATGGCGACATGCAGCGCCGGGTCGTCGCGGCATGCGATGCCTTCGCGCGGGACTTCGAGATCTACTCGATCGACGAAACCTTCCTCGACCTGACCGGCTTCGAGGACCGGGACCTGGTCGCGCACGTGAACGCGATGCGCGCCCAAGTGCGCCAGTGGACGACGATCCCCACCTGCGTCGGCATCGGTGACACAAAGACGCTGGCGAAGCTTGGCAACGCCGCGGCCAAGAAGAACCCGATGTTCGACGGCGTGGCCGATCTGCGGGATGATGCGGTTCGCAAATGGGTGATGGACCGGTTTCCGGTCGAGGACGTCTGGGGCGTGGGCGGTGCGACGGCACGGAAGCTGCTGGCGCTCGGCATCGACAATGCCGGCGCGCTGCGCGACATGCCGATGAAGCAGGCGCGCGCGGTCGGCACGGTCGTGCTCGAGCGCCTGGTCGGCGAGCTGCGCGGCGTCCCGTCCGATGCGGTCGAGACCATCGCCCCGCAACGCAAGGGCATGGCAGTCACGCGCTCGTTCGGCACGCCGGTGAGCGACTTCCACACGCTGTTCGGCGCGCTCACGCAATATGCGATGCGGGCGGGCGAGAAGCTTCGCTCGCATGGGCTCGTCGCGGGCCGGCTGACCGCGTTCTTCCACACCAACAGACACAAACCCGACCGGCCGCAATATGCCGGCTCGCGCACCGTGGCTCTACACCCGATGACCAGCGACAGCCTGGAACTCATCGCCGCGGCGAAGCGCGGCGCGTCGGCCGCCTGGCGCGATGGCTATGCGTACACCAAGGCCGGCATACTGCTCGACGATCTGATCGCGGCGGATATGCGCCCCCGGACATTGTTCGAGGGCGACACGGACAAGCGCGACCGGTTGATGGGCGCCCTGGACGAGATCAACACCCGCTTTGGAAAGTTTGCCGCCACGACCGCTTCGCAAGGCTTCAAGCGGCAGTGGAAGATGCGATCCGAAATGAAATCACCCGCTTGGACAACCGACATCCGTGAGGTGCCGAAAGTACGTGCGCGATAGGTTGGCGAGCGCACGCGAATGTCCGGGCTTGGTGGAGAGCAGACGTTCCTTAAGAGGGCAACGCCGTAAACATCGACCTGCGTTAC
>NZ_JACYVG010000008.1:0-198465 GCF_014842205.1 Sphingomonas sp. CFBP 13714
GTAGCTCGTCAGGCTCATAACCTGAAGGTCACAGGTTCAAATCCTGTCCCCGCAACCAAATCCTACGACAGCCCCGATGCGAAAGCATCGGGGCTGTCGTCGTTTGCGGTGTCCTTCGCCGGTCGCGACAGACCACGCGACAAGAATGCCGAACCGGCCGTGCCTGTGCGGGTGTACGTTTGTGGAATCCCGGCATCAGGATAATGCTGCCGCACGGCGCGCGCGCTATCGTTGGTATCGCTCGATTGCGGGCCCCAGGGGGGCAGATGATGCTCCGGATCGGTGAAGGGCCACACGATCCCGGTGCGTGGGGCAGGCCGGTGACCGACCTGCCCCTGTGCTCGTTCAGAAGCGCATCGTCCCGCCGAACGCGACGGTGCGGCCGCTGACGGTGTTGGTCATCACCCGCTTTGCGGTGCCGTCGGCATATTGGACGATCGGCTCGTCGGTGATGTTGATCACGTCGAGCGTCAGCTTGAACCGCGGTGTCAGATTGACATAGGCCGAGGCGTCGAGGTTCGTGGTGCCCTTGATATATTCGCCGATATTGCCGTTGCCGCCATCGCCCCAGCGATAGCGCGAGCGCGTTGCGATCGAGCCACGCGCGCCCCAGCGATCGGTGTCGTAATAGAGCGTCGCGTTCGACGAGAATTTCGACAATGTCGGCAGCGGCAGGCGGACCGGCACGCCCGCATAGAAGACGTCGGTCGACCCGCTGGCGACCGTGACGTTGCCGAGTATGCCGAGCTTGTCGAACGGCGCGGGCAGGAAGTCGAAGTCGCGCTTTGCGGCGACCTCGATCCCCTTGATCGACGCGCCGGGGCCGTTGATCGGGCGCGTATAGTTCACCAGCACCGCAGGGTCGACGCCGACGGGCAGCAGCGCCGCCGGATAGCCGGTCGAGGCGTAGGACACGAGCCGCGTCTCCGACGTGATGTACGAGTCCATATGCTTGTAGAAGGCGCCGATCGCGAGCGATCCGCGCGTGCCGTCATAATATTCGAGCGACGTCTCGATCGAATCGGCGATGAACGGCTTCAGATTGGGGTTGCCGGCCGCGATCGTGCCGCCGAACGAGGCGAGGTTGAGCGTCCCGGCCGCGCGCATGTCGCTGAGCGCAGGGCGGCTCAGATTGCGATTGCCGCTCAGCCGGAAGACGACCGACCGGCTGAGGTCGAAGGCGAGGTTCGCCGCGGGCAGGAAACCGTCATAGCGGTTGGTCACGCTGACCGGGACGAGCGCGCTGCCGACCAGCGCGGTTCCGGCGGATCCGAGATCGGTATGGTAATAGCGCACGCCGACATTGGCGCGCAGGCCGATCGCGCCGAGCCGGGTGGCGAGGTCATATTGCAGATAGGCGCCATAGGTCCGTTCGGTCAGGTCATAGGCGGTGCCGGCGACGGTGCTGTTCGCGTCGACGGTCATACTCTGGCCGAGCAGCGCATAGGTGCCGGCGACATCGCCGATCACATAGGGGGCGAGCGTGCTGTCGGTCAGGACGCTGGTCGGGACGTCGGGCACGCCCGGCTTGTTCTCGTAGCTGGGCGCGACCTTGCGCTGCCAGCCGCCATTGGTGAAGCGCTTGAACCCCGCGCCCGCCTTGATCGTCGACCCCGTGGCGACGGTCCAGGCAAGCTCTGCCTTGCTGTTGTAGAATTCGCTCTCGATCCGGTCGGCGCGGGTCTCGAGGCCCTGCAAATCCCATTGCGACGCGTCGGTGGTGTCGAAGCCATAGTCGGTCCGCGGCGAGGCGGTGTTCAGCCCCGAAAAGGAATAGCTCTTGCCGACCGCCTCGAGATAGACCTGGGCATAGCGCGATGCGAAGGTCGATCGCGACCAGCCGCCCAGGACGTTGAGCGTCAGGTTGCTGGCGAGATCGGTATGCGCGTTGAGCGCGGCCTGCCAGAAGGTCGTCTGGTCATGCGTCACCTTGGATTCGGTGCGCATGTCGACGCGGTCGAACGACGCGCCGACGATGTCGTTGAAATCGTCGAAGGTGACGCCGGTCAGCAGCTGCGTGCCGGTCACGTTGTTCGCGGCGACGCCGTTGGTCCCCGCGGCGCCGATCACGCCCGAGCGCCGGTCGTTGTTCAGCCGGCCATAGAGCAGGTCAAGCGAGACGTCGGTGCGGTCGTCGGGATGATATTGCAGTGCGGTGGTGACGCCGAGGCGTTCGCGCTTGTTGAAGAACGTGGCGTAAGTCTGCGCACGGCTGTTCCAGACGCGTGCGGCACCGGTCGCGCCCACCAGGAGCGCGCGGTCCGCCGCGGAGACGGCGGGCCCGACATTGGCCGCGCCGAAATTGATCTGCGACCAGTTCCAGTTGCGATAGCCGAACTCGACGGTCTCGGCGGTGCTGTACGCGACCGAGGCGAGGACGCCGAAATCTCCCCAACGATCGGATATCAGCCCGACGAGGCGCGGTGTGACCGTCTTGGTATATTGGTTCGCCTGGCCGCGGGCGGAGGCGACGACGGTGAGCCCGTCATAGTCGAACGGCTTGGCGGTGTGCAGCCCGACCGTGCCGCCGATGCCGCCCTCGTCCTGCTGCGCCGCATAGGATTTCTCGACGACGACCTTGTTGAACAGCTCGGACGCGAAGATGCTGTAGTCGAACGCGCGCGACCGGCTGACCGACGAACGGCTGTCGAGCCCCGACGAGGTATTGGTGAGCACCTCCATGCCGTTCAGCTGCGTGCGGGTGAAATCCGCGCCAAGGCCGCGTAGCGAGATCTGGCGGCCCTCGCCGCTGTCGCGGGTGATCGCGACGCCGGGGATGCGCTGGAGCGCCTCGGCGAGGTTCTGGTCGGGAAACGCGGCGATGTCCTGCGCCAGGATCACCTCCTGCGACCCGGTTGCGGCCTTCTTGATCTGCTGCGCCTTGGCGACGCTCTGGCGGTAGCCCCGGACGACGATGTCGGCACCGTCATCGGCGAGGGGGTCAGGCTGCGTGGCCTGCGCGATCGCCTGGGCTTCGGTCCCGCCGGGCGCCGCGGCAGGAGCGTATGCCGTCGTCACCGGCCCCATGTGCCGCGCGACGGTGACCGTGCCGCCGACGATCCTGCCGTCGACCGCGCTGCCCGCGGTGATCCGCGCGAGCGCCTGTTCCGCGGTCATCCGCCCGCGCAGGCGCTGGCTGCGTGCGCCCTGCAGCAGCGACGGCGACGTCGCGAGCTGCAGCCCGGTCAGCCGTGAGAAGGCGAGGAGCGCGTCGGCGAGACCCTGTGCGGGAACGTCGAAGCTGAACTGGCGTGGTGCCGGTGGTGCGGTCTGCGCAATCGCAGGCGCGCAGACGAGGCCGGACAGTGCGACGGACGCGAGCAGACGCCGCGCCAGACGAATTCTATGAAACATGATTTCCCCCCGAGATGGTTCGAGGGCAAGACGGGCAGGCGCCCGGAAACCCGACAAAGTATTTGGTTTCAGTTATATGACAGCGAAGTCTGATGTAGGTCGGTGTTTATACTGACGGTGGTGCTGCACAATTTGGGGGATCGGGCGGCGTCCGCGCGAACTCCTTGTCGCACCCTCTCCGAAATTGTCACAAACGCGGCCTAGGTCGCCGGGATCAACAACCCGGACGAGCCATGCCAGCGACGCTTCCCCAGATCGACACCCGCGCGGGCGAGCCCGCGGTCGAGGACTGGCGCGCGATCGCGGCGACGCTGAGTCGCTATGTCCGCGCGCGGACCAGCCGGGTCGATGTCGTCGAGGACGTCGTGCAGGAGACGCTGTCGCGACTGGTGCACCAGGGGCGCGTGCAGAAGCTGGTCAGCATCTATGCGCTCGGCTTTCGGATCGCCGCGAATCTGTTGGTCGACCATCATCGCAGGGACCGCCGCTATGTCGCCGAACGCGCGGAGGAGCCCGTCAGCCAGGCGCCCCTGCCGGATCGGGTACTGGTCGGCCGCGAGGCGGTCGCGATCCTCCGGGACGCGCTCGACGCCATGCCGCCGCTGCGCCGCGACGTGCTTGTCCGCCGCCGTTTGCAGGGGCAAAGCTGCGCGGCGATAGCGAGGGATCTGGGGTTGAGCCCGAAGGCAGTCGAGAAACACATCACCCGCGGCCTGGCAGACCTTCACAAGGCGATGCCGGGAGAGGCGATTGCGTGCGGACGCGGGCGATGAGCCGCGAGAGCCAGATCGCCGAGGATGCCGCCGCGTGGATCGACCGGCTCAACCAGCCGGCGTTCGATGCCGCGGCGGGGCCGGACTTCGATGCGTGGATGGCAGCGTCACCGCGGCACCGCGCGGTCTTCGCCGAGATGCAGGCGCTCTGGCAATCGGAGGCGCTGGTCGAGGCGCTCGGGACCGCGGCGTGCGCCCCTGCGGCCGCGATCCCGCCGGCCCCGCGGGTCGATCGCGCGCGTCGGGGGCGGCGATCGGCGCCGTGGCTCGCCGCTGCGGCCTGCGCGATGCTGCTTGTGATCGCACTGCTCGGGCCGATGCTGGCGACGACGCGCTATCGCACCGGCCCTGGCGAAAGCCGCACCGTCGTGCTCGCGGACGGGTCGCGCGTCGACCTGAGCGGCGACACCGAGCTGCGCGTGCGAATTCTGCCGTGGCACCGCGGTGCCGAGCTCGTCCGCGGCGAGGCCTATTTCGATATCCGCCACGAACGCAGCCGGATGTTCCGGGTCGCGAGCGGCACCACATCCGTCCGCGTGCTAGGCACCGCGTTCAACGTCGACCGCCAGTCGCCGACGCGCACCGCCGTGGTCGTCTATCGCGGTGCGGTCGAGGTCGGCGTCGCCGGGGAAGCGGATCTGGTGCTGCACAAGGGCGACGGCGCACGCGTCGTCGACGGGCAGGTCACGGCGCAACCGCGCATCGCGGCGAGCGCGCCCGAGTGGAAGTCGGGGTGGTTCGAGGCGTCCGACGTTCCGCTCGCGGTGCTGATCGGCAAGGTTCAGCGTTACTCGGCGCGGCCGATCCTGTTGGAGGATCGCGGCCTGCAGGCGCTTCCGATCAGCGGCCGCTTCCATATTTCCGATACCGACCGCGCATTGCAGGCGGTGCAGGCGGCCTATCAGGTCGATGTCGCTTACGGGAAAGACGCGATCGCCATCCGCCCGGCGGGTGAGCGCGGGAATCCGTAGGATCGCCGCCGCCCGTTCTTTTGTCTGTCGGGTTTTGCCCCGCTGCTCCGTCTTTCCGGCATAGCAGGTCGCGCTGCGACGCCGGTCGGGCGCTGCAGGCGCGCGCTGCCGCAGGGAGTGTCCTTATGGCTCAGTTCGATCGCCGCAATCTGGTCAAGGCCGGCCTCTCGCTCGCAATGCTGGGCGGGGCGGGGGCGCCGCGGTTGCTGGCGAAGGCGACGTTCACGCGCGATCCGTTCACGCTCGGTGTCGCCTCCGGAGACCCCTGGCCCGACGGGTTCGTGATCTGGACCCGGCTGGCGCCCGAGCCGCAGACCCCGGACGGCGGCATGCCGCCGCATGATGTTCCGGTCCGCTGGGACATCGCCGAGGACCCCGGTTTCCGCAAGATCGTCCGGACGGGATCGGCGGTCGCCGACGCGACGCTTGCGCATTCGGTCCATGTCGAGGTCGACGGGCTGCGATCGCACCGCCCCTATTGGTATCGCTTCCTCGTCCAGGGTGCCGGATCGAGCCCGGTGGGGACCGCGCGCACCGCGCCTGCGGCGGGCGCGTCGCTCGATCGGCTGCGGCTGGCGATGCTGGGGTGCCAGGATTTCGAGACGGGCTTCTTCACCGCCTATGCGCATGTCGCGCGCGAGCCCGATCTCGACGCGGTCTTCCATTATGGCGACTATATCTACGAGATGGCGACCCGGGCCGAGCCCAGTCCGCGCAAGCACCTCGGCACCGAGACCCATACGCTCGACCAGTATCGTCGCCGCTATGCGCAGTACAAGGCGGATCCCGACCTGCAGGCGGCGCATGCGGCGGTCGCGTTCATCATGTCGTTCGACGATCACGAGATCGACGACAATTGGGCGGGCGAATTCGACAAGGACGGCAACCCGCCGCCGGTGTTCGCCGCGCGCAAGGCCGCGGCGTTGCAGGCCTGGTACGAGCATGTCCCCGTCCGCCGCGCGCAACGGCCCGGGACCGGGCGCGCCTATCGCCGGTTCGATTACGGCACGCTGGCGCGGATGCACGTGCTCGACACGCGCTCGGCCCGCAGCGACCAGCTCTGCGAGCGGCCCGGGATCGCGCGGGGCGAACTCGACGCCTGCGTGCCCGTCGACCGGCCGGGGCGCACGATGCTGGGGGCCGCGCAGGAGCGCTGGCTCGACGACGGGCTCGCCAATGACGCCCGGTGGAACTTCATCGCGCAGCAGGTGCTGTTCATGCCCTATGACGCGCGCAAGGACGGCGCGACGACGCCGGTGGTCGGCAAGGACAATTGGAACGGCTATCCGCTCGCGCGGCAGCGGCTCGTCGACGGCATCGCGCGGCGCGGGCTGACCAATGTCGTGATCGGCAGCGGTGACCTGCACCAGAATGTCGTCGGTTCGGTCCCGCGCGACGCGAACGACCTGGGCGGTCCCGCGATCGCGACCGAGTTTCTCGCGACCTCGATCTCGTCGGGCGGCACCGGCGGTGCGCGTTATGCGGGCGAGACGCGCGCGCTCGACCATAATCCGAACGTCAGCCTGCTCAACAACCAGCGCGGCTATCAGCTGTTCACCGTGACGCCGGACCGCTGGCTTGCCGAGGTGAAGGTGATGGATCAGGTCGATCGGCCGGGCGGGTCGATCTCCACCTTCGCCAAGTTCGTGGTGGATCCGAAACAGCCCGGGCCACAGCCGGCCTGACGCGGTTGCGCGACCCCCGTGCGGACGCTCAGGGGTTTTCGATCGAGGCCTGCGTGTCGGTATGCGGCGCCTCGAACGTCGCCCATTCGCCTTCGCCATCCGGGTCGGGGCGGGGCGGCGGCCCCGCAATGCCGTCGTGATCGGGGCGGTCGCCGGTACGCGCACGGTGGAGATGGACCTTGGCGATCATGTTCGCCGAAATCGGCGCGGTGATGAACAGGAACAGCGAGATCAGCAGCTCGTGCGCGGTCCAGACGCCGAGCCGGACCTGGAAGAACACGACCGACGCCAGCAGCAGCCCGCCGAGCCCGAGCGTCGTCGCCTTGGTCGGGCCGTGCAGCCGCTCCATCGTCGAGGGCAGGCGGACCAGCCCCCAGCTACCGATCAGCACGAATGCCGCGCCGAGCAGGATCAGGCCGGCGATGACGATCTCGACGATGCCGCTCATTCGACGATGTCCCCGCGCAGGAGGAACTTGCAATAGGCGATGGTGCTGACGAACCCGACCATCGCCAGCAGCAGCGCGGCTTCGAAATAGGTGTCGTTGCCGCCCATCATGCCGATCACGACGATCACCGCGATGACGTTGATCACCATGGTGTCGAGCGCGAGGATCCGGTCGGCGAGCGCGGGCCCGCGGTACAGCCGCCAGCCGTTGAGCAGCAACGCGAGCGCGATGGCGATGGCGGCGATCTGCAAGGCTATGGCGATCATGCGAAGATCCTCAGCAGCGGCGCCTCGTAGCGGGTCTTGATCCGCGCGATCTCGGCGGCCGCGTCCGCGACGTCGAGCGCGTGGACCAGCAGGAAGCGCCCGTCGGCGGAGACGTCGGACGAGACCGTCCCCGGCGTCAGGCTGATCGTCGCGGCGAGCACGGTGATCGCCTCGGGCGACGACAGGGCGACGGGCACGACCAGCCAGCGCGAGCGGAGATCGCGGTTGCGCCGGAACAGGATCAGCCGCGCGACCTCGAAATTGGCGACGACGATGTCGTAGAGCACGAGGCCGACATAGCCGAGCAGCGCGCGGCCGAAGCGGACGCGGGGGCGATCGGGCCAGAAGGGCTCGGTGAACTTGGGCAGGACGATCCCGAAGACCAGACCGAGCAGGATCCCGCCGACCGTGATGCTGTTCGCCATCAGCAGCCAGACGACGACCAGCATCGCGGTCAGCGCCGGGTGGGGGAGGAGGCGCTTGATCATCGCGTCGCCTCCGTCAGGACCGCCGCCGCATAGCGATCGGGGGCATAGATCTGCGCGGCGGTCGCCTGTGCCTGTGCGGTGGCCCAGCCGGCACCCAGCGTCAGCAGCGCGAGCAGCACGAGCAGCGTCGCCGGCGCGATCAGTTCGGCGCGCGACCGGTCCGCGCCGGCGATCGGGTCGGCATCGTCGGCCGCCTTCCAGAACAGCGTGCTGCCGCTGCGGGCAAAGCCGACCACGCCGATCAGCGTGGTGCCCAGCACCGTCGCCCAGATCACCGGCCATGGCTCGGCCGTGACGCTGCTCTGGAGGATGAACAGCTTGGCGACGAACCCCGACAGCGGCGGCAGGCCGACCGCGGCGATCGTCGCGGCGAGGAACAGCAGCCCGGTCGCCTGCTGCCCCGCAAAGCGCGGACTGGGGACGATCGCGTCGCTATATTGGCCGCGTCGGCGCAGCGTCACGTCGGCGACGAGGAACAGCGCCGCGCCCGCCAGCGTCGCGTGGACGAGATAGAACAGCGCGGCGGCGGTCGTCGCCTGCGTCCAGCAGGAAACCGCGAGCAGCAGCGTCCCGGTCGAGCCGAGGATCGCGAACGCCGCCTGTTCGCGCATCGCGCGCGCCGCCAGCACGCCGACGAAGCCGGTGATCGCGGTCAGCACGGCGGCGGGCAGCAGCCACGGCGCTGGCACCCAGGCGGCGGCGCCCGCGGCATCGCCGAAGATCAGCGGCACGACCCGGATCATCGCATAGACGCCGACCTTGGTCATGATCGCGAACAGCGCGGCGACGACCGGCGCGGTCGCGGCATAGGTGCGCGGCAGCCACAGATGCAGCGGCACGACCGCCGCCTTCAGCGCGAACACCGCGAGCAGCAACAGCCCGGCGAGCCGGATCAGCCCCTGATCCGCCGCGCCCAGTGCGGCGATGCGCTGGCCGAGATCGGCCATGTTGAGCATGCCGGTCAGCCCGTAGAGCAGCCCCAGCGCGATCAGGAACAGCGCCGAGCCGACGATGTTGACGACGACATAGGCGACCCCCGCCTTCAGCCGCGCCGCCCCCTGACCGTGGAGCATCAGCCCGTAGGAGGCGATCAGCAGCACTTCGAAGAACACGAACAGGTTGAACAGGTCCCCGGTCAGAAACGCGCCGTTCAGCCC
This sequence comes from Sphingomonas sp. CFBP 13714, assembly GCF_014842205.1. Taxonomy (NCBI): domain Bacteria; kingdom Pseudomonadati; phylum Pseudomonadota; class Alphaproteobacteria; order Sphingomonadales; family Sphingomonadaceae; genus Sphingomonas; species Sphingomonas sp. CFBP 13714. Next base: position 9,143 of record NZ_JACYVG010000008.1, read on the forward strand.
GAGCAGCTGGAACTGGAACAGGGGGTGGAAATGCCAGCCCTTGCGGTCGACCGCGGTGACGACCGCGTGGAGCATCACCACCAGCGCCAGCACCGCCGCGAGCACCAGCATCATGGCGGACAGCCGGTCGAGCACCAGCACGATCCCGAACGGAGCGGGCCAGCCGCCGAGCGGATAGGCGCGGATCGAATCGTCCTGCGCGATGCCGAACAGCGCGAGCGCGACGACCAGCATCGCGGTGCAGCCGGCGAGCGACAGCGCGACGCCGACATGCCGCCGCCGCCGCATCACCATCAGCGTCAGCGGCGCGATGATCGCGGGGATCACGACCGGCGCGATCACGAGATGGTCGAGCAGCGTCATGCGCGATCCTGCTCCGGGCCGGGGACGGCGTCGGCGATGCCGTCGACCTGATCGGATCCGCTTTCGAGGAAACTGCGCAGCGACAGGATGACGACCAGCGCGGTCATCCCGAAGGTGATCACGATCGCGGTCAGCACCAGCGCCTGGGGCAGCGGATCGGCATGGTCGGTCACGCCCTTGGCGAACAGCGGCGGGCGGTCGACGACGAGCCGACCGATCGCGAACAGGAACAGGTTCACGGCGTAGGACAGCAAGGTCAGCCCGAGCACGACCTGAAAGGTGCGCCCGCGCAGCGCGAGATAGACGCCGCCCGCGGTCAGCACCGCGATTCCGCTGGCGATCAGGAATTCCAGACTCATGCCGATGTCTCCTCGTCGGCCTGATCGCGGCTGCGCGCCGCGCGCTGCGCAACGTGGCTGAGCTGGGCGAGCGCCATCATCACCGCGCCGACGACGACGCAGGCGACGCCGGTGTCGAAGAACATCGCGGTCGCCAGCTCGACCTCGCCGACCAGCGGAATGTGGAAATAGCCGAAGCTGCTCGTCAGGAAGCGCGCGCCGAAGACGAGCGAGCCGAGCCCCGTCGCGGTCGCGATCAGCACGCCGACCGCGATCAACGGATGTTCGCCGATACGGCGGCGGTCGTCGGTCCAGTCGAAGCCCGAGGCGAGATATTGCAGCAGGATCGCAATCGAGACGACCAGCGCGGCGATGAACCCGCCGCCGGGCTGGTTATGCCCGCGCAGGAAGATGTAGAGGCCGACCAGCAGCGCGAGCGGCAGCAGCAGCCGCGTCGCCATCACGAACATCATCGGGTGGCGCTCGGGCGAATGCGGCATGTCGTGCCGCCATTCGCGCAACCGCCGCCCCGCCGTGCCGCGCGCCGCGGGCTCGAGCAGCGCATAGATGGCCAGCCCCGCGATCCCGAGCACGATGATCTCGCCCAAGGTGTCGAACGCGCGGAAATCGACCAGGGTCACGTTGACGACATTGGTCCCGCCGCCGCCCGGATAGCTGTTCGCCCAGTGGAAGGACGAGACCGTGTCGCGCAGGTCGCGCGTCATCACCGCCCAGGCCGCCCAGCCGGTGCCGATCCCGGCGATCGCCGCCAGCAGCGCATCGCGGCTGCGGCGCGGCAGGCTCGAGAGTTGCGGCGGGACCTTGGGCAACAGGTGCAGCGCGAGCAGCATCAGCAGGATCGTCACGACCTCGACCGCGATCTGGGTCAGCGCGAGATCGGGGGCGGAAAGATGGACGAAGGCGAGCGCGATGACGAGGCCAATGACGCTGATGAAGACCAGCGCGAGGAAGCGCTGACGTTGCATCACCACGACGATGCCGGTCGCGACGACCAGCGCGAACCAGGCGACGACCGCGACCGGCGACGCGGGCAGCGTCGCGCGCGTCCCCGCGGGCAGCCCGCCGGGCGTCAGCGCGGCATCGATCCCGAACAGCACCGCCACCGCGAACAGCATGAACAGATAGCGTTGCAGCGACGGCGCATGAATCGCGAGCGAGGCGTCGCGGCTGCGCGCGACGATCGCCGCCATCGCGCCATCGAACAGCCGCTTGGCATCGAGCGTTCGCCGCCCGTCCAGCCAGCGCGCGACCGGCGCGCGCCGCCACAGCAGCAGCGCACCGATCACGACCGCGAGCGCGCTCATCCCCAGGGCGGGGTTGATCCCGTGCCACAGCGCCAGATCCAGCGCGGGCGGGCTGCCACCGATCACCGCCCCCGTCGCGGCGCGCACCAGCGGCCCGGCGATCGTCGTCGGCAACAGCCCGAAACCGAGCGCGACGAGCACGAGCACGATCGACGGTCCGATCATCGCCATCCCGGGATCGTGCGGGGCGACGACATTCCCCGTCGCGCGACGCCCGAAAAACTGTCCGGTGGCGTAGCGCAGCGAATAGGCGACCGACAGCGTCGCCGCGATCGTCGCGAGCAGGGGCACGAGCCAGGACCGGCCATCGTGCGCGGCATGCAGGCTTTGTTCGAGCATCATTTCCTTGGAGATGAACCCGCCGAGCGGCGGCAACCCCGCCATCGCCGCGACCGCCAGCGTACCGAGCGTCGCGGTCAGCGGCATCAGCGCGGCGAGCCCGCCGAGGCGACGGATATCGCGCGTCCCCGTCTCGTGATCGACGATGCCCGCGTTCATGAACAGCGCCGCCTTGAACGCGGCGTGGTTGAGAATGTGGAATACTGCCGCCGCGGCGGCGGCGGGCGTGCCGAAACCAAGCAGCATCACCATCAGCCCGAGCTGGCTGATCGTCGAATAGGCGAGGATCGCCTTCAGATCGTTGCGGAACAGCGCGACGCCCGCGCCGAACAGCATCGTCACGAGCCCGGTCGAGGCGACCAGATAAAACCACAAGTCGCTGCCCGCGAGCACCGGCCACAGCCGCGCGAGCAGGAAGACGCCCGCCTTCACCATCGTCGCGGAATGGAGATAGGCGCTGACCGGCGTCGGCGCGGCCATCGCGTGCGGCAGCCAGAAATGGAACGGGAACTGCGCCGACTTGGTGAACGCGCCGAGCAGGACGAGCGTCAGGATCGCAGGATAGAGCGGCGACGCCTGGACGACGGCGCCACGCGTCAGGATCGTCGCGAGCTCATAGGATCCCGCCGCCTGGCCGAGCAGCAGCATCCCCGCGATCAGCGCCAGCCCGCCGCCGCCCGTCACCGCGAGCGCCATCCGCGCGCCCTGCCGCGCGTCGGCCCGGTCGCGCCAGAAGCCGATCAGCAGGAACGACGACAGGCTGGTCAGTTCCCAGAATATCAGCATCAGCAAGATGTTGTTCGACACCGCGATACCGATCATCGCGCCCTGGAACAGCATCAGGAACGACAGGAACCGCCCGGTCGGCTCAGCCTTGGCGAGATAGCCCTGCGCATAGATCACGACGAGCAGGCCGATGCCGAGGATCAGCCCGGCGAACAGCAGCCCGAGCGGATCGAGCCACAGGCTGAGATCGACCCCGAGCGCCGGGATCCACGCGATCCGCGCGGTCAGCGGGGTTCCCGCGAGGACCGCGGGCGCGGCCAGAAGCAGCAGCGCGAGCCCCGCCGCGCTCGCACCGGCGGCGATCCCGACATGCATGCGACGGCCGCCACGTGCGCCGAGCGCCAGCATCAGCGCCGCCGCGAACGGCAGCACCATCAGGAGCATCAGGGGCATGGCAGATCGTTTCCCGGCGACGTCACGAGACTTGCCATCGCACGATATGGCTTCCGGGTCGACCGGACTACGCCCAGCGGCCCTGACGATATCCCGGGGGCATCGACCCGCGATGCGCGTTGATGCCGCATCGGGAGCCTCGCGCCCCGGAATAGCGGAGCGACCATGCGCACGATCGACTTCAGTTCCTGGCAGACCACGTTGCTGACGCTGTTCGGGCTCGCGCTGGTGACCGCGATCGGCGTCGGCATCCGCCTCGTCACGATGATGACGATCCAGCAGCGCCGCGAACGGATCAACCGGCAGATCAACGAACGGCTGCGTACGCTGATCGCGGCCTACAAGACGCTGGGTGGGTCCTTCACGGGCACGCTGACGGTCGACCCCGCGCATCGGCGCGACCTGCGTCGCCGGGGCGAGGCGGTTCCTGCCGATGCGGCGGATGTCACGATCGACACGGGATCGGACCGCGGCCGGCGGATCCGCGACGCAGTCGAGGCGGCGCTGTCGGACATCATCCTGCTCGGCACCGACGAGCAGGTCCGGCTGGCCGCACAGGCCGCGGGCGAACTCGCGGCAGGCCGGCCGGTCCCGACGCATGCGCTGGTGGTGTCGCTGCGCGATTTCGTGCGCGCCGCGCTCGATCTGGCACCCGTCCCGACCGACCTGGTCCTGCCCACGCAGGGCCCGACGCGGCCGGCCGCCGGCGGCGGCCGCGGCAAGGGCGACGGCGCCTCAGCCGCCCGTGGTTCGGGCGGTGGCGGTGGTGGTGGCGGTGGAGGACAGGGCGGCGGCGGCGGGGGCGGCGACACGGTTGCCGCGGGGGAGGACGCTCCGGCTCCCGGTACCCGCGCGTAACGCCGTTACGGCGCGACCTCTGCCCCATAAGCGCGCGTGAACAGGTCGAGCGCGCGCGCCGCCTGCCGGCGCGCTTCCTCCGGACCGGGTATGCCGACAACCCCCCAGAGCCGCAGATTCTGTTGCGCCTGGGCGAGCAGCAACAGGTGCATCGCCGCCTGCACCGGATCATCGGCGCGCAGGTCGCCGGCGTCCATCCGGCCGCGCAGATAGAGTGAAAGCTGTTCGATCACGATCTGCGGCCCGCGGGCATAGAAGATGCGGCCGATCTCGGGAAACCGCCCGCCTTCGCCGACGATCAGCCGGTGCAGCCGGATGTTGTCGGGATGCAGCAGCTTGGCCTGGAAGCGTTCGAGGAAATCGAGCAGCGTCGTCGCACAGTCGCGCCCCGGGCGCAGCGCATCCTCGAGGCTCTGGCGGAAGTTCGACGTGACGTCGTCGAGCACCGCGCTGAACAGATCCTCCTTGGAGGGGAAATAGGCCCAGAGCGTCCCCTTCGACCCGCCAAGCTGCGTGGCGATCGTCGACATCGAGGTGGCGGCATAGCCATGGTCGAGAAACGCCTCGCGCGCGGTCGCCACGATCGTCTCGCGACGGGCTTCGCGGTTCAGATCGCGGCGGGTTTTCGGCTCGGACATAGTCGTACTATACGGTACGATTATTTATTGACAAGTCCACGACCCGGGACCATCTGCCGAGCGTACGCAGGAGTACGATGATTCAATGCGACTGATTCGATTCGCCGGCTGCACTGCAATCGCAGCCGGGCTTGCCGGCTGCGCGGTGCCCGATCTGGGGCCGCCGCCCGTCCTGGCATCCGCGGACACCTATGCATCGCGCAACAGCCTCGCGTCGAACGGCCCGGCGTCGAATGCGGCATGGCTGGCGGCGCAGTGGTGGCGGGGCTACGGCGATGCGCAGCTCGACACGCTGATCACCGAGGCGCTGGCGGGATCGCCCGACATCGCGATCGCGGCGGCGCGCGTGCGGACCGCGCGCGGCGCCGTGCAGCAGGCGGGTGCCGCCAACCAGCCGCGACTCGACGCCGAGGGCACGGTCGGGCTCAACAAGCAGAGCTACAATAACGGCATCCCAGCGGAGTTCATCCCGAAGGGCTGGAACGACACGGGCCGGCTGGCACTCGACGCAGGCCTCGATCTCGACCTGTTCGGGCGCAACCGCGCGGCGCTGGTCGCGGCGACGTCGGAGGCCGAGGCGGCGCGGCTCGATGGCGAGCAGGCGGCGCTAACGCTCGCGACCGATATCGCCGCGCGCTATGCCGATCTCGCGCGGCTCTATGCCGAACAGGACGTGCTGCAGCGGGCGAATGCGGTGCGCAGCGCGAGCGAGCGGCTGGTGAACGAGCGTGTCGCGATCGGGCTCGATACGCAGGCCGAGCTCAAACAGGCGCGCTCCGCGGTGCCGGCGTCGCGGGTCGACCTGGCCAGCAACGCCGAACAGATCGCGCTCGCCAAGAACGCGATCGCCGCGCTGCTCGGCGCGGGGCCCGATCGCGCGCTGACGATCACCCGGCCTGCGGTCCCCGTGCTTGCCACCGAACTCCCCGCCGACGCGGCGATCGGCCTGATCGGCCGGCGTCCCGACGTCGCCGCCGCGCGCGCGCGCGCCGAAGCGGCGGCGAGCCGGATCAAGGTCGCCCGCGCCGATTTCTACCCCAATCTCAGCCTGTCGGGGCTGATCGGGCTGCAATCGCTCGGCCTAGACAACCTGTTCAAGGGCGGATCGAGCATCGGCAATGTCGGCCCGGCGATCAGCCTGCCGATCTTTCGCGGCGGCGCGCTGCAGGGCCAGTATCGGCAGGCGCGCGGCCAGTATGACGAGGCGGTCGGCAGCTATGACCGCATCGTGATCAACGCACTGCGCGAGGTCGCGGATGTCGTGACCAGCCGGCGCCAGGTCGCCGCACAGATGCGCGATGCGCGCGCGTCGCTGGTCGATGCCGAAGGCGCGTATCAGGTCGCGCAGCTGCGCTATCGCGGCGGCCTGTCGACCTTTCTCAACGTGCTGAGCGCCGAGGAAGCGGTGCTGACCGCGCGGCGTTCGGTCGCGGCGATCGATTCGCGCCGGTTCGCGCTCGACGTGCAGTTGGTGCGCGCGCTCGGCGGCGGCTTCCAACCCCTTATCCAGACCAGCGGGACACGATGATGGACACCCCATCCCACGACAGCGACCAGACTCCCGCCGAGGAGCCCAAGGCCGACGCCAAGGTCGAAACCGCCAACCCGGGCAAGCGCAAGCGGCTGCTGCTGATCTTCGCGGCCGTGCTGGTCGTGATCGCCATCCTGTATTTCGTCTACGATGCGCTCGTGCTGTCGAAGCGCGTGACGACCGACAATGCCTATGTCGCGGCGGAAACCGCGCAGGTCATGCCGCTGGTCAGCGGGCAGGTGATCGCGGTCACGGTGAGCAACACACAGACCGTCAAGCGCGGGCAGGTGCTCATGCGGCTCGACGATGCCGACCTGCAGATCGCGGTCGCGCAGGCCGAAGCCGATCTGGCAGGCGCCGAGCGCCGCTATGGCCAGACCGCGGCGACGGGCGATGCGCTCCAGGCGCAGGCCAATGCGCGCGGTGCCGATATCGGTGCCGCCCGCGCGCAGCTGCTGCTCGCCCAGGGCAATCTCGACCGCGCGCAGATCGATTATCAGCGTCGCCAGGCGCTGGTCGCGGCGGGCGCGGTATCGGGTGACGAGGTGACCGCGGCGACGAACGCGCTGCGCACCGCGCGCGCCAATGTCGCGATCGCGCAGGCGGGGATCGCGCAGGCGACCGCGACCCGCGCCTCCGCGCTCGAGGATCGCGCCGCCAACACCGCGCTGACCCGCGGCACCACGCGCGACAACGCCCCCGAGGTCCTTGCCGCGCGCGCCAAGCTGCGCCAGGCCCGGCTCGACCTGTCGCGTGCGGTCGTGCGTGCGCCGATCGACGGCGTGATCTCGCAGCGCAACGTCCAGATCGGCCAGCGGCTCGCGCCCGGCACCGCGGCGATGGTGATCGTGCCGGTCGATCAGCTCTATGTCGATGCGAACTACAAGGAGGGCCAGCTGCAGCATGTCCGCGTCGGCCAGCATGCGACGCTGATCTCCGACCTGCACGGCGACGACGTCGTCTATCACGGCCGCGTCGTCGGGCTTGCCGGCGGGACCGGCGCATCGTCCGCGCTGATCCCCGCGCAGAACGCGACCGGCAACTGGATCAAGGTGGTCCAGCGTCTGCCGGTGCGCATCGCGCTCGATCCCAAGGAACTGCGCGATCATCCGTTGCGCGTCGGGCTGTCGATGGACGCCGAGATCGACATCTCGGGCGATCGCTAGGAGCGGATCGATGGCCGCCGACACGTCCGCGCCGGTGCTGACCGGCCCGCGCCTCATCCTTGCGGGCTTCGTGCTGGCGCTGACCAACTTCATGGTAGTGCTCGACACGACCATCGCCAATGTGTCGGTGCCGCATATCTCGGGCGGGCTCGGCGTGTCGCCGACCCAGGGGGCCTGGGTCGTCACCTCCTATTCGGTCGCCGAGGCGATCTGCGTGCCGCTGACCGGGTGGCTGGTCCGGCGGTTCGGGACGATCCGCGTCTTCATGGCGGCGATGATCGGCTTTGCGGTCTTCTCCGCCTTGTGCGGCCTCGCCTCGTCGCTCGGCGCGATGGTCGCGTTCCGGATCGGGCAGGGCTTTTGCGGCGGCCCGCTGATGCCGCTGACGCAGACGCTGCTGCTGACCATCTTTCCCCCGCAGAAGCGCGCGGCGGCGATGGGCGCCTGGGCGATGACGACGGTCACCGCGCCGATCCTCGGGCCGATCCTGGGCGGGACGATCAGCGACAACTGGTCCTGGCCGTGGATCTTCTACATCAACCTGCCGATCGCGATCTTCTGCATCGTCGGCGTCTTCACGCTGTTGCGCAAGTCGGAGACCAAGACCGAGATCGTGCCGATCGACCGTTTCGGCCTGTTCCTGATGGTCGTGTGGATCGCGGCGCTGCAGATCATGCTCGATCTCGGGCGCGAGCATGACTGGCTGGGGTCGAGCTTCATCGTCGGCTGCGCGATCATCGCGGCGATCGGCTTCGTCACCTTCCTGATCTGGGAGCTGACCGCGGGCAATCCGATCGTCGACCTGCGCGTGTTCCGGCACCGCGGGTTCACCGTCGCGGTGACCGCGCTCGCCTTCAGCTTCGGGACCTTCTTCGCCTCGGTCGTGATCATCCCGCAATGGCTGCAGTCGACGATGGGCTATACCGCGAGCGATGCGGGCTATGTGACCGCGTTCAACGGCGTGCTCGCGGTGATCTTCTCGCCGATCGTCGCCAAGCTGAGCAACAAGGTCGATCCGCGCGCGCTGGTGTGTTTCGGGATCTTCTGGCTCGGACTGACGTCGGTGCTGCGGACCTTCTGGTTCAGCGGTGCGGATTTCTGGATCCTGGCGGCGCCGCAGCTCGTCCAGGGGCTGGGGATGCCGTTCTTCTTCATCCCGCTGACGATCATCGCGCTGGGCGCGGTCGATCCCGAGGAAACCGCGTCGGCGGCGGGCGTGATGAGCTTCCTGCGCACGCTGGCGGCGGCGATCGGCACCTCGATCGGCAGCACCATGTGGCAGAACAACGCGCAGACGAACCGCGCCGAGCTGACCAACATCCTCAACAATGGCGATCAGGTGATCGCCAACGCGCAGCAGCACGGGCTGAGCGCGGAACAGGGGCGCGGGCTGATCGAGCGCGTGGTCGAGCAGGAAAGCTTCGCGCTGGCGACGAACCATCTGTTCGCCTTTGCCGCGCTGATCTTCTTCGTGTCCGCCGCGATCATCTGGCTGGCGCCGCGGCCCGCCCGGCCGGTCGACCCCGCCGCCGCGCACTGATCCGGTGGTGAGAAGACGGGGGGCACCGCGGCGCCCCCCGTCCGGTCTCAGTATTTCACGCGCAGACGCGTATAGTAGAAGCCGCCGTTGAAGCCGAACGGTCCGCCGTTGCGCGGATAGACCTGGCCGTCCGACGTGCCGCCGGTGAGCGGATAGATCTGCACCGTCGAGGTCGGCTTGAGCCGGTCGGGATGCTCGTCGGTGAAGTTCTGCGCGCCGACCGCGACCGTGAAATGCTCGGCGAAGGTGTAGCTGAGCTCCAGATCGGTGACGAACTTGCCGCTGAACACCTGGTTCGGCACGCCGTTGGTCTGGCCGTAATCCTGCGCGCTGGTGAACGAGCTGTAGTAATTCTCGCGGACGTTCAGGCTCAGATTGTCGAGCGTCCAGCCGGCGTTGAAGACGACGCGGTGCTTTGGCGCGAGGTTTTCCGCGTCGATCAGCTGCGCGGTGCCGACCACCCGGGCATCGAACTCGGTAACCTTGGTGTCGTTGTAGTTATACGCCAACGAGAAGTTCAGCTCCGCCTCGCTGAACCGCGTGCGGTAGGTGCCGACGACGTCGATGCCCTGGGTCCGCGTCTTGAAGCCGTTGGTGAAATACTGGACCTGGCCGCCGACACCGACCGGCAGCAGCGCTGGCTGCGCGGCAAGGTCCGCCGCGGTGACGATGAAGGGCGAGGTCAGGCCGATCCGGTTGCGCAGGTTGATCCGGTAGCCATCGACCGTGACCGTCATTCCGCGGACCGGTTCGAGGATGAAGCCGAGGCCGTAATTGGTCGACTTTTCCGGGGTCAGGTTGCTCGCGCCATAATATTGCGCGACCGCGGTGTTGGTCGGGTAGGTGCCCGCCTGGAACGCGACGCCGTTGTTGAACGAGGTCGTGACGATCGAGACGTTCGACTGGCCCGGCGACGGTGCGTGGAAGCCCGTGCCGAAGCTGCCGCGGACCGAGAAGGCGTCGGCGAACTTGTACAACGCGTTCACCTTGCCGACCCAGGCATCGCCGAACGTGTTGTAATGTTCGTACCGGCCCGCCGCGCCGACCGTCAGCGCGTCGGTCAGGTCGGTCTCGAGCCCCACATAGGCGGCATAGGCCTTCTGGCTGAACTTGCCTGCGGTGGCGGGGCTGGTGCCGGCATAGCCGCTCGCGCCGACGCCCTGCGCCGCGGTCGTGCCGGAGGCGACGTACACGCCCGGCGCGGTCTGGGTGAAGAGCTGTTGCGCGATCGCATAGGGGCCCGCGGCATAGGATTGCGTGTCGCCCGCGGTCTGTTCGTAGGTTTCCTTGCGGAACTCCCCGCCCGCCGAGATGGTCAGCGGTGCGGCGAGACCGAGGTCGGCGGCATAGGTGAAGTCGGCGTTGAAGTTGGTTTCCTTCTGGATCAGGTCGCCAAAGTCGAAGCTGGTCTGCGTCGCCGGGCCGTAGGAGAAATTGGCCGAGTCATACATCGACAGCGACAGCTTGTTGCGCGCCAGCGTGCCCGACAGGTCGTAGCTGAAGGCGCCGGACGTGCCCTTGTAGCCGAGCACGCCATACGCCTCCTGCGTCTTGCCGACGAAGCGCGGCGTGAAGCCGGCGGGGTAGAGCGTGCCGAAGCGGAAGGTGTTGCCGTCGCGCACGAAGCCGCCGCTCGGGCAGGTCGCGTTGCCGGTCGGGCAGGGGGTGAGGAAGAAGGTGTTGTTGAACGCGCCGTTCGCGCCCTGATTGCGGACCACGCCGTTCGTGTCGACCGCGGTGCTCGACACCGAGGCGCGGTAGTTGAAGCTCTGATTGCCCTTGCTCTGCGCATAATTGGCAAAGACGTAGATCTTGCTGCTGTCGGTGACGTTGATCGCCGAGTTATAGACCGACTTGAAGCCGTGCGACGGCGAATTGCCCCAGATCTGCACAGGCAGCGGATAATTGGGGAGCTGGTTCGCGAGCGCCGGGAAATTCTGCGCGAAATTGGCGGCCGAGGGGCGGGTGCGGCCGCGGCTGGTCTGGCCTTCGTCGACATATTCGCCGGTGACGTTGATGAAGCCCCAGTCGCCCTTCACGCCCGCATTGCCCGCGATCTGATAGCTTTCGCCGTCGCCCGCATAATATTGGCCGGCACGACCGACCAGTTCGATCCCCTGGTCCTCGCGCAGGCCGTAATTGAGCACGCCGGCGATCGCGTCGGAGCCATATTGCGCGGTCGCGCCCTCGCGCAGCACCTGCAGATTGCCGATTGCGAGCGACGGGATCGCCGAGATGTCGGGCCCCTGCGCACCGCGACCGAGCCCGGTGTCGCTGCCGCCATAGACCTGCACCAGCGCGGAGCGGTTATAGCGTTTGCCGTTGATCATCACGAGCACCTGATCGCCCGACAGGCCGCGCAGCGATGGCGAGCGGACGAAGGTCGAGGCGTCCGAGATCGAATTCTGGCCCGCGTAGAAGGACGGCACGATATTCTTGAGCGCGTCGATCATGTTGGCGGCGGGCTGCGACGTCAGTTCGGCCGAACTGATCACGTCGACCGGCGACGGCGACGTGGCGAGCGTGCGATCGGTGCGGCGCGTGCCCAGCACGACGATGTCGTTCGACGGTTCGGGGGTCGCGCTGGCGGCGTCGGGTACGCTTTCCTGCACGGCGCTGGCCGGTGCGGGTGTGGGCGCGGCGCCATCCTGTCCGCTGCCGGGCGTCGCTGCGAAGGCGGCGGACCCGGCAAGAAGTGCGACCGCCAGTGCGACGGTCGAGGTCGTGTATCTGATCATCCTAAGCCCCCTTTGAAAAGTGGCTCTCAGGATCCTCCCCCATCATCGCCGTTCCAGACCGCCGATTCCCCTTGGCGCGCCTGCGGAAATTGCCCTGTCACACGCAAGGACGGCCGCCTGTCCGGCTTCGTCCTTGACCTGTCCTGGCAACAAACGGCCATAGCGGTCCCGTCTTTGCAACCGAAAATACGCACGACTTTCATATGGACGTCATAATGTTGCAGAATTGACGCAATCGATTGTCCCGGTTCCAGCCAGACAAGGGGCGGCGGACGTAGTGGGCCGGGCATCGCCACCGGGGCCAAAGCCGGGCCACGGCGAATCGGCGGCGTGCGACCGGCGGAACCCGAAACGCGGCGGATGCGGCAGCTTTCGGGTTCCGCGCAGCGCTCAGCGCGCTAAGCAGCGGACAAGGGGAACTTATCGTGTCAATTTCAGTGTCTCATCGCCTCGCCGGGATCCTTGCCGCGGTCACCAGCCTGGGTGCGTGCGTTCCCGCGGGTCGCCAGCCGATGCGTCCCGCACCGCCGCCGCTGACCGTCACGACCGTGGCGCCGGCGCCCCGGCCATCGTCGCCGACGCGGCCGTCGACCAGGCCCCAGCCCGCGGCGGACCTGCTCAACGCGGTCCAGGCGCTCGGCGCGAGCTTCAAGGGACAGGTCGGGATCACGGTGCGCGACATCGACGAGGGCTGGGTGGTGGCCTGGGACGGCGACACGCGGCGTCCGCAGCAAAGCGTCAGCAAGCTGTGGGTGGCGATCGCGGTGATGGACGCCGTCGACCGCGGGCAGATTTCGCTGTCCGACCGCGTCACGCTGACGCGTGCCGACCTGACGCTGTTCCACCAGCCGATCCGCGCGCTGATCGGCGCGGACGGCTATACGACGACGATCGACGAGCTGTTGCGCGGTGCGATGACGCGCAGCGACAATACCTGCAACGACGTGCTGCTGTGGCGCGTCGGCGGTCCCGCGGCGATCAACCGGATGCTCGACGCCAAGGGTGTCGAGGGCGTGACCTTCGGTCCGGGCGAACGGGTGCTGCAGGCGAAGACCGCGGGGCTCGAATGGCGGCCCGAATGGGCGGGGGGCTGGGGCTTTCTCCAGGCGCGCGCGGCGATGACCTACGAGGCGCGGGCGAAGGCGCTGAACCGCTATCTCGCGGCGCCATACGACGGTGCGTCCGCCAATGGCGTGACGCTCGGCCTGTCGCTGCTCGCGCAGGGCAAGCTGTTGAGCGCGCGCTCGACCGCGTCGCTGCTGACGCTGATGCGGTCGAGCAAGACCGGGCCGCTGCGACTCAAGTCGGGGCTGCGGCCGGGCTGGTCGCTCGCGCACAAGACCGGCACCGGGCAGGACCTGGGCAGCCTGTCGACCGGCTATAACGATATCGGGCTGCTCGTTGCGCCGAACGGCCATCGCTATGCCGTCGCGGTGATGATCGCCAGCACGCGCGAGCCGATTCCGGTGCGGATGCGGCTGATGGGCGACGTGACCCGGGCCGTGGTCGCCTCGGCGGGCAATTGATCGTGCCGGCCGGGCAAGGGGCCCTATCAAGCCGTTTCGGTTATAACTTTCTTTAATAAATTCATGCGATTGGGAGTGACTTCCTGAGAGCAAAGATCGTGGTCCCCCTTTTCAATCTTCATTTCGAGCATTCGGGGTCGCTGGTCGCCGTTGCAGTCGGGATCTGCCTGACCGCGAGCTGGTCGGTGGCGATGCTCGCGATCGATCTCGACCGGACCGCGGCAGAGCCCGGCGAGCCGCTCGGCTGGCGGCATGCCGCGCTCGCGCTCGCCGCGGGGCTCGGCGTCTGGGCGACGCATTTCATCGCGATCCTCGCCTATCGACCCGATCTCCTGCTCCGCTACGACGTGCCGATCGCGATCCTGTCCGCGCTGGTCGGCATCGCGCTGGTCGGCGTGCCGCTGGTCGCGGTCACCCGCCTGCGCCGCCGCGCCGCGCGGATCGCTGCGGCGACGATCGCGGGCGCGGGCATCTGGTGCATGCATGCGGTCGGGCTGACGGGCATGACCGATTGCGTCCACGTGTTTTCCTGGCCGACGAACATCGCCGGGCTGGTGCTCGGGACGGTGCTGATGGCGACGTGGCAGCTCCACCGCGGCTGGGCGCGGTCGCGCACCGCCGCCTGCATGCTGTTCGCGCTCGCGATCTGCACGACGCATTTCGTCGCGCTGTCGGGCGATATCGTGATCGGCAGCATCGGCGACGTGCGCGGCAGCCTGTTGTCGCCGGGCCTCGTCGCCGCCTGCATGGCGTTTGGCGTGTCGGTCACCTGCCTCGCCAGCCTGCTGACCTTCGAGCGGTTCAGGACGACGCGCGAGGAAGAGGGGCACACGCTGAGAGCGGTGCTCGAAAGCATGTCGGACGGGCTGGTGTTCATCGACGGCCATGCCCGGCTGCAGCATTTCAACCACCGGTTCCTCGAGATGTACGCGATCCCGGACGGGGCGATCGCGCCGGGCATGACGATCACCGCCTGTATCGACATCGTCGCGCGTCATCGCGGCTGGCGGCCCGAGCGGCGCGCCGAGATCCGCGCGGCGATGCAGCAATGGATCCGGACCGACGCGACGTTCGACCGCGAATGGGCGATGGACGATGGCTGCGTCTATCGGATGCAGTGCCGTCCGATGCAGTCCAAGGGCGTGGTGCTGACCTTCAACGACGTCAGCGCGGAGCGGCAGGCGCTGCGCAACCTGACGCATCTGGCCTATCATGATCCGCTGACCGGGCTGGGGAACCGCCGGTCGCTGCGCGAGCAGAAGGAGGCGCGGATCCGGATCGGCACGCCCTTCTCGCTGCTGATGATCGACCTCGACGATTTCAAGCGGATCAACGATGCCTTTGGTCACGCGGTCGGCGACCAGCTGCTGGTCCATGTCGCGGCCGAGCTGACGCGGCTGCTGCCCCAGGACAGCTTCATCGCGCGGATGGGCGGCGACGAGCTCGCGATCCTCGCCAGCGAGACGGGTGACGCGGCGGCGGCGCTCGCCGATTCGATCGTCGCGCAATTGAGCGGCGCGGTCGTCATCAACGGCTGCCGGCTGCTGCCGAGCTGCAGCATCGGCATTTCCCACTTTTCGGGCGCCTGTTCCGCCGACGACCTGATGAAGCGCGCGGACATGGCGCTGTACGAGGCCAAGCGGCTCGGGCGGCGGCGCGCGCAGGCCTATCTGCCCGGGCTCGCCGAACGGCTCGCCGAACGTCAGGGGATCGTCGACGACCTGCACGAAGCGGTCCAGACGGGCGGCTTCGCACTCGCCTTCCAGCCGGTCGTCGATCTGCTGACCGGGGGCACGACGGGCTATGAGGCGCTGATCCGCTGGAACCACCCGGTGCGCGGCTGGATCCCGCCGGGCGTCTTCATCCCGATCGCCGAGCAATGCGGGCTGGTCGAGGATATCGGCCGCTGGGTGATGATGGAGGCGTGCCGCCACCTCGCGGGCTGGTCGCCGCATCTCAACGTCGCGATCAACATCTCCGCCGCGCAGCTGAAGTCGGAAGGGCTGCTCCACAGCCTGACGCAGGCGATCCTGATCCACGGCGTCGCCCCCGAGCGGGTCGAGATCGAGATCACCGAGACCGCGCTGATCGACGATGCGGGCCGGACCGCGGTGATGCTCGACCGGATCCGCAAGCTCGGCATCAAGGTGTCGCTCGACGATTTCGGCACCGGTCAATCGTCGCTCGCGCATCTGCGCGACTTCCGTTTCGACCGGATCAAGATCGACCGCAGCTTCGTCGCCGAGGCGGCGAATGATCCGCGCTGCATGGCGGTGCTGAGCGCGACCGTCGCGATCGGCAAGGAACTGGGCGTGCTGACGCATGCCGAGGGGGTCGAGACGCGCGAACAGCTCGACGTGCTGCACGATATCGGCTGCGACGTGGCGCAGGGCTATCTGCTCGGCCGCCCGGTCGTCCCGTTCACCGATGCGACGGCGGACTTCGCCGCGCTGCCGGGGGACACGATCATCGGCGCACCCGGCGATACCGACCCGCAATCCTCGGGGGTGACGGTTACCCGGCTCGCTGCCTGAGCGTCAGACCAGCGGCGGTCCGAACACCGACCAGCCGGTCCGGTGCGCGATCATCTCGAGCGCGCGGATGCCGAGGATGCTGTTGCCATGCTGGTCGAGATTGGGCGACCAGACCGCGATCGCCGCCCGGTCCGGCACGATCGCGAGAATGCCGCCGCCGACGCCGCTCTTGGCGGGCAGGCCGACCCGCACCGCAAAATCCCCCGACCCGTCATAATGACCGCAGGTGATCATCAGGCCGAGCACCGTGCGGTGACGCTTGGCGACCGCGTCGGCCTCCGGGTCATCAGGCGACCGCCGCGTCGCCGCGAGATAGGCACCCGCCTTGGCAAGGCCACGGCAATCGAGCGCGATCGCGCAGTTGCGGACATAGGCGGCCATCACCGCGTCGGGATCGGCATGGAGATTGCCGTGATGCCGCATGAAGCTCATCATCGCGCGGTTCAGGTCGCCACCCTCCTGCTCGGACGCCATCACGTCCTCGTCGAACGTGACGCTATCGGCCCCGGTCTCGCGGCCGATCAGCCGGGCGACCGCCGGGTCGTCGCCGTCCTCGGGCCGGTGTTCGACCAGGATATCGACGACCGCCAGCGCGCCTGCGTTGATGAACGGGTTGCGCGGCACGCCCTTGGTCCGCTCGAGATCGACGATCGAGTTGAACGGGTCGCCCGACGGCTCTTTCCCGACGCGCGCGAAGACGTCGTCGCCGATCGCCGCGAGCGCGAGGTCGAGCGCGAACATCTTCGAGATGCTCTGGATCGGGAATGCCGTCGTCGCCGCGCCCGCGGTCAGCAGCGTGCCCGACGTCAGCGCGACCGCGATGCCGATCGGCCCGGGCGCGGCCTCCTCCTTGCGGTCCGCCGATGCCTCGATCCGCGCGGCGTCGTCGGTGATCTCGGCGGCGATCTCGGTGATGATCTGCGCGATCGTGCTGGGCATGCGGCTCTCCTGGTGAACAGGTTGAACTCGCAGGCGGCGCGCATGATCCGTGGGCAGGGGCGCGGCGCCCTAGTCCAGCCGCGTCGACGTCCGCGCCGCCTGTCCCGCGGTCAGCAGGTCGCCGATCGCGCCCGCGGGGCCGGTCGCGGACAGCGCGGTCATCGCAGAGTCGAGCCGCGCCGGGTCGAAGCCTCCGACCGGCGCGGTCAGCATCGCGAACACGGGCGCGGTCGGCAGCGGCGCGAAGGCGCGGGCATAGCGCCGGTTGAGCCGCGCCAGCGCGGCCTCCTGTCCGAGCATCGCATGGGCGATCGCCTGGCGCAGGACGATCGCCTGGCCCTCCGCGGACAGGCCGCCGCGCGGTCCGGGGGCGGGCAGCAGCGCGGTGCCGCTGGCGGCTAAGCCCGACCAGTCGCGCGCGTGCCAGTCGAATTCGGCGCGGATCGGCGTCGCGTCGCGGATGTCGGCGAGCGTCGCCACCGCTTCGGCGTGGCGGCCGAGCAGTTCGAGCGCGACGGCCTGGAGGCGGCGGCGTTCGTCCTGGATCGCGTCGGGATAGGGAATCATCGCGGTTTCGCGCAGCACGCGGACCGCGGCGTCGGGCGCGCCCGCCAGGATCCGCAGCGTCGCGACGCGGATCGACAAGGGGCCCTGTTCGACGTCGCGCTGCGTGGAGGACAGCCGGCGTTCGAGCAGCTCGGCGGCGCGGCGATAGAGTCCGGCCTGTTGCAGCCGGTCGGCGAGCATCCACACCACGCGGTCGCCTTCCGCCCCCGTCGGCATCAGGTCGCGGTAATCCCAGAGCAGGCCGGCGGCGGTGCCGAGCGGCATGGTCGATTGTGGCGCCACCAGTGCGACGAGATGCGCCTGGACGGTCGCCGACAGCGGGGCGGCGTCGGCGCCGACATTGCCATAGCGCAGCAGCGCGGCGGCCGCCGCCAGCAGCGCGGATTCGTCGCCGCGGCGGGTGGCGAGGCTCATCGCCAGCGTCAGCCCGCGGCGCTCGACCATGCCCCCTCGCCAGCGGAACAGCAGCGCCGCCAGACGCCGTGCCGCGGCCGGCGGGGCGAGCATGCGCGCGGCCAGATCGGTCTCGATCGTCCCGAGCGTGGCCGCGGCGCGCTGTTCGGGATCGCCGGTGCGTGCGGCCAGATCGAACCAGCGACGGCTCGTCGCGGCGGCGCCGAGCGCACGGTCCGCCTCGCCGTGCAACAGCGCGGCCGCCGCGTCGGTCGCCGGGATGCGATCGAGCCAGTCGCGCGCCGGGCCGGGCCTGCCCGCGTCGATCGCCGCGCGCGCGGCGGCGAGAATGAAGGGGCGGCGCGCCTTGGCGCCACGCGCGTTCAGCGCGGGCATCGCACAGCCGAGCACGCCCAGCGCCGGCGCCGCACGACCCGCCTCCGCCAGGATCCGCATCCGCCACAGACAGGTCTCGGGATCGGTCGCGAGCGCAGGGTCGTCGAGCGCCGCGATCGCCGGATCGGTCCGCCCGAGGCGCCCGAGCGCGACGCCGCGCGCGCGCCGCCACGCGGCGACCTTTGCAAGCCCGGTATCGTCGGCTGCCATCACGTCGAGCACGCCGAGCGCCTCGCCAGCGCGGTCGCGCGCGATCAGGGCGACCGCATAGCGCCAGCGTGTCGCCTGCCGCGTCGCGGGCGTGGCGGTCGCAAGCGCCGCCCAGGCCGACTGCTCGCTCATCGCGGTCCAGGCGGTGCGCGCCGGCGGCAGCGGCTGCGCGGCGAGCTCGGCGGCAAAGGGTACAGGCGCCGGGCGGGCGGGGGCGGGTGGCGACGGTTGCGCGGGCGTCGGCGTGCCCGGGTGGGGCGTGCCCGGGTGGGGCGTGCCCGGGTGGGGCGTGCCCGGGTGGGGCGTGCTCGGGTGCGGCGCGCTCGGATGCGACGGTTCGGCAGCGCGCGCGGCATGCGGTCCGGCCAGCCCCGCGCCGATCGCCAGCGCGATGGCGAGGCGGATCATGCGAAGGCCAGCGTCACCGCGACCGCGGCTGCGGCGGCGGCGCCAAGGAACAGCAGCGCGAACACGATCGTCGCGACCCTGTTGCCTGCAGCGGCATGATGACCATCGTCCGGTCCGGCCGCGGGCATCGGCGCGATCGCGGTCGCATCGCCGCGCCGACGGGCGTCCGTCTCGGCACCGTTCGCGACGATCCTGACGCGCGCGGGTTTCTGATCGTGGCTCACTTGCGCTCCATCCCTCCGCTATCCTCCTATTATAGAGGTAAAGACCTGCGGATCGTCGGCATCGGCCGGCATTCGGGGCGACGTCCCGACGAAACCACAAACCGGAGCCCAAGCGATGCGCACCCGCCCTTCACCCAAGCAGATCGCGCTGCTGATCGCGGCGCTGCTGACCGCGCCGATCATGGCGCCAGGCGCGGCGGCGTCCGAAGGGGGCGGGGCGGAAGGTGAACCCGTACGGCCGTCGCCGCTGTTCGTGATGCTTGATCCGCTCGACGTGCCGATCGTCGAGGGCGATCGCGCGGACGGGCGGCTGAAGGTCAAGCTCGTGCTCCAGGCCGCGGACGTCGCAGGCGCGGGGGCGATCGAGACGCGTCGGCCCGAACTGCGCGAGGCGGCGCTGGTCGCGTCGATCGAATTCGCGCGGTTGCATGCCTCCGCGTCGACGCCGGTCGATGCACGACGGCTGGCGCAGGACGTCTCCACGGCCCTGCGCCGGGTCGATCCGACGATCGCGGCGGTGTTGCTGGTCGAGGTGGCGGCGCGCCGCGCCTGATCGCGCTGGCGTCCGCGCGCTGCGCCGAACCCCGGCCCGGCGTGTCTCAGGCGTTGGCGTTCAGCCCGTGCCGCGTCGCGCGGGGGCGGGTCGGCAGCGGGGTGACGTCGGCCACGCGCTCGGGCCGGCCGGCGCGACGGCAGGCAAAGTCTTCGATCCGCGCCCCGGTGATCCGCGGCGACAGCAGCAGCAGCGCGATGCAGTCGGCGATGTCGGGATCATGCTCGCTGCCGATCGTCTCGATCACGTCGTCGAGCGTCATGCCCGGCGCGGTCAGCGCACAGGCCGCCGCGGCAGACCACAGCGCATGCGGGTCGGTGACCGAAAGCGACAGCGAAACGCGGTAGTCCATGACCTCATCCTCTCCGGCCGTTCGTGGCTGGCCCGCCCGCCGGTTCGCCCGCCGGTTCGCTCGACCCTATTCGAACCGGGCCGCACGGCTATTAAGGGATTACCCGTATCGGCGCGCGCCGCTGCCTGAAAACAGGCATGAAAAAACCGGGGTGGCCGATCGGCCACCCCGGTTTCCACGACCCCCCGCCGATGTGCTTGGGGGACTTGGCGGGATCGTGTCTCGTACCGGCTTACCGGAACAGCGAGGTGATCGTCTGCGGTGCCTGGTTGGCGATCGACAGCGCCTGAACGCCAAGCTGCTGCTTGACCTGCAGTGCCTGCAGCTTCGCCGATTCCTTGGCCAGATCCGCGTCGACCAGCTTGCCGACGCCGCTTTCGATCGCGTCCGACAGCTTGCTGGTGAACGTCATCTGTGCGTCGATCTTGCGCGACCCCGAGCCGAGATCGCTCAGCTTGGTGTTGAGCGAGCTGCCCAGCGTGTCCAGGGTATCGACCATCGCCTTGGCCTTGGCAGCCGTGTCGATTTCCGAATCCTGGCCGAGCACGCCGGTACCCACGCCCGCGGACGCGGTTTCCGTCGCCGGCAGGTCGATTTCCTGGTTGGCGATGGAGAGCGTATCGGGATCGTAGGTGTCGGTGCCGGTTGCCTTGTTGGTCAGCGACTGCAACGCACTCACGGTGCCGCCGCCGGTCTTGAGCAGGTTCGTACCGTTGAACTCGGACGAATCGACGATCGTGCTGATCTGGTCGCGAAGGGCGGTGAAGTCCTTGTTGTACGCAGCGCGGCTCTCGTCGCTGATGCCATCGTCCGACGCCTGCTTGGCGAGCGTCTTCATCTGGTTGACGACGTCCGAGATCTGCTCTGCGCCTGCGACCGCAACGTCGGCCACGCTCTTCGCCCGGCTAAGCGAGGAGTTGACCGCCTTGAGGCCACCCAGATCGCCGCGAAGGCCCTGGGCAATCGTGAAGGCTGCCGAATCGTCCTTGGTCGATGCGACGTTCAGGCCGCTGTTGATGCGGCTCTGGACGACGGACAGACCCTTGCTGGTCTCGTTGAGGGCCTGGAGGGCCGCCATCGCGCCAACATTGGTGTTAACGGACATTCCCATGATATTCTTCCTTCTGGAATAGTCGGTCGCTTCTGCGTCCTTGAGCCGTACGGCGGCTCGCCGACGGAGCGGTCAGATCCGACCCGCTCCTTATTCTGGGAAGAAATCCGGGGACTTGGTCGCGCTGCGCGGATTATTTGCAGCGCGGGCGCGCGCCTCAGAACGGAAACAGCGCGTCGTAGATCTGCTGGCCCCAGCGCGCCTGCTGCGCCTGCGTCAGCTGGCCGCGGCCGCCATAGCTGATCCGCGCCTCGGCGATTTGCGTGTGGCGGATGCTGTTGTCGCGGCTGATGTCCTGCGGGCGGACCATGCCGGTCACGATCAGCTCGCGCAGCTCGTAATTGACGCGGATCTCCTGGCGGCCGCGGATCATCAGATTGCCGTTGGGCAGCACGTCGGTGACGATCGCCGACATCGTCATGCTGATCGTTTCCGACCGGCTGATATTGCCCGATCCGTTGAACTGCGACTTCGAATTGCCGGCGATCAGCGGGTCGGGCGTCGCGACGCCGAGCCCGAGCGCGGCGGTCAGCCCGGCATTCTCGGAGCCGCCGCGCGTGCGCGCGGTCGTGTTGCCGACCTCGGCGCGGTCCTGAACGTTGATCCGCACGGTCAGGATGTCGCCCTTGCGCGCGGCGCGCTGGTCGCCGAGAAACGCACCAGCGCCGGCGCGGAACAGCGATGCGTCGGGGGGCGCCAGCGCCAGTGGCGGCGCGGCCGGGCGACGGCTTGGCTGGCCAAGCGAATCCTCGGTCAGCGGGGTGTCGACCGCGGTCATCTCGCTGAGTTTCGGCGCCTTGCCGATCGTCTTGAGCTGGCCGATCGTGCCGCAGCCCGACAGCGCGGTCGCGCCGGCGAGGATCAGGAACAATGTCGCGGGTCTGGTCATCGAAACTCTCCTCATTGCGCGGCGACGCGGACGCTGCCCGCGCCCGTGACGACGCCATCGACGCTGTGGTTGGTGGACAGCGCGACAACGCGGACGACGTCGCCAATGCCGCCCGCCGCCAGCGCCCGCGCCGCGGTGGTGATCGCAAACCCGCGACCCTGGAGCGACAGCGTCACCGCCTCGCCGCGGCGCACCAGCCGGGGCGCGACAAGATCGCCGGCGCGGACCATCGTGCCGGCGGGCAGCGCGCGCACCGCCTCGCGGCCGCTCGCCGCGTCCGCCGCCAGCGCGCCGCGCGCGGCGACCGCGGCGCGCGGCTGCAGTTCGAAATCGGTCGCGCTCAGGATATCGCCGCGCGCGATCGCGCGGGTGAGCACCGCGACGGGCGTCTCGGCGGGATCCGCCGCGTGCGCCGGGAGCGCGATCCCCGATGCGAGGAGGAGCGCGACGGCGATTGCCAGGCGGCTCACCGGAGCTGGCTCGAGGTGGCGAGCATCTCGTCCGCGGTCTTCACCACGCGGCTGTTCATCTCATAGGCGCGCTGCGCGGTGATCAGCGCGGTGATCTCGGACACCGGGTTGACGTTCGACGCCTCGACAAAGCCCTGCAGCGTGTCGCCAAAGCCCGGCTGGCCCGGCGCGGCGACGGTCGGCTGCCCCGACGAGGCGGTTTCAAGAAACAGGTTGCCGCCCTGCGCCTCGAGCCCCGCCTCGTTGACGAAGGTCGCGAGCTGGATCTGGCCGACGGTCTGCAGCGCGGGATCATTGGCGAGCTTGACCTGGACCTCGCCGGTCTTCGAGATCGCGACGTCGACCGCCTCTGGCGGAATGACGATCGCGGGTTCGACGCGGAAGCCGTCCGCGGTGACCAGCTCGCCCTGTTCGGACAGCTGGAACGATCCGTCGCGGGTGAAGCCGATCTGCCCCGAGGGCAACGTCACCTGGAAATAGCCGCGCCCCTGGATCGCGATGTCATAGCGGTTGCCGGTCTGGTTCGGCGCACCCTGTTCGGTGATCCGGTAGACGCCGCCGGTCTTCACGCCCGCGCCGATCTGGATCCCGGTCGGCACCTTGGTCTGGCCGTCGCCGCCCGCCGCCGAACCGGGGCGCGTCTCCTGCTGATAGAGCAGGTCCTGGAACGCCGCGCGCTGGCGCTTGAACCCGGTGGTGTTCATGTTGGCGAACGTCAACACGCCGGGCTATGCGCGCGAGACGGTCGCGTTGCAGACGGGGGTTACTGCAGGCCGCGTCAACGGCGTGGTGGTCGGCGAACCCGGCCGCGTCGCGGACAAGTTCCTCGAAGCGACCGTCTATGGCCGCAGCGGCGATGCGGGCCGTGCGGAGGTCGAGGCGGGCTATCTCGACCGGTTGCAGTCGCTGCTCGGCGCGACAGGGTCCGAATCCGCGCTGCCCGCGCGGCTCGACGCGGTTGCCGCGACCGCGACCGCGATGGCCGGCGCCAATGGCGGCTCCGCGGTCACCGCGCCCTTTGTCGGCATGGTCGAGGACGCGATCGGATCGATGCGCCAGCTCGGTCGCGACGTCGACGTGCTGCGTGGCGATATCGAGGGCGAGGTTGGTGACACGGTCGAGCGGGTCAACGCGCTGCTGCGCACGGTAGACACGCTCAACGACTCGATCTCGCGGCTGCAGGGGCTGGGGCGCAGCGCGTCGGGCCCCGCCGACCGCCGCACCACCGCGCTCGAGGAGCTCAGCGCGCTGATCGGCATCACCGCGCGCGAACAGCCGAGCGGGCGGGTGACGATCGATACCGCCTCGGGCGTCCCGCTGCTCGACCAGCGGCTGCGCCAGCTCTCCTATCCCGCCAGCGGGGTCGGCAGCGCGCAACCGGTCTATCCGACGATCGACGTTCGGTTCGCCGAGGCGGACGGCACGCTCGGCGCGGCGACCGGGACGACGCTCGACACGCCGGCGATGGGCGGGCGGCTCGGCGGGCTGCTCGACCTGCGCGACCGGCAGTTGCCGGCGTTCTCGGCGCGGGTCGAGACGCTGTTCGCGGGGCTCGCTCGGACGATCAACGCCGCGTCCAACACCGGGTCGGCGGTCCCGCCGCCGGCGATACTCACCGGCCGCGCGACCGCGCTGACCGGTGGCGACCGGCTGGGGTTCACCGGCGCGGCGCTGATCGCGGTGACGCGGTCGGACGGCACGATGGTCGCCGGCACCACGCTCGACTTCGACGCGCTCGGCGCGGCAGCAACCGTCGACGATGCGATCGCGGCGATCAATACCAGCCTGGGCGGTGCGGCGACCGCGTCGTTCGCCAACGGCACGCTCACCATCGCCGCGACCGGCCCAGGCACCGGCGTCGCCGTGGCGCAGGACACCGCGCGGCCGAGCGCGCGCGCGGGGATCGGCCTGTCGCACTATTTCGGGTTGAACGACATCGTCCGCAGCGACACGAGCATGCTCGTGCCGTCGGGGTTCACCACCGCCGATCCGCATCGCTTCGCCGCCGGCGAGGCGGTCGATTTCGCCTTGCGCGATTCGTCGGGCCGGCTGGTCGCGCGCTATGCGCTGACGGGGGCGACGGGGCCGAGCTATGGCGACCTGATCGACGAGCTCAACGCCAGTCCACTCGGCGGTTATGGCCAGTTCGCGCTCGACGATGTCGGACGCCTGCGGTTCTCGGCCACCCGCGCCGAATCGGGGGCAATGCTCTCGGTCCTGTCCGACACGACCGACCGCGGCGGCACCGGACGCGGTTTTGCGGCGATCACCGGGCTGGGCGCGGCGGGGGCGGGGCTCGACAGCGCCGGGGTCCGCCGCGACGTGCTCGCCGACCCGACCCGCCTGCCGCTCGCCCGGCTCCAGCCCGTCGCGGTGGGAACGAAGGCGCTGGGGCCGAGCGACCGGCGCGGCGCGACCGCGCTGGTCGATGCGCTGGCGAGTGCGGTCGATCTCGGCGATGCGGGGACGATGACGATCGCGCGCTTCTCCGCGGTCGTGCTGGGCGATGCGGGATCCGCCGCATCGCGCGCCACCGATCGTGCGGACCAGATGGGCGCACGCCGCGACGACGCGATCAACCGCCGCGACAGCGTCTCGGGCGTCAATATCGACGAGGAGCTCGGCCAGATGGTCGTGCTCCAGAACAGCTACGCCGCCGCCGCGCGCGTCATGACCACCGCGAGCGAGATGTACGACACGCTTCTCGGCATGATCAGATAGGACCAGCATCGATGACCCGCATCGCCACCATCCCGCTCCAGCGGACGCTGACCGACGCGGTCCAGAAGGCGCAGCAGCGGCTCGCGCAGACGCAGCTGCAGCTCAATTCGGGCAAGAAGGCGAAGGACCTCGCCGATCTCGGCAGCGCCGCGGTCCGCACTTTGTCGGCGCGCAGTGCGCTGTCGATGCAGGCGGCGCAGAGTGCGGCGACGACCCGGCTCGGCACGACCTTGTCGCTGTACGAGGCCAATATCACCGCGATCGACACGATCGCCGGCGATCTCCGGACACAGCTGATGACCGCGGTCGGCACCGGCGCGACGCCCGCGCTCGGCAGCGCGATCGAAAGCGCCTTCAGCCAGTTCCGCTCCGCGCTCAACGCGACCGACGGCAGCGAGCCGCTGTTCGCCGGTGCGCAGGGCGACGCGATCCCGTTCAAGCCCGCGACGCTCGCCGAGACCGCGGGCACGACGACGCAGGCTGCATTCGGCAATGACGACGTCCGTGCCTCGGCGTCGATCGGTGGCGGCGCGACGCTGACCTACGGCGTCACCGCGAGCGAGCTCGGCGACGGCGTGCTCGCCGCGTTCCGGACGCTGGCCGAGGCCGGGCCGATCGGCGCCAGCCCCAGCGCAGACCAGGCCGCGGCGCTCAAGACCGCGATCGCGCAACTCGACGCCGCCTTGCCGCAGGTCCGCGGGCTCAACGCCGCCAACGGCCTCCGCCAGGCGCAGATCGAGACGCTCGGCGCGCGCGCGGCCGATCGTGCCGCACTGCTCGAGAAGATCGTCTCGGACAATGAGGATGCGGATTACGGCCAGATCTCGATGGATCTGATGCAGCGCAAGACGATGCTCGAGGCGAGCTATTCGGTGTTCGGCAAGGTCGCCGGGCTCAGCCTCGTCGCTTATCTGCGCTGACGTCCACGGTCGGGGCACCCGTCGCCAACGGTTGCGCCTGCCGCCCGCGCGAATTACGGCGAGCTTTTCCCGTTCGGTCCGGAGACCTCCCCTTGAGCACGCCTACCTATGACGTCGTCGCGATCGGCAATGCCATCGTCGACATTCTGAGCAGCGCCGACGACGCCTTCATCGCCGAGATCGGTGTCGCCAAGGGCTCGATGCAGCTGATGTTCTCGTCGGAAGAAGCCGACGCGCTCTACGCCAAGATGGGGCCGGGCATGGAAATCTCGGGCGGGTCGGCCGCCAACACCGTCGCCGGCGTCGCCGCGCTCGGCGGCAAGTGCGGTTTCATCGGCCAGGTCGCCGACGACCAGCTCGGCCAGGTCTTCGCGCATGACGTGCGCAGCATCGGCATCGAGTTCGCGACCCCGGTCCGCGCCGGCGACCCGACCACCGGCCGTTGCCTGATCTTCGTGACGCCCGATGGCCAGCGGACGATGAACACCTTCCTCGGCGCGGGCCAGTATCTGCCCGCCGCGGCGATCGACACCGCGATGATCGCCGACAGCGCGATCCTGTATCTCGAGGGCTATCTCTGGGATCCCGAAGAGCCGCGCGCCGCAATGCGCGCCGCGATCGATTGCGCACGCGGTGCGGGGCGCAAGGTCGCCTTCACGCTCAGCGACGTGTTCTGCATCTCGCGCCACGGCGGCGATTTCCGCCAGCTGCTGTCGGACGGCCTGATCGACATCCTGTTCGCCAATGAGAGCGAACTGGCGGCCCTCGCCGAGACCGAGGATTTCGACGCGGCAGTCGCGAAGATCTCGGCCCAGGTCCCGACCCTGGTCGTCACGCGCGGCGAACACGGTGCCTGCGCGATCCAGAACGGCACGCGCGCCGAAGTGAAGGCCGAGCCGATCGCCAAGGTCGTCGACACGACCGGCGCGGGCGACCTGTTCGCGGCGGGCTTCCTCCACGGCCAGGCACAGGGTCACGACCTCCACGCCTCGCTCAAGCTCGGCGCGGTCTGCGCGGCCGAGATCATCAGCCATGTCGGCGCCCGCCCGATGGTCGACATGAAGGCGCTGGCCGCCAAGCATATCGGCTGACGAACCGAACCGTCATTCCCGCGCAGGCGGGAACCCATATTGGCCGGCCGCGCGATAGACTCGCAACCGCTGGAGGATAGGGATCCCCGCCTTCGCGGGGATGACGCGTTCGGNCTGCCCGGGGGCGCCATGTCGATCGGCTCGCCGCCGTCGGCCATGCCGCGCCCGAGATAGCTCTTGCGGTAGCCATAGAGGAAATAGATCACGAGGCCGACCGCGCCCCAGATCGGCAGTACCGCCATCGCTTCGTAGGGAAGCGAGAAGTACAGCCCGATGCAGCCGACGATCGTCAGCGGCGCGACGATCCAGGCCGCCGGCGTGCGGAACGGGCGGTGCCGGTTCGGCTCGCGCTTGCGCAGGATCAGCAGCGCGATCGCGACCATCATGAACGCGTAGAGCGTGCCCGCATTGGCGATGTCCGCGAGCTGCCCGACCGGCAGGAACGCGGCGGCGAACGCGACGAACACGCCGGTGATCGCGGTGACGATATGCGGCGTCTTCCACTTCGGATGCACGCGGCTCAGCACTTCGGGCAGCAGGCCGTCGCGGCTCATCACGAAGAAGATGCGCGTCTGGCCGAACATCAGGATCAGGATCACCGACGGCAGCGCGAGACCGGCGGCATAGCCCATCCAGTTGCCGACATTGGCATAGCCGACCTGACGCAGGACATGCGCCAGCGCCTCGTTCGAGCAGACCAGCGCCTGCGCGTTGGCGGGGATCAGGCAGGCGCGGGCGAGCTCGGCCGACCCGGTGGTGAACGGCACGCCATCGGCGCCGAACAGCGGCTGCCCGCCGATCGTGCCGATCGCGCCCGCTGCGACCAGCATGTAGAACACGGTGCAGATGCCGAGCGAAGCGATCAGCCCGATCGGCACGTTGCGCTGCGGATCCTTGGTCTCCTCGGCCGCGGTCGAGACCGCGTCGAAGCCGACATAGGCGAAGAAGATCGTCGCCGCTGCGCCGACCACGCCCAGCCCGTTGCTGCCGAGGATGCCGGTGGGGAGGAACGGCTCGAAATTGCTGCCATGTGTCTTGGGCAGCGTCAGCGCGACGAACGCGGTCAGCGCGACGACCTTGATCGTCACCAGCACCGCGTTGACGCGCGCGCTCTCGGTCGTGCCGATCATCAGCAGCCAGGTGATCAGCAGCGAGATGACGACCGCGGGCAGGTTGATGAACCCGCCGGGCATGTACGGCCCGTGCGACAGCCAGGTCGGGAGTGTTATCCCGAACGTCTCGTGCAATATCGAGCCCGCGAAATAGCCGGACCAGCCGACCGACACGGCGCTCGCGGCCACCGCATATTCGAGGATCAGCGCCCATCCGACCGTCCAGGCGAGCAGCTCGCCCATGACCGAATAGGTGTAAGTATAGGCGGAGCCCGCGACCGGGGCCATCGCCGCGATCTCGGCATAGCAGAGCGCGGCGACGACGCAGACCGCGCCGGCGACGACGAAGCTCAGGATCATGCCCGGCCCGGCCTTCTGCGCGGCGGCGGAGGTCAGCACGAAGATACCCGTGCCGATCACGCAACCGATGCCGAGCATGGTTAGCTGGAACGCGCCCAGCGATCGGTGGAGCGATTTCTTCTCCGCCGTCGCCAGAATGGCGTCCAGTGACTTAACGCGACCAAAAATCAATTCGGTTCCCCCCGGGGGTTGTGAGGGCCGGTTCACTGGCCCCCTTGCTCAAGCCGGGAAGCCTAATGGCAATTTTATTACGCGCAATCCTTTAGTGGCGGAAAGCCGCGCTATCCGGCCAGCATCGGGCCAAGCGGACGCCCGCCGAAGACATGAACGTGCAGGTGCGGCACCTCCTGATGCCCGTGCTGGCCGATGTTCGCGAGCAGGCGATAGCCCGGTTCGACCAGCCCCGCGGCGCGCGCGACCGTCCCGACCGCGCGGATGAACCCGGCAATCTCCGCATCGCCCGCACGCGCGGAGAAATCGTCCCACGAGACATAGGCGCCCTTCGGGATCACCAGCAGATGCGTCGGCGCCTGCGGGTTGATGTCGTGGAACGCGATCGCGAAGTCGTCGTCATAGACGCGGTTCGACGGGATCTCGCCGCGCAGGATCTTCGCGAAGATGTTCTCGTCGTCATAGGGCTGGGTGGCGTCGATCGGCATGGGGCTTGCTCCTTTCGGGGCATCCTACCAACCTTCGTCATCCCCGCGAAGGCGGGGATCCATATCCTCGGAGGATCATGATCAATCCGCGCGGCCAGCCAGTCTGGAGTCCCGCCTCCGCGGGAATGACGGAGGTGGCGGATCAGCCGGTCCGCGCAGCCTTCTCGACCAACCCGCCGACTCCTTCGCGGCGCTCCAGCTCCGCCCGAACATCGTCGAGGCTCAGCCCGGCGTCCGCCAGCAGCACCGCGAGATGGAACATCAGGTCAGCGGCCTCGGGGACGATGCTCGCCTCGTCGCCCGAACAGGCCGCGATCACCGTCTCGACCGCTTCCTCGCCGAGCTTCTGCGCGATCTTGGGGCGGCCACGCGTGAACAGGCTGGCGGTGTAGGAGGTGTCGGCGGGCGAATCGCGGCGCGCGCGGATGGTCGCCTCCAGGCGATCGAAAACGGGGTCTGCCATGCCGCGCGTGCTGACGCAGGCGCGCGGGCGGGTCAATCCTTTGCGCGCGGTGGCCGCTTCAGGAACCGCTTGCGCAGCGCGCGGCGGACCAGCCACACGCCGATCGCGGCGACCGCGAACAGCGCGATGTCCGACGCTTCGGGGCCGGTGCGCGGATGCACCACGCCGCTATGCCCCGACTGCACCGCGACCAGCGGCAGCGTCGCCATGCCGGTCAGGCCGACCGCAGGGGGGTCCGCACCGGGATCCCCGCAGCCGCCAACGCGGCATGCGCGTCGCCGATCGACGCCTGGCCGAAATGGAAGATCGATGCGGCCAGCACCGCGCTGGCATGCCCGTCGCGGATCCCGGCGACCAGATCGTCGAGCCCGCCGACCCCGCCGCTCGCCACGACGGGCACCGCCACGCGGTCGGCGATCGCGCGGATCAGGTCGAGGTCATAGCCGCTGCGCGTGCCGTCGCGGTCCATCGAGGTGACGAGCAGCTCCCCCGCGCCGAGGTCGGCGAGCCGCACCGCATGGGCAATCGCATCGATCCCGGTCGCGCGCCGGCCGCCATGCGTGAACACTTCCCAGCCTTCGCCCGACCGCCGCGCATCGACGCTCGCGACGCAGCACTGGCTGCCGAAGCGTTCGGCGATATCGGCGACGAGTTCGGGTCGCTCGACCGCGGCGGAGTTGACCGCAACCTTGTCCGCGCCCGCCAGTAACAGCGCGCGCGCGTCGTCCGCTGTCCGCACGCCGCCGCCGACCGTCAGCGGCATGAAACACACCGCCGCGGTCCGCCGCACGACGTCGAGGATCGTGCCCCGGCCCTCATGGCTCGCGCCGATGTCGAGAAAGCACAGCTCGTCCGCCCCGGCGGCGTCATAGGCGCGCGCCTGCTCGACCGGATCGCCCGCGTCGCGCAGCTCGACGAAGTTCACGCCCTTCACGACGCGGCCATCGGCGACGTCGAGACACGGGATCACGCGTGCGCGGACGGTCATGCGGCGTCTCGAAGAAGTGGTTCACGCGGAGACGCGGAGACGCGGAGACGCGGCGAAGCCGCTAAGATTGATTCACGCGAAGGCGCGAAGGCGCGAAGAGGGAGAAGGGCAGAGCAGGGCTTCTGCTTACACTTCGCGCCTTCGCGCCTTCGCGTGAACCCATATCTGCCTGCGGCGCCAAAAGACTCTCCGCGGCTCCGCGTCTCCGCGTGAACCCTCATGCCGCCTTCGCCACGCTCAACGCCGCCGCGAGGTCGAGCCGCCCGTCGTACAACGCACGCCCCGTAATCACGCCTTCCACGCCATCACGGACGTGCAGCGCCAGAACGTGGATCTCCGCGATCCCCTTCACCCCGCCGCTAGCGATCACCGGAATGTCGACCGAGCGCGCAAGGTCGACCGTCGCCTCGACGTTGCAGCCCTTCAGCATCCCGTCGCGCCCCACATCGGTGAACAGCAGCGACGCCACGCCCGCATCCTCGAACCGCCGCGCGAGATCGACCGCGCTCGTGGTCGACACGTCGGCCCAGCCCTTGGTCGCGACCATGCCGTCCTTGGCGTCGACCGCGACGACGATCCCGCCGGGGAAATCCTTCGCCACGCCGCGCACGAAGTCGGGATCCTCGAGCGCCGCGGTGCCGATCACGACCCGCGACACGCCCAGATCGAACCAGCCCTCGACATTCGCACGCGTACGAATCCCGCCGCCGAGCTGCACATGCCCCGGAAACTGCGAAACGATCGCGCGCACCGCGTCGCCATTGACCGGCGCGCCTGCAAACGCGCCGTCGAGATCGACGACGTGCAGATGCTCGGCACCTGCGCTCGCGAACAGCATCGCCTGCGCCGCGGGATCGTCACCGTAGACGGTCGCACGGTCCATATCGCCCTCGGCGAGGCGGACGACTTGCCCTGCCTTGAGGTCGATCGCGGGGAAAACGATAAGGCTCACGGCCGCCACTCCAGAAAACGTTCGAGCAAGGCTAGGCCGTAGCGCTGGCTCTTCTCAGGATGAAATTGCACGCCGATCATCGTGTCGCGGCCGATCGCCGCGGTGACGGGACCGGCGTGATCGGTGGTCGCAAGCACGTCGGCGCCTTCAAACGCGAAGCTGTGCAGGAAATACGCCTCGCCCGGCGCGATCAGCGGATGCGCGGTGGCCGGCACGACGTCGTTCCAGCCCATATGCGGCACCTTCGCGTCCATCGTGCCCGGCTCGAGCCGCCGCACGCGCCCCGGCACCCAGCCGAGCCCGGCATGCGTCCCCATTTCCTCGCCGGCCTCGGCCATCAGCTGCATGCCGACGCAGATGCCGAGGAACGGCGCGCCCTCGTCGCGCACGCGCCGGTTCAGCGCCTCGACCATCCCCGGCACCGCGCGCAACGCCGCCGCGCATGCGCCATACGCGCCGACGCCGGGCAGCACGATCCGCTCGGCCTTCGCGACGACGTCCGCGTCGGCGGTGACGATCAGGTCGCTACAGCCCGCGGTGCGCAGCGCGTTCTCGACCGAATGCAGGTTCCCCGCGCCGTAATCGATCAGCGCGAGCGTCACAGCATCCCCTTGGTCGATGGAATCGCGTCGGCCTTGCGCGGGTCGATCTCGATCGCGGTGCGCAGCGCGCGCGCGACGCCCTTGAATGCGGCCTCGGCGATGTGATGGTTGTTGGTGCCGTACAGCGTCTCGACGTGCAGCGTGATGCCCGCGGCCTGCGCGAAGCTGTGGAAGAAATGCTCGAACATCTCGGTGTCCATGCCGCCCAGCCGCGTCTGCGAGAACAGGTCCTTCCACACCAGCCAGGGCCGCCCGGAAATGTCGAGCGCGACCCGCGTGAGAGTCTCGTCCATCGGCGACAGCGCATCGCCGTAGCGCGCGATGCCGCGCTTGTCGCCGAGCGCCTGCGCGAACGCCTGGCCGATCGCGATGCCGGTATCCTCGACGGTGTGATGCTCGTCGATGTGCAGGTCGCCCTTGGTGCGGACGTGCAGGTCGATCAGCGAATGGCGCGAGAGCTGTTCGAGCATGTGGTCGAAGAAGCCGACGCCGGTCTCGACGTCGTACAGGCCGGTCCCGTCGAGGTTGATGGTGACGTCGATCGCCGTCTCGGCGGTGGAGCGGGAAATCGTGGCGGTGCGCATGCCACCTCCCATAACGTGCGCCACGACGCATGCAATCTTGACCGCGATCCGAATACCGCTACCCAGAGGGAATGAGTGATGGACTGCCCGATAGCCTGATTCCGTACGACGAGATCGTGCAAGAAGCCCTGCGTGCCGTCGTCGGCCGTGTGCTCGGCTCCGTGTCGGAGGCCGGCGGGCTTCCCGGCGAGCATCATTTCTACATCACCTTCAAGACGCAGGCGCCCGGCGTCGACATCCCCAAGCGGCTGATCGAACGCTTCCCGGACGAGATGACGATCGTCATGCAGAACCGCTACTGGGACCTCGTCGTCGACGACGAGCGCTTCTCGATCGGCCTGTCGTTCAACCAGGTCCCGTCGAAGCTGGTCATCCCCTATTCGGCGATCACCGCATTCCAGGATCCCGCGGTCAGCTTCGAACTGCGCTTCCAGGCGCAGGAAGGCGCGGACGAGTCGCTCGGCGAGCATGACCCGGCCGAGAATGACGGCCCAACCGCGGTGCCGATCGAAGACGGCTCGAACGTCGTCGCCGTGGATTTCAAACGGAAGAAGTAAGCTGGAGCGAGGCGATCAGGCAAAGCTGATCGCCGGTCGCAAAGCGACGCGAACGGCCGGCCGACGCGCACCGCGCGGTCGACGACATGGGATTTACTCCCATGTCGGCCTTCTGCTCTACGCCGCCATACCGGAACAAGCCCGGCATGACGGCGTAGGTAGGCCATGACCAACACCCGCACAGAAACCGACTCGATCGGCCCGATCGAAGTTCCTGCCCAGGCCTATTGGGGCGCGCAGACCGAGCGATCGGTCGAGAATTTCCCGTTCGGTACCCGCGAACGCATGCCGATCGAGATCGTCCACGCATTGGCGCTCGTCAAACAGGCCGCCGCGCGCGTGAACCGCGCGCACGGCCTCGACGCCACAATCGCCGACGCGATCGACGCCGCCGCGCAGGAGGTGATCGACGGCACGCTCGACGACCAGTTCCCGCTCGTCATCTGGCAGACCGGCAGCGGCACCCAGTCGAACATGAACGTCAACGAGGTCATCGCCGGCCGCGCCAACGAGCTGCTCACGGGCACGCGCGGCGGCAAGTCGCCCGTCCACCCCAACGACCATGTCAACATGAGCCAGTCGTCGAACGACAGCTTCCCGACCGCGCTCCACATCGCCGCCTCGCTCGCCGTTACGCGCCGTCTCTTCCCCGCGCTCGACCGGCTGAAGACCGCGCTGCAGGCGAAGGCGGACGCTTGGGACGACATCGTCAAGATCGGCCGCACGCACCTGCAGGACGCGACCCCGCTGACGCTCGGGCAGGAATTCGGCGCCTATGCCAATCAGGTCTATCGCTGCGGCCGCCGGATCGAGCCGGGCGTCACCAACGGCACCAACCGGCTCGCGCAGGGCGGCACCGCGGTCGGCACCGGGCTCAACGCGCCCAGGGGGTTCGCCGCGGATTTCTGCAAGGCGGTCTCCGACCTGACCGGCCATCCGTTCATCCCCGCCGAGAACAGCTTCGAGGCGCTCGCCTCGAACGACCCGCTCGTCCATCTGTCGGGCACGCTCAACACGCTCGCGGTCGCGCTGACCAAGATCGCCAACGACATCCGCCTGCTGGGCAGTGGCCCGCGCTGCGGCTTCGGCGAGATCGACCTGCCCGCCAACGAGCCCGGCAGCTCGATCATGCCCGGCAAGGTCAACCCCACCCAGTGCGAGATGCTGACGATGGTCGCCGGCCAGGTGATGGGCAATCACGTCGCGGCCACCATCGGCGGGATGCAGGGGCATCTCGAACTCAACGTCTTCAAGCCGCTGATCGGCGCGAACGTGCTCCGCTCGATCGATCTGCTCGCGACCGCGATGGAGGGCTTTGCGGAGCGCTGCGTCGACGGCATCGAACCCAATCGCGACCGCATCGCCGACCTGCTCGACCGCTCGCTGATGCTCGTCACCGCGCTCGCGCCCGAGATCGGCTATGACGCCGCGGCGAAGATCGCCAAGCACGCGCATGCCGAGGGGCTGACGCTGAAGGAAGCCGGCCTCGCACTCGGGCTGGTCGATGCGGAAACCTTCGACCGTGTCGTGCGGCCCGAGTCGATGCTCGGCCGCTAACCGACCCACCCCGTCATCCTGACGAAAGTCAGGATCCAGGATTACTCAGCGAGACGATCGTGGCTCTGGGTCCTGACGTTCGTCAGGATGACGGATGGTGGTGAGGCGGGGAACCCAAACGCCCCTCGCGCGCTAACCCGCCACACGCGAAGGAGAAATTACGTGGGCGCAACGACCATAGGCGCGCTGATCGGCGCAGGCATCGACTCGCTCAGCGGCGATGACGGCAATGCGGACGGCGCGATCATCGGTGCGGTCGCCGCCAACGTGCTCAAGATCGTCGTGCCGCTGGCCGTGACCTACGCGATCGGCTGGGCGGTGCTGCGCGGTGCAGCGGAACTCAAGGACCAAGTTTTCGGAGAGTTTAAGTCATGATCGGACGTATCATCAGTGCATTGGTTGGCCGCGAAATGGGTCGGCGTAGCGGCGGCAGCGGCGGCACCTCGGGTGCGGTCAAGGGCGTGGTCGCGATGAGCGTGCTGCGTCGCATGGGGCCGCTCGGCATGATCCTCGGCGGCGGCTATGCTGCCAAGAAGGCGTATGACCGCAACCGGGCACGCAAGTCGGGCTACTGATCCGCCGCCAGAATGACACGCGCGGGCTGTGCATGGGTTGACGCCCATGCGCAGTCCGCGGCAAGGGCGCGCATGCCCCACACACTTCCGTCCGACCCGCATGGTTTCCGTCGCCGCGGCGTCCTGTTCGTCCTGTCCTCGCCATCGGGCGCCGGCAAGTCGACGATCGCGCGCCGATTGCTCGCCGACGAGCATGAGCTGGAGATGTCGGTCTCGGTGACGACCCGCGCGATGCGCCCGGGCGAAGTCGACGGCAAGGACTATCATTTCACCGATCTCGAGGGCTTTCGCGACATGGTCGCGAAGGACGAATTCCTCGAATGGGCGCATGTCTTCAACCACCGCTACGGCACCCCGCGCGCGCAGGTCGAGGAGATGCTGGCGGCCGGCAAGGACGTGCTGTTCGACATCGACTGGCAGGGCGCGCAGCAGCTGTTCCAGATCGCGGGCGGCGACGTAGTCCGCGTCTTCATCTTCCCGCCGTCGATGGAGGAACTCCACCGCCGCCTCACCAGCCGTGGCACCGACTCGACCGAAGTGATCGACGCCCGCATGTCGCGCGCCGCGAACGAGGTCAGCCACTGGGACGGCTATGATTACGTCCTGGTCAATGACGACGTCGACAGCTGCATCCGCGGCGTGAAGACGATCCTCGCCGCCGAACGCCTCAAGCGC
Source organism: Sphingomonas sp. CFBP 13714 (assembly GCF_014842205.1). Lineage (NCBI taxonomy): Bacteria > Pseudomonadati > Pseudomonadota > Alphaproteobacteria > Sphingomonadales > Sphingomonadaceae > Sphingomonas > Sphingomonas sp. CFBP 13714. Next base: position 45,546 of record NZ_JACYVG010000008.1, read on the forward strand.
TCGCGCCAGACCGGCCTGATCGGCTTCATCCGCCGCCTGACGCGCTGACCCCCCGTCATCCTAGATCTGGTCCAGGATGACGAAAGCCTACAGCATTCCCAGAAACGCCACGCCGCGCGCGAATTCCTGACGCTTCAGCTCGCGCAGCTGCGCCGCCTGCCAGTCCTCGCCCCACATCTCGATCGACCAGTCCTCGTCGATCCCCGCCGCCGCCCAGGCCGCATCGCCGTCGATCTCTCCCTCGACCAGCGCCAGCCCGATCACCAGCGACCCCGTCAGCGTGACGACCGGCGACAGCCCGGCAAGGTGGAAATCGTCATGCGCCGCGACCGCCTCGTGCAGCCGCGCGATCGTCGCAGGGGCCTGTGCGACGTGCATCACCCCCGTCGTCACCGCGAACGTCACGTCGTACCGTGCGCGCGCCCAGTCGAGCAGCGGGTCCCAGCGCGCCGCCTGCCGCTCGACCAGCGGCGGCGGGCCGTCCGCGCGGTAGCAGAGCAGGTCGCTCTCGCCATAGGCCGCCAGCCGCGCCGCGAACTGCGCCGGATCGTTCGCGATCGGATCGGTCGCGGCATTGGCGAGGCCGGTCAGCGGCATCGTCCGCGGATCGATCGTCTCGCCGACGCTGCGCCATTCCTCCGCCACCGCCTGTGCCAGCGCATCGGTCGGCAGCGTGAGCGGCCGTCGCCCGGGCGTGCGGACCGGCTTGCCGTCGAGCGTCACCACGCGATCCGCATCGATCGCGACGTCTGTCCAGAATCTCTTCATGCGTCCTGTCCGGTCATTCGGTGGGCGTGCGCCAGCGCTGCGCCAGGCTGCGCGGCACGATCGCGATCATCGCCATCGCCGACAGCACGATCGCGGTGCCGAGGATCTTCGGCCCCCAGCTATAGGCGCGCGCGATCAGCACCAGCCCGAGCACCGCGCCCGCCACGCCCGCGAGCCGCACGCCGACCAGCACGAACCAGCGCCGCTGCGCCAGGCGATCGGCGTCCGTCACGATGCGCTCACGAGATGACGCAGCGCCGGTACCGTCTCGGCAACGACGTCCGCGCCGGCCTCCGCCAGCTCGTCGACCGCGTGATAGCCCCAGGTGACGCCGACCGCGCGCGCCCCCGCGGCGCGTGCCATCGCCATGTCATAGCTCGTATCGCCGATCATCGCGGTCGTCGCCGGGCTCGCGCCCGCCTCCTTGATCGCCGCGAACAGCATCGCCGGGTCGGGCTTCGACGGATGCCGGTCCGCGGTCTGCAGCGTCACGAACCGGTCGGCGATGCCGTGCGCGGCGAGGACATGCGCGAGCCCGCGGTCCGACTTGCCCGTCGCGACGCCCAGCATCCAGCCATCGTCGGCGAGCGTCGCCAGCACTTCGGCGATCCCCTCGAACAGCGGCTCCTCGATCAGCTCGCCGCTCGTCCGCATCGCATGGAAGGCGGCCTTGTAGTCGGTCGCGAGCGTGCGGTGCAGCGCCTCGTCGCCCTGCGGCACCAGGATCTGCATCGCCTCGACCAGGCTGAGCCCGACGATCCGGCGAATCGCGGCGCGCGGCGGCGGGACGAGCCCGGCCGTCTCGAACGCCCGCTCGCACGCGACGCAGATATTCGCCTGACTGTCGACGAGCGTCCCGTCGCAATCGAACACGGCGAGGCGGATCATGAGATTTTCCAGCGCATCCCCGTCTCGTAGATCAGCCGGGCGAACGAGGGAACGCCAAACCGGAACGCGCATCGTCATGTTCCCCCGCAAAGGCGGGGGACTCGGACCCAAGCAGAACGGCCGATCATGCCCCCTGGACCCCCGCCTCCGCGGGGGAACGGGCAGGGGGCACCCCCACCACCACCACCCCGGCGAAGGCCGCGGTCCAGTTGGGGGACGGTGCTGACGAAGCGCAGCCCCCGGTTACTGCAACCTCCCCAACTGGACCCCGGCCTTCGCCGGGGTGGTGTTAGGTATGGGGCGAGGTTGGTCCGCGAGATGACCGCGACCCCCGCCTCCGCGGGGGCGGGCAGGCGGGCACCCCCCACCATAATAACCACCCCGGCGAAGGCCGGGGTCCAGTTGGGGGACGCTACTGACGAAGGGCAGCACCCGGTTACTGCAACCTCTCCAACGGGACCCCGGCCTTCGCCGGGGTGGTAGTGGATATGGGCGAGGCCGACCCGCTAGATCACCGCGACCCCGGCCCACTCCTAGGCCCACTCGGCTTCCCCCCCGGACGACCGCGGCCACCAGGCTTCGCACCCTCGACCCGCGGCCCACTCCTGGGCGCGCCGAACTTCGACCCCGCGCCCGTCCGCGAACCGCCCGTCTTCGGCCCCGCAGGCTTGCCCCCCGCCGTCTTCTCCTCGACCACACCGCGCCCGCGACGTTCGCCGCGACGCTCCTTGCGCACCGACTTCGCATGCGCCCGCGCGCGCGACTTGATCTCCTCGCGCGACGGCGCGGTCTTCTCGTCGAGCACCAGCGCGTCGCCGAGCGACTCCTCGAAGCCCAGCTGCTTCAGGCTTTCCGCGAAATGCGTCGGCAGTTCGGCGGTCACGTCGATCGAGCCGCCATCGGGATGGTCCACCTTGATGCGGCGCGCATGGAGATGCATCTTGCGCGAGATCCCGCCGGTCAGGAACGCCGCCGCGCCGCCATATTTGCCGTCGCCGACGATCGGGTGGCCGATCGCCGCCATGTGGACGCGCAGCTGGTGCGTGCGGCCGGTAAAGGGCTGCAGCTCGACCCAGGCGGCGCGGTTGCCCGCGCGCTCGATCACGCGGTACCGGGTCCGCGCGGGCGCGCCCTCGGCCTCATCGACATGCATCTTCTCGCCGCCGGTGCCGGGCTGCTTGCCGATCGGCAGCTCGATCATGCCGTCCTCGATCGAGGGCACGTCGACCACCAGCGCCCAATACACCTTCCGCGCAGTGCGCCCCGAAAATGCCTTGGCGAAGAACGCCGCCGCGCGGCTCGTCCGCGCCACCAGCAACGCGCCCGACGTATCCTTGTCGAGCCGGTGGACCAGCTTCGGCCGGCCCTCATTGTCATACTGGAGCGCATCGAGCAGCCCGTCGACATGTTGCGTCGTCTTGGTGCCGCCCTGCGTCGCCAGACCCGGCGGCTTGTTCAGCACGAACGCCTGGAAATCCTTGTGGATGACCATCGCCTGCGCGGCTTCGGTCTCCTCGTCCGACAGGATCACGCGCTCGCGTACGCGTCGCGGCGCGTCCACGTCGGCGGTGGCCTTGTCGGCTTCGGGCGGCGGCACGCGCAGCATCTGGCCCGCCGCGATCCGGTCGCCCGGCGTCGCGCGCGCGCCGTCGACGCGCAGCTGGCCGGTCCGCGCCCACATCGCCACCGTCGTGAAGCTCGTCTCGGGCAGGTGCCGCTTGAACCACCGGTCCAGCCGGATGCCGTCATCGTCGAACCCGACGTTGAACTCGCGGAAATTCGTATCGCTATCGTGTTTGCCCGCAGTCATGCGACGGCCCTTACTGCGGAGAGACCCGCGAATAACGCGGCGATCGAACCGATCACCGACACCAGAACATAGCCGAGCGCGAGGCCCGGCGCGCCACGCTCGATCATCGTGACGACGTCGAGCGAGAAGGAGGAAAAGGTCGTGAACCCGCCGAGCACGCCGACGCCGAGCAGCAGCCGCCAGCCCTCGGGCGCCGAATGGCGCGCAAGCACGCCGACCAGCACGCCCATCAGCAGCCCGCCGACGAGATTTACCGCCAGCGTGCCGAACGGATAGCCGGCACCGAGCAGCGCGGTCATCGCGCGCCCGGTCAGATAGCGCGCGCCGGATCCGACCGCGCCACCGACCATGACATAGAGAAGGGGAGACATGCCCGCGCCCTAGCGCGAATCGCGGAAAACGGAAAGCCGCGCTTGACGGGGATGCACGGCGCTTGCCCGCAGGCGTGGTCGCGGCGCTCAGCGCCCGGCGTTGGAGACCAGATCGACGTCGCTGACGCCACCCATGCGTGGCGTGACATACACCATATAGGCATCGCCACCGCGCAGCCCGCCGAGCACGTGCCGGCGGCCGTCGCTGCGGTGGTCGGCCGAATAGCCCGTGTCGGCGGTGCGGGTATAATAGAAGTCGAGCAGCCGCTGCGGCGCGGCCCGACTCGAGAAATGCACGACGCGCAGCCGGCACCCGGCCTGGTCGGAACCCGCCGCCTCCGACAGCTGCGCATCGGGATACAGCGGCAGGTCGGCGGGCAGGCGATTCGCCCACAGCGCGGAATAGCCGATCGTCCGCGCACACGCCGCCGCGTTCGGCATCGTCTGCCGCTCGGCCAGCGCGCCCAGCGTCAGCGCCGCGTCGGCCGTGCGGCAGGCGGGACAGTCACCGGCAGCGGCGGGGGCGCGTTTCAGCGTACGCGGATCGACCGTATCGGCGCGGCGGCCCGCTTCCTCGCTCGGCATCGCCCCGCCCATCGGCTCGGGCGGCGGGCGGATCGCGTCGTCGTTCGACGACTGGGACAGCGTCGGGTCGACCATGATCTGACCCGCGAGCGCGGCGTTCAGCGCCGGGTCGCCCGCATTGCCGTTGCCAAGGTCCGCCTCGAGGCGCGTCGCGTCCTGCTGATCATCGACCGCAGGCTCGCCGCACGCGATCAGCGCGAGCGGCAGGGCAAGCGCCAGGGCGGGCAGGCGGATGGTGCGGGCGGAACGGGTCATCACCCGGCATCAATGCGGGAGTGCGGGTGAAGAAAGCGTTGTCGCGGTATGCGCGGCCGGCCGGCCCGCGATCTTGCCGGCGACCCGTCGAGACGCCATGTTTGGGTCATGCTCAACCTCGTCTCGATCCTCATCGGCCTCGTCACCCTCGCGCTGGGTCTCGTCGCCTTCTTCCCGCTGCTCGGCTGGATGAACTGGCTGGTCATCCCGATCGGCATCGTCGGTGCTGCGGTCGGGGCATTGTCGTCGAGCAATGCCGGGCGCAATCTGAACATCGTGCTGATCATCATCTTCACGCTGCGGCTGATGCTCGGCGGCGGCATCATCTGATCGCAGGAGTCTTGGGGTCAGCGGCAGCGGATCCGGCCGCGATCGACCGACCGGCCGGGCAGCGCACCGCCGCGCGTATCGACCAGCGTGCCGATCAGCCGTGACTCACCGCGTGCGATGATATTGCCGAGGACACCGCCGGCCAGCCCGCCGGTGATCAGCCCGGTCGTCCCGTCCTCGCGGCGGCAATAGTAACGGCCGTCGGCGCCGCGATACAGCCGATCCGCCCGGCTCAGCCGGCGCACCGCATAATAGCGGCCATCGCGAAAATACCGGTCCGCGAAATAGCCGCGCTGCCCCGGTTCGGGGCGATCATGATCATAGGCGCGGTATCGCTGCCAGTCGCCGGCGTCGCGTCGTGCGCCGCCGGCGATCGTCTGTGCACCGGCCGCGGCGGCACCGACGACCCCCGCCTCGAGCCCCGCACCGAGCAGGACGAGGGCGACAGTCGCGGCGATCCGCATGCCGGCGCGTCGATCAGGCAAGCGTGTGGTCGAGCGTGATGTCGGCGTTCAGGACCTTCGACACCGGGCAGTTCGCCTTGGCGTCCGCCGCGATCGTCGCGAACTCGTCGGCCGAGATGCCCTCGACCTTTGCGTTCAGCGTCAGCGCCGACTTGGTGATCTTGAACCCGTCGCCATCCTTGTCGAGCGTCACCTTCGCGCTCGTCTCGAGCGTGCCCGCCTCATAGCCCTTGGCCGCGAGCGCAAAGCTCAGCGCCATGGTGAAGCAGCTCGCATGCGCGGCGGCGATCAATTCTTCGGGGTTGGTGCCGGGCTCGTTCTCGAACCGCGTGTTGAAGCCGTACGGCGAGTCGGACAAAACGCCCGACTGCGTCGAGACATGGCCCTTGCCGCTCTTGCCGAGGCCTTCATAGCTGGCCGAACCGCTGCGTGTCGTCATTTTCGGATCCTTCGAAACATGAAAAAGGGCGCCGCGGTTTCCCGCGACGCCCCCCTTCAACGCATCAGTCCGCAATGCGGTGCGTGGTTTAGCGGCAACGACGATTATTGTTGCTCGTACCCTTGTCGATCGCGCGACCGGCCAGGCCACCCAGGACCGCGCCGCCGAGCGTGCCGACCGTGCGGTCGCCGCGCGTGTCGACCGTGCGGCCGAGGAGCGCGCCGCCGACGCCGCCGATGATCGTGCCGGTCGTGCCGTTGCTCTTCTTGCAATAGGTCCGGCCGTCGCGACCGCGCCATTCGCGCTTGCCGCGCTGCGCATCCGCGGCCGAGATCGGCACCGCGAGCGTCGGCAGGACGAGGGCGGTCGCGCTGAGTGCCATGATCAACTTACGCATAAAATCTACTCCCGTTTGTAATGATCTGTGTCCGTAACGGCCGGCGTTTACCCCCGGTTGCATGAACCCAAAACAACGTCGCGTTCATCTTCGCTCCGGGCATCCTGGGTCGTGCAGGGCACGCAATCTGTCCCCGTTATCCACAGCAAGTTATCCACAGGCTGTGCACAAAAGGATAAGAACCGGCAAAATTATGCCTCGCACACGGGCTGCCCGGGGACTTTTCCCCGTTATCCACAAAGAATTATCCCCGCCTGTGGATAAGTTCGTCCTCAGCCGGGAAATTTCGCAAAATCCGGTCGCGGGTGCGGCCTCGCTTGTGTCGCGCGCCACAGCGGCTAGGCCGGGGGGATGCTGCCCGTCACGATCCTGTCGCCCGACGTCCTTCCCGCCGCCGCACGCTGGCTCGATCTCGCCGGGCTCGCGGTGTTCGCCGCCTCGGGCGCGCTCGCCGCGGCCAAGCGCGGGCAGACCGTCGTCACCGCGATCTTCTTCGGGCTGATCACCGGGGTCGGCGGGGGCACGGTGCGCGACCTGCTGATCGACGCGCCGGTCTTCTGGGTGCACGACGCGCGCGCCGCCAGCATGTGCCTGATCGTCGCGCTGGTGATCTGGATCACGCCCGAACGCTGGTGGCGCGACGAGGCGCTGGGCTGGTTCGATGCGATCGGGCTCGCCGCCTATGCGGTGTTCGGTGCGGCCAAGGCGCTGGGCTATGGCGTACCGCCCGTGCCCGCCGTGCTGATGGGGGTGATGAGCGCCTGTTTCGGCGGGATCATCCGCGACGTGCTCGCGGGCGAACCCTCGATCCTGATGCGTCCCGAACTCTATGTCACCGCGGCGGCGCTCGCCGCGGCGAGCTATGTCGGCCTCGTGCTGCTGGGCGTGCCGATCGGCTGGTCCGCGGTCGTCGCGGCGAGCGCGGGGTTCAGCCTGCGCGCCGCCGCGATCCGCTTCCACCTCGCGCTGCCCGCCTACCGCGCACGCCGCTAGTCCGCAGTCAGCCGCGCACGACGCCAACCTCGGCAAAGCGGCGCGGCTCGACCGGTGGCACCGCCGCGTCGTTCAGCGCGCATTGCCAGTGGCCGACATCGATCCACTGGCCGTTCTTGTACCCGACCGCGCGGTAGACCCCGGCGCGGCGAAACCCGACCGATTCGTGCAGCCGGATCGATCCGTCATTGGGCAGCGCGATGACCCCGATCGCCTGGGTGAAGCCTTGCGCGCGCAGCGTGTCGATCAGCGCCTCGTACAACAGCCGCCCCGCACCCTGGCGCTGCGCCGCATCCGCGACATAGACCGTGGTCTCGACGACGAAGCGATAGGCGGCGCGCTCGCGGAACCGCCCGGCATAGCCGAACGCGATCACCCCGCCCGCATCCCCCACCGTCGCGACCAGCCAGGGATAGAGCCCGTCTGACGCCGCCATCCGCGTCCGCATCTGCCGCGCGTCGGGCGCGTCGGTCTCGAACGAGACCGTCCCCACCAGCACGTGCGGCGCATAGATCGCGGCGATCGCGGCGGCGTCCTCGGGGCGCGCCGCCCGGATCGTGATGGCCCCGGCCGTCCCGATCGCGGGCGACGCGCCCGGCATTACAGGCCGATCCGCGCGAGCAGCAGGTCGAGCAGCCGCGCGTCGCCGCCGTCGCCGGCACTCGGGCCGATGCCGCCGCATTCGAGGCAGCGTGCCTGGATCGAGCCCGATGTCGCCAGCCGCTTCATGTCGCCGACCGCACGCGCGACCATCTGGCGGCGGTCGAGCGCGATCCGGCCGAACGCGTCGCCGCCGGTCGTGGTGTCGTCGTCACCCGTGTCGAAACCGGCGGCGAGCTGGGCAAGCACGCCCGGCGGCTTTTCGAGATATTCGGCGTGGATCTTGGCGGGATCGAGCTTGGCGCGGCGGGCGGCCTCGGCGATCGCGTCCTTCACCGTGCCGAACCGGTCGACCAGCCCGATCTGGCGTGCGGTGCCGCCGTCCCAGACGCGGCCCTGGCCGATCGCGTCGACCCGCGCGGGGCTCAGCTTGCGCGACGCGGCGACGCGCGCGATGAACTGGCGATAGCCATTCTCGATCCCCGCCTGGATCAGCGTGTCGAACATCGGCGTCGTGCCGGCGGTGATGTCGGGCTGCCCCGACAGCGGCGTCGTCTTCACGCCGTCGGTGGTGACGCCGATCTTGGCGAGTGCGGTTTCGAACGTCGGGATGATCCCGAAGATGCCGATCGACCCGGTGATCGTGCCGGGCTCGGCGAAGATCACGTCGGCAGGCGTCGACACCCAGTATCCGCCCGACGCGGCGAGCCCGCCCATCGACACGACCACCGGCAGGCCCTTCTTCTTGGCCTCGAGGATCGCGAGCCGGATCCGTTCGGACGCGAGCACCGATCCGCCCGGCGAATCGACGCGCACGACCAGCGCCTTGAGGTTCTTCTTGGCGAGGCCGTCGAGCATCGCCTTCTCGATCGTCTTGCCCGCCGCGGTGCCGGGGCCGCCTTCGCCGTCGACGATGTCGCCCGCCACGGTCAGCACGCCGATCGCGTCGCCGCCGGTCGGCAGGGGATTGGCCTTGACCCAGGAATCATAGGTGATGGTGTTGAAACTGCCCGCAGGCTTGCTCGTGTCGGCGCCCGCGATCGCGGCGACGCGCTTGCCGAACGCGGTCCGGTCGCCGAGCTTGTCGACGATCCCTGCGCGCAGGTTCGCGGTCGCGATGTCGCCATTGGCGGCGAGCACCAAAGCGTCGGGACGCGCGAGGAACTGCGCGATCTGCGCCTTGGGGCGGGCCTTGGCGACCGCTTCGCGCCACTGATCGTACAGCGTGCCGTACAGCGCCTGGCTCGCCGCGCGCGCATCGTCGCTCTGGTCGGTGCGCGTATAGGGCTCGACGAACGACTTGTAGCGGCCGACGCGGTAGACATGCGTCGTGATCCCCAGCTTGTCGATCAGCCCCTTATAGTAAAGCTGGTTGCCGCCCGGCCCCATGAACAGCGTGCCGCCCAGCGGGTTGACCCAGACCTCGCTCGCATTGGCGGCCAGCCGGTAGCTGCCGTCGGTATAGGCGGTGGCATAGGCGAGCACGGGCTTCTTGGCGGCGCGGACGCGCGCGATCGCGTCGCCGATCTCGCCCAGCGCGGCCGGATAGGCCCCGGTAAAGCCGTCGAGATCGAGCACCAGCGCCTTCACCCGGCCATCGGTCCGCGCGGTATCGATCGCGCGCACCACGTCGCGCAGGCGAAACTGCTTCGGCGTATTCTGTCCCGACAGCGCGGCAAAGGCGGCGGGTTCGGCGGGCTGCTCGACGATCGAGCCGTTCAGGTCGAGCACCAGCGCGCCGTCCTTGATCGCCTTGGTCCCCGGCCGCGCGTTGAGCGCCGCGAAGACCAGACCGAAGAACAGCAGCATCGCGACCAGGACGAGTGCGTCCTTGATCCCGACCAACAGCTTCCATGCGCCGCGTACCAGCTTCACCTGCGTCTCCTCATACCGGCACGGCCGGTTGGTGCGATGCCGGCAACGCCGGTTCGCCGTCGACGATAGCCGCGTGTGTCATGCGGGAGCAATACGCTTATCTTTCGCACGGCGGTCGCCCGCTGGCACCGCTCCGCGCGCGCCGGCAACCGCAATCCGTCATCCTGACGAAAGTCAGGACCCAGAGCCAAGCAGGACAGCGCCCCGTAACCCTGGATCCTGACTTCCGTCAGGATGACGGACGGGACGGGCAGGGATACCAACCCCGCGCGCCCAAACCGCCCCGCGCAAACCGCCGCCCCGATCACACCACACCGCACCCAATCCCGTCATCCTGACGAAAGTCAGGATCCAGAGCCAAGCAGGCCAGCACCCCGCAACCCTGGGTCCTGATTTTCGTCAGGGTGACGAACGGGGAGGGGCAGGGCCTCCAACCCCGCCGCAACGCTCGCCAAACAACCCGCCGCCCCGATCACACCGCACCCCCACCCCAATTCCGTCATCCTGACGAAAGTCAGGACCCAGAGCCAAACAGGACAGCGCCCCGTAACCCTGGGTCCTGACTTTCGTCAGGATGACGAAGGGGGGGGCAGGGGGGCGGATAACCGAGGTGGGGGGGCGACCCCGGCCGCCCTCAAAGGACCAATCCACTGGCCAGCCAGTCCCGCCCAACCCACCCCAACCCCCCGCACGCCCCCCCGCACAGATCCCAGGTGTCCCACGCCGCAAATCCCGCTAGGGGCGGCCGGGTGATCGAACCCGTTCCCATCGCCACCGGCCCGGCGCCCGCCGATGCCCGCGCCGAGTTTCGCGCGCTGCTGCGGCTCGCCACGCCGCTGGTCGGGGCGAACCTGATCCAGATGGCGGTGTCCGCGGTCGACGTGATCTTCGTCGCGCGGCTCGGCACGGTCGATCTTGCCGCCGCGACGCTCGGCGTGTTCGTCTTCAACTTGCTGATGTTCGCGCTGATCGGGCTGACCAGCGCGGCGGCACCGCTAATCGCCGCCGAACTCGGCCGCCGCGCGCATGCCGTGCGCGAGGTCCGGCGCAGCGTGCGGATGGCGCTGTGGCTCGGCATCCTCGGTTCGCTCCCCGTCATCCTGGTCCTCACGCAGGGCGAAACGCTGATGCGGCTCGCCGGGCAGGACCCGGAGGTCGCGCGCCGCGCCGGCCGGTTCATGACGATCATCGCCTTTGCGCTGCTGCCCGGCGTGCTCGCGGGCGTCATGCGCACCGCCGCGGCGGCGCTCGGCCGGCCGGGCTGGGCGTTTCTCGTCACCGGGCTGTCGCTGCTCGTCGGGATCGCGGGCAACTGGCTGCTGGTGTTCGGCAATCTCGGCTTCCCCGCGCTCGGGCTGGAGGGCTCGGCGCTCGCCAGCGTCGCCAGCCTCGGCGTGATGATGATCGCGTATGGCGTGATCCTGACGACCGACCGGCGGCTGCGGCGCTTCCACCTGTTCGGCCGCTGGTGGCGGACCGAATGGTCGCGCTTCCACGAGATCGTCCGGCTCGGCACGCCGATCATGCTGACCTGGATCTTCGAGGGCGCGCTGTTCGGCGGCGCGGCACTGCTGATGGGGCTGATCGGCGTCGCGGAGGTCGCGGCGCATGCGATCGCGCTCAACATCGCCGCGATCGCGTTTCAGGTGCCGTTCGGCGTCGCGCAGGCGGCGACGATCCGCGTCGGCATGGCGTACGGCGCGCAGGACCGGGTCTGGATCACTCGCGCGGGCAATGTCGCGCTGGTCGTCGGGATCGGCTTCATGGCGGCCAGCGCACTGCTGATCTGGGCGGTGCCGCGGCTGATGATCGGCGTCTATGTCGATCCCGACCTGCCGCAGAACGCGGTCGTCGTCGCGCTCGCGCTGCGGTTCCTCGGCGTGGCCGCGGTGTTCCAGCTCGTCGACGGCGCGCAGGCGGTCGCGGCGGGCGTGCTGCGCGGGTTGCAGGATACCCGGACGCCGATGCTGATCGCGCTGTTCGGCTATTGGGTGATCGGCTTCGGCACCGCGATCCTGCTCGGCTTCCGCACGCCGCTTGCGGGCGAGGGGGTGTGGTGGGGGCTGTTCGCAGGGCTCGCGGTGGTGTCGGTGCTGCTGCTGTGGCGCTGGTCGCGGCGCGATCGGCTGGGGCTCGTCCTGACCCGCGGAATGTAACGATTGACGCGATTTTCGTTTGGACGCCCGTTGACGATGCCGGGGACGCGGCACATATGACGGCTGTTGGCACTCGATATCGTCGAGTGCCAGAAATCTGTCACAAACCTAAAGGACATGGATCCCATGAACTTTCGTCCGTTGCACGACCGCGTGCTGGTGAAGCGCCTCGAAGCCGAAGAGAAGACGGCTGGCGGCATCATCATCCCCGACACCGCCAAGGAAAAGCCGCAGGAAGGCGAAGTCGTCGCCATCGGCACCGGGACCCGCGCCGAGAACGGCACGATCACCCCGCTCGACGTCAAGGCTGGCGACAAGATCCTGTTCGGCAAGTGGTCGGGCACCGAGGTCAAGGTCGACGGCGAAGATCTGCTGATCATGAAGGAATCGGACATTCTGGGCATCGTCGGCTGACGCCGACGTGGCCTGGATCGGCTTTTAGAGCTGGTCCGGACCGCGCTCAAAAATACCGTTTTCGTCTCAACATTCACAACATTCGTTTGAAAGGGTAGCTGACATGGCTTCCAAGGACGTAAAATTCGGTCGTGACGCGCGCGAGCGCATCCTCCGCGGCGTCGACATCCTCGCCGACGCGGTCAAGGTGACCCTGGGGCCCAAGGGCCGCAACGTCGTCATCGACAAGAGCTTCGGCGCACCGCGCATCACCAAGGACGGCGTCACCGTTGCCAAGGAGATCGAGCTCAAGGACAAGTTCGAGAACATGGGCGCGCAGATGCTGCGCGAAGTGGCCTCGAAGACCAACGACATCGCCGGTGACGGCACGACCACCGCGACGGTCCTGGCGCAGGCCATCGTTCGCGAGGGCATGAAGTCGGTCGCAGCGGGCATGAACCCGATGGATCTGAAGCGCGGCATCGATCTCGCCGTCGTCAAGGTCGTCGAGGACGTCAAGGCGCGTTCGAAGCCGGTTTCGGGTTCGAAGGAAGTGGCGCAGGTCGGGATCATCTCGGCCAACGGCGACCGTGAAGTCGGCGAGAAGATCGCCGAAGCCATGGAGAAGGTCGGCAAGGAAGGCGTGATCACCGTCGAGGAAGCCAAGGGTCTCGAATTCGAGCTCGACGTCGTCGAAGGCATGCAGTTCGACCGCGGCTATCTCTCGCCCTACTTCATCACCAACCCCGAGAAGATGACCGTCGAGCTTCAGGATCCCTACATCCTGATCCACGAGAAGAAGCTGTCGAACCTGCAGGCGATGCTCCCGATCCTGGAAGCCGTCGTTCAGTCGGGTCGTCCGCTCCTGATCATCGCCGAGGACATCGAGGGTGAGGCACTCGCCACGCTCGTCGTCAACAAGCTGCGCGGTGGCCTGAAGGTCGCAGCGGTCAAGGCACCCGGCTTCGGCGATCGTCGCAAGGCGATGCTCGAGGACATCGCGATCCTGACCAAGGGCGAGATGATCTCGGAAGACCTCGGCATCAAGCTCGAGACCGTCACGCTCGGCATGCTCGGAACCGCCAAGCGCGTCACGATCGACAAGGACAACACCGTCATCGTCGACGGTGCCGGCGATCACGAGACGATCAAGGGCCGTACCGAAGCGATCCGTCGCCAGATCGAGAACACCACCAGCGACTATGACAAGGAGAAGCTCCAGGAGCGTCTTGCCAAGCTCGCCGGCGGCGTTGCCGTGATCAAGGTCGGCGGGTCTTCGGAAGTCGAAGTCAAGGAGCGCAAGGACCGCGTCGACGACGCGCTGCACGCAACCCGCGCAGCCGTCGAAGAGGGCATCGTCCCCGGTGGTGGTACGGCTTTGCTGTACGCGACCAAGGTGCTCGACGGCCTGACCGGTGCGAACGAGGACCAGACGCGCGGTATCGACATCGTCCGCAAGTCGCTGACCGCTCTGGTTCGCCAGATCGCGCAGAATGCGGGTCATGACGGTGCGGTGGTTTCGGGCAAGCTGCTCGACGGCAACGACTCGAACATCGGCTTCAACGCCGCGACCGACACCTACGAGAACCTGGTGGAAGCCGGCGTGATCGATCCGACCAAGGTCGTCCGCACCGCGCTGCAGAACGCGGCATCGGTCGCAGGCCTGCTGATCACGACCGAAGCGGCCGTGAGCGAAATGGCCGAAGACAAGCCCGCCATGCCCATGGGCGGCGGCGGCGGCATGGGTGGCATGGGCGGCATGGACTTCTGATCTTGGACCGGGGCAGGTCAACCTGCCCCGGACACAGGATCAGAACGGCCGGCGGGCTGGACGGCGAAAGCCTCCAGTCCCGTCCGACGAAAAGGGCCGGCTTTGCCGGTCCTCCGTTCCGACCAAGACGACCCAAAGCAAAAGGGCCGGGGAGCGATCCCCGGCCCTTTGTCCGTCCTCACTATTGCGAGAAGGCCTCAGCGGTTCTTCATCGCCGCGATCAGCTTCTTCACTTCCTGGCTGCGACCGCGCGGCATGATCAGCACGTCGTTGCCGCTCGCCACCACGATCAGGTCCTCGACCCCGACCAGCGCGACCTTGACGCCGTCGCTGCGCACCAGGCAGTTCTTGGTATCGATCGCCAGCACGCTGCCATCGCCATCGCCGCGATGCGCATTGCCGTCCGCGTCGCGCGCGCTGATCGCATGCAACGCGTCCCAGCTGCCAACGTCGTTCCACCCCATCGCCACCGGCACCACCGCGACGCGGTCGGCCTTTTCCATCACCGCATAGTCGATCGAATCATCGGGCGACGCGGCAAAGGCCTCGGCGTCGGGATAGATCCGCGTGCCTTCGCGGCGGGCGAGCTTCATCGCATCGGTCGTCGCGACCAGGATGCCGGGATCATGCTGAGCAAGGGCAGCGAGATAGGCATCGGCGCGGAACAGGAAGATGCCGCCATTCCAGGCATGATCGCCCGAAGCCAGCATCGCCTCCGCCTTGTCGAGCGGCGGCTTCTCGACGAAGCGCGCGACGCGGTGGACACCCGCAGCCAGCTCCTCGCCGACCTGGATCCAGCCATAGCCGGTTTCAGGCGCGTCGGGGGCGATGCCGAACGTCACCAGCCAGCCCTGCGCGACCATCGGCAGCGCCGCGGCGATCGCGGCGTGGAAGGCGGGCAGGTCGGCGATGACGTGATCGGACGGCATGACGAGCATCGCGTCGCCGCTGCCGGCACCGGTCTCGCCCGCGGCGATCGCCGCGAGTGCGATCGCGGGCGCGGTGTTGCGGCCCATCGGCTCGAGGATGAGCGCCTGTGCCTCGGCGCCTGCATCCTTCAGCTGCGCTTCGACCAGATCGGCATGCGCGGCGTTGGCGACGACGATCGGCGCCGCGAAGCGTTCGCCCTGTGCGCGGCCTGCCGTCAGCTGCAACATGGTCTGGTCCGCGGTCAGCGCGAGCATCTGCTTGGGCATTTCGGGACGCGACATCGGCCACAGCCGGGTGCCGGAACCGCCGGACAGAATCACGGGTATAATCGTTCGAACTGTCATGCGACCTCCACTCGGGAGACCGTATAACGACCAATCCGGGACTTCCAATCGCAAACCACCCCGCCAGCGCGCGGTCTTCAGCCTTTGTTTGCGAATTGGTGCAAAGAGACAGCTAGGTGTCGGGTGCGTTTACAGTCACCCTGTCGGGATCCCGCCGAACGATGATCAGGCTCTTCAAGCACTACGTCCCCTATGCGGTGCTGCTGCTCGGCATCGTCGACGCCGTGCTGCTGGTCGTGGCGGGGGAGATCGGCTGGGTCGTCCGTGCGCATCAGATCGGCATGGCGGTCGAGCCGATCCACACGCGCGTGCTCCAGCTCGCGACCTTCGCCGCGGCGTTGCAGATCGCGCTGGTCGCGGTCGGCGCCTATGGCGTCGCCTCCTTCCTGTCGCTGCGGTTCGCCGCCGCGCGGCTCGCGGTCGCCTTCTCGCTCGGCGTGATCTTCCAGTCGCTGATCTTCTTCCTGGTCCCCGCGCTCACCTTCTGGCGGTCGAACCTGCTCTATGCGACGCTGATCGCGGCCGTCCTGCTGGTGACGGTGCGCGCGGTGCTTGGCCGGCTGCTGGGTGGCGACACGTTCAAGCGACGAATCGTCGTGCTCGGCGCTGGCCATCGTGCCGCGCGGATCCTCGCGCTCTCGCAACAGCCCGGGATCAATTTCGTCGCGGCGGGCTTCGTCGCGATGGGCGAGGCGGAGGCGGTGGTCGACGGTGCGATTCCCCGCGCCGACATCCCGAACCTGGCGGCGCATATTGTCGACCTGAACGCGGGCGAAGTCGTCCTCGCGCTCGAAGAACGGCGCAACGCGCTGCCGCTCAAGGATCTGCTCCGTGTCCGCACGACTGGCGTTCAGGTCATCGAGATTTCGACCTTTCTCGAACGCGAAACCGGGCGGATCGATCTCAACAGCGTGAACCCGTCCTGGCTGATCTTTTCCGACGGTTTCGCCAGTGGCCGGATGCTGTCGAGCGTGTTCAAGCGCGCGTTCGACATCGTCGCCAGCCTGATCCTGCTCGCGGCCACGCTGCCGGTCATCCTGGTCACCGCGCTTGCGATCAAGCTCGAGTCGCGCGGCCCCGCCTTCTATCGCCAGCGGCGCGTCGGCCTCTACAATCAGGGGTTCGACATCCTGAAGCTCCGCTCGATGCGGCAGGATGCCGAGATTGCCGGCAAGGCGGTCTGGGCGGCGGAGGACGATCCCCGCATCACGCGGATC
Source organism: Sphingomonas sp. CFBP 13714 (assembly GCF_014842205.1). Classification (NCBI taxonomy): domain Bacteria; kingdom Pseudomonadati; phylum Pseudomonadota; class Alphaproteobacteria; order Sphingomonadales; family Sphingomonadaceae; genus Sphingomonas; species Sphingomonas sp. CFBP 13714. The sequence goes on from NZ_JACYVG010000008.1 coordinate 62,132, forward strand.
GGCCGTTTCATCCGCAAGGTCCGCATCGACGAACTGCCGCAGACCTGGACCGTGCTCCGCGGCGAGATGAGCTTTGTCGGCCCGCGCCCCGAACGGCCGCAATTCGTCGACGAACTCGAGACCCAGCTGCCTTATTATGCCGAGCGTCACATGGTGAAGCCGGGCATCACGGGCTGGGCGCAGATCAACTATCCCTACGGCGCATCGATCGAGGATGCGCGGCACAAGCTCGAATATGATCTCTATTACGCCAAGAATTATTCGCCCTTCCTCGACATGCTGATCCTTCTGCAGACGCTCCGGGTCGTCCTGTGGCCGACCGGCGCGCGCTGAGCGTGGCATGATCGCGCTGCTGATCCTGTGGGCGCACGCGCTGGCCGCGCTGCTGTTCGGCGCGCTCGTGTTCAGGCAGGCGCAGCGGCCCGCCGGCGGCTGGTCGAACGCGGCCTTTGTCGGCCCGCTCGTCCTGACGACGCTCTGGGCGCTGGCCGTGTCGGGCATAGACTTTCGCGATATTAGCACCCGGATCGCCGAAAGCGCGCGCACCATCGCCTGGCTCGGCTTCATGTTCGCGCTCGTACGCCGGGAACGGACCGGCAATCGTGCGCTGGGTGCTGTCTATGGCACCGTCGTGGCGATCACGGTGATCAGCGCGTTGCTCGCAGTCGTCGAACTGGTACCGATGGACGCCGATGCGCAGGCACAGACCGAGTCGGCGCGGCTGGTGTTCGGGATGATGGTGGCGATCAGCGCCCTGGTGCTGGTCCATCATCTGCATCAGGCAGCACGGGCCTCGCCCGACGCGGCGTGGCACGGCGGACGGCTGGTCGTGGTCGCGGTCACGATCATGTGGAGCGTCGATCTGCTGCTGGCTGTCAGCGCCTATGTCGCGCCGCGCTGGACGCCCGTGATCGTTGCCGCACGCGGTGTCGCGATGATCGGCATGGCGCTGCTCCTTCTCGTCGCGGTCACCCGTCGCGGCGACTGGACGTTCGCGGTGTCGCGGCGCGTCGCCACCCGGTCGCTCGGCGCGATCGCGGTGATCAGCTATGTCGGGATCACCGCGGTCGCGACCAGCGTCGCCGATGCCTATGGCGGCGAACATGCGCGGCTGATCCAGACCGCGATCATCTGCGGTGCGACCGCCGCGCTGTTCGGGCTGCTGGCGACGTCGTGGCTGCGCGCATGGGCGAAGGTGAAGATCGCCAAGCACCTGTTTCGCCATCGCTATGACTATCGCGCGGAGTGGCAGCGTTTCACCGAGACGCTGGGCGCACCGGGCGACGGCACCGCGCCGCTCGACGGACGGATCGTGAAGGCGGTGGCGGACCTGACCGACAGCCCGGGCGGTCTGTTGCTCGTCCCCGACGGCCTCGGCATGAGCAGCGCCGCCGCCTGGAACTGGGAGATGACGACGGCGCCGGCACCGATGTCGGATCGGGCGCTGGCCGAGCGTCTTCGTCTCAGCCCGCGGATCATCGAGCTCGACCCCGTACGACGCGGCACGGCGCCGGCGGAGGAAATCGCGAGCGTGCCGCACTGGCTCAGCGCGTGCCCCGCCGCCTGGGCGATCGTGCCTCTGGTGCATGGCGGTGCGCTGGTCGGCGCGATCATTCTTGCCCGTCCGCCGGTCGATCGCGCGCTGGACTGGGAGGATTTCGACCTGTTGCGGGTCGCGGGCCGGCAGGCGGCGAGCTACCTCGCCGAGGACCGCGCGCATGCAGCGCTCGCGGACGCGCAGCGGTTCGACGAATTCAACCGTCGCTTCGCGTTCATCCTGCACGACATCAAGAATCTCGTCAGCCAGTTGACGCTGGTCGCGCGCAACGCAGAGCGTCACGCCGACAATCCGGCGTTCCGCGTCGACATGGTCGCCACTCTTCAGGACTCAGCCGATCGCATGAACGCGCTGCTCGCCCGGCTTTCACAAACGCACGCGGCCCCCAGCGAGCCGTTCCAGCCGGTCGATGTCGCAGCACTGGTAAACCGCGTCGTCGGCACGCGTCGCGCACAGCATCCGATCGCGGCACAGGCGACCGGACAGGTGCTCGCCCGGGCGCAGGCGGCACGGCTCGAACAGGTGCTGGGCCACCTGATCCAGAATGCGATCGAAGCGAGCGACCGCGATGCTCCGATCGTCGTCGCGGTTGCGGCGAACGGCGCGACCATCGCGATCGACGTGATCGACCAGGGGTGCGGGATGAGCCCCGCTTTCGTCCGCCATCAGCTGTTCCGGCCGTTCGCCTCGTCCAAGCCGCTGGGGTTCGGGATCGGCGCGTTCGAGGCACTGCAACTGGTCGAGGCGATGGGGGGATCGCTCGATGTCTTCAGCCGGGAAGGTGAGGGGACGCGGTTCCGCATATCGTTGCCGGCGGCCGATGCGATGGAGGCGGCGGCATGAGCGCATCGGCATCCCCTGTGGAGGCGCGCCCGGTGCTTCTGATCGTCGAGGACGATCTCGGGCTGCAGCGACAGCTGCGCTGGGCGTATGAGGGCTATGAGATCGTCGTCGCCAGCGACCGCGCCACCGCGATCGAAGCGGTTCGTGCGCACGAACCCGCCGTCGTCACGCTCGATCTCGGCCTGCCACCCGATCCCGACGGCGTCACCGAAGGCTTTGCGACACTGCGCGAAATCCTCGCGCTGAAACCCGATACCAAGGTGATTATCGCCTCCGGGCACGGCGCCCGCGAAAGCGCGCTGCTCGCGATCGCGGAGGGGGCGTGGGATTTCTATGCCAAACCGATCGATATCGACGTGCTCGGGATGATCGTCGCACGTGCGTTCCACGTCCATGGCCTCGAGGCGGAGAACCGGCGGCTTGCGGCGCGGGTAGCAGCGAGCGGGACGGGATTTGGCGGCGTGATCGCTGCCTCGCCCGAAATGGCGCTGGTGACGCGGACGCTCGAACGGGTCGCGCCCGCCAATGTGGCGGTGATGCTGCTGGGCGCGAGCGGCACGGGCAAGGAAGTGCTCGCGCGCGGCATCCATGATGCGTCGCCGCGCGCGCGGGGCCGGTTCGTCGCGATCAACTGCGCGGCGATTCCCGAGACGTTGCTCGAAAGTGAACTGTTCGGCCATGAAAAGGGGGCGTTCACCGGCGCGATCAAGACCACCGAGGGCAAGATCGAGCAGGCCGCAGGCGGCACGCTGTTCCTCGACGAGATCGGCGACGTGCCCATGACGCTGCAGGTCAAGCTGTTGCGGTTCCTGCAGGAACGGGTGATCGAGCGGGTCGGCGGCCGCAAGGCGATCCCGGTCGACACGCGGATCGTCTGCGCGACGCATCAGGATGTCGACGCGATGGTCGCGACGGGCCGGTTCCGCGAGGATCTCTATTATCGGCTGGCGGAAATTGTTGTCCGGATCCCCTCATTAGCGGAGCGCAGCGGCGACGCGGCGCTGCTCGCGCGGCATTTTCTGGCGAAGTACGCCAAGACGATGAATGCCGGCGTAACCGGCCTCGCCCCCGATGCGCGCGCGGCGATCGATGGCTGGAGCTGGCCGGGCAATGTTCGCGAGCTCGAAAACCGGATCAAGCGCGCGGTGATCATGGCCGACGGCAAGCTGATTACCGCTGCCGATCTCGACCTCGGCGGTACCGCCGACACGGCCGATGGGCTCAACCTGCGGGCGGCGCGGGAGGTGGCGGATCGCAAGGCCATCCGTCGCGCGCTGAGCCGTGCCGGGGGCAATATCTCGAGCGCCTCCAGGCTGCTCGGGATCAGCCGGCCGACGCTGTACGATCTGCTCAAAAGCTATGATCTCCATGCGTGACCCGCGATATCCGCTGTTGCGCCGCAGACGCGCACCGCGGCGACGGCGTGTGTTCACGCGGAGCCATGCCCGTCTGCTGGCGATCGCGCTGCTCGTGGTGGCGGTCGCGGGGACGGCGACGCTGCTGACGCTGCGGCGCGATCCCCCCGATGCGCGACGCTTGCTCCGCGACGCGCGGATCACGCTGCAGTCGGGCAATTACAGCGCGGCCCGGTCCAATGCGCAGGCGGCGATCGCGGCGGCGCCGTCGAACGGGCCTGCGCATGTGGTCCTTGCACGCGCCCTGCTCGAACTGGGAGACGGGCTCGCAGCCGAGGCCGAACTGACCCGCGCGCGCGATGCAGGCATCGCGATCGCCACGCTCTACCCGTTCCAGGCGCAGGCGCGGCTGCTCCAGAATGACCCGGTCGGTGCGATCGAGGCGGCCGACCGCGCCGCACCGCGCCAGGCCGCCTATGCTCGCCGCATCCGCGCCGCCGCGCTGGCACTGCTCGGCAACGGCGCTGCAGCCCGCGTTGATCTTGGCCGCCTGGTGGCAGAGCAGCCTCGCGACGGGCGCAACTGGACTGCGCTCGGTCGCGTGGCGCTGGCTATCGGCGATGTCGGTACCGCCGCGGATGCTGCGACGCGCGCGGTCGCGCTGTTGCCGGATGAGCCCGCGGCGCTGACGTTGCAGGGCGAAATTGTCCGCCGGCGGTACGGCCTGGTCGCAGCACTCCCCTGGTTCGAGCGCGCGCTTGCACGCGATGCCTATTATCATCCGGCGCTGATCGAATATGCCGCCACGCTCGGTGATGCCGGGCGGTATCGCGCCATGCTGGCGGCGACGCGACGCGCGCAGCGGGCGCGACCCGGCAGCCCGCAGGCGCTGTATCTCCAGGCGGTGCTCGCGGCGCGCGCGGGCCGGACCGAACTCGCGCGCGGGTTGCTCCAGAAGACTGGCGGGGCGATCGACAGCATGCCCGGTGCGATCCTGCTCAGCGGTGTGCTCGACTATGCCGAGGGGCGGTTCGAACAGGCCGGCGCGATGTGGCGCGGTCTCGCGCGGCAACAGCCGCTCAACGTCAGCGTGCGCCGGCTGTTGGGCGCCGCGTTGCTGCGGTCGGGTGATCCGCGCGGGGCGCGGGAGGTGCTGAGGCCGATCGTCACCCGTGCGGACGCCGACAGCTATGCGCTCGTGCTTTTCGCGCGTGCGGCAGCCGCCACCGCAACGACGGATCGGGAGCGCGAGGGTGTGGCGCAGGATCTCGATCGCGCAAACCGCGGTGCCACCGGGATGGCGACGGCCTTCGCGATCGACGATCAGGTCGGCACGCTCGACGCGGCGATCCTGCAGGTTCCGGGGGATCCGGGCGCTCTGCTGGCGGCGATTCGCGGCCGGATTCAAGCGCGCGCGCCGGGTGATGCGCTTGCCCGCGCCCGCAACCTTGCGCGGGCAAGCCCCGGCGCGCCCGCCGCCCAGTCGACGCTGGGCGACACCTTCGCGGTGGCGGGGCGTTACGCGGACGCTGCACCGCTTTATGCGCGTGCTGCGGATCTCAGCTTCGACGAACCGACGATGCTGCGCCTGGTCGACGCGCTGAGCCGGGTCTCGCGCCAACGCGAGGCATCGACCGCGCTGGCCCTGTATCTTTCGCAAAATCCGCAGAGCCTGACCGGCCAGCGAATCCTTGGCCATTGGCACGTGATGGCGGGCAACTGGACCGCCGCGATCGATACGCTCGAAGCGGTGCGCCGGCGGATCGGCAATCGTGACGCGGGGCTGCTGACCGATCTCGCGCGCGCCTATGCCGGGGCGGCGCCGCGTGACGGCGCAGATACGGCTGCGCTTCGCTATGCGCGCGCCGCCCATGCGCTTGCGCCGATGAATGCAGCGGCGACCGACGCCTATGGCATCGCGCTGGCGGGCGTGGGCAAGCTGGACGGTGCGCGGCAGGTGCTGACCAAGGCGGTGGCGCTGGCCCCCGGGGATCGCGCCATCGCCAGCCATCTCGCCGAGCTCCGTTAGACCTTGTCGCACGGCGGCGGTGCCGTCATGACCGCGCGATGACCGACCCGCTCGACAGGATCGCCGCCGCCCTCGAACGCCTCTCGCCGCCGCCGCCGCCAGTAGCGGACTGTCTGGCGTTTCCCGCCTATGTGTGGCGCAACCGGGCGCTTGTCCCGATCCGCGGTTTCGCCCCGCTGCCGCTCGATCTGCTGATCGGCATCGATCGGCAGAAGCATCTGCTGCTGGAGATGGTCCGGCGTGTCGCCAGCGGTCACGCGGCGCATGACGTCCTGCTATGGGGCGCGCGCGGTACCGGTAAATCGGCGCTGGTGAAAAGCGTTGTCGCCGCGGTCCAGGCCGAACAGGGCAATGTCGCGCTGATCGAGATCGCCGACATGACCGCGCTGCCGGACCTGTTTGCGATGCTGGCGCCCGTTGACCGCGCCTTCATCGTCTTCGTCGACGATCTCGGCATCGATACTCCGTCCGAGGCGCGTGTGCTGCGATCCGTGCTCGAAGGCGGTGCAGAGCCACGTCCCACCAATGTGCGTCTGGCCGTGACGGCGAACCGCCGGCATCTGGCGCCACGCGATATCGCCGAACAGGAAAGCACCATCAATCCCCGCGATTCGATCGACGACCAGCTTGCGCTTGCGGATCGGTTCGGGCTGAGTCTGGGGTTTCATGCCGTCGATCAGGACGGCTATCTGGCGATCGTCGCGGGCTATGCGGCGCTACACGATCTGCCATTTCGGCCCGACGAGGCCCTGACATGGGCAACGCAGCGGGGAAGTCGTTCCGGGCGTGTTGGCTGGCAGTATATCGTTGATCTAGCGGGGCGGTCCGGGCGCGCGATCAGCAAATAACGTAAAAAGGGCCGGCGCCGAAGCGCCGACCCTCAGAACAGCTTAGTTGCTGTCCGAATCGTTGTCGTTGTCGTCCTTGACGATGGCGACAACGCCAATCGCAACGACGCCAGCTGCGATCAGGCCGGCGATCACGCCAGCGCCTGCAGCCTTGTTCTTGCCGGTCGTTGCCGAACCGACGCGTGCCTTCGAAACCGACAGGCTCGACGCAGGGTTGGCAGGCGCAGCAACGGCTGCAACCGACGTGGACATCATAGCGATAGCGAGCGCGCTACCGGTCAGGTTCTTCAGCTTCATAAGACTCTCCAAAACGTACAATGGCGGGATGCTGCAACGCAGTAACATGTGTCAAGTTCCAAATGGTTCGGAACGGTTTAGCTGCCGCTATTCGCCAACCTGCTCAGCCAGCTCCAGCCAGCGGAGTTCCGCGGCCTCTTTTTCGGCGCGCGCCGCCTCGATCGCGGCGGTCAGCCTGGCGAAGGTTGCATTGTCGCGCATGTACAGGTTCGGCGCGGCAAGCTTTGCGGCATCGCTAGCGATCTGGGCGTCGAGCGCCTCGATCCGCTTGGGGAGCAGCTCATAATCGCGCTGATCCTTGTAGGTCAGTTTCGCGCGCGGCGCGGGGGCCGGCGGGGCGGTCGCGGCGACCTTCTTGGAGGCCCGCTTGCCGCTGGTCTGGGTCGCACGGCGCTTTTCCCAATCCTCGTATCCGCCGGCGACGACATCCACGGTTCCGGATCCATCGAGCCCAAGCGTGATCGTCACGGTCCGGTCGAGAAAGTCGCGGTCATGGCTGACGATCAGGACGGTGCCGTCATAATCGCCGATCACCTCCTGCAACAGGTCGAGCGTTTCGAGGTCGAGATCGTTGGTCGGCTCGTCGAGCACGAGCAGGTTCGACGGCTTGGCGAATTCGCGCGCGAGCAGCAGTCGCGATCGCTCGCCACCCGACAGCGACCCGATCTTGGCGTCCACCATGTTCGGGTCGAACAGGAATTCCTTGAGATACCCGTGGATGTGCTTGCGCACACCAAGCACGTCGATCCATTCGCCGCCATCGACGACGACCTCGCGGACCGTCTTTTCAGGCGCCATCAGGCTGCGCTGCTGGTCGATCACGACCGCGTCGAGCGTCTGGGCGAGCTTGATCGAGCCGCTGTCGGGCTGGATCTCGCCGGTCAGCAGCTTCAACAGCGTCGACTTGCCCGCGCCGTTGCGGCCGACGATACCGATCCGGTCGCCGCGCGTGACGCGCAGCGTCAGGTCGCCGATGATTGTCCGGTCCCCATACGCCTTGGTGACGTTCTTGGCGTCGATCACCACCTTCGACTTGGTGTCGTCGCTGCCCGTCACGAGATTGGCGGAGCCCTGCGGTCCGACCATCGACGCGCGTTCGGCACGCATCTCGTGCAGCTTGGTCAGGCGGCCCTGGTTGCGCTTGCGGCGCCCGGTGACGCCGCGCAGCAGCCAATGTTCCTCCAGTTTCAGGCGTGCGTCGAGCTTCTCGGCCTGGCGCTGTTCCTCGGCATAGACCTGTTCGGTCCACGCCTCGAATCCGCCGAAACCGATCTCCGCACGCCGGATCGCGCCGCGGTCGAGCCACAGGGTCTGCTTGGTGAGACGCGTCAGGAAGGTACGGTCATGGCTGATAACGACGAACGCGCCGCGGAAGCGCTTGAGCCAGTCTTCGATCCATTCGATTGCGCCGATGTCGAGATGGTTGGTCGGTTCGTCGAGCAGCAGCACGTCGGGGTCCTGCGCCAGCGCACGGACGATCGCCGCGCGGCGGCGCTCGCCACCCGACGCGGATGTGGCTTCACGCGACAGATCGATGCCGAGCTGGTCGGCGATCGAGTCGGCTTCGTAGCTGACCGGCGCATCGTCGCCGCCCATCACGTAATCGCGCAGGGTCGCAAAGCCGCGCAGGTCGGGCTCCTGTTCGAGGATCACGACCCGGGTGCCCGGGACGATCGTCCGGCGGCCCTCATCGCCCTCGATGCTGCCGCCGAGCAGCTTGAGCAAGGTCGTCTTGCCCGCGCCGTTGCGCCCGATCAGCGCGAGGCGATCGCGCGGACCGATATGGATATCGAGGTTGCGAAAAAGCCATCCAGAACCCTGGACAAGGCCGAGGCCTTCGAATGCGAGAATAGGTGCTGCCATGTCCGGGTCACCTAGGGTCGCCGGGTGATGCAGGCAAGTTACACTATGCTGTCGTCCTGCTGTCGCCCTCATTCACAGGCTGTTCAATGCGCCGGGCCTATGCCACCTCCATGAAGATGCTGCTAATCCTGACAACTCTTGCTGCTTTCCCGATGCTGACGCCGTTGGCGGCGGGCGTTGCGGTGGCGCAGGCGCCCGATCAGCGACATGGCGACCAGCGTTCCGCCTTCGAAGCGCGCAGGACCGGCCGGTCGCTGTCGCTGCGCGAGATCGAGGCGCGGGTGATGCCGATGATGCAGGGCGCGCAGTATCTCGGCTTCGACTATGATGCGGGCAGCGGCATTTACACGCTGAAGTTCCTGCGCAATGGCAATGTGATCTGGGTCGACGTCGATGGCCGGACCGGCCAGATCATCGGCCGCACCGGCCAATAGCCCGGCCGCGAGCAATTCAAGCGAGAGGATTATCATGCGCGTTCTGATCGTCGAGGACGAGCCGAATCTCGGGGCTCAGCTCAAGAATACCCTCGAGGGCGCCGGCTATGCGATCGACCTCGCAGTCGATGGCGAAGAGGGGCATTTCCTGGGTTCGACCGAGAATTACGACGCGGTCGTGCTCGACCTCGGCCTGCCCGAGATCGACGGCCTCACCGTGCTCGACCGCTGGCGCAAGGAGGGCAAGGTCATGCCCGTCCTCGTGCTGACCGCGCGCGACAGCTGGTCCGACAAGGTCGCCGGGCTCGATGCGGGCGCCGACGACTATGTGGCAAAGCCGTTCCAGAGCGAGGAGCTGATTGCGCGCCTGCGGGCGCTGATCCGCCGTGCGAGTGGCAACGCCTCGTCCGAGCTGACCGCCGGTGACATCCGCCTCGACACGCGCAGCGGCAAGGTGACGCGTGCGGGCGAGCCGGTAAAGCTGACCGCGCAGGAATATAAGCTGCTGAGCTATCTGCTGCACCATAAGGGCAAGGTCGTCAGCCGCACCGAGCTGATCGAGCATATCTACGACCAGGATTTCGATCGCGATTCGAACACGATCGAGGTGTTCGTGACGCGTATCCGCAAGAAGCTGGGTCAGGACGTGATCACGACGATCCGCGGGCTTGGCTACAGCCTCGAAGATCCCGACGCCTGACCGACATGATTGCGCCGGATAGCTGATGAACACGCCCCCGCTGGCTGCCGACCTGCCGCTTCACGTGCAGGCCCGGGCAAAGGGATCGCTGTCGGGACGCATGATCCTGATCGCCGCGGTGTGGATCACGGTGCTGTTGGGGGCGGGCGGGTTCGCGCTCGACCGTGTCCTATCGAGCGCGGTGACGCGCAATTTCGACGATCAGCTGGAGTATGTCCTCCGTTCGCTGCTGAGTTCGTCCGAGATCGGGCCCGAGGGCGAGGTGATCTTCACGCGCGAAGCCGCCGCCGACCAGCGGTTCCTCGAGCCCGGTTCCGGCCTGTACTGGCAGGTATCGGGCCGGGGGCGCGAGGATTTCCCATCACGCTCGCTCTGGGACCGGCGGCTGGCGTTCGGGTCGTCGCATGACGATCTGAACGTACATTTCTACGACAGCAAACAGTTTCGCGACGAATCGCTGCGGGTCGTCGAACGCGACGTCGTCCTGCCCGGATCGAAGATCCACTGGCGCTTCCAGGTCGCGCAGGCTCGCGAAGGGCTCGATGCGCAGATCACGACGCTGCGGCGCACGCTGGTTCGCAGCTTCGCGCTGCTTGGGCTAGGCCTGATCATCATGGCCGCGATGCAGACGTTCTACGGACTCTGGCCGCTGCGCCGTGTCCGCGAGGAGATTGCGCGGATGCGCGCCGGCCAATCCAACCGGGTGGGCAGCGCGATGCCGATCGAGGTCGCGCCGATGGTCGAGGAACTGAACGCGCTGATCGAGCATAACGAACGTCAGGCCGAGGAGGCGCGGCGGCATGCGGGCAATCTCGCGCATGCGCTGAAGACCCCGCTGACCGTGATCATGAACGCCGCGACTGCGCAATCGGACGATCTGGCCGATACCGTCATTCGTGAAGCGCGGACGATGCGGCGCCAGGTCGATCATCACCTCGCGCGTGCGCGTGCGGTCGGCCGGCGCGGCTCCGCGCATAGCCGCGCCGATGTCTGGCCGAGCCTCGAATCGGTCGAACGTGCTGTCGCCCGTCTGTATCGGCATGTCCGGATCGACATTACCGGCGACAAGACGCTCAAGGTCCATGTCGAACGCCAGGATCTCGACGAGATGCTCGGCAATCTGATCGAGAACGCCGCGAAATATGGCGGTGGCAGCGTCTTCGTGACGGTCGGCGCGCAGGCCGGGTTCGTCGAGTTCCTGGTCGAAGACGACGGCGTCGGGATCCCTGAGGAACAGCGCGTCCGCATCTTCGATCGCGGCGTGCGGCTCGATACGGGCAAGCCGGGAACGGGGCTGGGGCTCGCGATCGTCCGCGACGTCGCCGAGATCTACGAGGGCACGGTCGGGCTCGAGGAGAGTGAGGACCTCGGCGGACTCATGGTCCGCCTGAGACTGCCCGCCGCGAGCTGATCAGGCCGCGATCTTCAGTTCCTGCATCACGTCGGCGGTGATCGACAGGCTCCGCTTGCGCGCTTCGTGGTCGAAGATCGCACTCGTCACCATCAGCTCGTCGACGCCGGTACGCTCGACGAACGCAGCGATCCCGCGCGCGACCTTGGCCGGGCTGCCCACGGCCGAGCATTGCAGGACATGGTCGAGAATCTGGTTGCCCTGCGCGCCAAGCGATTCGCGATAGCCCGCGACCGGCGGCGGCAACTGACGCGGATTACCGGTACGGAGCGCGACGAACGACTGCTGCTGCGAACTGGCGAGCAGTTCGGCCTCGGCATCTGTATCGGCCGCGAAGATGTTGAAGCCCGCCATGACGTGGGGCTTTACCAGCCGTGCCGAGGGGCGGAAATCCCGACGATAGATGGCGAGGGCCGCATCGAGCGCATCGGGCGCAAAATGCGACGCAAAGGCATATGGTAGGCCGAGTGCGGCGGCGAGCTGCGCACCGAAGGTGCTGGAGCCGAGAATCCACATCTCAACATGCGCGCCCGCGCCCGGCGTCGCGACGATCCCGGTCTGGCCGTCATTGGCGAAATAGCTCTGCAGCTCCATCACGTCCTGCGGGAAGGCGTTGGCGTCGGTTTCGAGCGTGCGGCGCATCGCGCGGGCCACCCTCTGGTCCGAGCCGGGCGCGCGGCCGAGGCCGAGGTCGATCCGGCCGGGGAACAGCGCGTCGAGCGTCCCGAACTGCTCGGCGATCACCAGCGGGGCGTGGTTGGGGAGCATGATGCCGCCCGATCCGACGCGTATCGTACTGGTCGCGGCGGCGATATGCGCGATCACGACCGCAGTGGCGGCGGAGGCAATACCGGTCATGCCGTGATGTTCGGCAACCCAGTAACGCTGAAATCCGACGCTCTCGGCATGGCGCGCGAGATCGGCCGCGTTGGCGAGCGACTGTGAAACGGTGCCGCCTTGGACGACGGGGACGAGATCGAGCAGGGAATAGCGTGTCATGCACTGGATATAGGTACCGAGCGGTAGCTTATCCAGTGTCCGCCAAATTTGCTGCGTCGCGCTCCGCGTGACCTGACCGCGCCGGCTTGTCCCTGCGCGCCGCGGTGCCTAGAGGTTCGCTCCGATGCTTGCCCGACTTGACCATGTCCGCAACTGGATCTTCGATCTGGACAACACGCTGTATCCGGCGAGCGCCGATCTGTTTTCGCAGGTCGACGCACGGATGACCGGGTTCATCCAGGACCTGCTCGGGCTCGAGCATGACGAGGCGCGGCGCGTGCAGAAGGGCTATTTCCACAATCACGGCACGACGCTGTCGGGGTTGATGACCGAGCATCACGTCGATCCGCACGCGTTCCTCGCGCATGTCCATGACATCGAGATGGACGTGCTGGAGCATGATGCGCCGCTGGTCGCGGCGATCGCCAAGCTGCCCGGGCGCAAGCTGATCTTCACCAACGGCGACACGCCCTATGCGCTTAAGATCCTCGACCGTCTCGGGCTTGGCGCGAGTTTCGAGGCGATCCACGACATCCATGCGATGGACCTGATGCCCAAGCCGCATGCATCGGCCTATGCAGGCTTTTGTACCGCGTTCGACATCGACCCCGCGCAATCGCTGTTCGTCGACGACATGGTTCGTAATCTGCTGCCGGCCAAGGCGATCGGCATGACGACGGTGTGGGTCGACAACGGGTCGGAACAGTCGCCGGGCGCGGAACGCGACCATATTGATTTCACCATCCCGGTGCTCGCGCCGTGGCTGGAAACCATCCTGGAGACATCATGAGCAACCTGCAGACGATCATCGACGCCGCCTGGGACGACCGGGCAAATCTCGGTCTGGAGACGAAGGGCGAGATCCGCGATGCGGTCGACAGCGCGCTGGCGATGCTCGATGCAGGCACCGCGCGGGTCGCGGAGCCCGCCGGTGACGGGTGGCAGGTCAACCAGTGGCTGAAGAAGGCCGTGCTGCTGTCGTTCCGCCTCAACGATAATGTCGTGATCGACGGCGGATCGGGCGGCGCACCCGCGTTCGACAAGGTGCCGTCGAAGTTCGCGGGCTGGGGCGAGGCGGAGTTCCGCGCGGCCGGCATCCGCGTCGTTCCCGGTGCGGTCGCGCGCCGCGGCAGCTTCATCGCCAAGGGCGCGATCCTGATGCCGAGCTTCGTCAATATCGGCGCCTATGTCGGTGAGGGCACGATGGTCGACGCCTGGGCGACCGTCGGATCCTGCGCGCAGATCGGCAAGAACGTCCATCTGTCGGGCGGCGCGGGCATCGGCGGCGTGCTCGAGCCGCTTCAGGCGGACCCCGTGATCATCGGCGACGGCGCATTCATCGGCGCGCGTGCCGAGGTCGCCGAGGGCGTCCGCGTCGGCGAGGGCGCGGTGCTGTCGATGGGCGTGTATCTGGGCGCGTCGACCAAGATCATCGACCGCGCGACCGGCGAGGTCTTCAAGGGCGAAGTGCCGCCTTACGCGGTCGTCGTGCCGGGTTCGATCGGAGGCGGGGACGGCAAGCCCGCGCTTTACTGCGCCGTAATCGTCAAGCGCGTCGACGCCCAGACGCGGTCGAAGACGAGCATCAACGACCTGTTGCGCGACTAATCCGGCCGCAGTGATGGTCGCGCAGACACTGTTCGCGATCGTCGCCGTCTACGTATTGGCGATCCTGTGGCGGGGGCGGACGTTCCGCGCTCGCCTGCCAACACGATCAGGGCGCGGCCCTGCAAAGCGTATGACGGCCTGGGCGGTCGGGTTGGCGGTGTCGTTCGGTCTGCCCGCTCTGATTGGCCTCGTACTGCTCGGCCAAAATCCGCTCGCGGCGGCGCAGCCGGCGGCGATCGCGCTGGTGCCGGACGACTGGCCGCGCCTGCCGATCGCGCCACTGATCCTCGGCATGGCGCTCGGCACGCTCGCGAACGCGGCGATCACGCATGCCTTGTGGCGAAGCGGCCGGCGCGCGTTTCAGATCGGCACCTTCCCGGACGTTTTGCCGAAAGCGCGGGAGGACATTCTCCCGGCCATCGCCCTCGCGATCAGTGCCGGGATCAGCGAAGAGCTGTTCTTCCGCTTGTTCCTGCCGCTGCTGATCGCGCTGGTGTCCGGCAGCGCGCTGGTGGGGACGGTCATCGCCGCCCTCTGCTTCGGCGGGGTGCATCGCTATCAGGGGTGGCGCGGCGTCGTCGCGACCACGCTGTCGGGCGTGGCGCTGTCCGTGCTCTACGGCCTCACGAACAGCGTGTGGATGGCGATCGCGTTTCACATAGCGATCGACGTCAACGCGCTGGTCGTGCGGCCGATGGCGCGCGGGGCGTGGCGCGCCTAGTTCTTCATCCGCCAGCCGGTCTTGAAGATCAACGCGATCACGACGAGGCAGGCGACGAGGAACGCCGCGGTCACCGCGAGGCTGATGCCGACCGCGACATCACCTTGCCCGAAGAAGCTCCAGCGAAACCCGCTGATCAGATAGACGACCGGGTTGGCCAGGCTGAGCGTGCGCCAGGGCTGGGGCAGCATGTCGATCGAGTAGAAGGCGCCACCGAGAAACGTCAGTGGCGTGATCAGCAGCGCGGGGACGAAGTTCAGCTGTTCGAAGCCGTTCGCCCAGACGCCGATGATGAAGCCGAACAGGCTGAACGCGACGGCCGTCAGGATCAGGAAGGCGAACATCGCGAACGGATGCGCGATATGCAGCGGCACGAAACAGGCGGCGGTCGCCAGGATGATCAGGCCGATGATCACCGACTTGGTGGTCGCCGCCCCGACATAGCCGATCACCATCTCCATCGCGGACACGGGCGCGGAGAGCAGTTCGTAGATGGTGCCGGTGAATTTGGGGAAGTAAATCCCGATCGATGCGTTCGCGATGCTCTGCGTCAGCAGCGACAGCATGATCAGGCCGGGGACGATGAAGCTGCCATAGCCGACGCCGCCGACCTCCTGCATCCGGCTGCCGATCGCGCCGCCGAAGACGATGAAATAGAGCGAGGTCGTGAGGACGGGGGTGACGAGGCTCTGCCACAAAGTGCGCAAGGCCCGCGCCATTTCGAAGCGATAGATCGCCCAGACGCCGTGCCAGTTGAGGAAGGGGGTGTTCATGCGCGCTCTCCGACGAGATCGACGAAGATGTCCTCGAGGCTCGACTTGCTGGTTTCGAGATCCTTGAAGCCGATGCCGAGTTCGGCGAGCTTGCGCAGGAGCGAGGGGATGCCGGTATGGTCCGCCTGTGCGTCGAACACATAGCGCAGGCGCTTGCCGTCGTCCTGCAGCGACACGTCCCATTCGGCAAGCTCGGGCGGGATCGCGGTCATCGGCTCCTGCAACGCCAGATCGAGTTCGCGCTTGCCGAGCTGTTTCATCAGCGATGCCTTGTCGTCGACGAGCAGCAGCTTGCCCTTGTTGATCACGCCGACGCGGTCGGCCATCTCCTCGGCCTCCTCGATATAATGCGTCGTCAGGATGATCGTCGTGCCACCCTCGCGCAGGCGGTGGACGAGCTTCCACATGTCGCGGCGCAACGCGACGTCGACACCCGCGGTGGGTTCGTCGAGGAACAGGATCTCGGGCTCGTGGCTCAACGCCTTGGCGATCAGGACACGGCGCTTCATCCCGCCCGACAATTCCATGATCTTCGCATGGCGCTTGTCCCAAAGCGACAGGTCACGCAGCACCTGTTCGATATGGGCGCTGTGGCCCGAGCGACCGAACAGGCGGCGGCTGAAGGTGACGGTGGCGAGCACCGTCTCGAACATGTCGACGTTCAGCTCCTGCGGGACCAGACCAATGCGGCTGCGCGCCTGCTTATAGTCGTGGATCGCGTCGAAGCCCGCGACGGTAATCGTTCCTGCGCTGGGCGTGACGATCCCGCAGATGATGCTGATCAGCGTGGTCTTGCCCGCACCATTGGGCCCGAGCAGCGCGAAGATCTCGCCCTTGCGGATGTCCAGATCGACGGGGTGGAGTGCGGTGGTACCGCTTTTGTAGGTCTTCGTGACGCCCGCAACGGACAGGATCGGTTCGGTCATTGGGGCCCCTTTTAAGTGAGGGGAAGATGGGGGCGGTGGGGTGTGAAAGTAAGGCCTGACGCGACCCCATCGTCATCCCCGCGGAGGCGGGGATCCATAGACTCGGGCGTTCGCCAATATGGGTCCCCGCCTCCTCGGGGATGACGAAATGGGGGTTTGCGAGGTCGGCTTATCCGGCGCGGGCGGCGGCGACCGCCTTTTGCAGGTCCTCGAGCGGCAGCGCGCCGGACAGGATGCGGTCGCCGACCACCCAGCTCGGCGTGCCCGTCATGCCGAGCTTGGCCGCGGTTTCCATGTTCTTGCCGATCTCGGCATCGGCGGTCTTGGTGAAGCCTGCCGGATTGATGTCGACCCCGGCCTTCGCCGCCGCCGCCGCGATCGTCGCGTCGCTGACCGGGCCGCCGGCGTAGAGCGCGTCGTGGAAGGCTGCGAACTTGCCCTGTTGGGCGGCCGCGAGGCTCGCGCGGGCAGCGACGCGGCTTTCTGCGCTGAGGATCGGCAATTCGCGGAAGACGACGCGGATCTTGGGGTCTGCGGCGATCAGCTTTGCGATCATCGGCAGGCTCGCGCGGCAATACCCGCAATTATAATCGAAATATTCGACGAGCGTGACGTCGCCCTTGGGGTTGCCCGCCCAGGCGCTGCCGAACGGCGTGACGATCGCATCGCGGTTGGCAGCGACCGTCTTGCCCGACTCGCGGTCGCGCAGTTTCTCCATCGCTTCGGGCAGGATCTCGGGATGCGCGAGCATGTAGTCGTGGACGATCGCCTCGACCTGTGCGCGCTCGACGCCACCGCCCTGGCGATCATAGCCCCACACCGCGAATCCGCCCAGGACCGCCCCGACCGCCGCGATGGCGGGCAACATCATCTTGTTCATCGGCGCCGCTTATACTGCTTGGGATTGTCGTCCATCTCGTTCTGCGCGGCCATTGCGATATCCTGCGCGCGGATCCAGTCGGGGGTGTTGGCGGGGATGTTGGCAAGCGCATAGCGCGCGCTGGCCGATGCGGTCCGCATGTCGCCGCCCATGCTCGCGCGCTCGGCGGTGGCGAGCGCAGCGCGCGCGGTATCGCCGGTCAGCTCGTAGACGGTGCCGAGCTGCATCCAGGCGAACGGATTCTGATCGTCGCGGCCGACCGCGGTGCGCAGGACCTTCGTCGCCTCGGGATAATTCGCCTTGTTCTCGGTCGCGATCAGCGCGTGGCCGAACGTCGTGGCGATCAGCGGGTTGTTGCGCGAACCCTCGGTCGCCTCGCGCAACGGGACGAGCGACTCGACCGGCCTGCCCGCCTCGAGCAGGATCTGGCCCTTGATCTCGAGGAAATAGGGATCGTCGGGCTTGGCCTTCACCAGCGCGTCCGCCTCAGCATCGGCTTTGTCGGGATAGCCCGATTTATGATAGGCATAGGCCCGGGCGTAATGCGCGTAGATCGACTGGTCGCTCGGCGGATAGCTTTGCAGCGTGCGCGGCGCGGGCAGGACATAGCCGGCAAGCTTGGCCTTCACGCGGCGGAAACGTTCCTCGAGCGCAGCATCGGGCCTGTTAGCCCAGGCGGGCGACGCCTGGAGATCCGCTGTCAGCGCCGAGACGCGCTCGCCCGACAGCGGATGCGACTGCATGAACGGGTCGATATTGGCGGTGCCGAAGCGATATTCCTGCTGCTGCAGCTTCTTGAAAAAGCTCAGCATGCCGCGGCCCGTGACGTTGGCCTCCCGCAGATATTTGGCGCCGCTCGCATCCGCAGTGGATTCCTGCGTGCGGCTGAACGCCAGGTAATTGCCCATCGCGGCCTGTTGTCCGGCCGCCATGATCCCCGCGCCCGCCTCGCCGCTGCCCGCCGCCATCGCCGCGAGCCCTAGCACCATCGAGAGCAGGTACATGCCCATCGCGGGTTTGGTCCCGCGATCGGAGAGCACGACATGGCCGTCGGCGATGTGACCGAGTTCGTGCGCGATCACGCCCTGAACTTCGTTCGCATTGTCTGCCGCCTGCAGCAGGCCCGAATGGACATAGACGGTCTGGCCGCCCGCGACGAACGCGTTGATCGAATCGTCGTTGATCAGCACGACCTTGACGTCGCGCGGCGACAGGCCCGCCGCGGTGATCAACGGGCCGGACATTTCGGCGAACATCGTTTCGGTTTCCGCATCGCGGAGGATCGACTGCGCCTGCGCGGGTTGCGCCCAGAGCAGGAGGGTAGCGGTCAGGGCCGCGACGAAGCGCTTCATATCGCGCAGTATCGTCGATCATCGGCGGGGGAGCAATGGCGGGGACGACGAGGTGCACGGCGCCGACCCCCGATGGCGAACATAGGACCCGGCCCAAGCCGCGAACCGCGGGGCAACGGGTCCGAGCGCGCCGAAATGAAAACGGGCGCGACCTTTCGATCGCGCCCGTCTCACCGGCTATGCTCCGGCGTCAGCCGAAGGTGCGCTGCCACCAGCCACGGCGCGGCGCGCCGTCGGGGTCGTCGTTCGTGCCCGGCGCGTCGGCGTCCTGCGGCTGGACCTCGACCTGCGGTGGCGTGGTCTCGACCGGCGCGGCGAGCACCTCGCTGGTCGGGGCGGCGTCGCCGGCCTCGATCACCGCGGCCTTGCGCGGCCGACCGCGCGGCTTGGCGACCTTGGCAGGGGCCTCCTCGACGGCTGCGGGCTCGACCACCGTATCGCTCGCCTTGCGACGGGCGCGCTTGGGCTTCGGTGCGGACGCCTCCAGCGTCTCGGCCGGCGTGGCGCCGACCTCGTCCATCGTCGCATCGGCAACCGCCTCGCGACGGCGCCGTGCAGGCTTGCGCGCCGGCTCTGCCGCAACCGGATCGGGAGCGGCCTGTTCCTGCGGCTCGGGCGTGACGGGCACTTCGGATACGACCGGTTCTGGTGCCAGGGTCGTCTCGTTGGCCGTCTCGACAGGACGCGGCTTGCGATCCCGACGCGACTTGGGCGCCGTTTCGGCGACCGGGTCAGCGTTGATCGTCGCGGCGGCCGCGCGGGCGCGCGGGCGACGACGCATCTTGGGAGCCTCGGCGACCGGCGCGGACGGCGCCTCCTCGAACACCGGCTCGGCCTCGGACGTCTCGACCGGCGCAAACGCTTCCGGCTCGGGTGCCTCGGCGATCAGTGCCGCGGTGTCGATGCTGCTGACGGCAATCGACTCGCCCGTCTCGGCGCCGGTCTGCTCGCCGCCCTGCTCGTTACGCCGACCACCGCGACGTCCGCGACGTCCGCGACGACGACGGCCTTCGCCTTCGACGCCGTTGGCATGTTCGGCCGGAGTCGTACCTTCGATCTCCTCGCCACCGCCGACTTCGACGATCTCGCCGACGCCCTCGTCGATCTCCTCGACATTGGTGTCGACGTCCTCGAACGCGCCATCCTCGCTCGCACCACCGACGGCGCCGTCCTCACCCGGACGTGCCCGGCCCCGACGACCGCGGCGGCGGCGGCGCTTCTTGCCGCCCTCGCCATCGGCATCGCGGCCCTCACGTGGCGCGGTCTGCTCACGACCACCTTCGCGGCCCCCCTCGCGACGACGCGGCTGTTCGGCCTCGGCCTCGGCCTCTTCGACCTCGTCCTCCTCGATCTCGTCCTCGATCTCCTCGGGAAGATCGTCCTCGTCCTCTTCGATGATCTGGACGAACTTCGGCGGATGCGCGGGCGGCGGGCCGCTGGCCTCGACCGTCATGTGCGCGCCTTCCTCGTCCTGGCCGGGGATGATCTCGACGATCACGCCGTAGCGATCCTCGATCTCGGCAATGTCCGCACGCTTGCGGTTGAGGATGTAGACCGCCGCCTCCTGGCTCGCGCGCAGCGTCAGCAACGAGCCGCGACCGCGCGCGGCCTCGTCCTCGATGAGGCGGAGCGCGGAGATGCCCGACGACGATGCGGTGCGGACAAGCCCGGTGCCCTCGCAATGCGGACAGGCGCGGGTCGACGCTTCGAGCACGCCGGTGCGCAGCCGCTGGCGGCTCATTTCCATGAGGCCGAACGACGAGATGCGGCCGATCTGGATGCGCGCACGATCGTTCTTCAGCGCCTCCTTCATCGCCTTCTCGACCTTACGGACATTGGAATTGTTATCCATGTCGATGAAGTCGATGACGACGAGCCCGGCCATGTCGCGCAGGCGCAGCTGGCGGCCGATTTCCTGTGCGGCCTCGAGGTTGGTCGCGGTCGCGGTCTGCTCGATGCTGTGTTCGCGCGTCGAGCGGCCCGAGTTGATGTCGATCGAGACAAGCGCCTCGGTCGGGTTGATGACCAGATAGCCGCCCGACTTCAGCTGGACGACCGGATGGTACATCGCCGACAGCTGGTCCTCGACGCCCGCGCGCTGGAACAGCGGCACGGGGTCGGCGTAATGCTTGATGCGCCGGGCGTGCGTGGGCATCAGCAGGCGCATGAACTCGCGCGCCTGGCGATAGCCGTCCTCGCCCTCGACGATGACCTCTTCGATTTCCTTGTTGTAGATGTCGCGGATCGCGCGCTTGATCAGGTCGCTGTCGCCGTAGACGAGCGCGGGTGCCGACGCCTTCAGCGTGGCTTCGCGGATCCCGTCCCACAGGCGGGCGAGGTAATCGAAGTCGCGCTTGATCTCGACCTTGCTGCGCTGCAGCCCCGCGGTGCGGACGATGCAACCCATCGACGGCGGCAGCTGCATGTCGGCCATGATCGACTTCAGGCGCTTGCGATCGCCCGCGTTGCTGATCTTGCGCGAGATGCCGCCGCCGTGGCTGGTATTGGGCATCAGCACGCAGTAGCGGCCCGCCAGCGACAGGTACGTGGTCAGGGCTGCGCCCTTGTTGCCGCGCTCTTCCTTGACGACCTGCACGAGCAGCACCTGACGGCGATGGATCACGTCCTGGATCTTGTAGCGGCGGCGCAGGTTCATGCGACGCTCGCGCAGATCCTCGACCGCGGCCTCGTCGCCGTTCGGCTTGCGCTTGCGACGCGGGGCCTCGCCGGTCTCTTCGCCGCCTTCGAGCTCCTCGGCGACGTCGGGATCTACCCCGCCATCGTCCTCGAAGCGCTCGATATCGTCCTCGTCGTCACCCTCTTCGTCGTCCGCGTCATAGTCGGCGCGCAGCGCGGCCTCCTCGGCGGCATGCTCGGCCTCTTCGCGGAGCAGCGCGTCGCGGTCTTCCTTGGGGATCTGGTAGTAATCGGGGTGGATCTCGCTGAACGCGAGGAAGCCGTGGCGATTGCCGCCGTAATCGATGAACGCCGCCTGGAGCGACGGTTCGACCCGCGTGACCTTGGCGAGGTAGATGTTACCCTTGAGCTGCTTGCGCTCGGCACTTTCGAAATCGAATTCCTCGATCCGGTTACCCTTGACGACGGCGATCCGGGTTTCTTCCCGGTGGCGTGCGTCGATCAGCATACGCGTTGTCATAATAGATTCTCCGCGCGCGCGCCGGGCCTGATGGCAGCCGTCGCGCGCTTGATGGTGGTGCGGTCGGACACGGACGCCCTGACTCGCGGAAGGTATGCGAAACTGCCTCTGCTCGACGCGCATGCCGCGGGAGCTCACCCTGCGGCGCCCGCACGACCGCGATCCCGTCGGCGAAGGCCGATCGGTGAGCGGGGCGGGGGGAATGCGTCATTCGAGCGTCAACCTGAAATTGCCGCGCCGTCGAGGATCCGAAGGCGGGCGTTGAGACCGGCGCGTCGCTGGCAAACTCTAGCGACGCACGGGTGCACGGCAGGACTAGCACCGCATTGCAGATCCCGCAACTGGCCCGGCGCGGGGCCGTCCGAAGCCTTGAAACCCGGCATTTTCACACGCTGTATTTCCGCGCGGCGATCTGTCCGGCAGCCGCGCCGGCAGCCACGGATATGGGAAAACCAAGGCAAACAGGCTATTAACCCTGCTCCGCAAGATCCTCTTGCGGGGGCGTGGCGTAGGCGTCTCGTTTCGGTCGGGCTCGACCGATCCAGGGAGTGTAGAATGGCTTTTCGCTGGACCGGCAGCGCGGTCGCACGGCATGGACGCAGGATGGTTGCGATCATCGCCCTGCTGCTCGGCTGGCTGTCCGGCGTTCCGGCGCTGGCGGCGTCCGTACAGAGCATCGCGATCGGCCGAACGCAGATCGTGATCCGCTTCGATGCACCGGTCGGCAGCGGCGCGAGCCAGATCCTGACCGGACAACGGCAGATCGCGGTCGATATCGCGAACGCGACGCCCGGCGGAACCGCGAAGCCGGGCGGCTTCGTGACCCGCATCACGCAGCGCCGGCATGGCGGGTCCGGGCTGAGAATGCTGTTCGACCTGTCCGAGCCGGTGATCGTGGCCGATGGCGGGTTCGATTCGCAGGGGCGCGAACTGACGCTGGCCTTGCGCCGCGTCGACGATGCGACCTTTGCGCAGGCCAGTATCGCCGGTCCGCTGAATTTCTTCCCGTTCAACTTCGCCGCGCGTCCGGCGCCGCGGTACAAGGTGTCGATCCCGGTGCCGCCGCGCGCGCGCGGGATCGCGCTGCCGCGGGTCGAGGGCGACGACATGCGGCCGCTGGTGGTGATCGATGCCGGACATGGCGGTGTCGATCCCGGTGCGATCGGCCCCGACGGGCTGCGCGAGAAGGACGTGACCCTCAAGGTCGCCAAGGCGATCCGTGACGCGCTGCTCGCTTCGGGCCGGGTGCGCGTCGCGCTGACGCGGAGCGACGACCGGTTCCTCGTGCTGCGCGAGCGGTACGGCGTCGCACGACGGTTGAAGGGAGACCTGTTCATCTCGGTCCACTGCGACAGTACCGGATCCGAAGGCGCGAGCGGCGCGACTGCCTATACGCTGTCCGAGGTGGCGTCCGACAAGGAGGCGGCGCGGCTAGCCGCGCGGGAGAACAAGGCGGATGTGATCTCCGGGGTGAATCTCGGCGAGGCGCCGGCCGACGTGTCGTCGATCCTGATCGACCTGACGCAGCGCGAGACGATGAACGCGTCGGCCACGTTCGCGCGGTTGCTGGGACGCGAGGCCAAGCCGTTGATGCCGCTCAAGCCGAATTTCCACCGCATGGCGTCGCTGATGGTGCTCAAGGCGCCCGACATGCCCTCTATCCTGTTCGAGACGGGCTATATTTCGAACCCGCAGGACGCGGCGTTTCTCGACAGCGACGAGGGACGGCAGCGGATCGCGGAGAGCGTGACGCGCGCGGTCACGGTGCATTTCGCGCGGCGGATGGTGGCGCGCTGATCCGGCCGGTTGCGCTCACGGCAAGAGCGCGGCATCCTGACGGCTAGGACCCCGGCGGAGGCCGAGGCCCGGTTGGAGGACGTTCCGACTGGGCTTCGGCCCCCGCCGGGGCACGTGTTTCTGGTTAGGACGATCTGATGACCGACGCGACGCGGGGCGTATCCGAGACCGGGCCCGAGACGAGCATGCGCGAGCTTACCTTTCGCGGGGTCGTGCTCGGCGCGATCATCACGCTGCTGTTCACCGCGGCGAACGTTTATCTGGGTTTGAAGATCGGGCTGACCTTCGCGACGTCGATCCCCGCCGCGGTGATCTCGATGGCCGTGCTGCGGCTGTTCAAGGATTCGACGATCCTCGAGAACAACATCGTCCAGACGATCGCGTCCGCCGCGGGCACGCTCGCGGCGATCATCTTCGTGTTGCCCGGCCTCGTCATGATCGGCTGGTGGCAGGGGTTCCCGTTCTTCACCACCGCGGCGATCACGATGTTCGGCGGCGTGCTCGGCGTGCTGTTCTCGGTCCCGCTGCGCCGTGCACTCGTCGTCGACACGGTGCTGCCCTATCCGGAGGGCCGCGCCGCCGCCGAAGTGCTCAAGGTTGGCGCGGGCAGTCGTGAGGGCGGCGAGGAGAGTGCGCGCGGGCTCGGCATCATCGTCGTCAACGCGCTGGTGTCGGCCGGGTTCGCGATCCTGACGCAGACCAAGCTGGTCGCTGCCGAGGCCGCGACGTGGTTCCGCGTCGGCGCAGGTGCGACCGGAATTTCGGGCGGGCTGTCGTTCGCGCTGCTGGGCGCGGGGCATCTGGTCGGGATCTCGGTCGGCATGGCAATGTTTACGGGCGTGGTGATCGGCTGGTGGATCCTGCTGCCGATCCTGACCTCGGCGGGGAGCGTGACCGGCACCGCGGAGGTGATCGCGACGACCGTGTTCCGGTCGGACGTGCGGTTCTTCGGTGCGGGCGTGATCGGCGTCGCGGCGATCTGGACCTTGCTCAAGATCGCAGGACCCGTGGTCGGCGGCGTGCGATCGGCGCTGGCGGCGTCGGCAGCCAAGCGCGGCGGCGAAGTGCTGGCACTCGAGGAGCGCGACATCCCGATCGGGATCGTCGGGATCGCGTCGCTGGCGATGCTCGTCCCGATCGGGATCCTGCTGTGGACGGTCCTCCAGGGCGGGCCGCTCGAGGCGTCGGCGGTCGGGCTGATCGCGGGGAGTCTCGCGTTCATCCTGGTCATTGGCCTCGTGATCGCGGCGGTGTGCGGGTACATGGCGGGGCTGATCGGCGCGTCGAATTCTCCCGTGTCGGGCATCGGCATCCTCGCCATCCTCGCCGCATCGATCCTGCTGGTGGCGTGGTTCGGTCGTGCGGTCGAGCCGGGGACGACGCAGGCGCTGGTCGCCTACGGCCTGATCGTGACGGGCGTGGTCTTCGGCATCGCGACGATCTCGAACGACAATCTCCAGGACCTGAAGACCGGGCAGCTGGTCGGCGCGACGCCGTGGAAGCAGCAGGTCGCGCTGCTGATCGGCGTGGTGTTCGGGTCGATCGTCGTGCCGCCGGTGCTCAACCTGCTCGGCAGCACGCTCGGCTTTGCCGGCGCGCCGGGGGCTGGGCCCAATGCGCTGGCGGCACCGCAGGCGGCGCTGATCTCGGCGCTCGCCAAGGGCGTGCTGGGGGGCAATCTCAACTGGGCGATGATCGGCTATGGCGCAATGACCGGTGTCGCGGTGATCGCGCTCGACGAACTGTTGGGCAAGGCGGGCAAGCTGCGGTTGCCGCCGCTGGGCGTCGGGCTGGGCGTGTATCTGCCGATGGCGGTGACGTTGCCGGTCACGATCGGCGCGGTGGTCGGCTATGCCTATGACCGCTGGGCCGACCGCGCGCGCGATCCCGAGCTTGCCAGGCGGATGGGCGTGTTGACCGCGACGGGGATGATCGTCGGCGAGTCGCTGTGGGGCGTGGGGTTTGCCGGGATCGTCTATCTCACCAACCAGGAGACGCCGCTGGCGCTGGTCGGGGAGGCGTTCGTGCCCATCGCGCTGGTCGGCGGGACCCTGCTGTTCGCACTGCTAACCTGGGTGATGTACCGGCGAACGATGGCGGCATCGCGGTAGGACGCCGTTTCCCCGCGAAGGCGGGGACCCAGACTGGGCTCCCGCCTTCGCGGGAGAACAGGATACACGAGTGCGCCGAGGTATTTAGCACCACCCCGGCGGAGGCCGGGGCCCAGTTGGGGAGGTCGACGTAACGGAGGGCCGTTAGTCGTTACTACCGTCCCCCAACTGG
This sequence comes from Sphingomonas sp. CFBP 13714, assembly GCF_014842205.1. Classification (NCBI taxonomy): domain Bacteria; kingdom Pseudomonadati; phylum Pseudomonadota; class Alphaproteobacteria; order Sphingomonadales; family Sphingomonadaceae; genus Sphingomonas; species Sphingomonas sp. CFBP 13714. Next base: position 87,966 of record NZ_JACYVG010000008.1, read on the forward strand.
GCCCCGGCCTTCGCCGGGGTGGTGGTTGGGGTGCGGGGTAGCCTCACCTCATCGCAGCGAGCATGTCCGTGATCTTCACGAAGGCGAAGCCGATCGAGCTGTCCGCGATGCCGTAAGGCAGGAACAGCGCATCGCCGTGGCGCAGCGCGCCGCAGCTGTAGACGACGTTTGGGACATAGCCCTCGCGGTCCTGATCCTTGGCGGCTAGGATCGGATGCTGCGTGCGGCCGATCACTTTTGACGGGCCGTCCTTGTCGAGCAGCACTGCACCGATCGAATATTTGCGCATCGCGCCGACGCCGTGCGTGAGCAGCAACCAGCCCTCGTCGAGCTCGATCGGCGGGCCGCAATTGCCGATCTGGACGAGCTCCCACGGATAGAGCGGGGTCAGGATCTTCTCGCCGTCGTCCCAGTCGGTCAGCGTGTCCGACTTCAGCAGGAACAGGTTTTCGCCATCCTGCCGGCCGATCATCATATACTGGCCGTTCACCTTGCGCGGGAACAGCGCCATGCCCTTGTTGCGCGCGGCGGGGCCAGTCATCGGGACGAGATCGAACGCACGGAAATCGCGCGTCCGCATCAGTTCGGACTGGATAACCGAGCCGTTATAGGCGGTGTAGGTGCCGATCCATTCATAGTCGCCATTGTCATGCTGGAAGCGGACGATGCGCAGATCCTCTAGCCCCTTCGACTGCGCCTGGGTGATCGGGAAGATCACGGTGCCGCTGAGCGTGCTGTCGCGGTGGCGATAGACGGTGACGGGGCCCTGCGGCATCTCGTCCTCGCCGCTGCCGACCGCGTCGGTCGCGGTCGCGAAGGGCGGCTCGGGCGCCAGCTTCATCAGATTCTGGTCGGTGATGATTCCTTCGCGGAAGGCGACCGACGAGATGTGACCTTCGCCGACCGCGCGCATCGACATCAGGATGCGCAGGCTGCCCGGCGGCATCCCCGACTGGTCGAAATGCGGCACCGCGCTGGGGTTCATCAGCGCGGCGGCGGCATAGCTGTATTCATGGCAGAAATAGGCGCCGATCAGCTGGCGCTTCTCGTCGCCGATATCCGCGCCGTTGAGCCCGAGCATGTCCTCGATCTGGTCGTAGCGTGTCATGAACACGCGCCGCGTCTGCCAGTGCCGCGCCTCGAAATCCTTCAGCACCACCTCGAGCTGGATCCGCGCCTCGGCGCTCGTCATTTCGAGGACTTCGCCGACCAGTCGCTCGGTACGACTGGGCGCACCGGCATTGCCGGCCCAGGCGATATGAAAGGGCCGGACGACGACCCGTGACGGGTCGGCGTGCAACCGCAGCTGGTGGGTAAACAGGTCCATCGTGCTTATGCCTCGCGTGCCGTTCCACCTTGGGACGCCGACGCTAGCGAGGCTATGCGACGACGCGCGAGGCTCCTGCCACGCTTTGGGCTGCGTTTGATACCCCCGAAATCGCACAATTGGCCAATTGCAGCGCCAAAATCGACTCTGCACCCTGGTTGCGGTTCAATCCCGTCGGCATCAATCCATCGAAACAGCCACCATCGGCGATGCTCGCGAGCGGCAGATTGAGGTCATTACCGCCCAGGAACCAGCGATAGGCGCGTTCGGCCTCGTCACGCCAGCGCAGGTCGCCCGTCGCCTCGAACGCCGCCATGCAGGCATCGACGGTGGCCTGTGCCTCCAGCGGCTGTTGGTCGAACTGCAGCGGATCCTCATAGGAGCGTCCGAAGCTTTCCGTGCCAACCGCACGGAAGCGACCCTCGGGCGAGGTCTGCTTGGCGACGATCCATTCGAGTGTCGCCAGACCGCAATCGATCAGGTCCTGGCGGCCGAGCGCCTGGCCCGCACGGATGAGCGCCTGTGGCAGGCGCGCATTGTCATAGGCGAGGACGATCTCGAACCACTGCCACTCGGGACGCCGCGTCTTCTCGAGCAGTGCCAGATGGACATCGGGGAACTTTGCCAGGATCGACAGCGAGAGCTGATGCCCGGGGCTGGCCTCGAGCATCGCCGCCGCGCCGAGCATCGCAAAGGCCTGAGCGCGCAGGCTGCCGAGCTCGAGTGCACAGGATGCGGTCGAGTCATACATTGCCGTCGCCCAGTCGCGATGCTTGGCCAGCTGTGCATCGCGTGCGGTGATGCCGAGCGCCCAGACGGTGCGACCGTTCGAATCCTCGGACCCGACATCCTCGCACCAAGTTCGGTCGAAGCTCATGAAGTTGCGGAAGCGACGCTCGTCGGGGTTCCAGGCATATTGTACGAACGACGCATAGATCGTCGTCCACTTGTCACGCTGGACCTCATCCATGTCCGGCATCGCACTCATCAGCATGAGCGCACGGCAATTGTCGTCGATGCAATAGCCATGCCGGCGATCGGGGATTGAGTAGATCGAATGCTGGAGCATGCCCGTCGAATCACTCATCCGTTCGACGGCCGCGAAGTCAGGCGCAAGCGGCTTCAACGGGGGCGAAGGCTTGGCCAGACGAAAAGGGCGTGCCGCGACCACCGCGCGGATCTCTGCCATCGATGTTTCGGCAAGCTGTGGCCAGATCATCGTACGACCACGCGCATAGGCGCGTTCCGCCAGGCGATGACGGTCACGATCGCTCGACAGCAGCATGTCGATTTCGCGCGCAAAGGCAGCGACATCACCGAACGGGACAAGGACGCCATGCCCATCGGCGAGGATCTCGGTCGCATGGACGTACGGGGTCGAGATGACAGGCTTGCCGACGCCGATGGCGTAGCTGAGCGTGCCCGAGGTGATCTGCGCCGGGTTGGTGTAGGGCGTCACATAGATATCTGCCGCCTGCAGATAGCTCAGCAACTCGTCATGTTCGACGAACGCGTCGATGAAGGCGACATTGCCCGCCACGCCACGGGCTTCGGTCAGCGCCTTGAGACGATCACGATACGCCTCGCCCTGATGCGCGACGAGATTGGGGTGCGTCGCGCCGAGCACGACGTAAAGAAGATTGGGATGACGTTCGATGACCGCGGGCAGCGCTTCGATCACTGTTTCGATACCCTTGTTCGGTGCGAGGAGCCCGAAGGTCAGCACGACCTTGCGGCCTTCCCAGCCGAATTGCGCCTTCAGCGTGTCGGGTTCGACGAGGTCGCGATCGGGCACGCCGTGCGGGATCATCACGATCTGCCGCGGGCTGGCGCCATAAACGCGCTGGAGGATGTCGCGGCCACGCTCCGCCATCACGATGACGCGCGCGGCACGGCGCAACAGGCCCTCCATGACGCGGCGTTCGTCGGGATTGGGACGTTCGAGGATCGTGTGCAACGCAACGACGACCGGCAGCGTCGTGCGGTCGAGCAGCGCGAGCAGATAGTCCCCGGCCGGGCCACCGTAGATGCCGTATTCGTGCTGAACCCAGATTGCCTGGGCGCCGCTCGCATCAATCTTGCGCGCGGCATCCAGATAGGCGGTCAGGTCAGTTTCGGGGATCGTTCCAACGACTTCCGGCGGATACTCGTACAGGCCAGGATGATCATCCATCGCATAGACGTCGACCGCGACCTCGGGAAAGCGCGCCCGCATCGCGGTGAACACATCCGTCGTATATGTCGCGATACCGCACCGCCTCGGCAAAAAATTGCCAATGAGTGCCAGCCGCGTGATCTTGGTCCCGTCCGCCGGTAACGCCATACCCTGTCCTTTGTCTGAGCGCGCATAACAGGCTAACCCGGCATCGCGCTCACCCCCAACGGCTGACAAGGTATGAAAGTTGCATTAATATTGCACTGCAACACACGCTTTGATGTTAAACTTTATCAATCTTGCTGCATGCGGTGACGGCGTCAGCCACGCCCGCGATACGGGGCGACGCCCTGATCGGGCAGCCACAGATCGGCGGGGGGCGCCGAAGACTGCCAGAAGACGTCGATCGGGATCCCGCCGCGAGGATACCAATAGCCGCCGATCCGCAGCCAGACCGGCTTCATTTCGTCGAACAGCCGCTCGCCGATGCCGACCGTGCAGTCCTCATGGAAGCCGGCATGGTTGCGAAAGCTGCCGAGGAACAGCTTGAGCGACTTGGATTCGACGATGGTCTCGCCGGGAACATAGTCGATGACGAGATGCGCGAAATCGGGCTGGCCGGTGACCGGACAGAGCGAGGTGAATTCGGGGGCGGCAAACCGCACCAGATAGGTCCGGCCGACGCGCGGGTTGGGCACGTAATCGAGCACGGCCTCTTCGGGCGAGGCGGGGAGGGCGCTGTTCTGGCCCAGATATAACGGGTTTGTAGGAGCGGTCATGGTCCGCCATGTAGGATGCGATGCGCTCCAAGAAAACCACGCTCGTGCCGATCCTCGGCGACCAGCTCTCGCTGCAGATCGCCTCGCTGAACGGGGCCGACCCGGCGGCGACGATCGTGCTGATGATGGAGGTCGCCGACGAGACGACCTATGTCCGCCACCATCGCCGCAAGATCGCCTATATCCTGTCGGCGATGCGGCATCACGCCGAGGCACTGCGCGAGGCGGGCTGGACCGTCGACTACGTCGCGCTCGACGATCCGGAGTCGACCGGCAGCTTCACTGGCGAGGTCGCGCGCGCGATCGGGCGGCATGATCCGGCGCGGATCATCGTCACCGAGGCGGGCGAGTGGCGCGTTGCGGGGATGCTGGACGCGTGGGAAACGCTGTTCGGCCTGCCGGTCGAGATCCGCGCCGACGACCGCTTCCTCGCCAGCCATGCCGAGTTCGAGGCTTGGGCGGAGGGGCGCAAGCAGTTGCGGATGGAGTATTTCTACCGCGAGATGCGCCGCCGCACTGGATTGCTGATGGACGGCGACAAGCCCGAGGGCGGCGAATGGAATTACGATGCGGACAATCGCAAGCCCGCCAAGGCCGACCTGCTGATGCCGCGCCCGCTCTCCTTTGCCCCCGATGCGATCACGACCGAGGTGCTCGCGATGGTCGCGGCGCGGTTCGGCGAGCATCCCGGCAGCCTCGATGCCTTCGACTTCGCGACGACCCGCGACGATGCGCTGAAACAGCAGCGGCATTTCCTGAAGCACGCGCTGCCGCAGTTCGGGGATTATCAGGACGCGATGCTGACCGACCAGCCGTTCCTGTGGCACGCGGTGCTGTCGCCCTATATCAATTCGGGGCTGCTCGATCCGGTCGACCTGTGCCGCGCGGTCGAGGCGGAATATGCCGCCGGGCGCGTGCCGCTCAACTGTGCCGAGGGGTTCATCCGCCAGATCATCGGCTGGCGCGAATATATGCGCGGCATCTACTGGCGCGAGGGGCCGGATTATGTCGAGCGCAACTTCCTGGATGCGAGGCGAGACTTGCCCAGCTTCTACTGGACTGGCGAGACCGACATGCACTGCCTGTCGCAGGCGATCGGGCAGACGCTCGACCATGCCTATGCGCATCACATCCAGCGGCTGATGGTGACGGGCAATTTCGCGCTGCTGATCGGCGCGGACCCGAAGCAGGTGCATGAATGGTATCTGGAGGTCTATGCCGATGCGTATGAATGGGTCGAGCTGCCCAATACGCTGGGCATGAGCCAGTTCGCCGATGGCGGCCTGCTCGGGTCGAAGCCCTATGCGGCGTCGGGCGCGTATATCAACCGGATGTCGGATTATTGCGGGCATTGTCGCTATGACGTGAAACAGCGCGTCGGGGAGAATGCGTGTCCGTTCAATGCGCTGTACTGGGATTTCCTGGTGCGCAACGCGGACAAGCTCGATCGCAATCCGCGGCTGGCGATGCCGTATCGCAACTGGGCGAAGATGAAGCCGGCGGACCGGGACGCGACGCTGGCGCAGGCCAAGGAATTTCTGGCGCGGCTCGACGAGTGAGCGCTACATTCGCCGTCAGGACGGGTTTAACGCCGTCGATAGGAGTAGGCGGATGCCGCATTACGGCGATTACCAGAACGCGATCTACAATGCGGGGCTGAGCGGCGTGATCCCGAAGCTGCCGGTCGATTACGCGACGCTCGAACAGCGCGCGAGCGCGGCGATGCCGCCGTCGGTGCTGGGCTATGTCCAGGGGGGCTGCGGCGACGAATTTACGCAGGACAACAATGCACATGCGTTCCGCCACTGGGGCATGACGCCGCGGATGATGGTCGATTGCAGCAGGCGCGACCTGTCGATCGACCTGTTCGGAATGCGGCTGCCGAGCCCGATCTTCATGGCGCCGGTCGGGGTGATCGGGATCTGCACGCAGGACGGTCACGGCGATCTCGCCGCCGCGCGTGCCTCGGCCGAGACGGGGGTGCCGTTGATGGCGTCGACGCTGTCGAACGACCCTCTCGAAAGCGTGGCGGGGGCGCTGGGCGAGACGCCGGGGTTTTTCCAGCTCTATACACCAAAGGACAAGGCGCTGGCCGAGAGCCTGGTGCGCCGCGCCGAGGCAGCGGGGTATAAGGGGATCGTCGTCACGCTCGACACCTGGGTGACGGGATGGCGGCCGCGTGACCTGAACGTCGCGAACTTCCCGCAGCTGCGCGGCGCGGTACTGATGAACTATTTTTCCGATCCCGTCTTTCGCGCGATGCTCGCCAAGCCGCCCGAGGAGGATGGCGCAGCGGCAGTGCGGCAATGGGCGGGCGTGTTCGGCAAGGTGCTGACCTGGGACGACATGGCGTGGCTGCGCTCGCTCACTACGCTGCCGCTGATCCTGAAGGGGATCTGCCATCCCGACGACGCACGCCGCGCGATCGATGCAGGAGCGGATGCGATCTATTGTTCGAACCATGGCGGGCGCCAGGCCAATGGCGGAATCGCGGCGATCGACATGCTGCCGGGCGTGGTCGCGGCGGCGGGCGACGTGCCCGTGCTGTTCGATTCAGGGATCCGGTCGGGCAGCGACGTGGTGAAGGCGATCGCGCTCGGCGCGCGTGCCGTGGGCGTCGGGCGGCCCTATGCCTATGGCCTCGCGCTCGATGGGGCGGCGGGGGCGGCGCATGTGTTGCGGTGCCTGCTGGCGGAGGCGGATCTGCTGATGGCGGTGAATGGCTGGCCGACGATCGCCGATGTGCGTGCGGCGGGCGCGGTGCGGATCTAGCGCGACACGGCAAGGAAGGGGGCGAGCGCGTCCCAAGCAGGCTGCTTGGCGGCGCGGCCGATCGTGTGGAGCGGGCTGCTCGACGGCAGCGCGACGATCTGCGGGCCGAGCGTTCCGAGCCCCTGTCTGAGGCCGAGCTTCAACGCGGTGGCGCCGTTGAACGCGATCGCGCGGAGTTCCGGAAGGCGCGTTACCAGGTCGGCGACCGCATTGTCCTGCGCATCGAGGATCGCGGCATCGGTGCTGCCGGCGCGGCGTGCCGAGCCGATCACGTCCCACAGCGCGACGCGCGCATCGCGCAACGCGACCAGCCGGTCGTCATAGGCCAGCGCGACCAGATCGCGCGCGACGACCCCCGACATCAGCGCCCAGAACTGGTTCTGCGGATGCGCATAATAGCGAGCTTCGGCAAGCGAACGGTCGCCGGGCAGGCTGCCGAGGACGAGCAGCCGCGCATCGGCGGCGGCCACGGGCGGGAAGGAGGATTTGCGCGTCATCGTGCCCGACGACGTGGCGATTGCGCGCGATCGTGCAAGCATTCTATGCAGACGCGCATGAAGATCCTGCTGTCCGCAAGCCTCGCCGTGCTCGCTCTTGCAAGCGCCCCCGCCACCGCCACCGCCCGCCAGCTGACCATCGACGATGTCGTCAAGCTGTCGCGCGTGTCGTCGCCCGCCGTTTCGAAGGACGGCCGCTGGCTTGTGTGGGAGCAGCGCGAGACCGATCTCGCCGCCGATCGCGGCCGGTTCGACCTGTGGCGGCTCGACCTTACCCGCAAGGGTGCGAAGCCCGAACCGCTGATCGCCGAAGCCGATGTGAACGAGACCGGCGCGCAATTCTCCGCCGATGGCGCAACCGTCTATTATCAGTCGGACAAGGGCGGCAGCGACGCGGTATGGTCGATCGGGATCGCCGGTGGCACGCCGCGCAAGCTGACGAGCTTCAATGGCGGCTTCGGCGGGTTCAAGGTCGCACCGACCGGCGACAAGCTGGTGATCTGGGCCGACCGCAAGCCCGGCGCGCCGAGCCTTGCGCCGGCAATGGTCAAGAAGGACCCGAATGCCGGGGCGGGGCGGACCTATGACCAGCTGTTCGTGCGGCACTGGGACACATGGTCGAATGGCGACCGATCGCAGCTGTTCGTGCTGCCGCTGACGGCCGCGGGCGCAGCCGGCGACGGCGTCGCGGTGACGGGCGGCCTGATCGGCGATGCGCCGTCGAAGCCGTTCGGCGGCGGCGAGGAAGTGTCGTGGAGCGCGGACGGCCGGACGCTGTATTTCGCTTTGCGCGAGGCGGGGCGGATCGAAGCGACCTCGACCAATCTCGACATCTTCTCGGTCCCCGCGGACGGTTCCGCAGCGCCGGTCAACCTGACGGCGGCGAACACCGGCATGGACAATCTGCCGACGGTGTCGCCCGATGGCCGGACGCTCGCCTGGTTCGCGATGGCGCGCGCGGGGTTCGAGGCGGATCGCCAGGTGCTTATGACGCGCGATCTGGCCAGCGGCCAGGTGCGCGCGGTAACGCAGGGCTGGGATCGCTCGGTTGCGTCAATCGCATGGAGCCCCGACAGCAAACGTATATACGTCACCGCGGACGACACGCAGGAGACGCCGGTGTTCGCGGTCGATCCCGTGACGGACAAGGTGACGCGGCTGACGCAGGAAGGGCATGTCGGTGCGGTCGTGCCGACGCCCAGGGGCGTGGTCGTCGCGATCAGCAGCCTGACCGCGCCCGACGATTTCTATGCGCTGGCGGTGAAGGGCACGCGGATGCCGAAGCCGGAGCGGCTGACCTCGGTCAACGCGGCAAAGCTCGCGGGCATCGACATGCCGACCGTCACGCGGTTCAACTTCAAGGGCGCGAACGACGACACCGTCTGGGGTTATGCGGTGAAGCCGTATGGCAGCCCGGGCAAGGTCCCGGTCGCCTATATGGTGCATGGCGGGCCGCAGGGGTCGAGCAACAACAGCTGGTCCTATCGCTGGAATCCGGCGGTGTTTGCGGGTGCGGGCTACGGGCTGGTCGCGGTCGATTTCCACGGGTCGACGGGGTATGGCCAGGCCTTCACCGACGCGATCAGCAACAATTGGGGCGGCTGGCCGCTCGAGGACCTGCAAAAGGGACTGGCGGCAGCGACCGCGAAGTTCGGCTGGCTCGACGGCGACCGCGCCTGTGCGCTCGGTGCGTCCTATGGCGGCTATATGATGAACTGGATCGAGGGGAAGTGGCCCGACCGGTTCAAGTGCATCGTCCAGCATGACGGCGTCTTCGATGCGCGTGCGATGGCGTACGAGACCGAAGAGCTGTGGTTCGACGAGTGGGAGCATGGCGGGAAGACCTATTACGAGGATCCTGCCGCGTTCGAGAAATGGAACCCGGTCAACTACGTCGCCAACTGGAAGACGCCGATGCTGGTGATCACCGGCGAGAAAGATTTCCGCATTCCCTATACGCAGGGGCTCGCGAGCTTCACCGCGTTGCAGCGGCGGGGGATTCCGTCACGGTTGCTGGTCAACCCGAACGAGAATCACTGGGTGCTGAAGCCGAAGAACAGCCTGCAATGGTATGGCGAGGTGATCGGCTGGATGGACAAGTGGACGGCGAAATAGGGATCCGCTGATCCTTCCCCGTCATCCTGACGAAAGTCAGGATCCAGAGCCACGAACGTCAGTGCCCGTTACCCTGGGTCCTGACTTTCGTCAGGATGACGTATGGGGGTGGCTCAGTGCGCCTTGGGCTTCTTCACCGCGTGGAGGCCGAGTGCGATCGCGCCGCCGAGGATGAGGCCGACGACGCCCGACAGCGCGGCATTGACCACCCAGTTCACCACGCCCTTGGCCACCGGCACCGCGGCGGCGGCGCCCGCGGCGGTATCGTGAATGAAGTGCGGGATCGTCGTCAGCCCGAAATCCTCGATCCCGTGGACGATGATCTGGCCGCCAACCCAGACCATCGCCGCAGTGCCGACCACCGACAGCACCGACATGACGACCGGCATGCCCTTGACCAGGCCGCGTCCGAACGCCTGGACCGCGGGGCTTTTCCGCTCGGTCAGGTGCAGGCCGATATCGTCCATCTTCACGATCAGCGCGACGACGCCGTAGACGAGGATCGTGATTGCGACGCCGACCAGTGCAAGCACGATGGCCTGTTCCCAGATCGGTTCGGCGGCAACGTCCGACAGCGCGATGACCATGATCTCCGCCGACAGGATGAAGTCGGTGCGGATCGCGCCAGAGACCTTCTGGTCCTCGAGCGTCTTCGGATCGATCGGGGCGGTGGCTTCGGCTTCGGCATGGCCGCCGCCGAGCGCCTCGAGGATCTTTTCCGCGCCCTCGAAGCACAGATAGGTCCCGCCGATCATCAGCAACGGGGTCAGCGCCCAGGGTGCGAACGCGCTGAGCGCGAGCGCTGCGGGGAGGATGAAGAGCAGCTTGTTGCGGAACGAGCCGAGCGCGATCTTGCCGATCATCGGCAATTCACGCTTCGGCGAGAACCCAACCATGTAGCGCGGCGTGACCGCGGCATCGTCGACCACCACGCCGATCGCCTTGCTGCCCGCCTTGCCGGTCGCAGCACCGATATCGTCGAGGCTGGCCGCGGCCAGCTTGGTGATCCCGGCAATGTCGTCGAGCAGTGCGACCAGTCCTGTGGGCATCGATGGGTCCTTCGCGTGATCGGTAAGAGGCGGCAATAGCCGGTCCGCGGTAACGTGACAGCGATGTCATGCAACGGGTTTCGACCTTGCGCAAAGTGCGTGACGCGCGGAATGGTTGCGCGGTGACGCACATCACGACGGGATCGAGCATGACAGACGACTTCATCACCAACCTGCCCAAGGCCGAACTGCATCTGCATATCGAGGGCAGCCTCGAGCCCGAGCTGATGTTCGCGCTCGCCGAGCGCAACAAGGTCGCGATCCCGTTCAAGAGCGTCGAGGACGTGCGCGCGGCCTACAGCTTCACCAACCTCCAGACCTTTCTCGACATCTATTATGCGGGCGCGGCCGTGCTGCAGACCGAGGAGGATTTCCACGATCTGGCGCTCGCCTATTTCGACCGGGTCGCGCAGGACGGCGTGGTCCATGCCGAGATCTTCTTCGATCCGCAGACGCACACGCATCGCGGAATCCCGTTCGACGTCGTCGCCAACGGCCTGTTCGCGGGGATCGACGCGGCGCGGGCGAAGCACGGGATGAGCATCGGGCTGATCATGAGCTATCTGCGGCATCTCGACGAGGAGGACGCATTCAGGACGTTCGAACAGGCACAGCCCTGGCTCGACCAGATGATCGGCGTCGGGCTCGATTCGTCCGAGATGGGGCATCCGCCGTCGAAGTTCGCGCGCGTGTTCGAAGCATCGGCGGAAGCCGGGCTGCTGCTGTGCGCGCATGCCGGCGAGGAGGGCCCGCCCGCCTATATCGACGAAGCGCTCGACATCCTGCGCGTCGACCGGATCGATCACGGCAACCGTGCGCTCGAGGATCCGGTGCTGGTCGCGCGGCTCGCGCGCGAGGCAATGACGCTGACCGTGTGCCCATTGTCGAACGTCGCGCTGCGCAACGTCGACCGGATCGAGGATCACCCGATCGACCGGATGCTCGATCTCGGCCTGCGTGCGACGATCCATTCGGATGATCCGGCCTATTTCGGCGGCTATATCGGCGAGAACTACCGTCAGACTGCGCGTGCGCGCAACCTGTCGCGCGGGCAGATCGTGACGCTGGCGCGCAACAGCTTCCTCGGCAGCTTCCTCGATGACGAAGCGATCGCCGGGCATCTGGCGACCCTCGAGGCCTATGTGACCGCGCATCCGTGATCCGGCGCTTCCTATCGATCTTCGAGCCGTTCATCCTGATGCTGCTCGGCACCGTCGTACTGGCGAGCCTGGTGCCCGCGCGGGGACAGGCGGCGACGATCGTCGGCTATGTCGCCGACGTCGCGATCTTCCTGCTGTTCTTCCTTCACGGCGCGAAATTGTCGCGCGCGGCGATCTGGGACGGGCTGCGCAACTGGCCGCTCCACCTCGCCGTACTGGGGGTGACGTTCGTCGCCTTTCCCGCGCTCGGGCTCGGGCTGACCGCGCTGCCGTTCGTCGACGAGCGGATGGCGACGGGGCTGTTGTTCCTGACGCTGCTGCCCTCGACGGTCCAGTCGTCGATCGCCTTTACCGCGATCGCGCGCGGCAACGTCGCCGCCGCGGTGTGCAGCGCATCCTTTTCCAACCTGCTCGGCATCGTGATCACCCCCGCGCTGGTCGCGCTGCTGATGCGGAACGCAGGCAATGCCGGCGGGATGTCGATCGAAAGCGTCGAGACGATCATCGTCCAGCTGCTCGTGCCGTTCGTGGCGGGGCATGTGCTGCGGCCCTGGATCGGTGCATGGGTGACGCGGCGCAAGGCGATGCTGACGATCGTCGATCGCGGGTCAATCCTGCTTGTCGTCTATGGCGCGTTCGGCGCGGCGGTGGTCGAGGGGCTGTGGAGCCGGGTGTCGCTCGGCGACCTGCTCCTGATCGGGCTGCTCTCCTGTGCCCTGCTGGCCATCGTGCTGGCGCTGACGCTGACCATCGCGCGGCTGATGCGGCTGCCGCGCGAGGATGCGATCGTGTTGCTGTTCTGTGGGTCGAAGAAGAGCCTGGCGTCGGGGGTGCCGATGGCCGGCGTGCTGTTCCCCGCGGCGCAGGTCGGCGTGATCCTGTTGCCGCTGATGCTGTTCCACCAGATCCAGCTGATCGCCTGTGCGGTTATCGCGCGCCGCTATGCAGACCGGGCGGATGCGCCCGTGGAGGCGATGGTGCCGGTGGCGTAACTGCCTTGGCTTATTTGCTTTTCCACGCGCGAAACGACATGGTCGCGGCTTGACGGAAAGGCCCAGCATCTGTGACTGATACCGCGTTGGACCTTACGGCCTGCGATCGGGAGCCCATACACATTCCCGGCGCGATCCAGCCGCACGGGCTGTTGCTCGTCGCCGATGCGGCGAGCCTGCGCGTCGTTGCGGGCGCGGGCGATATCGAGACGCGGCTGACCCCCGACTGGCTGGGCGCAGACCTCGCGACGCTGATCGGCCAGGACGTTGCCGTGCTGCTGGCGGAGCGATCGGGGCGCGGCAGCATGATCGGCGCTGCCGTCGGCACGCTGGTCGCGGGTACCAGCGAGCAGTTCCACATGGTCCTGCATGCGAGCGAGGAACACGTCCTCGTCGAGCTCGAGCCCGCCACGACGGCGCCGTCGAGCGCCGCGACCGTGCTCGGCTGGCTCGATTCGATGGCGACCGCGTTCGAGCGGTCGGGCAGTCTCCAGGCGCTGTGCGAACAGGCGGCGGTCGCGTTCCGGACGTTGACCGGGTTCGACCGGGTCATGGTTTATCGCTTTCTCGACGATGAATCCGGACGCGTGATGGCGGAGGATCGCGATCCCGCGCTGCACAGCTTCCTTAACCATCATTTTCCTGCGACCGACATCCCGAAACAGGCGCGCGCGCTGTATGTCCGCAACCGGACGCGCGCGATCCCGCATGCGGTCTATACGCCTGCGATCCTGCGCCCCGCAGGGTTCGAGACGCTCGACCTGAGCGACGTCGCGCTGCGCAGCGTGTCGCCGATCCATCTGCGCTACATGACCAATATGGGCGTCGCGGCGTCCGCGTCGATCTCGATCGTCAAGGACGGGCTGTTGTGGGGGATGATCGCCTGCCACAGCATGACGCCGCGGACGCTGGCGCCCGATATCCGCGCGACCGCGAGCACGCTGGCGAGCAGCCTCGCCCGACAGATCCGCGCGAAGGAGGAGGCCGAGGGATACCGCGAACGCCTGCGGCTGCGGTCGGTGGAAGACGTCGTCGTGCTCAAGATGGCCACCGAGGGCAGCGCGCAGCGGACCGCGGCGGCGGTCGGCGACGACCTGCGCCGGATGCTGGCGAGCGACGGCTTCGCGCTCGTCCAGCACGGCGCGGTGCAGCGCGACGGCCAGTGTCCGGACGACAGAGACGTACTGGACCTGGTCGAGTGGATCCGCAGCCGCGGGACAGGCGACATCGTTGCAACGCATGCGCTGTCGACGCTCTACCCGCCTGCGGAACGCTATCGGTCGAAGGCGAGCGGGCTGCTCGCGATGCCGCTGATCGACGAGGGCGCGGTGCTGTTGTGGTTTCGTGCGGAGCGGATCACGGAGATTGAATGGGCGGGCAATCCGCACAAGGCGACGTCGGGCGATCCCGCCGAGCAGCTGACGCCGCGCACGTCGTTCGCATCATGGACCGAAGAGGTACGTGGCGAATCGCGGCGTTGGTCGCTCGAGGAGATCGAGGCCGGCTATCGCCTGCGCCGGATGTTCCACGACAGCTATGCGAGCAACCGGATGCGCGCGCTCAACCGCGAGTTGCAGCGGACGCTGGCCGAAAAGGATCTGCTGATCGAGCAGAAGGACGTCCTGATGAAGGAGGTCAACCACCGTGTGCAGAACAGCCTGCAGATGGTCTCCGCGTTTCTCGCGCTGCAGGCCAAGGCGGCGGGCGACGCCAACGTCACAGCACATCTCGCCGAGGCGCAGGCACGGCTGTCAGCGGTCGCGCTGGTGCACCGGCGGCTCTACCGCGACGACCAGGTCCAGTCGGTCGACCTCGCGCGCTATCTTGAGGAACTGGCGGGCGACATGAAGGGGACGCTGGGGCAGGAGTGGGGCGCGCAGATGCGGCTCGACCTAGCGCCGGTGCTGATGCCGACTGATCGCGCGGTCAATGTCGGGCTTATCCTGACCGAGCTCGTCATCAATGCGAGCAAATATGCCTATGGCGGACAGCCGGGGCCGATCCTGATCGCGCTCGAGCAATATCGCAACCAGATCCGACTGATCGTCGCGGACAACGGAGTGGGCCAGACCAGCACGCGCGTCGGGTTCGGCAGCCGGATGATGAACGCGGTGGTCGGACGACTGTCGGGATCGATCGCGCAGCATGACAACATGCCCGGGCTACGCGTGATCATGACCGCCCCGATCGAGGATTGAGGCTCAGCGCGCGACGGCGGCGCGGCGGTACAGGTCGAAGGTCGCGCGCGCGCCGGTGATCGCCTCGTCGATCCACGTGTCTGTTCCAGCGAGTGTCGCGGCGCGGTCGAGTGTACCGAGCAGCTCGCGCCATTCGCCCGACAGATGGCGCGCACCGAGATAGGCGGTCGGCAGCCCGTCGGGCACGGTACGCGCGAGCATGATGCCGCCGAGCCGTGATCCCTCCACGACATAGAGCGCGCCCCAAGCCGCCGCGTCGCCCGCGGGCAGCGTGAAGGGCAGGGGTAGAGGCATCGTCTCGCCCAGCGCCGCGAGGTCGGCGGCGAGGAGGGGCGTGCGGGGGCGGAAGTGGGGCAGGCCCGGGACGGCTGCCAGTGCATCCTCCGCTGCGGGAAGCGCGCGCGCGTGCGCGTGGAGGAACGCGCGATAGCTGTCGGGCGCGGCGAGGTCGAAGTTGCCATAGGCTGTGTCGACGCGGTCGTGATCGCCGCCGGTCTCGCTGCGCAGCGCGGCGACGATCGAGCGTGGCGGGTCGTTCAGCAGCATCGGCCACCGCCCTTGCCGCCGTAGCGCGCCTGTTCGCGGTCACGGAAGAACGCCGCGGGATCCATCGCCGCATGGCCGGGGTGATGCTCGGCCATGTGCTGCAGATAGGCGGCGTAGGAGGGCTGGCCGACCATCATGAGCGCGGTCTCACGCGCGCGAGCGAGCAGGTGGCGGATGCGCGGCGTCATTCGGCCGGGACCAGCATGGGCGGAACCTCGGTCACGGTCGGGCGATCGACCTTCAGCGCGGCGCGGCAGCTGCGGATGCCGAAGGCGAGAATCGACACGACGACGCCGAGGAACAGCGCGATCAGCGCCGCGTCGATCCGGTCGTTGAAAGTGATCCGCTGCATCTCCGCCATCGTCTTGGCGGGCGCGAGGATCTCGCCGCGCGCCGCTGCCTCTGCAAACTTGGACGCATGCGCGAGGAAGCCGACCTTCGGATCGCTCGAGAACAGCTTCAGCAGCCCCGCGGTGATCGTGCACAGGCACAGCCATGCGGCGGGCAGGATCGTCACCCAGGCATAACGCTGGCGCTTCATCCGGAACAGCACGACCGTGGCGAGGATCAGCGCGACCGCGGCGAGCATCTGGTTCGAGATGCCGAACAGCGGCCACAAGGTGTTCACGCCGCCGAGCGGATCGGTGACGCCCTGGTAGAGGAAGAAGCCCCAGGCGGTCACGCACAGCGCGGTCGCGACGATGCCCGGGCCGATCGCCGAGGCATTGCGGAACGACGGTACCACCAGCCCGATCAGGTCCTGCAGCATGAAGCGCCCGGCGCGGGTGCCGGCATCGACCGCGGTCAGGATGAACAGCGCCTCGAACAGGATCGCGAAGTGGTACCAGAACGCCTTCATCGCCTGACCACCGATCAGGTTGCTGAAGATCTCCGCCATCGCGACCGCCAGCGTCGGCGCGCCGCCGGTGCGGCTGATGATGGTCGTCTCGCCGACGTCGCGCGCGGCCTGCGCCAGCGCCTCTGGGGTGATCGCGAAGCCCATATTGGTGACCGCGGCGGCCGCCGACGCCGCGTCGGTGCCGAGCACCGCGGCGGGGCTGTTCATCGCGAAATAGATGCCGGGATCGAGGATCGTCGCACCAACCAGCGCCATGATCGCGACGAAGCTCTCCATCAGCATCGCGCCATAGCCGATAAAGGGGGCGTCGCCCTCGCTGGCGATCAGCTTGGGCGTGGTGCCGCTGGCGATGAGCGCGTGGAAGCCAGAGACTGCACCGCAGGCGATGGTGATGAACAGGAACGGGAACAGCCCGCCCGACCAGACCGGACCGCTGCCGTCGATGAACTTGGTGAGCGCGGGCATGCGCAGCGGCGGCGCGACGACCGCGATCCCGATCGCCAGCGCGACGATCGCGCCGATCTTGAGAAAGGTCGACAGATAGTCACGCGGCGCGAGCAGCAGCCAGACCGGCAGAACCGACGCGACCGCGCCATAGCCGACCATCAGGATGCACAGCTGTACCGGGGTCAGCGTGAAGACCGGGCCCCAGAAGGCGGACTCGGCGACCTGGCCGCCATAGACGATCGCGAGCAGCAGGCCGATGACGCCGAGGATCGAGACCTCGCCGATGCGCCCCGGACGGATCCAGCGCGTGTAGATCCCCATCGCGAAGGCGAGCGGGATCGTCGCCGCGACGGTGAACAGCCCCCAGGGGCTGCCCGCGAGCGCGCGCACGACGATCAGCGCGAGCACCGCGAGGATGATGACCATGATCGCAAAGGCACCGATCAGCGCGATCGTCCCGGCCACCGCACCCATTTCCATGCGGATCAGCTCGCCGAGCGAGCGGCCGTCGCGGCGCATCGAGATGAACAGGATCATGAAGTCCTGCACCGCGCCCGCCAGCACGACGCCGGCGAGGATCCAGAGCGTGCCGGGGAGATAGCCCATCTGCGCGGCGAGCACCGGCCCGACCAGCGGTCCGGCGCCGGCGATCGCGGCGAAATGGTGACCGAACAGGACGTTGCGGTCGGTCGCGACATAATCGAGCCCGTCCGCGCGGCGGATTGCGGGGGTCGGCCGCGTCGCATCGAGCTGCATGACGTTGCGCGCGATATAGCGGGCGTAGAAGCGATAGGCGATCAGGTTGACCGAGACCGACGCGGCGACAATCCACAGCGCGTTGACATGCTCGCCACGCTGGAACGCGACCACCGCGAGCGCGCACGCCCCGAGCAGGCTCATCGCACCCCAGCCGATCTTTTCGCGTAACGTCATGCGGTTGCTCCCCCGTCCGGTCCTTGTACCAGCCATCGCGGATTTGGCCGAGGAGCGCTAGGGGGGAGCCGCCTCAGACCTGCGAGTGGTGGCCCTTCAGCTCGTCGCCGACGATCCGGACGACATGCAGCACGTTGGTCGAGCCCGGCGTCCGGAACGGCACGCCCGCGAGCACGATCACGCGGTCGCCCGCCTTCGCCATGCCGTGGCGCAGCGCCATGCGCTTCGACTTGGCGACCATATCCTCGAACGACTCGACGTCGCGGGTGTGAACTGCATGCGTGCCCCACAACAGGCCGAGACGGCGCGCGGTGTCCTGGCTCGGCGTCAGCACCAGCAGCGGCACCGAAGGCCGCTCGCGCGCGATCCGCCGTGCGGTCGAGCCCGAGGTGGTGAAGCAGATGATCGCGACCGCGGATACGGTCGCGGCGATGTTCTTCGCCGCCTCGGCCAGCGCGTCGGCCGTCGTCGGATCGGGCTTCATCACGGTGAAGTGCATGCGGTCGCCATGCTCAGGATCGGCCTCGACCGACACGCCGATCGCGTCCATCATCGCGACCGATTCGACCGGCCACGCGCCCGCGGCGCTTTCCGCCGAGAGCATGATCGCATCGGCACCGTCATAGACTGCGGTCGCGACGTCCGAGACCTCGGCGCGCGTCGGCGAGGGCGAGGTGATCATCGATTCGAGCATCTGCGTTGCGACCACCACCGGGCGGCCCATGCGGCGCGACACCTCGACGATACGCTTCTGCAGCGGCGGCACCGCCTGCGGGGGCATTTCGACACCGAGATCGCCGCGCGCGACCATCACGCCGTCGCACGCCTCGACGATCTCCTCGAGCCGCTCGATCGCGGCGGGCTTCTCGATCTTGGCGAGCAGCGCGGCCTTGCCGCCGATCAGCTTGCGCGCTTCCCACAGATCCTCGGGACGCTGGACGAACGACAGCGCGATCCAGTCGACGCCCTGGTCGACCGCGAAGTCGAGATCGCTGCGATCCTTCTCGGTCAGCGCGGCCATCGGCAGGACGACGTCGGGAACGTTCAGCCCCTTGTTGTTCGACAGCGCGCCGCCGACCTCGACCCTGGTCGTGATCTCGCGCGGGCTGTGCGAGACGACGCGCAGCACCAGCTTGCCGTCGTCGAGCAGCAGGCGCGCGCCCGGCTCGATCGCGGCGAAGATCTCGTCATGCGGCAGCTCGACGCGGGTCGCATCGCCCGGCGTCGTGTCGCGGTCGAGCACGAAGGTCGAGCCGGTTTCGAGCACGGTGCGGCCGCCGTCGAACTTGCCGACGCGCAGCTTGGGCCCCTGGAGATCGGCGAGGATCGTCGAGGGGCGACGATATTGCTTCTCCAGCGCGCGAATCGCCTGGATCACCGCGATCTTCGACTGCTGGTCGCCGTGACTCATGTTGATGCGGAACGCGTCGGCGCCGGTGCGGAACAGCGTCGCGATCATCTCGGGCGTGCTGCTGGCAGGGCCTAGCGTCGCGAGGATGCGGACTTTGCGCGAGCGGGGTGCGATGGCCATGGTCATGCGTTGCGTTTCCTGGGGGAGGTCTTTGCCGCCACGGGCCTTAAACCCTATCTCGGTGGGATCAACTACGGAGCATACGAATGAACCACGATAGCGACACGCTGGACACACTCGACGATGCCGTAGCGGCGCAGGCCTTTCGCCGGCTGATCCGCCACCTGCGCCACCGCGACGATGCGCAGAATATCGACCTGATGGGTTTGGCGGGATTCTGCCGCAACTGCCTGTCCGACTGGGTCGAGGAGGCCGGTGGTCTCGACAAGGATGCGGCGCGCGAGGCAGTGTACGGCATGCCCTATTCGCAGTGGAAGGCGCAGCACCAGGGCGACGCCACGCCCGAGCAGCTCGAGCGGATGAAGGCCAGCGTCGCCAAGAATGCGGTCGTCTGACCCGGGGTCGCTTGAGCCGCGAACGGTTACCGCCTAGACGCGGCGCCGCACTTGCAGCGGCGCGATTCATCGGTGGTCCTCGGGGCCCCGGTCGCCGCATGCGGGTCTGTGTTTCGAGCGAATGGGGACGAGTATCATGACGGACGAACGCCAACACGGCATGGGCGGCGGCGCGGTCGCAGCGGACGAACTGCGCCTGCTGATCGAGCGCGCCGAGCGTCTCGAAGAAGAGAAGAAGGGTATCGCGGACGACATCAAGGACGTGATGGCCGAGGCCAAGGGCCGTGGCTACGACCCCAAGGCGATCCGCAAGATCCTGTCGATCCGCAAGAAGAAGAAGGAAGAATATCAGGAGGAGGAGGCGATCCTCGAGGTGTATCTCCAGGCACTGGGGATGATCTGACGATCGGTCTCTGCGCGGTGTCTCCCTCGCGATGCGTCATCGACGCCGGGGTGGACGCCGCGTCAACGTCGACGCGGTACCGGTGAGCCATGCCTGTCCCGATCGCTGCGGCGTCATTTCTGTTTCTGGTGATCAACGCGGTCACGGTCGCCGCGTTCGCGCTGGACAAGCGCCGATCGCTGGGTGGCGCATGGCGCATCCCCGAATCCCGTTTGCTCTGGTTCGCAGCGCTCGGTGGCAGCCCCGGCGCCTTCTGGGCACGCCGCCGATTTCGCCACAAGACCCGCAAGCAGCCGTTCGTCGGCCGGCTGCAGATGATCGCGATCGTGCAGATTGGCGTGGTCGCCGGACTGGTCTTCGCTTTCGCGTTCTAGTTAAGCCGCCTCTGCCGGCAGCGTCGTCCAGCCGAGTCCCGGGATCGTGATCGAGCGCTTGCCCGCCAGGTCTGTGCGGCAGACGATCAGGTTGCGGCTTTCGATATAGCCGATCAGGCGCTTCACCCGGCCGAGCGAGCTGGTGCCGTAGGTCGCGGCGATGCGCGCGTCTGAGGGGCAGGGTTCGCCCTCACGCGCGGCGCGGGCGACCAGCAGGAAGGCGCCGAGCATGTCGTCGGGCAGCCCGCTCGCGACGTCGAGCGCGGCGGTCCACGCCTCGTCGGTCATGTCGAAGATGCCGGCGCGTGCGCAGCTCAGCCGGCGGACGAAGCCCGGCAGATCGAGCGGGGGCTTGGCGAGGCCGCCCATCCGGCATCGCACCTGGAAATCCTGGAACAGCACCGAGGGCGGGCGCAGCGTCGATTCGGGATCCTCGACGATCGCGCGGAACACGTCGGCATAGACCGCCTCGACCTCGTCATCGGTCTTCTCGGGCGGCGGGGGCGCGGCGGTGCGCGGCTCGGGTGGGCGGGCGATACCGTCGAGCAGTTCCTCGGCCGGAACGCGCCGCGGCCGCGAATCGAAGAGCAGGCCGAGTTCGGGGGCGTCGACCACGGGCTCGGACAGCAGGTCCTGCAGGTCCATCGGCGCGGCGCTGGGGAGCGGGGTCAGCTTTGGGCTGCCGCTGCGTGCCGAGGTCGCGACGTCGCCGATCTTCACGGTGATGGGGCGGCGCGAGACCGCGGGGCCGAGCGCCATGAAGGTGCCGCGCTGGAGGTCGCGGATCGCCTCCGCCTGACGCCGCTCCATGCCGAGTAGATCGGCGGCGCGTGCCATGTCGATGTCGAGGAAGGTGCGGCCCATCAGGAAGTTCGACGCCTCCGCCGCGACGTTCTTCGCGAGCTTCGCCAGACGCTGAGTCGCGATCACGCCGGCGAGACCACGCTTGCGGCCGCGGCACATCAGGTTGGTCATCGCCGCGAGCGAGGCGCGGCGGACCTCTTCGGACACTTCGCCGCCGGTGACGGGCGCGAACATCTGCGCCTCGTCGACGACCACGAGCACCGGATACCAATGCTCGCGCGGCGCATCGAACAGCGCGGAGAGGAACGATGCGGCACAGCGCATCTGCCCTTCGACCTCGAGTCCCTCGAGGCTGAGCACCGCGGACGTCCGGTGTTCGCGCAGGCGGGTGGCGATGCGCGCGATCTCGCGTTCGCTATAATCGCCCGCCTCGATCACGACATGGCCGTGCGGGCCCGCGAGCGTCACGAAATCGCCCTCCGGATCGATCACGATCTGCTGGACATGCCCCGCCGACCGTTCGAGCAGGCGGCGCAGCAGATGCGATTTTCCCGATCCCGAATTGCCCTGCACCAGCAGGCGCGTGGCGAGAAGTTCCTCCAGGTCGACGCCGACGGCCGTACCATTGCCGTCGGTGCCCATATTCACGCTAACCGTCATGCCGCGCGTTTGGCAGGTGCGGGCGCATCGGGGCAAGGAGTCTTTCGCGGGTCTCGTCGCAAGCGCGGTTTTGCGCGCTGGCTTAATCCGCAATCGCGGTTACGCCTTTCGCCATGGCTACATCCTCTCCGCTCGACGATCTCTCGCACCGCCTGCTCGGCAAGCCCCCCGGCGAGCTCAACGACGAGCAGCGCCGCGTGCTCGCGGGGATCGAGGCGGGGACCACGGTCAGCCGCGATGCCGCCGACCTCGCCGATGAACGCGCGACGTTCGGCGAGCGGCTCTCGGACCGGGTTGCGGCGGTCGGTGGGTCGTGGGGGTTCATCATCGCGTTCACGGCGGTGCTGCTCGGCTGGATGATCCTCAATTCGGACATCCTCACGCATTTCAACGCGGCGTTCGATCCCTATCCCTACATCTTCCTCAACCTGCTGCTGTCGACGGTCGCGGCGATCCAGGCGCCGATCATCATGATGAGCCAGAACCGGCAATCGGCGAAGGACCGGCTCGCCGCGAGCCTCGATTACGAGACCAATCTGCGCGCCGAGCTCGACATTTTGCGCGTGCATCACAAGATCGACCATCTGGTGCTCGCGCGGCTCGACGCGATTGAGGGAAAAATCGATGCTCTGGCGAAATCGGGTGCCGGAGCCTAAGAGCGGCGCATCAGCTATAGAGGCACAGATGGCAGGCCATTCCAAATATAAGAACATCATGCATCGCAAGGGTGCGCAGGACAAGAAGCGCTCGTCGGCGTTCAGCAAGCTCAGCCGGGAAATCACGGTTGCGGCCAAGATGGGCCTGCCCGATGTCGACATGAACCCGCGCCTGCGCGCGGCGGTGAATGCGGCCAAGGCGGCGTCGCTTCCCAAGGAGAACATCCAGCGCTCGATCGACAAGGCGAGCCGCGGCGATGCCGAGAATTACGAAGAGATCCGCTATGAGGGCTTCGGCCCGGGCGGCGTGTCGCTGATCATCGAGGCGTTGACCGACAACCGCAACCGTACCGCAACCAACGTGCGCGTCGCGGTCGGCAAGAATGGCGGCAACCTGGGCGCCGGCGGTTCGGTCAGCCATGCGTTCGACCGCGTCGGGCTGATCTCCTATCCCGCCAGCGCGGGCGATGCCGACACGGTGTTCGAGGCCGCACTTGAGGCGGGCGCCGAGGACGTCACGTCGAGCGAGGACGGGCACGAGGTCTGGACCGCGCAGGGCGATCTGCACGAAGTCGCCAAGGCGCTCGAGGCGAAGCTCGGCGAGGCCGAGGGCGCGAAGCTCGCTTGGCGGCCGCAGACCATGGTCGCGGTCGACGCGGACGATGCGGCGACGTTGTTCAAGCTGATCGACGCGCTCGACGATGACGACGACGTGCAGACGGTGTGGGGCAATTACGAGATCTCGGACGAGATCATGGAGACGCTGGGTTGATTCGTTGGGGTTGAGATGAAGAAGGTGTTTTCACGCGGAGACGCGGAGGCGCGGAGAGATGCCCTGCGCGGGTTCGTCTTCCGCGTCAGCGGCCTATCGCCGATCGGTCAGCCCGACGGCGTGAAGGTCGCGCTGACGCGCGACGGCCGTAAAATGCGCACCCCCTCCGCGTCTCCGCGTCTCCGCGTGAATTCACCTTCTTACCTATGATTATTCTAGGACTCGACCCCGGCCTAGGCACCACGGGCTGGGGTGTCATCCGTGCGGACGGTAACCGGCTGAGCCATATCGCCAATGGCCAGATCAGGACTGATCCCTCGATGGCGTTGCCGCGGCGGCTGACGGCGCTCTACTCCGCATTGCTTGACGTGATCCGCGCCGAGCGGCCGGATGGCGCTGCGGTCGAGGAAGTGCTCGGCAACACCAATGCGCAGTCGACGCTGAAGCTGGGGCAGGCGCGCGGGGTGGTGCTGCTCGCAGCGGCGGGGGCGGGGCTGCACATCGGCGAATATCACCCCTCGACCGTTAAGAAAGGCGTCGTCGGCACCGGCGGCGCGGACAAGAAACAGATCCAGGCGATGATGGCGGTCTTGCTGCCCGGTGCGAAGCTTGCCGGCCCCGATGCCGCCGACGCGCTGGCGGTGGCGATCACGCACGCGCATCATGTCGCAAGCGCGGCGGCGCTGTCGCGACGCACGGGAGTAGGCGCATGATCGTCCATCTGAAGGGCCGGCTCGATTCGACCGGGATCGACCATGCGGTGATCGATGTCGGCGGCGTCGGCTATCTGGTCGGCGCATCGGCGCGTACGCTGTCGGCCCTCGGGCCGATCGGCGAGGCCTGCACCGTCTTCACCGAATTGCTGGTCGGCGAGGATTTCCAGCGGCTCGTCGGGTTTTCGAGCGCGGACGAGCGCGACTGGTTCCGGTTGCTGACCGCGGTGCAGGGCGTCGGCGCGCGGGTTGCGCTCGCGATCTTGTCCGCGCTCGAACCCGTCGACCTGTCGCGCGCGATCGCCAGCGGCGACAAGGCGATGGTCGCGCGCGCGAACGGCGTCGGGCCGAAGCTCGCCCAGCGCATCGTCATGGAATTGAAGGACAAGGTCGGCGGGATCGCGCTCGGGCTCGGGCCCGCGGTGGTCAATGCGGCGCCAGGGGCGTCGGCGGATGCGGTGTCGGCGATGCTCAACCTGGGGTTCCGGCCTGCCGAGGCGAGCGTCGCGGTGGCGGCGGCGGACGAGGAACTGGGGCCGGGCGCGACGCTCGACGCGCTCGTCCGGCTGGCGCTGCGCAAGGCGTCGAAGCCCTAGTCTCAGTCGGTCTTCGGCCGTTTCGCGGACCGGCGGGGCGCGGGGCCGGGGCCGAACGCGTCGAGCGCATCGGCATTGGTGCGGCCCCAGTCGTAGAGCAGATTGACCGGCTCGACGAACCGCCTGCCGAGCGGCGTCAGACTATATTCGACCGCGGGCGGCATCGTCGCGAGCACATCGCGCAGGATCAGCCCGCTGCCTTCCATGTCGCGCAGCGTCTGCGTCAGCATCTTCTTCGAGATGCCGGGCAAGCTGCGGTGGAGGACGCCGGTGCGCGCGCCGCCCTCGTGCCGCGCGTCGAGCGTGTGGAGCACCATGCTGGTCCATTTGGTCGCGAACAGGTCGAGGACGCGGCGCGGCGCGCAGTCCTCGCGCCAGTCGTCGGTCACGGGGGCGGGATCGTGATCGGGGGGCGTGGTTGTCATGCTGGGTCCCTGAACGTCGCTGGGTCCCGAAAGGTGCCCGGGGCCCCGAATGGTGCCGTCTAGAACGCGTCGCGGGCGATGCCTAGCTACTGCGTTCAAGTGAAACGGAGAATGACGATGGCCCGGACGGCATTGGTGGTTGGCACGAGCGGTATTGTCGGCAGCGCGACGGCGGCGCTGCTGATCGAACAGGGATGGACGGTCCATGGCCTCGCGCGGCGCCCGTCCGACCAGCCCGGCGTGCACCCGGTCGCTGCCGACCTGACCGACGCGGCAGGCACCGCCGCCGCGCTGAAGGATCTTGCGCCCGACGCGGTGTTCATCTCGACCTGGTCGCGCCAGGCGACCGAGGCGGAGAATATCCGCGTCAACGGCGCGATGGTCCGCAACCTGCTCGACGGCCTGCGTCCCGCGAAGTCGGTGCGGCATGTCGCGCTGGTGACGGGCCTGAAGCATTATCTCGGGCCGTTCGAGGCGTATGGTAAGGGCGTGCTGCCGCAGACGCCGTTCCGCGAGGAACAGGGCCGGCTCGAGGTCGAGAATTTCTATTATGCGCAGGAGGACGAAGTGTTCGCGGCGGCCGAGCGCGACGGCTTCAGCTGGAGCGTGCACCGTCCGCATACGGTGATCGGCAAGGCGGTCGGCAATGCGATGAACATGGGGACGACGCTGGCGGCCTATGCGACCCTGTGCCGCGAGACCGGGCGGCCATTCCGCTTTCCGGGATCGGCGGCGCAGTGGAACGGGCTGACCGACATGACCGACGCGCGGCAGCTCGCGGCGCAGCTCGTCTGGGCGACGACGACGCCCGAGGCGGCGAACCAGGACTTTAACATCGTCAATGGCGACGTGTTCCGCTGGAGCTGGATGTGGTCGCGGATCGCCGAATGGTTCGGGATCGAGGCGGCGCCGTTCGACGGCACGATCGTCCCACTCGAGGAGCAGATGGCCGATGACGCGGTCGTGTGGCAGCGGATCGCCGAGCGCGAGGGGCTGGTCGAGGCCGACCTCACGCGCCTCGCCTCGCCGTGGCACACCGACGCCGATCTTGGTCGGCCGATCGAGGTCGTTACCGACATGGGCAAGAGCCGGCGGATGGGCTTTACGCGCTACCAGCCGACCGACGATGCGTTCTTCGACCTGTTCGCGCAGCTCCGCGCGGACCGGCTGATCCCGTGAATCTGGTAGGCCGGTCGGGCGGGACGCGCGCGACGGGGTGACAGGGGCGGGCGTGAACGGGTAGGGAACGGGCTTGATGACCGATGCCGAACGCCTGCTCACGCCAGCCCGCCGCCCCGAGGACGTGGATGCGGCGCTGCGCCCCAAGAATCTCGACGAATTCGTCGGGCAGAAGGCCGCGCGCGAGAATCTGCGGATCTTCATCCAGGCGGCCAAGGCGCGCGGCGATGCGCTCGACCATGTGCTGTTCTTCGGGCCGCCGGGACTCGGCAAGACCACGCTCGCGCAGATCGTCGCGCGAGAGATGGGGGTGGGGTTCCGCGCCACTTCGGGCCCGGTGATCGCCAAGTCGGGCGACCTCGCCGCGCTGCTGACCAATCTCGAGGATGGCGACGTGCTGTTCATCGACGAGATCCACCGGTTGCAGCCCGCGGTCGAGGAGGTGCTGTATCCGGCGATGGAGGACCGCGCGCTCGATCTGATGATCGGCGAGGGACCCTCGGCACGCAGCGTGCGGATCGACCTGCCGCGCTTTACTTTGGTCGGCGCGACGACGCGGCAGGGGCTGCTGACGACGCCGCTGCGCGATCGCTTCGGCATTCCGGTGCGGCTGCAATTCTATACCGTCGACGAGCTCGAGCGGGTGGTGACACGCGCGGCCGGGCTGCTGGGCCTCGCGATTTCGAAGGACGGGGCGATGGAGGTGGCGCGGCGCGCACGCGGCACGCCGCGCATCGCTGGGCGGCTGCTCCGCCGGGTTCGCGACTTTGCCGATGTCGCGGGCGCCGAGATCGTCGATGCGCGCACCGCCGACGCCGCGCTCAACCGGCTCGAGGTCGATGCGCTGGGGCTCGATGCGATGGACCGGCGCTATCTGATGATGATCGCCGACATCTATCGCGGCGGGCCGGTCGGGGTCGAGACGCTGGCAGCGGGCCTCAGCGAACCGCGCGACACCATCGAAGAGGTGATCGAGCCCTATCTGATCCAGCTCGGCCTCGTCGCGCGGACCGCGCGCGGGCGGTGCATGAATGCGGGCGGGTGGAAGCATCTGGGCCTCAATCCGCCGGTCGGGAGCCAGGACGGGTTGTTCGACGTTTGAGGCAGGGCACGCAGCAATGACGATAGACCGGGCTTGCGCAGAAGAATACTTTTGTTGCGTGGCACCCAAGCGCTTGATCTGGTAGCTCCTCCCCATGCCCGTTTCGGCCGCCGCCTCCGCCCGCGAGATCCTCACCAGCCTTCACGACGTGATGGCCGCGCGCACGACCGCGCAAGCCAAGCTCAATTCGGTCGTCGGCATCATCGCCGCGGCGATCGATAGCGAGGTCTGTTCGATCTACCTCCTGCGCGAGGGCGTGCTCGAGCTGTTCGCGACGCGCGGCCTTGCACAGGAGGCGGTGCATGTCACCAAGCTGGCGCTGGGCGAGGGGCTGGTCGGCACGATCGCGCAGCAGGTCGAGGTGCTCAATCTCGACGAGGCGGCGAGCCATCCCGATTTCGCCTACAAGCCCGAGACCGGCGAGGAGCGCTATCACAGCTTTGCCGGGGTACCGATCATCCGGCGCGAACGCGCAGTCGGCGTTCTTGCGGTGCAGCATGCCGAAATGCGGAAATATCAGGACGTCGAGATCGAGGCGCTGCAGACCGTCGCGATGGTGCTGAGCGAGCTGATCGCCAATGCCGGGCTGATCGACACTGCGGGCGGCGGGTCGGATCGCCCGCAATCGACCGCGGCGATGCGGATCCCGGGGCAGAAGCTGGTCGACGGGATGGGCGCGGGCTTTGCCGTGTTCCACCAGCCGCGCATCCATATCGAGCATACGGTCGCCGAGGACACCGATGCCGAGCGGCACCGGGTCTATGCCGCGTTCGACAAGATGCGCGAAGGCATCGAGCGGATGACGCGCGAGGCCGAGTTCGGCGTCGGCGGCGAGCATGAGGAGGTTCTCGAGACCTACAAGATGTTCGCCTATGACGAGGGCTGGGCACGGCGGATCAACGAGGCGATCGATTCCGGGCTGACCGCCGAGGCGGCGATCGAGCGCGTCCAGCAGCGCACCCGCCAGCGGATGCGGCAGATCGACGATCCGCTGCTCGCCGACCGGATGCACGATCTGGAGGATCTGGCGAACCGCCTGCTGCGGATCGTGTCGGGCCAGATGGGTACCGCGGCGCAGATGGGGCTCAGGCAGGACACGATCCTGATCGCGCGTAATCTGGGGCCGGCCGAATTGCTCGAATATGACAAGCGCCGGTTGAAGGGGGTAATCCTTGAGGAAGGGTCGCTCACCGCGCATGTCACGATCGTCGCGCGGGCGATGGGCGTGCCGGTGCTCGGCCGTGTCCGCGACGTCCGGCGGCTGATCGCCGAGGGCGACCTGCTGCTGCTCGACAGTGCCGACGCCAATGTGTTCGCGCGGCCCTCCGCGGCGATGGAGGAGGCGTTCGAGGCACGGCTTGCGCTGCGGCAGAAGCGCAGGGCGGCGTTTGCGGCGCTGCGCGACGTGCCGCCGATCACGAAGGATGGCCACCGGCTGACGCTGATGGTCAATGCCGGGCTGCGCGACGATGCGGCCGCGCTCGACATCACCGGCGCGGACGGGATCGGCCTGTTCAGGACCGAATTCCAGTTTCTCGTATCCGCGACGCTGCCGCAGCGCGAGCGCCAGCAGCGGCTGTACCGCGAGGTACTGGAGGTGGCGGGCGATCGGCCGGTGATCTTCCGTACCGTCGATATCGGCGGCGACAAGGCGCTGCCCTATCTCAACAAGGCCGCCGCGGATGAGGAAAATCCGGCGATGGGCTGGCGCGCGCTGCGGCTGGGGCTCGAGCGCGACGGGCTGATGAAGGTGCAGGCGCGCGCGCTATTGGAGGCGGCGGCGGGGCGCACGCTTAACGTGATGTTCCCGATGGTCAGCGAACCCTGGGAATTCGACGAGGCCAAGGCGCTGTTCGAGGCGCAGCGAAGCTGGCTGGCGGGGCGCGGGCGCAAGCTGCCGACGACGATCCGCTACGGCGCGATGCTCGAGGTGCCAGCGCTTGCCGAGATGCTCGACATCCTGCTGCCCAAGATCCAGTTCCTGTCGGTCGGCACCAACGACCTGACACAGTTCCTGTTTGCCGCCGACCGCGCCAATCCCAAGCTCGCCGAGCGCTATGACTGGCTGAGCCCGTCGATCCTGCGGTTCCTTGCCCGGCTCGTCGAGCCCGCGCGTGCCGCCGGTGTCGATCTCGGCGTGTGCGGCGAGATGGGCGGGCGGCCGCTCGAGGCGATGGCGCTGGCGGGGATCGGGATCGACCGGCTGTCGATCACCCCGGCGGCGGTCGGGCCAATCAAGGCGATGGCGCGCTCGCTCGATCTGGCGGCGATTACCGCGAAGATGACGGCCCTGCTCGCCGATCCACCGCGCGACATGCGTGCCGTGCTGACCGACTGGGCGACGGAAAACGGCGTCGAGCTCGCCTGACGCGCGGGTTTCGCTAGGGCCTTCGCGTTGACATGGGTTATTGGCTCTGGAACATGACCCGCCTTGATGGGCGCGCGCTACAGCCCATAATCGGAGACAAGAATGGACGACGTCGCAACCGGGCAGATCCCTCCGCCCGCCTCGCCCGAACGGGCAGGCGATATCCTGCGTGCAACGCGCGAGGCACAGGGGCTGACGATCGCCGATGTCGGGGGCCGGACGCGCGTGCCGCTGCGGCATCTCGAGGCGATCGAGGCGTCTGATTACGCGACTTTGCCGTCGTCGACCTATGCGGTCGGGTTCGCCAAGGCCTATGCCCGCGCAGTCGGCGCGGACGAGGTGCGGGTGGCCAATCTCGTGCGTGCCGAGCTCGGCAAGATCGTGCGCCGCACGCCCGAATACGAACCCTATGAAATGTCCGATCCGTCGCGCGTACCCTCGCGCGGCGTGGCGGTGATCGCGCTCGGCATCGCGCTGGCCGTGCTGATCCTGGTCGGCATCTGGTACGGGACCGACCTGTTCCGTGGCGGCGCGACCACGTCCGGGTCTGCGGCGGGATCGGTGGCGACGGTCGCCGAAGTGCCCAGCCCGACGCCGGCCTCCCCCGCAGCGGCGCCCGCGGCGCCGGCGCTGGAGACCGGGCAGGTCACGCTGGCCGCGACCGACGAGGTGTGGATGCGCGTCTATGATGCCGACAACAAGACGCTGTATCTGGGCACGATGAAGGCCGGCGACCGGTTCGACGTGCCGCGCGACGCGAAGGATCCGATGATCAATGTCGGGCGCCCGGACAAGCTGACGGTCACGCTCAACGGCTCGAACGTGCCGCCGCTGGGAACCGGCGAACGCGCGATCAAGGACGTCCGCGTCGGCGCCCCGGCGATTGCCGCACGGCTCAACGGTGTGCCTGCCGCGAGCGGTGGCGATGCCGCTGCCGAAGGGGCGCCGGGCAATGCATCGGGAACGCCTTAAGGCTGGCGACAGGAATGATGTTGCAGCTATATCGCTCGTCTTATCCAGTGCCCCGGGGGGTATAGCCCATGCATAAATCCATCATCGTCGGCATCCTGCTTGCCGGTGCATCGCTGCCCGTCGCGGCATCCGCGCAGTCGAACGTCGAAGGTCGTGTCGGCAAGCTCGAGAGCGAGATGCGCGCGGTTCAGCGCAAGGTGTTCCCGGGCGGGGCCGGGCAGCTGCTGCAGCCCGAGGTGACGGGGCCGCAGACGACCGCAGGTCCCGGTCCCGGCACGCCCGCCACCAGCGCGGTCGCCGATCTGGCGCAGCGCGTGACCTCGCTCGAACAGCAGATCGCGTCGATGACCGGGCAGGTCGAGCAGACCGAGTACAAGATCCGCCAGTTGCAGGAGCAGTTCGACGCGTATCGGCGTGCGACTGATGACCGGATGAAGCTGATCGAGGCCGCCCGGACGAACAGCGCGCCCGGTGCAGCCGGATCGGCCGTCGAGGGCACGGGTGGTCCGGACGAAGACGCCGGGCCGCCGGCGCGGCCCTCGGGAACCAACGCCGCCGCGCGGCCAGCAAACGCGGTCGAGAAGCCGTCGACCGGCAATCCGGCCGAGGACGAGTATCTCTACGGCTATCGGCTGTGGGCGGCGAAGAACTATTCTGAAGCACAGACGCAGCTGAAGAAGGTGGTCGCGACCTATCCGAAGGACCGGCGCGCGAGCTATGCACAGAATCTGCTTGGCCGCGCCTATCTCGACGAGGGCAAGCCGAGCCTTGCGTCGATGGCGTTCTACGACAATTATAAGAAGATGCCCGATGGTGAGCGGGCGTCCGAAAGCCTCTATTATCTCGGCCAGTCGCTGACCAAGCTGAACAAGTCCGCCGATGCGTGCAAGGTGTATGACGAGCTCAACGACGTCTATGGCGCCAAGCTCTCACGCGACATGACCGCCAAGGTCGCTGCCGGACGCGCCGCCGCCAAATGCAAGTAAGCGTGCATCGCGGCGTGGGGTGGCCGGCAGGATGAGCGATCCTGTCCTCACCGAGGAGGCCCAGCGTTTTGCAGCGGAGGTCGCAAGGCTTGGCGCGGGGCTGACATCGCCCGTGCTGGCGGTGTCGGGCGGACCCGACAGCATGGCGATGCTGACGCTCGCGCAGGAATCGCTCGGGACCGGTTTCACCGTGGCCAGCGTCGATCATCGTCTGCGCCCCGAAGCCGCGGGCGAATCGGCGATGGTGGCGGCGCATTGCGCGACGTTCGGCATTCGCCACGCGACGCTGGCGCCAACCGAGCCGATCACCGGGGCCAGCATCCAGGCGCAGGCGCGCACCGTCCGCTATGCGTTGCTCGCGGACCATGCGCGCGCGATCGGTGCGGGATGCGTGCTCACCGCGCACCACGCCGACGACCAGGCCGAGACGTTCCTAATGCGCGCCGCGCGCGGGTCGGGACTGGCGGGGCTGGCAGGCGTGCGCGCCCGGACCGAGGTCGCGGGCATCCCCGTCATCCGGCCGTTGCTCGACTGGCGCCGGGCGGAGCTTCGCGCGATCGTCCGCCGCGCCGAGGTGCCGTTTTTCGACGATCCATCCAACCACGACGATCGGCATGACCGCACGCGGTTTCGTCGGCTGCTCGGCGCGAACGAATGGCTCGGCACGCCCAATCTGGCGCGCGCGGCTGCGGCACTGGCGGAGGCGGATGCCGATGTCCGCGCTGCGGTCGAATGGCTCTGGGCCGACCGTGCGAAAGTCACGGCGGGCGAGGTCCGGCTGACCGTCGGCGACGTGCCGCGCGAGCTGTTGCGCCGGATGGTCCGGCGCGCGATCGGCGTAGTGCGCGACGCGGTGACGGAGGCCGCACGCGACGGTGGCGGGCAGGACGCGGCCGCCACGATCGAGGGCGACTGGAGCTCGGCGGTCAATATCGAACGGCTGCTCGATGCGCTGATCGCGGGCAAGCGCGCGACTCAGGCGGGGGTGATCGCATCGCCCCGCGCGGGTGTCTGGCGCTTCCGTCCCGCGCCGCCGCGTCGCTCGGTGTAGATTCGTCCCGCGCGGACACATTGATTGCTGCCAAGTCGCGGCTTGTTCCATTGCCATTAACCTGCGCGCGCTTATCTTGTAGGTTCGAAAGGTATCCGGCACCCATGAACGACAATGACAATCGAGGGGACAACCGCGGCAACAAGCCACAGGGCCCCGAAAATGGCAGCCCGTGGATGAAGAGCCTGCTCATATGGGTCGGCATTCTCGTCGCGCTGGCGCTGTTCGTGACCATGTTCGACGGCCGCACCGCGACCTCGAGCGGCAACACGATCGCCTATTCGGCGTTCCTCGACAAGGTCGACGAGGGCACCGTCAAGGACGTGAACATCTCGCGCGACATCATCTCGGGTACGTTGTCGAGCGGCGAGAAGTTCAAGGCCTATCCGATCCAGGACGCGACGCTGGTTCCAAAGCTGCGCGAAAAGGGCGTGGCCATCAGCGCGAAGCCCGAGGAAGGGCCGTCGATGCTGGCGTTGCTGCTGTATCAGTCGCTGCCGTTCCTGCTGTTCCTCGGCATCGCGTTCTTCGTCTTGAAGCAGATGCAGAAGAATTCCGGGTCGGGCGCGATGGGCTTCGGCAAGAGCCGCGCGAAGATGCTGACGCAGAAGGAAGGCAAGGTCACGTTTGCCGACGTCGCGGGCATCGATGAAGCGCGTGAGGAGCTTGAGGAGATCGTCGAGTTCCTGAAGGACCCGACCAAGTTCGCCCGCCTCGGCGGCAAGATCCCCAAGGGCGCATTGCTAGTCGGCTCGCCCGGTACTGGCAAGACGCTGCTCGCCCGCGCGATCGCCGGCGAGGCTGGTGTGCCGTTCTTCACGATCTCGGGTTCTGATTTTGTCGAGATGTTCGTCGGCGTCGGCGCGAGCCGCGTGCGCGACATGTTCGAGCAGGCCAAGAAGTCCGCGCCGTGCATCGTCTTCATCGACGAGATCGATGCGGTCGGTCGCCATCGTGGCGCCGGTCTCGGCAATGGCAATGACGAGCGCGAGCAGACGCTGAACCAGTTGCTGGTCGAGATGGACGGCTTCGAGGCGAACGAAGGCATCATCATCATTGCCGCGACCAATCGTCCCGACGTACTCGATCCCGCACTGCTGCGTCCGGGCCGCTTCGATCGCCAGGTCGTCGTGCCCCGCCCGGATATCGAGGGTCGGATCAAGATCCTCGAAGTGCACATGAAAAAGGTGCCGCTGGCACCCGACGTCGACGCCCGCGTCATTGCGCGTGGTACGCCGGGCTTCTCGGGTGCCGATCTCGCCAACCTCGTCAACGAAGCGGCGCTGCATGCGGCGCGCAAGGGCAAGCGCCTGGTGGCGATGGCCGAGTTCGAGGAGGCCAAGGACAAGGTCATGATGGGCGCGGAGCGTCGCTCCATGGTCATGACCGATGACGAGAAGCGGATGACCGCGTATCACGAGGCCGGCCATGCCGTCGTCGCGATGCACGAGGCTGCCTCGGATCCGATCCACAAGGCGACCATCATCCCGCGCGGTCGTGCGCTGGGCATGGTCATGCGTCTGCCCGAGCGTGACAGCTACAGCTATCACCGCGACAAGATGTACGCGAACCTCGCGGTGTCGATGGGTGGTCGTGTCGCCGAGGAGGTCATCTTCGGCTACGACAAGGTCTCGTCGGGCGCGAGCGGCGACATCCAGTACGCCACGGGTCTGGCACGCGACATGGTCACGCGCTGGGGCATGTCGGACAAGGTCGGCCCGCTCGAATATGGCGAGCCCGAGGGTGAATCGTTCCTTGGTTACTCGTCGAGCCGTCCGTCGCGCATGTCGAACCAGACGGCGCAGCTGATCGACGACGAGATCAAGCGGATCGTCGAAGGCGGTCTCGACCGCGCCAAGCAGGTGCTGAGCGATCATGTCGACCAGCTCCATACGGTCGCGGGCGCGCTGCTCGAATATGAGACGCTGACGGGTGATGAGATCAAGCAGCTGATCGCTGGCGAAGATCTCGACCGGCCGGATCCAGGTGCGAAGGCGAGCCTCGTACCAAAGGCGGGGACGTCGATCCCCAAGACCCGGCGACCCAATGGGCCGTTCGGAACGCCGACCCCGCTAGGCGCCTGATCCGGTTCAGCGGCTAGTCAGCTAAATGCCTCCATGGGCGGTCTTTTCTTCGGAAAGGCTGCCCATGTCGTATGTGCTTCCCAAGGCCGTGATTGCCGCGATGCTGGCGGGCGGGATGGCGATGCCTGCGTCTGCGGCGATGACCGTGGGGACGTTTCTCGCCCGCGCCAATGCGCTCCGCGACCAGGGGCCGATGGCGCTGATGTCGCCCGACTTCCCGGCATTGAAGGCGGAGGCGAAGGCCGCGACGACGCAGCTGAAGGCCGAGCGGGCGGCACGTGCGGCGGCGGGCAAGCCGCCGATCGCCTGCGTCCCCGAGGGGGAGTCGGTGGGAATCATGGACATGCTCGACGGCCTGTCGGATTTGCCGGCGAGTTATCAGAAGCGGCCGTTGAAGGACGGCTATGCGCGCGTGCTGGCAAACTTATACCCGTGTCGGTGAGCGGGTGAGCCGGACGCGGGGAGGGGCTCGTCGAGGCGAAGCGAAGCAACCGCTGGCGGCCATCTACTCCGTCAGGCCGTGCAGCAGGATCAGCACCACAAACGCAATTAGCACAGTGAACGCGAAGGTGAGCAGCGCGACGGTGCGCCAGCCGGCCGAAACCTTGCCGAGCGCATAGGCGCCGCGGAGCTGCGCGAACATGTGGACGGGCGGGACGAGCAGCGCCGCCATCACGATCCACCCGCTCGCCAGCCCCGCCAGCCCGCCAAGCATCAGCGCGATCACCAGCAGCATCATGAACGCCAGCGAATAGGTCACGAAGATCGCGTGATCGTAGAGATGGTGCTTGCGGCGCCACAGGAACAACAGCGCCATGAACGGCACCGAGAGCGGGATCAGCCCCCAGCTATATTTATACGCGCTCGACTGGAGCTTGTAGATCATCAGCCCGGGATTGGCGTTCGCCTTGGCGATGCCGTGGTCGAGCAGTGGCCAGCCGGTCTTCTTCACGTCGGTGAAGGTAAAGTTGTCCGTGTCGCGTCTGGTCGTGCCGCTTGCGCTCGTCAGCGCGCGGATGCTGCCGCGCAGGACGAGTGCCTGCGTATCGAGATCGGCGGTCGATTGCCCCGCGCGCACCGCGACCGCGCGCGCACGCTCGACGCGGGCAAGGTCGCCACGGGCCTCGTCCAGCCCGCGTGCGAGTTCGGCGCGGTCGCGCAAAGTGGGGGCGGCGATCTGCTCGGTTATCTCGCCACCGACCACACCGATCGTTGCGAACATCAGGAAGACGGTGAACAGGAACAGCGCGAGCGGCGAGACGAACCGCGCGCGCTCGCCGTTGACGTAGCGCCGGGTAAGTGTGCCGGGATGCAGGACGAGCAGCGGCAGCGTGCGCCAGATCTTGCCCTCGAAATGAAACACGCCATGCGCAATCTCATGCCCGATCGCGCCGAGTGACCGGTGGACATGCGCGGCCTGACCGCAGGCATGGCAGTGCGCGCCGATCAGCGCGGTGCCGCAATTGAGACAGAGCGCGCCCGGTGCATGCGTCCTGCCGATTGCGGTCGATTCGCCAGCACATGGTTCGAACGCGCGTCCGACCAATGCCCCCGTGGCGATGTCCGCCGTTGCCCCCATGTCCCCGTTCATAACGCAAGCGTAACGCAGCCCGGGCGTTGGCGCGAGTCGGTTTGGCGTGATAGTCGGATGGCATGACCGACCTTCCCGACGCCGAGACGCACCCTGAAACCCTGATCGCCGACATGGGCGCGCGCGCGCGTGTCGCATCAGGCGTTCTCGCGGCGCTGCCGACTCCGCGCAAGGCCGCAGGCCTGGTGTCTGCGGCGGCGGCGCTGCGCAACGCGGCGGCGACGATCGAGGCGGCGAACCGCGAGGATATGGCGCGGGCGACCGCCTCGGGGCTGTCGGGGGCGCTACTCGATCGGTTGCGGCTCGATCCCGGGCGGATCGCGGCGATGGCGGACGGCGTCGCCGCGGTTGCCGCGCTCGCCGATCCGGTCGGCCAGATCATGGATTCGCGCGCACGTCCCAATGGCCTCGTCCTCAGCCGGGTCCGCGTACCGATCGGCGTGATCGGGATCATCTATGAAAGCCGGCCCAACGTGACCGCCGACGCTGCCGCGTTGTGCGTGATGGCAGGCAATGCCGCGATCCTGCGCGGCGGATCGGAAGCCGTGGCGAGCAATCGCGCGATTCACGCCGCGTTGATCGAGGGCTTGGCCGCGGGCGGGGTCCCCGCGGACGCGGTGCAGCTGGTCCCGACCACCGACCGCGCGGCGGTCGGCGCGATGCTCAAGGCGGACGGCGCGATCGACCTGATCATCCCGCGCGGCGGCAAGAGCCTGGTCGCGCGCGTCCAGGCCGAGGCGCGCGTGCCGGTGCTCGCGCATCTTGACGGGATCAATCATGTCTATGTCGATGCATCCGCCGATCCCGCGATGGCGGCGGCGGTGGTGGTCGATGCGAAGATGCGCCGGACCGGCATTTGCGGCGCGATGGAGACGCTGCTGATCGACCGCGGCTATGATGGCGCGGCGTCGTTGATCCGCCATCTGGCCGATACAGGCTGTGTCGTGCGGGGCGATGCGGCTGCGATCGCGCTCGTGCCGGAAATCGCGGCGGCGGACGCGGCGGACTGGGATACCGAATATCTCGACGCGATCGCTTCGGTCGCGATCGTCGACGGGCTGGACGGCGCGGTCGCGCATATCGCGCGGCACGGGTCGCACCATACCGATGCGATCGTCGCGGCGGATGCGGACGTCGCCGAGCGGTTTCTCGCGCAGGTCGACAGCGCGATCGTGCTGTGGAACGCCTCGACCCAGTTTGCCGATGGCGGCGAATTCGGGCTGGGCGCGGAGATCGGCATCGCCACCGGGCGGCTCCACGCGCGCGGGCCCGTCGCACTGGAGGGGCTGACGACCTACAAGTGGATCGGGCGCGGCACGGGGCAGGTGCGCGGTTGAGGTGTCGGGCCGATCGGCGTCGCGCGTGACTCCATGACCCGCGTCGGTATTCTCGGCGGATCGTTCAACCCGGCACACCGGGGGCACCGCGCGATCACGCTGTCGGCGATCGAGGCGCTCGCGCTCGACGAGGCGTGGTGGCTCGTCTCGCCGGGCAATCCGCTGAAAGAGGCGGCGCGCGACATGGCGCCGCTGGCGGCGCGGCTCGCCTCTGCGCGGCGGATGGCGCGGCGCGCCCCGATCCGCGCCACCGATATCGAGACCCGGCTCCACACCCGCTACACGCTCGACACGATCCGCAAGCTCAGGCGGCGCCATCAGAAGATCCACTTCATCTGGCTGATGGGCGCGGACAATCTCGCCGACTTCCACCGGTGGAAGAACTGGCGCGCGATCGCCCGCGAGGTTCCGATTGCGGTAATCGCTCGGCCGGGATATGACGGGCGCGCCCTCGCGGCCCCCGCGATGGGTTGGCTGCGGCGCTTCCAACGGCGCACAGACCATGCGAAGAGCTGGACGACGTGGAGATTGCCGGCCCTTGTGCTGTTGCGCTTCCGACCCGACCCGACCTCCGCAACCGGCCTGCGCGCCGAAAATCCCGACTGGTTCCAGCATGTTGCCGGGCCGGTAACCTGACCCAGGAGCTGACTTGGCCACTTCCCCTACTGCCCCTCGCGCGACCGACCCCGAAGAGGTTGAGGCGCTGCATCGCCTGATCCTCGCGTCGCTCGACGACGACCAGGCGGTCGAGACCATCTCGATCCCGCTCGCGGGCAAGACGAGCATCGCCGATTACATGGTGATCGCCAGCGGCCGTTCGACCCGCCAGGTCGCCTCGATGGCACAGAAGCTGGCCGAGCGTATCAAGGCCGAGTTCAAGCGTCCGGTGAAGATCGAGGGGCTGCCGACCGCGGACTGGGTCCTGATCGACGCCACCGACATCATCGTCCACCTGTTTCGCCCCGAAGTCCGCAGCTTCTACAATCTGGAGCGGATGTGGGCGTTCGGCGATGCGCCGACGCCGCCGACTGCTCCGTTCGCCGACCTGTCCGACCAAGACTGACCCGGGTGCGCGGGCGATGCTGCT
The DNA here is from genome assembly GCF_014842205.1 of Sphingomonas sp. CFBP 13714. NCBI lineage: Bacteria > Pseudomonadati > Pseudomonadota > Alphaproteobacteria > Sphingomonadales > Sphingomonadaceae > Sphingomonas > Sphingomonas sp. CFBP 13714. Next base: position 126,881 of record NZ_JACYVG010000008.1, read on the forward strand.
GCATATCGTCGCCCGCGGCCGGATCGGGCGATCGCCCGAAGCCGAACTCGTCGATCGCTATCTGAAGCGGATCGCCTGGCCGACCAAGGTGTCCGAGCTTCCCGACACCGGGGGACGGATTCCCCCGGTCAGCGACCAGACCCGGCGGATCCTGCTCGATGAAAAGGGCGACGTGCTGTCGTCGATGGCGTTCGCACGCGTGCTCGAGCGGTGGCGCGACGACGGCGTGCGCGAGGCGCGGTTCATGATCGGTGCGGCCGACGGCTTCGACGATGCCGCGCGCGACGAGGCCGACCTGCTGGTCTCCTTCGGCCGCGCGACCTGGCCGCATCTGCTTGCGCGGGCGATGCTCGCCGAACAGCTTTTCCGCGCGACGAGCATCCTGGCCAACCACCCGTATCACCGCGAAGGCTGATCGTGCGGATCACCGCGTCATCGCGCCTGTCATCGGCGGTGCTGTTGCTGTTCGCAGCGGTCGCCCTTGGTCTTGCCGCCACCCCGCGCGCGAGTGCGGCGGCGACACCGCAGCAGCGACTGATCGAGGCAAGGCGCGGCGCGCGGATCGCGGCGATACGCGCCGAGCGTCTGGCCGCCGCCGCGTCGCAGGAGCGTGACGCCGCCGAACGCGCCAAGGCCGAGGCGCGCGCGATGGCCGCAAGGATCGACGCGACCCGCGCCGATATCGCCGCCGCGCGAATCCGCCTCGCCATCCTCGAACAACTGCTCACCGAACAGCGCGCGGCCCTGGGCGTCGTCCAGTCGCCGATCGCGCGGTTGCTGGCGGCGCTGCAATCGCTGGCGCGGCGGCCGACGATCGTCGCGGTCGCGCAGCCCGGATCGGTCGACGATCTCGTCCATGTCCGTGCGGTTCTGGGCACCGCCCTGCCTGCGGTCCGGCTGCGGGCGGACGCGGTGCGCACCGCGCTCCGGCGGACCCGGCGCCTGCAGACGGGCGCAGCGCAGGCGGCACGCGCGCTGCGTGACGGACGGATCCGGCTCGAGGCACAGCGCGTCGCGCTCGCCAAACTCGAAGCGACGCATCGCCGTCGCAGCCAGGCCCTGGGGCGCGGCGCGATCGGCGAATCCGATCGCGCCATCGCGCTGGGCGAACGCGCGCGCGACCTGGTCGACAGCCTCGCCGAGTCGGGCAGTGCGGAGGCGACCGCGATCGACCTGGCGGCGCTGGCGGGGCCGGTGCCGCGCCCGCTTGCCCCCGGCAGCATCCCCGCCGCCCGTGTCCGCGGCGCCTATCGCCTGCCCGTACGCGGTCGGCTCGTCACCGGCTTCGACGCGGTGTCCGATGTGGGCGTGCGATCGCGCGGGCTGACCTTCGCGGTCGCGCCGGACGCGCGCGTGGTGGCGCCGGCGGCGGGCATCGTCCGTTACGCCCGGGCGTTTCGCGGTTATGGCCGGATCGTGATCCTCGATCACGGTGATGGCTGGACGACGCTGTTGACCGGGCTTGCCGACACCGGGGTGAAACCGGGCGTCCACGTCGCCGCCGGATCGCGGATCGGGACCGCGCCGGGGGGCGAGGATCCCCTGATCACCGTCGAGCTTCGGCGGCGCGGGCGACCCGTCGACGCGGCCGCATTGATCGGCTAATCAACCGAGAACCGGTCCGGCGTCCATTCGCCGGACCGCGAAGACCGTCGCGGCTTTGCTCCGCGCGCACTATACCGCTACGCTGTGCCTTCCCCCGGTTTCAGGACCTTAGATGCCACGTCCGATCCTTACCGCTACCGCCATCCTCGGCGCGCTGACCCTCGTGCCGCTGGCCACCTCGGCGATGGCGGCGGTCGACACCGACACGTATCGCGAGTTCGACCAGTTTCTCGACGTCTTCAACCGCGTGAAGGCGGAATATGTCGACAAGGTCGATGACAAGACGCTGATCAAGGGCGCGATCCAGGGGATGCTCGCAAGCCTCGACCCGCATTCGAGCTATGTCGATGCGCTGGATTACGAGAATTTGCGGATCATGACCGAGGGCAATTATGGCGGCCTCGGCCTGACGGTGCAGATGGAGGACGGCGCGATCAAGGTCGTCACCCCGCAGGAAGACTCGCCCGCCGCGCGCGCGGGCGTCAAGTCGGGCGATTACATCACGCATATCAATGGCAAGCTGATCTACGGCGATTCGCTCGACGAGGCGGTCGCACAGATGCGCGGCAAGCCCGGCAGCAAGATCACGCTCGGGCTCGTCCGGCCGGGCCGCGACAAGCCGCTCGACGTGTCGATGCTGCGCGAGATCATCGTCCAGAAGCCGGTGAAGTGGGAGGTGCGCGGCGATGTCGGTTATATCAACATCAACACCTTCAGCGAGAATACCGGCGCGGACACGCGCGCGGCGATCATGGCGATCGATAAGTCGCTGGGGCATCGTCCGCTCGGCTATGTCGTCGATCTGCGCCAGAATGGCGGGGGGCTGCTGACCCAGGCGATCGCGGTCAGCGACGCGTTCCTGGATCATGGCGAGATCGTGTCGCAGCGCGGCCGCGAGAAGACGGATATCGAGCGCTACTACGCCAAGCCCGGCGACGACGCGCATGGCCTGCCGGTCGTCGTGCTGACCGATCCAGGGACCGCATCGGCCTCCGAGATCGTCGCCGGCGCGCTGCAGGACCATCACCGCGCGCTGATCATGGGCGAACGCACCTTCGGCAAGGGATCGGTCCAGACCGTGCTCCAGCTCGGCCCCGAGACCGCGTTGCGCCTGACGACCGCGCGCTACTTCACGCCGTCGGGCCGGTCGGTTCAGGAGGGCGGAATCGAACCCGATATCCGCGTGCCGCAGATCAGCGATCCCGATCACAAGGCGCGCCCGGTGTTCCGCGAGGCCGATCTGCGTCGTCACTTGATCAACGAGGTCAAGGCCGACAATGCGGTGCTCGAGGAAGATACCAAGGACGATCCGCGCTTCTCGGCGACGCCAGAGTCGCTGAAGAAGCAGGGGGTCGAGGACTTCCAGCTCTATTATGCGCTGAAGACGGTCGCCCGGCTCGGTGGCGCCGCGCAGGTCGCCGCCGCGACCAAGGCACCCGTCAAGTGAGCGTACGCCGCGGGCTGGGGATGACCAAGAACGAGGAGATCGCCCGGTCGATCGCGCTCGTGCTGCCGCTGCTGCTGTTGCTGGGGGCGCTCGGGTCGCAATATCTTGGCGGGCTCTATCCATGCGAGATGTGCCATTGGCAGCGCTGGCCGCATTATTCGGCGGTGTTGCTCGCGGCGGCGACGTTCGTGGTGCCGCAGCGCTCGCTGCGCGCCTCGCTGGTGCTCGTCGCGGCGTTGCTGATCGGGATCAGCGGCGCGATCGGGCTGTTCCATGCCGGGGTCGAATATCACTGGTGGAACGGCATCACCGCCTGCACCACGACGGTGTCGATGGCGGGCACGACGCCGGCCGAACGGCTCGCCGCGATCATGAACGCGCCGATGGTGCGCTGTGATGCCCCGCAGTGGACGCTGGCGGGGATTTCGCTCGCGGGGTTCAATGCGATCTTTTCCCTGGGCGGCGCGATTACCATCTTCGTGCTGATGAGGAAGACACGATGACCACCGCGACCCCGATCCCGACCGTCCCGCGCGGCACCGGCTGGAAGCCGGGCGATCGCAAGCATCCGAGCGAGGCGATGGTCCGCGTCGACCAGGCCGGCGAATATGGCGCGATCCGCATCTATGCAGGGCAGCTCGCGGTGCTGGGCGACCGGCATCCGTCGTCGCGCCTGATCCATCACATGGCGCAGCAGGAGGAACGCCACCGCGCGTTCTTCGACCGGATGATTGTCGAGCGGCGTGTGCGGCCGACCGTGCTGCAGCCGATCTGGAAGGTCGCGGGCTTCGCGCTTGGCGCGGTCACGGCCGCGATCAGCCCGCGTGCCGCGATGGCCTGCACCGCGGCGGTCGAGACCGAGATCGACAAGCATTATGCCGAGCAACTCGTCGCGCTGGGCGACAGCGATCCCGAACTGAGCGCCGCGATTCTCGATTTCCAGGCCGAGGAGCTGGAGCACAAGGCGACCGCGATCGCTGCCGGCGCGGAGGAAACCCCCGGCTATCCGGTGATGAGCGCGCTGATCCGGCTGGGGTGCAAGGTCGCGATCGCGACCGCAAAGCGGATCTGACCGCGGCGCCGGCCGTTGGGACTGAAACGCGTGGCGTTGCGGCGTTCAGCCTAGGGCCACCGACGATCGCCGATCCTGTCGGCCAACAGATACGGATTATGGGAGTGGTGCGTATGAGGATGATGATGGCGGCGGCTTTGCTGGTCTCCAGCCCGGTGGCTGCACAGACGGTGACGTCGGGTGCGGCAATCCCGGCCAAGCCCGGTGCCCCCGCAGCCAAGCCCGCCTCCGCGCCGGGCGAGGTGTCGCGCAGCGCGCCGGTCAATGGCGTGCTCACGCTGTTCGGCAACGAGCGCTGCCCGACCAATGCACAGGGCGAGGAAATCGTCATCTGCGTGCGTCGCAGCGCGCAGGAGCAATATCGCGTCCCCAAGGAGTTGCGCGAGTTCGCCGTGACGCCCGAAAATGAGAGCTGGGCGGCCAAGGCGCAAGGCACGCTCGGCACCGGTGTCGGTGCGAACAGCATCGGCAGCTGCTCGACCGTCGGCGCTGGCGGCGCAACCGGATGCTTCGGCCAGCGCGTTCGCGAAGCGCGCCGGGAAAACAAGGAGCGTGCAGCTGAGGTGCCCGTCCTCCCCTAGGCTGCCGCGACCGGTTTGCGTGCAGGGCGCGAACCCGTCGATGCTGTTGCGTCGTCAAAGACAACCGCATAGCGTCGGCGCGTCCGCGTGACTGGCGCCGAGTGGATCACCACGGGGAAGCGCGGACGGTTCCGCCGCGCGCCTGGGCAGCCTCTCTGGACGGAGCCTGTGCCATGCGCGACCCTCTTCGTATCGCCTTCCTGCTGTTTCCCAACGTCACCCAGCTCGACCTCACCGGTCCTGCCCAGATCCTGTCGCGGCTTGGCGAGGCGCAGGTCGATCTTGTCTGGAAGACGCGCGATCCGGTGCCAACCGACGCCGGGTTTTCGATCCTTCCGACCGCGATCTTTGCCGAGGTGCCGTACGCGGACATCCTTTGCGTCCCGGGAGGCTTCGGACTCAACGACGTCATCGCCGACGACGAAGCGATGGCATGGGTGGGGGCCGTCGGGGCAGGCGCGACATGGGTCACCAGTGTCTGCACCGGCTCGTTGATCCTGGGTGCCGCGGGATTGCTCGACGGGTACCGCGCGGGGTGCCACTGGGCTCAGCGTGACATGTTGCCGCTCTTCGGTGCGATCCCCGTCGACGCGCGCACCGTGGTCGATCGGAACCGAGTCACCGGCGGCGGTGTGACGGCGGGCATCGACTTTGCGCTGACGCTGATCGCGCTGATCCGCGGCGAGGCGCATGCACGCATGGTGCAATTGGCACTCGAATATGATCCCCAGCCACCGTTTGACAGCGGTTCACCCGCACAGGCCGGGCCGGAGATCGTCGCCGCGTACCAGCGCCGCGTGCAGATGCTGGCACCAACGCGTGACGAAGACCTGCGCGCGCTTGCCCGGCGTCGTGGTTACGGGTGACGCTTCAGCCCGCGGACGCGGTGCCAGATATAGAAGCCGACCAGCGCGATCAGGACGATGCCGATCAGCAGGTCCGCGCTGTGGAAGGCGGCCTTCACGCGCGGATCGCTGTCCCATTTATCACCGAGCTTCATGCCGACCCAGGCAAGCCCGAAGCACCACGGCCAGGAGCCGATGAAGGTGTAGAGGTGGAAGGGCACGAGCTTCATCCGCGCGACACCCGCCGGAAAGGCGATGAACGATCGGATGACGGGGAGCAGACGCCCGATCAGCACCGCCATGCTGCCCCAGCGCGCGAAGAACCGGTCCGCCGTATCAAGCTCGCCCGGCCCGATCAGGACATAGCGACCCCAGCGCTCCGCCATCGGCCGACCGCCGCGCTTGCCGACCTCATAGGCGACGATCGAACCTAGATTGCACCCGATCGCACCCGCAGTAGCGGCGAGATACAGGTCGAACCGGCCGGTTGACACCAGATAGCCGGCGAACGGCATGATGATCTCGGACGGAAGCGGAATACACGCGCTTTCGATCGCCATCAGGATCGCAATGCCAACATAGCCGCCGGACGAGATCACCCAGATCGTGAAGGTGGCCAGCACGGCCAGAATCTTTTCGAACATGACGCGGGGATTTGCGCGATGCGGCGCGCGAAGGGAAGGGCCAATCGGTTCGTCTAGGTCAGCCGCGCGCCGGCCATACGCAGATCCTCGACGAATCGCGCATATTCCTCGTCGGCCTGAACCTTGTCCGGCAGGCGCAGCAGGTAGCTGGGATGGACGGTGATCCATGCCTCGCCGCCGCCGGGAAGCTGCAGCGCGCGGCCGCGTTCCTTGCCGATCGTCATCACCTTGCCGAACAGCGAGCGGGCCGCGGTGGCGCCGAGCGCGACCGTCACCTTGGGCGCGACGAGCATCTGCTCCTGTTCGATCCACCACCGGCAGGCCTCGATCTCGCCGGCGCCGGGCTTGGCGTGGATGCGCCGCTTGCCGCGCTGCTCGAACTTGAAATGCTTGACCGCGTTGGTGACATAGGCGCGGCTGCGGTCGAGTCCCGCCTCCGCCATCGCGCGATCGAACATCTGACCGGCGGGGCCGACGAACGGCCGCCCGGCAAGATCCTCCTGGTCGCCTGGCTGTTCGCCGACGAACATCAGCGGCGCGTCGATCGGTCCCTCGCCGAACACGGTCTGGGTCGCGGGCTTGTAGAGCGGGCAGCGGGTACAGCCCGCGGCCTCGTCGCGCAGCGCCTCCCAGGCGATCATGCTGTTACCGCCGACGACGTCGCGCGCGCGCGCGATCATGCCGCTCTCGCGTGCCTGTGCGGTGGCGATCATGCCGGGGACGAGATCGGTTTCGGGCATGTTCTTCCAGTATTTGCGGGGCATCTCCTTCAACATCGCGCCGATCTTGACGCGTGCGGGGTTGAAGGTGCTGGCGTAATAGGTCTTCCAGACCTCTTCGGTCGGATCGCCCTCGGGTGCGTCGGTCTTCTTGGCGCCCGGCCCTTCGCTGAGCATCGTCCCGTCCCAGTGGATCGAGACGTCGGGGGTCAGGATCGACCAGCGCATGCTTGCGAAGCGATTGACGAAGAAGGCGGCGTTGGCGCGGACGATGTGGTGATCGGGTTCGAACCAGGCGACGAACCGGGTTTCGCCCTCCTCCTCGACCTCGCGGAAGCGCAGGAACGCGCGCATTTTGTGGATGTCGCGGCGGACATCCTTCGCGATCCGGTCGAGCCGTCGCACGAGCGGATCGGCCCGATCCTCGATCAGCTTGGGTTCGCGGCGCAGGCGGTGGAGCAGCGTGTAGAGCAGCGCGAACCGCTCCGGATCGCTCCCGAGAATGACGCTGCGGGCGAGATCGAGGAACGCGCGCGGGACCGAGACGGTCGTGGAGGCAGCCCGCGGCGCGGATGCTGCAGGAGGATCCGGTGGCACCGTCCCGAACAGGTCGGCCGGGGCACTGCCGACCTGCCACACCACGTCGTCGGGGGGCACGTCATCGGCCATCAGGCCGCGCGCTGCATCGCGCCAGCCATCGAAATCGTCCGGTTCGGCAAGGGTCACGACGCGCATCGCCGGTTCTACGCCGGGTAGCGGCGCTTGTTCCGCCGCGCTTGTATCTCGACCCCGGCGGATCGCCGTCCTATTTTATGGCGATGACCCAACAGACCTCAGCCCCGGAACCCGCTCGTCCGCTGATCGGGCGCGATACCCGCCTGTGCATGTCCTTGTCCGCGCGACCGGGCAATTTCGGGACGCGGTTCCATAATCGGCTCTATGCGCTGACCGGACTCGACTATGTCTACAAGGCGTTCTCGACCCGCGACCTGGAGGGCGCGGTGCGCGGTATCCGGGCGCTCGACATCCGCGGCTGCGCGATCTCGATGCCGTTCAAGGAGGCGGTGATCGCGCTGCTCGATGGACTCGCGCCCTCGGCCGCGGCGATCGACAGCGTCAACACGATCGTGAACGACGATGGCGTGCTGACCGGGCACAACACGGATTATGCCGCGGTCGCGGCGCTGATCGCGGATATCGACCCGGCAACGCGGTTCGTGCTGCGCGGGTCGGGCGGGATGGCGAAGGCGGTCGCCGCGGCATTGCGCGACACGGGGTTTCGCAACGGCGTGATCGTCGCGCGCAACGAACCCGCCGGGCGTGCGCTCGCCAATCTCTATGGCTTCGCATGGGCCGCGGATCTTCACACCGAAGAGCAGGCGGACCTGCTGATCAACGTCACGCCGATGGGGATGACGGGCGCCGATGCGGATGCGCTCGCCTTTCCGCCGGCGATGATCGCGACGAGCGCCATTGCGTTCGACGTCGTGCAATATCCCCCGGAAACGCCGTTCCTGCGCGCCGCAGCGGCGGCGGGGAAACGCTGCATCACCGGCACCGAGGTCGCGATCCTTCAGGCGCTCGAACAGTTCGTGCTCTACACCGGCGTCTGCCCGACCGACGCGCAGGTCGCCGACGCCGCCGCCTTCGCGCGGTCGCACGGCTGAGCTCCGGCAGCGATTTACCCTTGTGATCGGGCAGGGGCGGCACAAGATATGCTGCACTGCACCATTCACGGGGCCGGGCGTCAAGGCGTCGGGCGCGCATGACGGGACGATCGATGGCCAGGCTTTCGGAAACACTCGCGCAACTGGCGCAGGCGCAACGCGCCGCGGCGGCGCACTTCGCCGAGCAGCCGGAGGGCGAGGACTCACGCCTGCGCCCGCTCGAATCGTTCGGCGCGAATCCCGGCGCGTTGCGTGCGTTGACCTATGTGCCCGGGGCGACGTCCGACCGGCGGATGCCGCTGGTCGTCGTTCTCCATGGCTGCACGCAAACCGCCACGGGGTATGACCGGGGGGCAGGCTGGTCCGATCTCGCCGACCGGCACGGGTTCGCCGTGCTCTATCCCGAGCAGCAGCGCGCGAATAACGGCAATCTCTGCTTCAACTGGTTCGACGCCGAGGACATTCGCCGCGGTGGCGGTGAGGCACAGTCGATCCGGTCGATGATCGCGACGATGGTCCGCGACGTCGCGATCGATCCCGATCGCATCTATGTGACGGGATTGTCGGCCGGTGGCGCGATGGCTGGCGTGATGCTCGCCACCTATCCCGAGCTGTTCGCTGCCGGGGCGATTATCGCAGGTCTTCCCTATGGCACCGCGACCTCGATGTCGCAGGCGCTCGACCGGATGCGCGGGCGGGGCCTGCCCGCCGATCCCGCGCTGGCCGCGCTGGTCGACGGCGCGGCGCCGGCCGGCGGACGTGTGCCACGCGTCTCGGTCTGGCACGGCGATGCCGATGCGACCGTGGTGCCCGCCAATGCCGATGCGATCGTCGCACAGTGGCGCGGCGTGCACGGGCTCGCCTACGCACCCGACGAGGTCGAACAGGTCGAAGGCCATGCCCATCGCCTCTGGCGCGACGCGCAGGGCCGTGCCGCGGTCGAGGAGTATCGGATCCGCGGGCTGGGCCATGGCACACCGCTGGCCACGACGGGCGCTGACGGCCTCGGCCAGCCGGGTCCGCACATGCTGGAGGCGGGGATCTCGTCGACGTTGCACAGCGCCGCGTTCTTCGGGCTGATCGAGCGCCCATCGGCGCGCGCGGCGGCGACCCGCGCGAAGCCGAAGCCCGCATCGCCCCGTCCGCACCCATGGAGCCACAGTCCGGGCCGATCGCAGGTCGGCGACATGATCAACGGTGCGCTCCGCGCTGCGGGGCTGCTGCGCTAGCCACTGGAGCGGATCCGGCAATGGTACGGGCGGGCGGCGCAGGTCGTGGCGCAAAGGATCGATCGAGATCCGCGCCAACCGCGAAGGCGGCAGCTTGCGGGGCGGCGATCCACTGTTATACCTTGGTATAACAGTCGTCGTATTCCGGGGAAAAATCCATGTCGTTGAAGCTCTTGGCTCTAGCTGGCGTCGCCACCGCCGCGCTTGTCGCGCCGGTTGGCGCGCAGGTCGCGAAGCCGGCGCCGGTCGCCACGCTCGTCACCTCGGTCGATATTCCCTATCAGCAGTTCACGCTGAAGAACGGGTTGCGCGTGATCGTGCACACCGATCGCAAGGCGCCGGTCGTCGCGGTGTCGGTCTGGTATGACGTCGGGTCGAAGCACGAGCCGCGGGGCCGTACGGGCTTTGCGCATCTGTTCGAGCATTTGATGTTCAACGGCAGCGAGAATGCGCCGGGCGATTTCTTCGCGCCGCTGAAGGAGGTCGGGGCGACCGACTTTAACGGCACGACCTCGTTCGACCGGACCAATTATTTCGAGACCGTTCCCGCCGCCGCGCTCGAGCGCGCGCTGTTCCTCGAGAGCGACCGTATGGGGCATCTGACCGGCGCGATCACGCAGGGCGTGCTCGACGAGCAGCGCGGCGTAGTCCAGAACGAGAAGCGCCAGGGCGACAACCAGCCTTACGGCCTCGTCCAGTACAAGCTGTTCGGCGGGCTGTTCCCCGCGGACACGCCCTATGGCCACACCCCGATCGGGTCGATGGCGGATCTCGACCGTGCCAGCCTTGCCGATGTGAAGGACTGGTTCCGCTCGCATTACGGGCCCAACAATGCGGTGCTGGTGCTCGCGGGCGATGTCGATGCGGCGACCGCAAAGCCGCTAGTCGAGAAATCTTTCGGCGATATCAAGACGGGCCCCAAGTCGGTCCTGCCGACCGTCACCGTGCCGACGCTTGCCGCGCCGGTGAACGAGGTGATGAAGGACCGTGTCGCAGCGGTGATGATCACCAAGAACTGGGCGGTGCCGGGGATGCTCGATCCCGATGCCGCGGCGCTCGACGTCGGTGGTACGGTGCTGGGCGGGCTCGCCTCGTCGCGGCTCGACAATGCGCTGGTCCGCAAGGAGAAACTCGCGGTCAACGTGTCCGCGGGTTACAGCGACATGGCGCAGATCGGCATGTTCACGATCCGCGCGATCGTGCGGCCAGGCGTCGACCCCGCAGTCGTGTCGAAGCGGCTAGACGAGATTCTTGCCGACTTCCTGAAGACCGGACCGACCGCGGACGAGATCCAGCGCGTCCAGACGCAGGCCGTTGCGGGCCGGATCCGCGGCTATGAATCGGTCGGCGGGTTCGGCGGCAAGGCGGTCGCACTGGCGGGCGGCGCGCTCTATGCGAACGACCCGGGCCACTACAAGAAGGAGCTGGCGGCGATCGCGGCGCAGACGCCGGCGAGCGTCAAGGCCGCCGCGACGCGCTGGCTGACGCGCCCCGCCTACACGCTGACCGTCGTCGACGGCGAGCGCGACAAATATGAGGAGGCGGTCGTACCGCCTGCGGTCGCGGTGAAGCCCGCGGCCGAGACGCCGGTCAAGGGCACGCGCGCGGGCGGTATTCCCGCGGTCGGTACGCTGACCGGGCTTGCCTTTCCCGCGGTCGAGCGCGCGCGGCTGTCGAACGGGATCGAGCTCGTCTATGCGCGTCGCGATGCGGTGCCGATCACGCAGGCGGTGCTGAGCTTCGACGCGGGCTATGCCGCCGATGTCGCGGACAAGCTCGGCACGCAGCAGCTGACGCTGAGCGTGATGGACGAGGGGACGCGGACGCTCGACGGGATCGCGCTGGCCGAGGCGCGCGAGCGGCTGGGCGCGTCGATCGGGACGGGCACCTCGCTCGACCGGACGACGCTGTCGATGAGCGTGCCGAGCGCGAACCTGACGCCCGCGGTCTCGCTGTTCGCCGATATCGCGCGCAATCCGGCCTTCGCGGACGAGGAGGTCGGCCGGGTCCGCAACCAGCAGCTGGCCGGCATCCAGCAGGAACTGACCAGCCCCCAAGGGCTGGGCAACCGCGTGATCGGCAAGCTGATCAACGGCGATACCCCTTACGGCAAGGCGCAGGGTGGCGGTGATCCGAAAGCGGTCGCCGCGTTGACGCGCGCCGACCTGGTCGCGTTCCAGCAGGCGTGGCTGCGCCCCGACAAGGCAAAGATCTTCGTCGTCAGCGACCGCCCGCTCGCCGAGGTCAGGGCGGTGCTCGACCGCGGGTTTGGCGACTGGACGGCGCAGGGGCCGGCGGGGGTCAAGAGCTTCCCGACGACGCGCACGCCGCTGACACCGAAGATCGTGCTGGTCGACCGGCCCAACAGCCCGCAGTCGTTGATTCTCGCGGGCCAGCGGACCGGGTTGAAGGGCAGCGACGACATGCTCGTGTTCAACACCGCGAACGATGCGCTGGGCGGCAGCTTCCTCAGCCGGATCAACATGGACCTGCGCGAGGAGAAGCACTGGTCCTACGGCGCGGGCGGGCGGTTCCAGACGGCCGCGTTCGATGCGCCCTACGGTATTTCGGCCGGGGTGCAGGCAGACAAGACCGGCCCGTCGATCACCGCGCTGCAGCAGGACGTGACGCAGTTCGTGACGACCAAGCCGATGACGAAGACCGAATTCGGGCTGGCGATCGACGGCGGGATTCGCGCGTTGCCCGGCAGCTTCGAGACGTCGGGCGCGGTGCTCGGCGCGATGCAGCAGAATGATTTGTTGAAGCGCCCCGACGATTATTACGCGACGATCACGCGACGCTACGGCGCGCTAACCTTGCCGCAGCTGAACACCGCGATCGCGGGCGTCATCGACGTGAAGAAATTCACCTGGGTGGTCGTCGGCGACGCCAAGACGGTCAAGCCGCAGCTTGACAGCCTGGGGTTGCCGGTCGAGGTCGTGAGCGCGGCTTCGGTCGCGGGGCTGCCGGTGGTTCCGGTGACGCCGCTTGCGGCCAAGGCCAAGTAATCGAAGGAGAGAATAGCATGGCAAATGTCGATGGCAGCTGGGATTGCGTCGTGAAGTCGCCGCTCGGCGATCAGAAGATGACGCTGACCGTGAACAGCGCGGACACCAGCTTTTCGGGCGCGGTGTCGGGTGCGATGGGCGGCATGGATGTGACCGGCGAGGTCGATGGCGACACGCTGAGCTGGAAGCAGGCGATGACCGTGCCGATGCCGATGACGCTCGACTGCAAGGCGACCGTCGATGGCGACACGATGACCGGCACCGTCGGTGCAGGCGCCTTCGGCAGCTTCCCGCTGTCGGGAACGCGCACCGCTTGATCGCCTCTGGCATCATGACGTGACGAAAAACGGCCCGTCTTCCCGGTGGAAGGCGGGCCGTTTGCATTTCGGAGAGTGGGATGAGTTTGAAGATCCATCGCCGTGCGGTGCTTGCGGGCACGATGCTGGGCGGCGCGGCGTCGCTGGTACCGGCGCTCGCGCAGGCGGCCGAGGCGCCCGCGACGCCGCTGTCGCGACTGTTCGACCGGCTCGTCCAGGCGCAGTTGCGGCGCAGTCCCGAGAGCGCGACCTCGCTCGGGCTCGACACGGGTGCCAATGCCGATCTGCGTGCCAAGCTGTCGGACCAGTCGGCGACAGGGATCGCCGCGGCGCGGGCGCAGACCAAGGTCGAGCTGGCGCAGCTTGCGGCGATCGACCGCGCCGGGCTGTCGCCGGCGGAGCGGATCGACCTCGATTGCGTGGTCTATACGCGGCGGTCGGCGGCGGCGGTGCAGGCGTTCGATTTCGGCGGCACGTCCTATGGCCCCAGCCCCTATGTCGTGTCGCAGCTCTCGGGTGCGTATCAATCTGTGCCCGATTTCCTCGACACCAAGCACCGGATCGAGACGAAGGGCGACGCCGACGCCTATCTGCAGCGGCTCCAGGCGTTTGCCGGACAGATCGACGCGAACACTGCGCGGATGCGGCATGACGCGGGCGTCGGCGTGGTCGCCCCCGATTTCATCCTCGACCTCGCGCTCGACCAGATGACCAAGACGCGCCAGCCCGCAAGCGAGGCGCTGGTCGTGCAGAGTCTCGTCCGGCGCGCGGCGGCCAAGGGGCTGGGCGAAAGCTATGGCCGCGATGCCGCGCGCATCTATGACGCGGCGGTGCTGCCAGCGCTCGACCGGCAGATCGCGGCCACCCGCGACCTCCGCCGGACGGCCACGCATGATGCGGGCGTGTGGAAGCTGAAGGAGGGCGCCGCCTTCTATCCCGCCGCGTTGCACGCAACGACGACGACCAATTTGTCGCCCGACGAGGTGCACAGGTTCGGGCTCGACCAGGCGAAGATGCTGTCGGCGCAGCTCGATACGCTGTTGCGCAAACAGGGGTACAGCAAGGGGAGCATCGGCGCGCGGATGGCCGCGCTCTACAAGAATCCCGACCAGCTCTATCCCAACACCGATGCGGGCAAGCGCGAGGCGATCGCCTATTGCAACGACCGGCTCGCGGCGATCCGCGCGAAGCTGCCCAGCGTGTTCGAGCGGATGCCACCTTATGGCTTCGAAGTGCGGCGCGTGCCTGCGCAGACCGAGGCCGGTGCCGCCGCGGCGTTCGCGCAGCCACCGGCGATCGATGGCTCGCGCCCGGGGTTGGTCTATTTCAATCTGAAGGACAGCGCCGACTGGCCCAAATTCTGCCTCGCGACGACGGTCTATCATGAGGGACTGCCGGGGCATCAGATGGAGAGCGGGCTCGCGCTGTCGAACACCCGGCTGCCGCTGATCCGCAAGATGACGAGCTTTTCGGGCTATGGCGAGGGATGGGCGCTCTATGCCGAACAGCTCGCGGACGAGATCGGTATGTATGACGACGATCCGCTCGGGCGGCTCGGCTATCTGAAGTTCCAGCTGTTCCGCGCGAACCGCTGTGTCGTCGATACGGGCATCCATCACCTGCGCTGGACCCGCGAACAGGCGATCCGCCATTTCATCGACGCGGAAGGCGAGGCGGAGGGCTTCGCGACTCGCGAGGTCGAGCGCTATTGCGTCAATCCGGGCCAGGCGGCGAGCTACAAGCTTGGCCATTCGGTGTTCGTCGATATCCGCGAGCGCGCCAAGGCGAAGATGGGCACGGCATTCGACCTCAAGGCCTATCATGCGGCGGTGCTCGCTTATGGGCGCGTGCCGCTCGATATGCTGCGCGAGATCGGCGATGCCTGGATCGCGAAGGGCTGAGCGACGGGCGCTGAGCGACGGGCCGCGTAACTCTACGTAATCGCCCGTTAAAGCCTGACCGTGCAAGGGGAGGGGAATGCCGAGCGCTCCCCCTCGATGACGCATGCCGTCCGCCCAAGGCCCGATCCGGTCATCAGCGTCGTCATGCCGGTGTATAATGGCGCAGCCTTGTTGCCCGCCACGCTCGACAGCCTTGCCGCGCAGTCTTTCATCGATTTCGAGGTGATCGTCGTCGACGACTGCTCGACCGACGCGACGCGTGCCTGCATCGCGGGCTGGTCCGATCCGCGCGTCAGGCTGGTGGCGATGCCGGTCAATGGCGGCCCCGTGTTGGCGCGCAACGCCGGGGTCGCTGCAGCGCGGGGCCGCTATATCGCCGCGCTCGATGCCGATGATCTGTGTCGCCCCGACCGCTTCGCCCGCCAGGTCGCGTATCTGGAGGCGAACCCGGCGACCGTGCTGCTCGGCACGGCGGCGGACCTGCTCGTCGACGGCGTGATCAGGCCGTCCGACCATGCCGCGATCACCACGCCCATGCTCATCGACTGGCTGACAGGAATCGAGAACCCGCTGATCTGGTCATCGATCATGATCCGGGGTGACGCGGCGCGGCGGCTCGATCCGTTCATGCGGCCCGAGCGGCTCTATGCGGAGGATTTCGACCTGTATCAGCGGATCCGCCGGTTCGGCGCGATCGCGCGCCTCGACGAGCCGCTGATGGTGTACCGCGTGCACGCGGGCGGGGTCTCGAAGAGGTTCACCGAGCGGATGGAGACCGTGGCCGCGGCGATTCTGGCCGAGCGGCATGCGGATCTGTTCGGCGAACAGGCGCGCCCGATCGCGGCGCTGATCGTGGCGCACATCCTGGCACGGCGTCCGGTGCGCGATCGTGCTGGGTTGATGGCGCTGGGCAGCGCACTGGGGGCGATCCAGGCCGAGTTTCTTGCGCGGCATCACTGTTCGGGGGAGGATCGCCGGCTGATCCGATGGGAAACCGCGCGGCGCTGGCGCGGTGTCGGGCGGGCCGGCTTGCGCGCGGGGACGCTCGGGGTCGCCGACCTGCTTGCCGCACGGCCGGCGCATCTCGGGCTTGGCTATGCCGGGCTGCCCGCGCTGTTATGGTCCGGGGCGATCGGCGGCGTACGCCGCGCGATGCACCAACCGGCGCGCGCGTCTTAGACCTTCGCGGCGAAGATCATCCGACCCTGACCCAGGCGTGCAAACACCTGGTCGAGATCCTTCTCGCCGACCGCGAAGCAGCCTTGGCTGCGGCCGAGCATGCCGTGCGACGCGATCATGTCCTTGTTCGCATACCACGCCGAATGGACGACGATCGCGCGTCCCAGCGCGTTGTTGTTGGTGCGATCGAGCCCGATCAGCCGCTGCGACCGGCCATGTTTGCCGACATAATAATCGTCGGTCACGAAGGCTCCTTCCGACGACGCATTCGAGCCGAACGCGTTCGAGAAGCGCTCGAGATAGCCGGTATGCGCCGGGTCCGACCCGCTGCCGTGCGACACGAGCAGCGACGTGCTGCGGCCGCTGGCGAGGTCGACGAAGTGGAACCGCGGCTGCGAGGACGAGGCGGTGAAGTCGGCGATCGCGATCCGGTCGTGATGCGGGATCCGACTGCCGTTGCGACCCAGCGCGGCCATCGCCTGGCGCAGCAATTCGGGGCGCACGACGCGTGACGACGAAATCGGCATCGCCGGCGAACGCGGCAATGGTGGCTGAGTCATCGGCTTCAAATCGCGTGCCGTAAGACGTTGTGTTGCAGATACCGCACTCGGAACTGCAAGTGCACCGGCCAATACAAGGCCGTTCTTTAGAATGGCACGACGATCTCGCCGTGCGCCCTGTTCATCGTACATCGAAATTCCCGAAAAACCCCAATCCCGTGACCCTCTCTATAGCGTAGAAATGATGAACATTCCTCAACCATTTCCACCAGTTGTCGTGATGTTCCTTCTGTCCGCCCCGGGAAGGAGGCGGTTCGTCGTAGGCGCGTGCGCGGCGAGGTGACTCTCCGGCTGGCCAGCGGCGTCGGAGTGGGTTGCCATATCGGGCGACACGATCGGTCCTGACGCGGCACATCCGATGCGCGGTCTTGGGGCGTTTCTATGGGAAGTACGGGCGCGCATCGTCGTGCGCGCGCGGTTCAGCGCGGGGGCGTTTCGCCCGTAGCGGCAATCGGCAGGCCCAGTTCAACGAGTCGCGACCGGAAGCTGGCGGCGTCGGTGAACAGCACCGATTCGATCCCGAGCGCGCGTGCGGCGGCGATATTGGCCGGATTGTCGTCGACGAACACCGTCTCGTCCGCACGCACGCCGAATCGATCGAGCGCGAGCCGATAGATGGCGGGGTCGGGCTTCACGATCTTCTCGTCGCCCGACACGACGATGTCGCGGAAGCGGTCGAACATCGCCGATTCGCGGGCGCGAAACGGCGGCCAGAATTCGTGGCTGAAATTGGTGATCGCGAACAGCGGTACGTCGGCTGTGTCGAGATCGCGGACGAGCTCGTGCATCCCCGCAATCGCCGGGCCGATACTCTCGTTGAAGCGCGGGCCCCAGACGGCGATCAGGTCGGCATGCTGCGGATGCAACGCGGCCAGCTCCGCCGAGGTGTCGGCGAAGTCGCGACCAGCATCATGCTGGAAATGCCAGTCGATCGTGACGACATCGCGCAGGAACGCGTCGAGCGCCCGATCGTCATCGATCAGGCGCTCGTACAGGATCCGGGGATCCCAATCGTACAGGACACGACCGACGTCAAAAATGACGCTGGTCTTCAGGGGTTTAGCCCTGGCGTGCCTTGAAGCGACGGTTGGTCTTGTTGATGACGTAGGTACGGCCACGACGACGGATCACGCGGTTATCGCGGTGACGATCCTTGAGCGACTTCAGGGAATTGCGGATCTTCATGATCGATTCGCTTCTTTTCAAATCTAGGTGTGCGGAAAGACGGGATCGCCTAATGGCGGGGTGTGTCCAAGTCAAGCAACAGACGCACTCGTTCCGGCCGGGAACCCTCCCGGCTGGTCCAAGCGTTACTGTAGCGCAACATTCTAAGGAAGTCCCGATGGCGGTTCGTTCGATCATGGTTCTCGCGCTGGCGGGCGCATCCCTCACGGCCTGCGCGACCGGTCCGTCGCTGCCGCCGACCGAGGTCTTGCGCTATCACCTCGGCGAGCCGCTCGACCGCGGCACGATCGCGGTCCAGCCGCTGACCGCGGGCGCGCCTGCGAGCCTCGAGTTCAAGAGCTATGCCGCCGCCGTGCAGGGCCAGCTGATCAAGGTCGGGTACAACCCGCCCGCGCCGGGTGCCAAGCCGATGCTG
The DNA here is from genome assembly GCF_014842205.1 of Sphingomonas sp. CFBP 13714. Lineage (NCBI taxonomy): Bacteria > Pseudomonadati > Pseudomonadota > Alphaproteobacteria > Sphingomonadales > Sphingomonadaceae > Sphingomonas > Sphingomonas sp. CFBP 13714. The sequence goes on from NZ_JACYVG010000008.1 coordinate 145,255, forward strand.
ATCGCGACCGTCGCCTTTACGCGCACCACGCAGGCAGGGCCGCCCAAGCGGTCGCCGTTCAGCGTCGGGATCGGCGGCGGTGGCTTCAGCGGCGGCCGGGGCGGCGGCGGTGTGGGGCTTGGCGGCGGGGTCGGCTTCCCGATTGGTGGGGGCGGCCGCGACGCGATCCTGGTCACCGAGATGGCGGTGACGATCAAGCGGTCGCTCGACCAGTCGCCGGTCTGGGAGGGGCGCGCGCAGACCTTCGCCGACGCAAGGAAGCCCGATGCGACGAGCCAGATCCAGGCCGAAAAGCTCGCCAGCGCGCTGTTCGCGGGGTTCCCCGGCGAGTCCGGCCGCACTATCCAGGTGAAATGAACGATCGCCCTATGACCGCCGCCGCCGCCACGCCTCTCGCCATCAACGCCGCCTTCGATGGCGGCAATATCCGCCTCGTGCGGGTCGATGGCGACCGGATCGACCTGGAAATCGTCAAGGACCGCGACTCCGACTATTTCCAGTGGTTCTACTTTCGCGTGGCGGGGGCGGCGGGCCGGACGCTGACCTACCGGATCCTCAATGCCGGTAGTTCGGCCTATCCGTTCGGCTGGCCCGGTTACAAGGCGCGGGCGAGCACTGATCGGCAGGCGTGGCGGATGATCGAAACCCGCTACGCCGATGGCGTGCTCGAATTCGATTTCACCGCCGAGACCGACCTTGCCTGGTTCGCCTATTTCGCGCCGTACACGATGGAGATGCATGCGGCGCTGGTCGCGCGGACCGCCCTGTTGCCGGGCGTCACGCACCGCGAGCTTGGCCAGTCGCTCGACGGGCAGGCGATCGATGCCTTCACGATCGGCAGCGGGCCCAAGCAGGTGTGGATCTATGGCCGCCAGCATCCCGGCGAATCGATGACCGAATGGTGGATGGAGGGCGCGCTGGAGCGGCTGACCGATTCGGCCGACCCGGTGACCGCGACGCTGCTGGAAAAGGCGACGTTCCACGTCGTGCCGAACATGAACCCCGACGGCACGTGCCGCGGGCATCTGCGCACCAATGCGGCCGGGGTGAACCTCAACCGCGAATGGGCGACCCCGAGCGCGGAAAAGAGCCCCGAGGTCCTGTGCGTCCGCAACGCGATGGACGTGACCGGCGTCGACATAGCGATGGACATTCATGGCGACGAGGCGATCCCGGCGAACTTCATCGCGGGCTATGAGGGCATCCCGTCCTGGACCGATGCGCATGGCGAGAAATTCTACGATTATGGCCGCCGTCTCGCGGCGCACACGCCCGACTTCCAGACCGAGAAGGGCTATCCCAAATCCGCGCCCGGCACCGCCAATCTGTCGATGTCCACCAACCAGCTTGCCGAGCGCTTCGGGGCGGTGTCGATGACGCTCGAGATGCCGTTCAAGGATCACGACGCGAATCCCGATGCCGAATATGGCTGGTCGCCGGAACGGTCGAAGCAGCTTGCGCATGCCATGCTCGAGACGCTCGCGGATGTAATCGACGCGATCTGACTTCCGTCGTCCTGACGAAAGTCAGGATCCAGAGCCAAGAGCGACAGCGTTCGGTTACCCTGGATCCTGACTTTCGTCAGGATGACGGACAAGAGTGCTAAACGCCCCTTTCTCTATCATTGCAGGAGCCCGCATGCCCAAACTCGTCCTGATCCGCCACGGCCAGTCCAGCTGGAACCTTGAAAACCGTTTCACCGGCTGGTGGGACGTCGACATGACCGCCAAGGGCGAGGCTGAGGCCAAGGCGGCAGGCGAGCTGATGGCGGCCAAGGGTCTCGATTTCGACCAGACCTTTGTCAGCCTGCAGACGCGCGCGATCAAGACGCTGAACATCGCGCTCGAGGCGATGGGGCGGCTGTGGCTGCCGGTCGAGAAGGACTGGCGGCTGAACGAGCGGCATTATGGCGGGCTCACCGGGCTCGACAAGGCCGAGACCGCGGCCAAGCATGGCGACGCGCAGGTGCATATCTGGCGCCGCAGCTTCGACGTGCCGCCGCCCCCGCTCGAGGATGGCAGCGAGTTCGACCTGTCGAAGGACCGGCGGTATGACGGCATCGCGATTCCGAAGGCCGAGAGCCTGAAGGACACGATCGATCGCGTGCTGCCCTATTGGGACGCGCGGATCGCGCCTGCGCTCAAGGACGGGCAGCGCGTGCTGATCTCGGCACACGGCAATTCGCTGCGCGCGCTGGTCAAGCACCTGTCCAACATCCCGGACGACGAGATCACGAGCCTCGAGATCCCGACGGGTCAGCCGATCGTGTACGAACTGGACGCGGACCTGAACGCGACCGATCGTTATTATCTGAGCGAGCGGTAAGCCTTTCTTCTCGAATGACCCACCCCGGCGAAGGCCGGGGCCCAGTTGGAAAGGTAGCAGTAACGGGGCGCCGTGCTTCGTTGACGGCATCCCCCAACTGGACCCCGGCCTCCGCCGGGGAGGTGCGGTCGGAAATGGTGGCAATCGCGTTTGCCGGTCGATCCGTACGATGCCACCAACAGCGTTGCCCTCGTCCCCCCGCGTCGCTAGGCACGGCGCTTCCTGAAGCGGGGGGCGAAATTGGCTCTAATCGGCATCATCATGGGCAGCACCTCCGACTGGGAGACGATGCGCCACACCGCCGAGACGCTCGATGCGCTCGGTGTCGCGTACGAGACCAGGGTCGTCTCCGCGCATCGTACCCCGCAGCGGCTCTACGACTATGCGACGACCGCCGCCGATCGGGGCCTGAAGGTTGTGATCGCGGGCGCGGGCGGCGCGGCGCATCTGCCCGGCATGGCGGCCTCGATGACGCACCTGCCGGTGCTCGGCGTGCCGGTAGAATCCAAGGCGCTGAAGGGCATGGATAGCCTGCTATCGATCGTCCAGATGCCGGGCGGCATCCCGGTGGGCACGCTGGCGATCGGCAAGCCCGGCGCGATCAACGCGGGGCTGCTCGCCGCGGCGATCCTCGCGACCGCCGACGATGCGCTGGCCGAGCGGCTGAAAGCCTGGCGCGCCGCGCAGACCGATTCCGTCGCCACCAACCCAGCCTGAAAGACGCCGACATGACGCCGCTTCCCCCCGGATCGACCATTGGTATCCTTGGCGGAGGTCAGCTCGGCCGGATGCTTGCCACCGCCGCGGCGCAGCTCGGCTATCACACGCATGTGCTCGCCCCCGACCAGGAAAGCGTCGCCGCGCAGTCCGCCTCGACGATGACGCGCGCCGATTATCACAACCGGATCGTGCTCGCCGACTTTGCCGACGCCTGCGACGTGGTCACCTACGAATTCGAGAATATCGCGGTCGAGCCGGTCGAATGGCTCGCCGACCGCGTTCCCGTGCATCCGAGCCCGCGCGCCCTGCGGGTGGCGCAGGAGCGGATCGGTGAGAAGCGCTTCGTCGAGAGCGTCGGTGGCCGGCCCGCGAAATGGGCGGCGGTCGACAGCCTCGCGAGCCTGCGCGAGGGAATGGCGCGCGTCGGGACGCCCGCGGTGCTCAAGACCGCGCGGTTCGGCTATGACGGCAAGGGGCAGGTGAAGATCGACGCGCCCGAGGGTGCGCAGGACGCCTGGGATGCAATCGGCGGCCCCGCGGTGCTCGAGGCGTTCGTGCCGTTCGAGCATGAATTCTCGATCCTGATCGCGCGCGGGCTGGATGGCAGCATCGTCCGTTACGCGCCGCCGCTCAACCTCCACCGCGATGCGATCCTGCGGCACTCCACCGTGCCTGCGCCCGCCGCCGTGCTGGCGCAGGCGGACGAGGCGGCGGCGCTCGCCGAGCGGATCGCGACCGAGCTCGACTATGTCGGCGTGCTGGCCTGCGAATTCTTCGTCGGCGCGGACGGCCCGGTGTTCAACGAGATGGCGCCGCGGGTGCATAATTCGGGGCACTGGACGATCGAGGGCGCCGAATGCTCGCAGTTCGAGAATCATATCCGCGCGATCTGCGGCCTGCCGCTCGGCGCACCGACGCTGACCGGGCGCGAGGCGACGATGGAGAACCTGATCGGCAGCGACGTGGATCGCTGGCAGGATCTGCTCGCCGAACCGGGCGCGCATCTCCACCTCTACGGCAAGGGGACGGCGCGGCCCGGCCGCAAGATGGGTCACGTCACGCGGGTGCGGCGCTAGGCGCGGCACCCGCTACGCGTCACTTCGCCGGGGGCTTGCCCGTAAGATCCTGAATTGCGTGCGCGAGCTCGATCCACATCGCGCCCTCGGGGATGACATATTCATTCTCGCCCCAGAAGAACGGCCAGTCCTCGTGATTTTCGGGGAAATCGGGTTTCACGATCAGGACGCCCGGCACCACGCCGCCGGCGATGAACGAGAAGTCGGCGCGGTTGTTGCCGTAGGCGACCTCCTTGGATCGTGTCCCGACGCCCGACACGAACGAGATGTCCGAACCGGGGTGATGCCCCAGCAGGAACTCCGCACCGCGGAACACGGCATCGGCAGGCATGATCTCGGGAAACGCCTTGTGCAGCGCATAGGCGTTCAACGCACCGGCGATCACCGTACCGCTACCGGCCCAGCCGCCCGTCGTGATCGGCACGCCGAACGGGTTTACTGAGGCTGCCTTGACCGTCGCGGCCGCATAGGCGCGGACCGCGGGGATCATGCCGTCGCGATAGCTTTGCGGCATGAGCGGGATCGCGGCGACGGCATCGCGCAGGTTGAACGCGAAGCGCCGCTCCATCGCCGGCCATAGCGTCTGGACCGCGGTGGCATAGCGCGGGTCGCGGGTCGTGCGCAGCAACTCGACAGCGGCGGCGAACCGCTCCGAGTCGAGTGGGCCCCCGGTGGTGTTGCCGTGCCGGTACAGGTCGGGGGCATGCGTCTGTTCCTCGGCCCAGATGCGAGTCGCGATTCCCAGCGCCGTCTTGGCCAATGCCGGATCGGCCTTGCCAAGTGAGCGTGATGCGGCGGCAAGCGCGGCGATCGAACCATAATTGAGTGCCGAGGCCTTGGTCGTGAAGGCCCAGCGATCGTCGGGCGTCCCGCTGCGGCCACCGCGCTCCTCGCCAATCTTCAGCGCCGGATCGTGGATCAGCCCGTCGGTCTTGGTCGATGCGTCGCCGAGATGCGTATATTGCGCGACGTCGGGCTCGACGATGCCGTGGATCGCATGGCCGACCGCATCGAACTGGGCAACCAGCTGGAGCGTGCCGTGGCGGATCTGCTGGAGCAGATCGGGCGTGCCGTCGGGGACGTGAATTTCGGTCCGGCGACGGGTCCAGTCGACCGCGGTCGTGTCGCGCGTCGGGCGCCATTGCTCCCAGGTGTCGACCAGCGACCGGACGACCTGATATTGCGACTGGGTACGGATGTCGAAATCGCCCGCGTCGAACCAGCCGCCGACCGCGAGACCGGGGATATGCTCCCCCGGCTTGTACTTCGTATCGGTGGTCGGCCCCTGCGCATACAGGTCGATATGCTCGTGGTTCAGCGGCGCCTGGCGCGCATCGTCGCGGTGCGCGTCGCCATGCCACACGCGATAGCCCTCGTTCACGTACATGTGATCCATCGCGACGGGGAAGTAGACGTCGAGCGTCGGGTGCCACACGCCCGCATAGACGTCGTCGGCGATGCGGAACGGCGCGGTGCGCGTCTCGCCATATTCGAGCATGTAGAGGCCGGGCTGGCGGACGTCGCTGAAATCGAGCTGCCGGTAATTGTAGCGCAGATAATCGCCCCAGCGGGTCGCCGGTGCGGTCTTGACCACGGTCGTGCTGCCATCGGCGCCGACCCGCAGCAGGCGCGCGGGTGCCGTCGTGCGATCGTTGCGATCGAGCTCGATCGTCGCGACCTTGCGTGCGCCGGGGGCATAGCCGAGCTGCGAATGCGCGATCACGGGCGCGCGCAGCCAGCCCGGCACGCTGTTCGGCTGGACCTCCCATTCGAGCACGGTCCCGGTCCGCCCGGCGGGGAGGAGCGAGCGGAGAACGAACCAGCCATTCTGCGCCTGGTTACGACCGTCGAACAGCTGCACCGGCGCGCTCGACCGGATCGTCACGCGGCGGGCGGGATCCTCCGGCGCGAGGACGAAGCGGGTGCCCTGCGCGATGGCGTTCGGCTCTGCGCCAGGCCCCTCGGCGCGACCGCTCGCCGCATTGCGCTGTGGCGTCGCGGTCATCGTGTCGGCGGGGTGCAGCGGGAAGACGCCGCTGCGATCGTCGGCGAGATAGCCGTGGTGGAAATAGGCGGCGGGGAGGAATTCGAGGTTGAATCCCGCCTTGCCCGCGAGCGCTGCGGGGACCGGCGCGTCGAGGATCACCGCCAGCGCGACGGCCGAGCCCTTGGTCGAGGAGCGGATCCGGTATCGCCAGTTATAATCGGGATATTCGAGCGTGACGGTGACGGTGCCGGCCGCGCGATCGACCTGCCGGTCGACGAAACGGGCGGTTGCATCCCATTGCCCCGGCGTGGCGGACAGGCGCACATCGCCATTGGTCGCGATCCGTTCGCCCTGCTGGATGATCTCGACGCCGCTGATCTTCGAATCGGCGAACAGTCCGTCATACCAGTTCGAGAAGACCAGCACGTTGACGGCCGGCGCCTCGTAATAGCCCGCATCGCCAAGCGTCGGTGCGGCCGCGTCCGGGCGGGCAGCCCGAGCTGTGCGGGCAGGGGCGATCCGTGGTCGTGGGGTGGCATCCTGCGGGGCTGCTGCATCGCGCGGCAGCGCGCGCGCGACGCCGGGTGTCGCGGTCGAAACCAGTGTCCCCAGCAGGCAAAACCAAGCTGTTCCCGTCATATACCCTCTCCCACGTCCCAATGTCGCCGATCGCTGACCGGTCATTCTTACTCAGACTATAGCGCTAACTTTCGACGGCGCTACCATGTCATCAGGACTGCAAATGCCAGCCGACACGATGCTGGACATGATAGCGGTATCGACTTACGTTCGCGCCTTACGAGCAGGGCAGGCATCGGGCGAAGGCGCCGGTGGATCGACCCGATGCCGTGGCGGAGGGAGAGAGATGACGGGGCTCATCATCGATCGGCGTCGTGCACCGCGGGGATCGCTTGTGCACTGGGCATGCATGCTGTTGCTGGCAGGCCTGTCGCCCGGCACGGCGGCGGAGCCCTTGGCGAGGCCGGGTTCGAGCGCGATCGCGGCCATGGCGGACCCACAGGCTGCGGCCAGACCGATACCGCCCGCGCTGGCGCCCTATTTCACGGCGGTGTCGGACGCGGCGACGACGCCCGATCGCGACGGCTTTCTGCGCCGCTGGCTGTTGCTCGAACCGATCGCCAAACCCAATCGCACCAACACCGGCTTTACCGCCACTTATGTCCGGCAGGCCTTGACCGCATCCCTGCCAGGGTCGCCGGCCGCAATTCCGAGGGACGGGCAGGTCGAGACGGCCGCCGCGCCACTGCGCTGGCATGCGCTCGATTCGAAGGGGTTCGACGTCAAGCTGTTCGACTTCGCCAAGGCACTGGGGGCGCCGACCTATGGCGTGATATTCTGGGCGGTGACGATCGTCGACAGCCCCCGCGAGCAGCGCGACGTCCGCCTGGCGGTCGGTTCGAACGCGGCATCGATCTGGTGGCTGAACGGCACCGAGGCGGTCGGGCTGTTCAACGACCGTCGCATGGTGATGGACGACGTGCTGTCGGATCGCCTGACGCTGCGCAAGGGACGCAACGTCATCCGCGGCGCGGTGATCAACGGCCCCGGGCTGAGCAGCTTCTGCGTCCGCTTCGTCGACGAAGCCGGCCGCCCGATCACCGATCTGACGACCCATGTTCGATAGCCCCCGTCGCGATACCGCGGTTCGGCAACAGGGAGGTCTCCGGATGCGGTGCGGACTGATCGCGGTGTGCCTCGGGTTTGCGGGCGCAGCGCCCGCCGCCGCGCAATTGGCGGGCGAACCCTTCATTCACGATCCCTCGACCGTCACGCTGTCGGACGGGAAATACTACACGTTCGGCACCCGCGGCGGCGGGTTGGTGTCCGAAGACGGCTGGACCTGGCATGGCGGCCCCGAGCGGCCGGGCGGCGGCGTGGCGCCCGACGTCATCCGGATCGGCGACCGCTATTACGTCGCCTATGCGGTCGGCGGCGGGGGCATGGGGGGCGGCCATGCCAGCCAGGTCAAGATGATGTGGACGCTGTCGCTCGATCCGGCATCGCCGCGCTTCAAGTTCCACGACATCGGCGTCGTCGCGTCGAGCGACGGGGTCGAGACGGCGGATGCGATCGATCCTGCGTTTCTCTACGCCGAGGGGCGGTTGTGGCTGACCTACGGCACCTATTTCGGCCCGATCCGGATGATCGAACTCGACCCGAAGACGGGACTGCGCATGGTGGGCAACGTGCCCGTCGACGTGGCGATCGACATGGAGGCCACCGCGATGCTGTATCGCGACGGCTATTATTATCTGCTGGGTACGCACGGCACGTGCTGCGACGGGCCAAATTCGACCTATCATATCCGCGCAGGCCGCTCCCGCAGCCCGCTTGGCCCCTATCTCGACCATATGGGGATCCCGCTGCTGCGGGGCGGCGGCAAGATGGTCGTCAGCGCGCGCGGCCGCCGCATCGGACCGGGGCATTTCGGACGGATTGCGCTCGCCGGCGGGGTCGAGAAACTGTCGCTCCATTATGAAGCCGACATGGATCGCAGCGGCCGGAGTGTCCTTGCGATCGAACCCCTGCGGTGGACCGACGGCTGGCCGGTCGTGGGCGAGACGGTGGCGCCGGGCACCTATGAGATCGCCTCCGAGCGCAGCGGCTATGCCTTGAGTCTGGCGACCGATATCGTCCGTATTCCGTTCGACGTTCGCCGCAGTTTCATGGCGGCCGCGACCGATCCGGTCGTGCCCATCCCCGACCAGACGCTGGCTCAGGATTCTGCCGACTGGCCACGCGGGCGGATCCGGGTGGATCTCGCGGACTATCTGGTGCGGCCGCATCAGTTGTGGACGATCACGCCGGTGCCCGCGGCGGGGGGTTATTTCGGCGCCCCCTATTACCGGATCGCGATCGCAGGCACGTCGCGCATGCTCGCCGCCACCCCGACCGGGGAGGTCGAGACGATCACCGCAGTCACCGCAGGCGCCGAGCCCCTATGGCAGATCGATCAGCTCACCGACGGCAGTTACCGGATCAAGCCGAAGGTCGTGCCCGGGGATGGGCAGGATCTCGCGCTGGTCGCGATCGGTGCGAGCACGCCGACTCTTGCGGCCTTCGATCCGGCAAGCCCGGCGGGACGGTGGACGTTCAGGCGACCCTGACAAGGCCATCGGTCGCCAAGCGGAGTTGACGGATGCGTAGAGTCCACTACTCCTACTATTAACTTCAAAAGACGGGGCCTCGCCAAGGGGCCGAAAGGGAGAGCATGAACCGGATCAGTCCTCGCCTCGCACGGTCGTGCGCCATCCGCCCAGGTCGCATGGGACGCATGGGACGCATTACCGCAGCGTCGTTGCTCGCGCCGCTGATCCTTGCGGGCACGGCGCTGTCCGGCGGCGCCGCAGCGCAGACCCTGTCGGCGGAGACGGCCAGTGCGACATTGCAGGCCGACAAGCCCGGCCCACAGATCCACCGCGACGTGTTCGGGCAGTTTGCCGAGCATCTCGGTCATGGCATCTATGGCGGCATCTGGGTCGGCAAGAACTCGCGAATCCCCAATGACGGCGGCTATCGGCGCGACGTGCTCGCGGCGATGAAGGCGATCAACGTGCCGATGGTGCGCTGGCCGGGCGGCTGCTTTGCCGACGAATATCACTGGCGTGACGGGATCGGCGCGACCAAGGCGCGGCCGACCAAGGTCAATACCAACTGGGGCGGCGTCAACGAGGATAACAGTTTCGGCACGCACGAATATTTCGGGCTGATGGACCGGCTGGGCGGCAGCACCTATGTCTCGGCCAATGTCGGCAGCGCACCGCCCGTCGAGACCGCGCAATGGGTCGAATACATGACCGCGCCGCAGGGCACCACGGTGCTGGCCAAGGAGCGCGAGCGCAACGGCCACGCCGCGCCGTGGAAGATCCAGTATCTCGGCATCGGCAACGAATTATGGGGCTGCGGCGGCAACATGCGTGCGGAATATGCCGCCGACCTGACCAACCGCTATGCCCAGTTCGCCAAGTCCGCCAACGGCCCGATGCTCAAGATCGCGAGCGGCCCGAGCGATTCGAATTATGAATGGACCGAGGCGATGATGCGCATCGCCGGCAAGAATATCGACGGGCTCGCGCTGCATTATTACACGCGTCCGCGCGACAAGAACTGGGCCGACAAGGGGCCGGCGCTGGGCTTTGCCGAGCGCGAATGGGCAAGCACCATGGCGCACACGCTGCAGATGGAGGAGTTCATCACCAAGCATTCGGCGATCATGGACAAATATGATCCCGCCAAGCGCGTGATGCTCGCGGTCGACGAATGGGGGACATGGTATGACCCGACGCCGGGCAGCAATCCGGGCTTTCTCGAGCAGCAGAATTCGGTGCGCGATGCGGTCGTCGCGGGGCTTAACATCAACATCTTCGCGCGCCATGCCGACCGGGTGAAGATGGCGGCGATCGCGCAGATGGTGAACGTGCTGCAGGCGATGCTGCTGACCGACGGCGCCAGGATGGTGAAGACGCCGACCTATTGGGTGTTCGACCTGTACAAGCCGTGGCAGGGCGCGACGTCGTTGCCGATCACGCTGACCTCGCCCTGGTATCACAAGGACGAGGTGGCGGTGCCCGCGGTCAGCGCGTCCGCGGTGCGTGACGCTGCGGGGCAGGTGCATGTCGCGCTGGTCAACCTCGACCCCAATCGGGCGATGCCGGTCTCGGTCGCGATGACGGGGTTGCAGGCGACCCAGGCGAGCGGCCGGATCGTCACCGGTCCGACGATGGACGCGCATAACAGCTTCGATTCGCCGGATGCGGTGACCCCGCAGCCCTTTGCCGATGCCCGGATCGCGGGCGGGACGCTGAGCGTGACCGTCCCGGCAAAGTCGGTGCTGGTGCTCGATCTGCGCTGACCGGCCGGCCGGGCATGACGTGTTCGGCGGCGATGATGGATGGGGGATGCGATGCGGAGTCGTGGTAGAACATGGCTGCTGGGTGCGGCGCTGGGGCTGGCATCGATCGGGAGTGCGGGCGCGCAGGTGAAGACCCCGGCGCCCGCGGTCGTGGCCGGCGCGAAGGCCGTCACAATCGAGCGCATCACCGTCCATTCCCCCGCCATCGCCGGCAATCTGGAGGGGAATAGTCCAGACCGCGCGGTCATCGTCATCCTTCCGCCCGGCTACAGGACCAATCCGGGCAAACGCTATCCCGTGGTCTATGCGCTGCACGGCTATTCGATCGGCGTGGAGCAATGGATCGGCGAGATCCATGTGCCGCAGACCATCGAGGGGGCGTTCGCCAAGGGCGTCCGCGAAATGATCGTCGTGCTGCCCGACAGCAAGACGGTGCACAACGGATCCTTCTATTCGCGGTCGGTGACGGTGGGCAATTTCGAGGCCTTCGTCGCGCACGATCTGGTCGGCTATGTCGACGCGCATTACCGGACGATCGCGGATCGGCGCAGTCGCGGCCTCGCGGGGCATTCGATGGGCGGCTATGGCACCGCACGGATCGGGATGAAGCATGCCGATATTTTCGGCGCGCTCTACATGATGAGTCCCTGCTGCCTGTCAACACGCGCGCTGGGCACCCCCGATGCCGCGGTCGAGGCCACGATCCGGGCGCTGAAATCGCCCGCAGACGGCGCGACGCTGCCCTGGGGCGTGCGGGCGCAGCTCGCCACGGCCGCCGCCTGGTCGCCCAATCCCAAGGCCCCGCCGCTCTATCTCGACCTGCCCGTCAAGGACGGCCAGCCCCACCTCGAAGTGACGGCCCGCTGGGCCGCCAACGCCCCGCTCGCCATGCTCGACCAATATGTCGGCGACCTGCGCCGCTATGCCGCGATCGGGATCGACGTGGGGGACCGCGACGGATTGAAGGACGACGCGGTCAAATTCCACGAGGCGCTCGATCGATACGGTATCGCCAACGGCTTCGCGATCTATCCGGGCGATCATACCAGTGGCGTTGCCGGACGCGTGCAGGACCAGATGATGCCGTTCTTCGCGCGCGCGCTGGCGTTCGGCAAATGAAGGCGGGATCGGCGATCGCCGCGAGCCTGCTCCTCGCGACCGCGGCCTCGGCGCAGGTCTGGCGGTCGGATCAGGGCGATGGCAGCTACCGCAATCCGGTGCTGTATGCGGACTATCCGGATCCCGACATCATCCGCGTCGGTCGCGACTATTATTTCGCCGCGACGACCTTTGCGAACACGCCGGGGATCACGATCCTGCACAGTCGCGACCTGGTGAACTGGACGATCGCGTCGCATCTGGTGGCGCGTCTCGAGGGTCGGCCGCAATATGACCTGGTCGGCGGCAACGCCTATCGCAAGGGGCTCTACGCCTCGAGCCTGCGCTATCACGCGGGCACCTATTATCTGGCGAACACGCCGGTCGGGCAGAATACGCGGATCTGGTATGCCAGGGACGTACGCGGTCCGTGGCGCTACCACGAGCTCGATCGCCAGGCGTTCGATCCCGGCCTGTTCATCGAACCCGATGGCCGCGCCTATCTCGCCACCGCGAGCACCGCCGACGGGACGATCACGCTGCTGACGCTCGATCGTGCGCTCGCGCACGTCACGGCATCACGCAAGGTCCATTATATCAAGGGGGCCGAAGGGTCGAAGCTGCTGCGGCGTGGCGACTATTATTATCTGTTCAACGCGCTGCCGCCGCGGCTCGCACTCTCCGTATCGCGGTCGCGCAGCCTGTTCGGGCCGTGGGAAACCCGCGACCAGATCGACGACACGACCGGTGGGCACCAGGGCGCGCTGGTCGATCTGCCCGACGGGCGCTGGTTCGGGTTCGTGATGGAGGATAGCGGCGCGATCGGGCGGATGACCAATATCAGCCCGGTCTTCTGGCGCGACGACTGGCCGGTCTGGGGTACGCCCGCCGCGCCAGGCCGCGTGCCGCGTCAGGCGACCAAGCCGATCACGGGCCATCGCTTTGCCGAGCCTGCAACGTCGGACGATTTCGGCGGGCGGCGGCTCGGGCTGCAATGGCAGTGGAACCATAATCCCGAACCGGACCGCTGGTCACTTGCCGCACGCCCCGGCTGGCTGCGATTGCGCCCGACCGTGGCGGAGCGGTTCTGGTCCGCGCGCAACACGCTGACGCAAAAGGGGCAGGGGCCTGCGAGCCGCGGCGAGGTGAAGCTGGATATCGGCCATCTGGCGCCCGGCGATCGCTGCGGTTTCGGCACGCTGGGACAGATCAGCGCGAACCTGACCGTGACGCGCGACGCGAACCGCCGGGCGCGGGTCGCGATGGAGGTGACGACGGACCGGGCCGAGGGCGCGCAGACCGAAACGCGTGCCACCACCGACCTGCCGCAGGGTGATACGCTGTGGCTGCGCACCGACATGGACTTCACGACGAGCCGGGGCCGGGTCGCCTATAGCGCGGACGGTGTTCGCTGGACCGGGCTCGGCGGTGACTTCCCGCTCGCCTTCGCATGGCAGACCGGGACGTTCCAGGGCGAGCAGTTCGCGCTGTTCTGCTACGCGCCCGCCCGCAGCACCGGCTGGATCGACATCGACAGCTTCCGCCTCTCGCGACTGACACCGTCGGGCAACGCGCCACGATAGGCGAAGGCCGGTCGCCGCCTATCGCAGCAGCGCCGCCTCCGCCCAAGCGACAGGTTGCGTCGCGGTCGAGGTGCTGCCGCGAGCGACGAGTTCGACGATCCGCACGCCCTTGATGTCCGCGCGCAGCGGCGCGGCGGCCATGCCGAACGCCATTGCCGGGGAGGTCGCGAGCAGGCGCCCGTCGCCCCAGACCTCGAACGTGACCGTGCCTGCCTTGGGGGTGCCGGAATCGTTGACGCCGACCTTCGTTGCGAAGCGCGTGAACCCGGCATTGCGCACCTCGAGACGCGACTGGCCGAGCACGCCGAGCCCCGTGTCGAAGTCCGTCCCGGCGATCCGCAACAGCTTCCCATAGGGTGCCCGGTCCGCCTCGGCCCCGCCCCAGCCGCCATATTGCGGATGCTCGCCCGGCCCGTGCGTGCCGATCCAGGGGGTGATCGAATGGTGGATGGTCGGATCGGCCTGGGGCGACGCCACCCCGTCGACCGCTGGATTGACGCGTCCGGTCTGTTCGGAAAGATAGAGCCCGTCGGCAAGGCGCCGGGTGCCCGCGGCGCGGAACACGCGCGTTTCGTGCGGGGCCAGCGACAGGGCCATATCCTTGCGGAAGCTGCTGTCCGCCTTGCTCCACAGGTCGCGCAACCGGACATCGATATCGGGGCGCAGCTTGAGATGCTCGGCGGTCAGCGTCGCCTTGGCAGGCTGCGCGGTCCGGTTGACGACCGCGACGCCCTTGCTGCCGTCGGCCAGCGCCTTGACGAGGATCTGCACCTCGTCCGAGTCATAGGCGAGCACTGCCTGGTTGCCGGCCGGGTCCTGGTTCAGCGCGACGATGTCGGCATTGCCGAAGATCGCGAGCAGATCGGGCGTCAGCTTGCGCAGGTCATAGCCGATGATCAGCGGCGAGTTCAGCATCGCCCAGAGCGTGAAATGCGCCCGCGCCTCGACGAGATGGCTGCGATCGAAATCCCCCGATCCGACGAACAGCATGTCGGCGTCGTTCCACGACCCGGGATGCGCATAGAGCGCACGGTGCGTCACGGTGTCCATATTGGTCAGCATGCGCGGCCAGAGCGGCTGGATGTCGTCGCTGGTGCGCGAGGTGTTGCCGACGTCCTTCCCCCAGGCGCGCACGTCGCCCGCGCCCCACAGGCACAGCGAATAGACATAGGGCCGTCCCCCCGCCTCGGCGCGGATCGCCGCCCCGACATCTTCGTAGAGGCGGCGGATACCCGCCACGTCGGACCGGCCGAGCGACTGCATGTCGACCAGCGGCGGCAGCGCGCGATACAGGCCCGATCGCACGCGCGGCGCATCCGCGGGCAGCCCCCGGATACCGCAGGCATCGACCTTGATGAAATCGAAATTCCAGTCGCGGAAATAGGTCTTCATGTCCTGATCGACATGGCCGTAGAGCCCGACTTCGCGTTCGGCGACGCTGCCTTCGGGCTGGTTCTTGAAATCGGGGGTGTAGATCTGTCCGCAGCTGTTGCGGCCGATGTCCGAATAGATCCCGGCCTTCAGCCCCATCGAGTGGAGCCGGTCGGTGAGCGGGCGGAAGCTCGTGTCGGGGCCGGTCGCCGCAGACGGGAAGTGGCTGGTCCGGATGATCATCCGTCCGTCGGGCTGGCGGCGCTTGAGCCACCAGCCGTCGTCGATATTGACGTAGCGATAGCCGAGCGTTGCCAGCTTCGTGTCGACCAGCGCCTGCGCGGAGGCGAGCACCTTCTCCTCGTCGACATCGCTGTTGAACGCGTTCCACGAATTCCAGCCCATCGGCGGGACGGGGGCGTGGCCATCGGCGTTCGCGCTCCACCGGCCGGTCGCCGCAAGCGGATCGCGCGGGGCGGCGTGGGCGGCCGAGGCGGCGGCACCGGCGAATGCGAGCGCGGTGCCGAGCAGCAGGACCGAGCGGGCGATCATAGCGGCAGCGCCGCGGAAGCGCGCGCGGTGAAGCTTGTCGTCGCGCCCGGAACGCCGGTGCCGGGCTGGCCCGACCCCAGCGTCACGCGGTACGTGCCGGCGGCGACTGATCGCGTGCCGTCGAGCGCGACCGAACTCAGGTCGCGCGGCGACAGGTCGAAGCTGAGCATGCGCGTTTCTCCGGGGTTAAGGTCGACGCGGCGAAATCCGCGCAGTGCGATCCGGGGCATGCCCGGCCGGTCGGGAAAATCGAGGTAGAGCTGCGCGACTTCGGCGCCCGCGCGCTTGCCGATATTGCGGAGCCGCGCGGTGACACGGATGCCGGTCTCCGCCCCGCCCGGCGCGGGCTCTACCTGGACCGAGTCATAGGCGAAGCGCGTGTAGCTGAGCCCCGCCCCGAACGGATAGACCGGCGTGCCGGTGAAATAGCGATAGGTGCGTCCGGCCATCGCATAGTCGCCGAACGGCGGCAGATCCGCGACGCTGCGGTAGAAGGTCAGCGGCAGCCGGCCCGACGGATTGGTCCGTCCGGTCAGGATATTGGCTGCGGCGAGACCGCCCTGTTCGCCCGGGTACCAGGCTTCGAGGATGGCGGCGGCGTGATCCTTGGCCCAGGCGAGATTGATCGGGCTGCCGTTCATCGCGACCAGCACGATCGGCTTGCCCGCGGCGCGCGCCTGTTCGAGCATCGCGATCTGGTCGGCGGGAAGGTCGAGCGTGGTCTTGTCGCCGCCGGCGAAGCCCGGGACGCTGACGCCGGTTTCCTCGGCTTCGAGATCGGAGGTGAGGCCGACGACCGCGACGACGATGTCGGCGGCCGCAGCGGCGCGTTTCAGCGCGGCGGTCGGATCGTCCGATACGCGTTTCCAGACGAGATCGCCGCCGCCGCCGTCGACCTCGATGCGGTAGCGTCGCCCGGCGGTGAGCGTGAGCGTCTTCATTCCGGGCAGATCGTTCCAGCGGGCCTTGCGACGGTCCGACACGACCACCCCGTCGACCGCCAGCACGCCGCCCGCCCCCGACAGGCCGAGGCGATAGCTACCGGTTTCGGGGGGGATGAGGAATCCGGTCCGGATCGCCCGGTGCACGTCCGCAACCCCGGCCAGCGCGAGCTGACGGTCGCCGACATCGGGTTCGATCCGGGTCACGACGGGGGTGTCCCGATAGCGCACCGCGGCGACGATCGCGTCGCGCGTGCCGGGGGCAAAAGCGGTCGGCAGCGGGGCGACCGGGTTGTGATAGCGTGCGAGCACGCCCGGCTTGCCATCGGGGGTCTGCAGCGCGGTGGTCGGAACGCGGTCCCCGTCGGTGACTGACTCGCCGAACGGGACCAGCGTGATCCGCTCGGCGCCGAGCGTCGTGCGCAGACCTTCGAGGATCGAGACCGGCGGTCCCGACAAGGGCGATGCGTAATTGCCGCGCAACACGCGTGTCGCGTCGCCCAGCGGCCCAATCACCGCGACCTTCGTCCCGGCGCGCAGCGGCAGGACGCCGTCATTCTTCAGCAATACCATCGACCGTTCGGCGGCGGCCAACGCGAGCCGGCGATGCTCGGCGGCACCGACCGCGTCGACCGGTATTGCGGCGGGCGCGCCGGCCAGACCGGGCAGATCGCCGGTGCGGTAGCGCGCCGCGAACAGGCGGACGAGGCTGCGATCGATATCGGCCGGGGTAACGAGGTCGCGCTGCAACGCGGTGCGATAGCGGGCGTCGAGCCCCGCCGTGTCGCTCAGCGTATCCCCGCTGCATTCATTGTCGACTCCCGCGCGCAGTGCCGCGGCGACCGCGGCCGCGCCGTCGGGGGCATATTTGTGGTTGTCGGCAATGTCCTTCACCGCGTCGCAATCGGACACGACATAGCCCGAAAACCCCCAGGCGCCGCGCAGATGCGTCTTGAGCAGCGGGTCGCTGGCACAGGCGGGCTGACCATCGATGCGGTTATACGCGCACATGACCGACCCCGCCTGTCCGTCGACGATCGCCGCGCGGAACGCCGGCAGGAACGTATCCTCGAGGTCGTGCGCCGAGACATAGACATTCGCCTGGTGTCGCGTGGCTTCCGGCCCGCTATGGACGGCGAAATGCTTCGGCGTGGCGATGACCTGCGGGTGCTCCGGATCGGGGCCCTGCAGTCCGCGGACGAAGGCGACGCCCATCGCCGCGGTCAGGACGGGATCCTCGCCATAGGTTTCCTGGCCGCGTCCCCAGCGCGGATCGCGGAAGATGTTGATGTTGGGGGACCAGCTGTCGAGCCCGGTTCCGATATGCCCGACCCGCCCGGTTTCGCGCGCGAGCGTGTGGAGCCCGCGGACCTCGGTGCTGATCGCGCCTGCTACCGCCTGGACGAGCGGCGAATCGAAGCTGGCGGCCAGACCGATCGGCTCGGGGAAATTGGTCGTCGCGATCGGCCCCAGCGCGCCGTGGAGCGATTCCGTCCACCAGTTATAGGCCGGAATGTCGAGCCGCGGGATTGCGGGCGCGACGTTGAGCAGTTGGGGCAGCTTCTCGTCCGCGCGAAGCTGCGCAACGAGCGCGGTGGCCATGACCGTGGCCTGGTCGGGCGCGGCCGGGCTGGTCTGCGCAGCGACGGGGGCCGCGACGAGCGCCATCGCAAGCGCGAGCGACGGGCCGATTGCCGCGCGCCGGGTGGGCATCATAGTCTTGCGCATCATCGTCTCCCCCATGCTCGCCGGACGTCGCCGCCGGCGCGTCACGATAGCGGCGTTTCGAACGGGCCGACGGGCAGCCCCGCATCGTCGACCAGGTTGATCGCGGGCGCGTCCGACCAGGCATAGCGGACCCGCGTGACGGGCTGGCCGTCGCCGGGCAGCGTCACCTGCGTGCCGACGACCGTGCCGGATGCGTAGCGACAGCTTGCAGCGGCGGCGCCGCACATCTCGAACCCGATCGCCTCGCGCGCGCTTTTCGCGTGCAGCGCGCCGGTCACGCCGGAAAAGTCGAGCGCGACGCCACCACCGGCGGCACGCTGCGCACGGGCGAGGGCCGGGCCCGAGGGTGCGATCCGTTCGCCATAGACCGTCGCCCGCATGAACTGGGCAAGGCGTTGCCCCACCGCATGCTTTTCGCCCGGATGGATGTCGAGCGCATCGCCGATGTCGAGCGTGACCGCGACGCCGGCGTGGCGGTCCGCGGCGGCGACGCGACGTTGCGCATCGCGCACGGTGGCCCAGCCGCTCTCGCCCGGCGCAAAGGACGGTGCGCCGTAGCCGGCGAGCTGGGCGATGGCGAAGCCGGCCTGCGGGCTGCCGAGACGCGTGCGCCAGTCGGCGATCAGCGCGGTGAGACGCTGATCATAGCCCGGAATGCCGGTGTCGGACTCGCCCTGATACCAGGCGATCCCGGCGACGCGCGTCCGGCCAAGCGGTGCGATCATCGCATTGTAGAGCGTCCCGGCGCCGTTGATGTCGTCCCACGGCACCCGGGGGGCGGAACCCGCGATCCGCTGTGCCTTCGCATAGCGCCAGCCGTCGCCGAGCGGCACGCTGCTCCCGTCCCCGAAGGTGATCCGCATCGTGTCCGCAGGACCGGTCATCCCGCCATAGGCATAGACGTCGTCGTCGTTGACGGTGATGACGTTGCGCCCGGCCTTCAGCGTGCCGACGGGTAGTGCATAGACGCGCGATTGTGAGGCGAGGCTGCTGCCGCCGACACCGATCCCGTTGACCCAGGTCCGGTCGGCATCGTCGATCGTCCCCAGCACGAGCGTGGCGGGACCGCGCGCCTGTTCGGCGGTGATCTCGACGCTGCGCTGATACCACAGCATGCCGTTGTAGCTGGCGAGGTCGGCGATGCCCCAGGTCTCGAAATTGGTCATCGCGGGCACCGCCTGCCAGTCGAGCGCTGCGCCGGGTTGCCACGGCTCGCGGCCGACCGCGTCGCCCGATCCGGTCCGCCACCATGTCTCCCACAGCGTCATCGCACGCCGGTTCGCCGCCCCGGGATCGCGGGCATAGAGCGCCAGCAGATCCGCCTGGTCGCCGAGCCCCGCCCGCCGCAGCGCGGGGTCGCTCATCCACGCGCTGATCCGCGACCCGCCCCAGCTCGCATGGATCGCACCGATCGGCACGGCCGCGCTTCGCCGCAGCGCTTGCGCCATGTAGAAGCAGGCCGCGGAGAAGGTGGGCTGGCTCGCCGGGCCGGCGACGGTCCAGCGCACCGCATCATCGAGCCGCGCGACGGGCGTCGCGGCGGCGCGCTTCGGGATGGTCAGCAGGCGCAGGCTGGGGTCGACGGGTGCATGCGCGTCGGGGATCAGGTCCTGCGCCTCGCTGACCGCCAGTTCCATGTTGCTCTGTCCCGAGCAAAGATAGACATCGCCGATCAGCACATCGTGCAGCACCGCCGCACCGCTCTGCGCCGCGATCGTCAGATCATAGGGACCGCCGGCGTCGAGCGCGGGCAGCTCCGCGGCGAAGCGGCCTACTCGGTCCGCCTTTGCCGTCACCGAACGCCCCGCGAGCGTGATCATCACCGTCTCCCCCGACGCCGCCTCGCCGGTCAGCGCGATCGGCTGACCCCGCTGGATCACCGCGTGATCGGTCAGCACGCCGTCGAGGCGCGGGGCGGCCAGCGCGGCGGACGCGCTGCTGGCGAGAAGGACGGCGATGGCGAGACGCACGGGCAGGCGTTGCATGATTCGATGGGTCCTCTGGCAGGTCAGACGGGCTGGAGCCCGGAGCGAACGAAACGGTGGATACGATCGCGGTGGTGAGGCGGGCTGGCCACCAGACGGTGTGTCGGGGCGTCGTTTGCGATCCAGCCGGGCATCACCGCCGTGCGTGCGCGGAGGCTGACGACTATGTCGTTACCAGCCCCGTCTATCGCGGGCAGGGGTAGCGTGTTGCTCTGAATGGCAATGTCTTGCGCGAAGGCGGGCAGCGCGCAGGTCAGCGCGGCAACGCTGATCACGTGCGCGATTGCAGGGCCACGGCGGGCGAGCGTCGGGTTGCGGGCCGCAACGGTGGAAGCAGCAGACGTCGTCGAGCCCATCCTTGCGTCCCCTCATGTATCGCATTGCCTCATCGTGCGTGGGGCATGGGCGACCGAATTGCATGTCTCCGACTTCAGAAGGAGATGCGCAATTTAGCATTTGCGATAGCGCTCACACTACCTCGGATATCGGGCTTTGCAAGTATTTGTCCGAGTGAAGTCAAAACAGCTCTCAACTGCCAGAGCGCCATGCGATCTGGAGCACAATTGATTAGACTATAGGTTCGATGGCCGCCCGGGAGAGGCTGGACCAAGAGCGGCAAGATGCGGCTGTGGAGCGCACATTGACGCTCGCCGGAGCTTGAAGTCCGCGGTCGCGGAAGAAGGGAAAAATGGTGCCCGGAGACGGGGTCGAACCGCCGACACTGCGATTTTCAGTCGCATGCTCTACCAACTGAGCTATCCGGGCATCGTCCGATCGGGATCGGATGAAGGGCCGATCGTGCGATCGGAAGGGCGCGTTTAGTCGGGCTCTTCACCGCTGTCTAGCCCCGTTTGCGATATTGCGCGACCGGGGATGCGATAGCCTTCGCCGAGCCATTGCAGCAGGTCGCGGTCGCGGTGCCGGCTCGAGCAAAAGGGGGCGTAGTCGGAGACCGCGGGCTGGCCGCAGATCGGGCATTTCACGGCGGGCATCAACGGCTCTCCAGATCGTGGACGACGCCCGTACGACGGGCGAGCGTCGCCAGCCAGTCGGGGTGCGCCATGAGGCGGGCATGGACCGCGGCGGGCAGCGCATGGCGCCGCGGGGCGGTCGGCGGGGTGCGCTCGAGCGTGCGCAACGCGGCGCGAGCGGCGGCACCGACGGGATCGGCGCGCAGGATCTCGGGGATCGAGGCGCGGGCGCGCGGGCGGATGATCTGCAGGAAGCCGAAGCCGTTGACTGCGGTCCGTTCGAACGGGGGCGGCAGCGTCGCGTCGATCGCCGCGGCGACGGCGTTTCGCTGCGCCTTGCCCGCGATGGTGGGGAAGTCGACGCCGATCGAGCCGCCGATCCCGTGGCGGCGGATCGCGCGCGCGACGGCGTGCGCGGCGGCGACCGCCAGCGGGTCGAGCGGCGGCGCGCCGTCGACATCGAACAGCGTCATCGCCGGCGTCGGGGACAGCCGCAGCGCACCGAGCGGGAAGACGATCTCGCCGCTCATCGCCTCGTCGAGCAGTTCGGACCAGCCCGCGGCCTCCAGCGCGTCGGGCTCGTGCGCGCGCGGGGCATGGATCGGCAGGCCGGTCGCGACGAGGCGGTCGTACAGCGTCGGCGCGGCGCAGGGCGGTCGGTCGGTGGCGTTCGCCTTGGCGAGCTTGGCGCGGCCGGCCTCGGGCAGGGCCTCGCGGACGATCTCGACGGTCAGGCTGGCGCCCTGCGTGATGCCGGGCGGGAGGTGGCTGACCAGCGCCTCGCCGCCGTCGAGCGCGACGCGGCCGCGCCCGCCGCCCAGCGCCTCGACGAGACGTGCGCGCGCGACGTGGCCGACGCGCAGCGCCACGTCGTCGCGCTCGATCAGTGCCTCGACGATCTGGTCATTCTCGACCAGCGCGGCGCGGTCTTCGCCGATGCCGGCTTCGTACAGCCAGACGGGGCCGGGTTCAGGCAAGCGCGAGCCCGGCGGTCTTCAGCAATGCGCGGGTTTCGAACAGCGGAAGCCCCACGACCCCCGAATGGCTGCCCGAGAGAAAGCGCACGAACGCCTCCGCGCGGCCCTGGATCGCATAGCCGCCCGCCTTGCCGAGCCCTTCGCCGCAGGCGATGTAGTCGTCGATCTCGGCGCTCGAGAGCGGCTTGAACGCGACGATCGTGTCGGCGAGGCGGGTGCGGACGGTGCCGGCGGCGTCGATCACGCAGACCGCGGACAGGCAGTGATGACGTCGCCCGGACAATTTGCCGAGCAGGTCGCGCTGGATGTCGGGCGTATCGGCGGGCGGCAGGATGCGGCGGCCGAGCGCGATGGTGGTGTCGCCGGCGATGACGATCTCACCCGCCGCGCGATCGACCGCGCATGCCTTCTCGACCGCGAGACGCAGCGCATAGGCGCGCGGCACTTCGGCCCGGTGCGGGCTTTCGTCGATATCGGGGGACGCCACGCGCGACGGCACGACGCCGAGCCGCGCCAGCAGGTCGCGGCGGCGGGGCGAGGAGGAGGCTAGGACGAGCACAATTGCCTCGATCTTGCTGCACGACCGCGGACGACCCGCGGCCAGCGCTTATTTGAAGCGGTAGGTGATGCGACCCTTGGTCAGATCATACGGGGTGAGCTCACACAGCACCTCGTCGCCGACCAGCACGCGGATGCGGTTCTTGCGCATCTTGCCGGCGGTGTGACCGAGAATCTCGTGGTCGTTTTCGAGCTGTACCCGGAACATCGCGTTGGGGAGGAGTTCCACCACGCGGCCGCGCATCTCGAGCAGTTCTTCCTTGGCCAAATATAATCTCTGAATTGGGGGAATTTCGGGACGAGCGCCCTTACCGCAGCTTGGCGAAAAAGGAAAGCACGCCCGAAAGGCGCGCATGGCCCTTATGCCCATACGCGCCCCTCAGACCTGGATGTCGGTGTTCGCCGCGTCCGAAACAAGGGCGCGTCACAGCAGCCCGGGCTGTGTGCCCGTGGCTTCGCGCGCGGCGCGGCGGAAGGCGGCGCGGTCGACATTGGGGATCCGCGGCCGCTTGCCCTGGAACAGGTCGGCGAGCGTGAGGATCTGAAGCCGCGGGAACGTCTCGTCGACGCCGGCGCGGTAGATGCCGACCGCGGCGGCGCGGCGCTCCATCTCGCGCGTGGGCCTGGCGTTCATGATCAGCACGCCGATCGGCGCCTTTTCGCGCGCGATCGTCGCCGCGAGCGTCTCGACCATCGTCACATCGGGATTGAGCCCGCCCTTGACCGAGACGATCGCGCGGTGCGTGACCATCTTTCCTGCGGCGACATCGTGATCGTTGAAATAGATGAGCCCGTCGATCCCGCCATCCGCCCCCTTCTTGCGGCCGCCAAAAGGGAGCGCATCGACCAGCGACACCGCCCACCACTGGAACTGGTATTTGTCGCGCAGTGCCAGATCGCGTGCGGAGGCGAGGTCGGTCGGCGTGCCCTCGACACTGAACATGACGGCGGGAAAGGCGTCGCGCATCCGCTTTTCGATCAGCGAGATCGCAAGATGCGTGACGTCGATCCCGATCCACTGGCGGCCGAGCTTCTGCGCCGCGTGGACCGCCGTGCCGCAACCGCAAAAGGGATCGAGGACGACATCCCCCTCGCGGGATGAGGCGGCGATGATACGCTCAAGCAGCGCGACCGGTTTCTGCGTCGGATAGCCGAACCGCTCCTTCGACGACGACGACAGGATCGGCATCGGCCAGACGTCCGACATCGCTTTGCCGCCGGCGAGGATATCGTCAATGCGGCGAAGCTTGTTTTTGGAATGCCCCTTGCCGCCCGGCATCCAGATCCACTCCACCCCGGCCTCGTCGACATGGACCGCCTGGCGGCGCGATGCGAGCAGTTCGCTGCGCGTCCACGGCGTCTTCGGCATGGCGAAACGGCTCCCAGCACTCTTGCCGTAGAACAGGATGACGTCGTGCTTGCGGTTGAAGAAATGCGGCAGGTCCATCAGCCGGAACGAATAGTCCCACACGATCTCGTTCCGATACGCCTTGTGCCCGAACACGCCGTCGAGGAGGAGTTTCAGATAGTGGCTCGCGGTCGGGTCGCAGTGGAGATAGAGGCTGCCGGTCGGTTTCAGGACGCGGTGCAGTTCGAGCAGCCGGACCGCCATCATCGCCAGATACGCCATCATGTCGTTGTCGCCGAGAAACCCGCGCATCGCGTTGAGCAGGTCGAATGCCTTGGTGTTGCCGCTGCGCGCGACCTGGTCGAAGGCTTCCTCGGCGCTGTCGTTCCAGTGCCAGCTGTCCTCGAACGCCTCGATCTGCGCGTTCGAGGCGCGGCCGTCGGGTTCCTTGAACAGGATGCCGTAGGTTGCGTTCGAATTGAACGGTGGGTCGAGATAGATCAGGTCGACGCTCGCGTCGGCGATCTCCTTGCGGAGGACGGCGAGATTGTCGCCATAGAAGAGGTGGTTTTCGGGGCGGTTGCGCATCGGGGCAGGATGCGGGGGCAAAAGCCGGTCCGTCCAAGCCAGATGCATCCGCGGACGGTCTATCGGGTCCGTTACGGCGGTATTGGCGGGGGGGTGTTACGGAGGGGGCAGCGCGTGCCGCCCCCTCCGTCAGGCTGCACCTGCTACCTCCCCCTTGCGGAGGAGGATCGTCGAGTCAGCCCACCCCGCCGCCGGCCAGCGCGGCGAGCAGTAGCAGCGCGACGATGTTGGTGATCTTGATCATCGGGTTCACCGCCGGGCCGGCGGTGTCCTTGTAGGGATCGCCGACGGTGTCGCCAGTCACCGCGGCCTTGTGCGCCTCAGATCCCTTGCCGCCGTGGTTGCCGTCCTCGATATATTTCTTGGCATTGTCCCAGGCGCCGCCGCCGCTCGTCATCGAGATCGCGACGAACAGACCCGAGACGATCACGCCGAGCAGCATCGCGCCGAGCGCGGCGAAGCCCGAGGCCTGGCCGGCGACCGCGGTGATGATGAAATACACCGCGATCGGCGACAGCACCGGCAGCAGCGAGGGCACGATCATCTCGCGGATCGCCGCCTTCGTGACGAGATCGACGGTGCGCGCATAATTGGGGCGGCTGGTACCGAGCATGATGCCGGGATTGTCGCGGAACTGCGCGCGGACCTCCTCGACGACCGCGCCCGCCGCGCGGCCGACCGCGGTCATCCCGAACGCGCCGAACAGATAGGGGAGCAGCGCGCCGAGCAGCAGCCCAACGATGACGTACGGGTTGCTGAGGCTGAAATCGACCGTGACCTGCGGGAAATAGGTCGCGAGGTCGGTGGTATAGGCGCCGAACAGGACGAGCGCGGCGAGCCCGGCCGAGCCGATCGCATAGCCCTTGGTCACCGCCTTGGTGGTGTTGCCGACCGCGTCGAGCGCGTCGGTCTTCTGCCGGACGTCGTCGGGCAGGCCCGCCATCTCGGCGATCCCGCCGGCATTGTCGGTGACCGGGCCATAGGCGTCGAGCGCGACGACCATCCCCGCCTGGGCGAGCATCGCGGTGGCGGCAAAGGCGATGCCGATGATCCCGGCAAGCTGGTAGGCGACGATCACCGCGACGACGATAACAAGGGTGGGCAGCGCGGTGGATTCGAGGCTGATCGCGAGGCCTTGGATGACGTTGGTGCCGTGGCCGGTCTCGGATGCCTTGGCGATCGACTGGACCGGGCGGTGGTTGGTGCCGGTATAATATTCGGTGATCCACACGATCAGCCCGGTGACGACCAGCCCGATCATCATCGACCAGAACAGGTCCATGCCGGTGAAGCTCTGCGTCAGCGACGGTGCGGCCTGGGTGGTCAGGTCGTCGGTCGCGGGATCGAGATAGCCCGCGCCGCCGATCACGCGGTGGAGGTCGCCGAGCACGTATTGCGTGGCGAGGTAGATGGCGGGGATCGACAGGATCGTCGAGGTGAAGAAGCCCTTGTACAGAGCGCCCATGATGCTGCCGCCGCCGAGCCGGACCATGTAGGTGCCGATGATCGAGGTGACGATGCACACGCCGCCGACCAGCAGCGGGAGCGTCATCAGCCGCATCAGCTCGGCGCCGCTCGCCTGGATCAGCAACGCGATCGAGATCATCGTGACGCCCAATGTGACGACATAGGTTTCGAACAGATCGGCGGCCATGCCCGCGCAGTCGCCGACATTGTCGCCGACATTATCGGCGATGACCGCGGGGTTGCGGGGATCGTCCTCGGGAATGCCCGCCTCGACCTTGCCGACCAGATCCGCGCCGACGTCGGCCGCCTTGGTGAAGATGCCGCCGCCGAGCCGCGCGAAGATCGAGATCAGCGAGGCCCCGAAGGCGAGCGCGGTCAGTGCCTCGACGATGATCCGGTCGTTGGGCGCGTGACCCGCGGGACCGGTCAGGTACCAGAAGAAGGCGCTGATCGCGAGCAGCCCGAGCCCTGCGACGAGCATGCCGGTGACCGCGCCCGATCGGAACGCCATCGTCAGCCCGGCCTGGAGCGAGGTGCGCGCGGCCTCTGCGGTGCGGACGTTCGCCCGAACCGAGATGTTCATGCCGACATAGCCCGCGACCCCCGACAGCACCGCGCCGATGACGAAACCGATCGTCGAGATTATGCCCAGCGTGGCGAGCAGGATGACGGCGACGATGACGCCGACGATCGCGATCGTGGTGTACTGGCGGCCGAGATAGGCCTTTGCGCCCTCCTGGATGGCGGCGGCGATGTCCTGCATCTTCGCGTTGCCGGGGGATGCGGCGAGGACCTGCCGACTGGTGACGAAGCCATATAGGACGGCGATGACGCCGCAGATCATGGCCAGATAGACGGTCGTCATACGGCACTATCCCTTTTTTCAGTTCCTCCCCGGTCTCGGCTTTGCCGAGTCCCGTCCAAGGAACCTATCAGTGCAGGGGTATTGCGCAAGCGACCGTCAGGCGCGGTGCTCATAGCCTAGACTTGGCGGCAGCGGGACGGGCGTGCCGGCATCGTGAAGGACCAGCCCCGATCCCGTCAAGAACGCCCCTATTCGGGTGGCATCGGTGGCGAAATCTTCGGGAGCGGCGAACAGCAGCTGATAGTCGTCGCCTGCGGTCGCTGCCGCGACCCGATCGCCCGAAAACATGCGATAGGCGTTGGAGAGGGGGATGGCGGCGAGATCGATTGTGACCGCGAGGCCGCTTGCCAGCGCCATGCGCGCGGCGTCGATGAGCAGCCCGTCGGACACGTCCATCATCGCATGGACGTGGCGGGCGAGGCGGCGGCCATCGGCGAGCCGGGGCTGCGGGCGGCGATACGCGGCGAGCAGCTCGGCCGGGCCATGCTTGCCGAGCGCGATCGCCAGTCCTGCCCCGGCATCGCCGATCGTGCCGGTGACGTAGAGCGCGTCCCCCGGCTTCGCGCCAGCGCGGGCGGGGGCGGCGGCGTCGCTGCCGAAGGCGGTGACGGTGAGGATCCGCGGTGCTTCCGGGGGGAGGGTGACCGTGTCGCCGCCGATCAGCCGCGTGTCGAACGTAGCGAGGACGTCGGCGAGGCCATCGAGGAACGCGCGGTCCCATGCGTCGTCGCCGAGCGGGTAGTTGAGCAGGATGCCCTCGGGAACCGCGCCCTTGGCGGCGAGATCGGAGAGGTTGGTCGCGACGAGCTTCCACGCGACATCCTGCGCGGGGTCGATGGGGAGGAAATGCACGCCCTCGACCAGCGTGTCGGTGGTGACGACGAGCGGCCCTGCGTCGAGCAGCGCGGTGTCGTCGTTCAGGCCGCGCGCCGCTGGGTGGAGCGGGAGGCGGCGCAGGGCTGCAATGAACTCGGCTTCGGTCATTCCTGCTCCCTCTCCCCTTGGGGGAGAGGGCTGGGGTGAGGGGCTGCCACACAGCGCATCGCCCGGAACTGCCCCTCACCCCGACCCTCTCCCCCAAGGGGAGAGGGCGTTTACGCCCGAACCTCTTTCGCGATGCCGTCGAGCAGGCCGTTGACGAAGCCCGATTCGCGCTTGTCGTAAAAGGCGTGCGCGACGTCGACATATTCGCTGATCACCGCGGCGACCGGCACGTCCTTGCGCGCGAGCAGTTCATACGTGCCGACGCGGATGATCGCCTTCATCGGCTTGTCGAGCCGCGCGAGCGTCCAGCCCTTGGCCAGCTTGCCCTCGATCAGCAGGTCGATCTCGCCGCTGCGGGCATTCGCACCGGTCACGAGGTCGTCGAAGAAATCGACGTCCGCCTCGGCATATTCGACGTCTTCGATCGTCGCGCCAAGCCGGTGCTGGTGGAATTCGTTGAGCAGGACGGGCATCGCGGTGCCCTCCATCTCATGCTGATAGGTCGCCTGGACGGCGGCGAGTCGCGCGGCGGCGCGTGCCTTGGTGCGGGGAGCGGTTCTGGACATAAGCGGTTGCCTGTACGCGCGGGGGGCTTGCGTGTCAGCCCTTCGCGTATCTTACGCGTGGGGGGGTGAAGAAGATTGGTTCGCGCGGAGGCGCGGAGGTGTTGCATGCGGCGCAGCCGCTCTGATCACCTCATTGGCCGATGATCGAAGGGCCGCTGCGCCGTATACAACATCTCCGCGCCTCCGCGCCTCCGCGCGAACAAAAATCAGTGGTTGAGGCGAAGCCGCAGCGCCACCGATTTTGCGTGGGCCGGCAAACCCTCGGCGTTGGCGAGTGCGACGGTGGCGGGGCCGAGTTCACGCAGCGCGGCTTCGTCGAGCGCGAGGAAGCTGGTGCGCTTCATGAAGTCGAGCACCGACAGCCCGCTGGCGAACCGCGCGCGGCGGCCGGTCGGCAGGACGTGGTTCGGGCCGGCGACGTAATCGCCGATCGCCTCGGGGGTGTAGCGGCCGAGGAACACCGAGCCCGCGTGACGGATGCGGTCGAAGAACCCTTGCGGGTCGGGGATGGCGAGCTGGAGATGCTCGGCGGCGAGCCGGTCGACCAGCGGGATCGCGTCCGCCAGCGTGTCGACGACGATGATCGCGCCGTTCGCATCCCAGGCGACGCGCGCGACCGCCTCGGTGGCGAGTTCGCTGAGCTGGCGATCGACCGCGTTGGCGACCTTGTCGGCAAACGCCGCGTCGTCGGTGAACAGGATCGATTGCGTCGTGGTGTCGTGCTCGGCCTGGCTGAGCAGGTCGGCGGCGGTCCATTCGGGGTCGTTGAGCGCATCCGCGACGACGACGATTTCGGAGGGCCCTGCGACCATGTCGATGCCGACGACGCCGTAAACCTGGCGCTTGGCCTCCGCGACCCAGGCGTTGCCGGGGCCTGTGATGACGTCGACGGGCGCGATCCGGCCGGCGCCGTAAGCGAGTGCGGCGACGGCCTGCGCACCACCGACGCGCCAGACCTCGTCGACACCCGCGAGATGCGCGGCGGCGAGGACGAGCGGGTTGATCTGGCCGTCGGGGGTCGGCGTGACCATCGCGAGACGACCGACGCCTGCCACCTTGGCGGGGATCGCGTTCATCAGCAGCGACGAGGGATAGGCCGCGCGGCCGCCGGGGACATAGATGCCCGCAGCGTCGACCGGCAGCCAGCGTGCGCCGAGCCGGACACCCGCCGAGTCGACCGAGTCGCTGTCAGTCGGGCGCTGTTTCTCGTGATAGGCGCGGATCCGCGTCGCGGCGAGTTCGAGCGCGGTGCGCAGCTCGGGCTCGAGCGCGTCGAACGCGGCCTTGCAGTCGGCGGCGTCGATCTGCCAGCCGGTCGCTTCGAGGTCGTGGCGGTCGTGCTTCTGCGTCAGGTCGCGCAGCGCGGTCTCGCCGTCGTGGCGGACGGACGCGATGATCGCGGCGACGTCCTGCGTGACGCCTGCATCCGATTCGCGGCGATCCTCGACGAGCGCGGTAAAGCGGTCGGCGAAGTCGGCGTCGGTGGTGGAAAGGCGGATCATGCGGCCTGCTCCTGCTCGACGGCACGACGGAACGCCTCGACCAGCGGCACCACCCGAGCGCGCGTCTTCATCGCGGCGCGGTTGACGACCAGACGGCTGGTGACGTCCATGATCCGCTCGACCTCGACCAGGCCGTTTTCCTTGAGCGTCCGGCCCGACGAGACGAGGTCGACGATGCGCGGCGCGAGGCCAAGCGTCGGGGCGAGCTCCATCGCGCCGTTCAGCTTCACGCATTCGGCCTGGACGCCGCGGGCGGCGAAATGCGCGGCGGTGACGTGCGGATATTTGGTCGCGACGCGGACATGGCTCCAGCCGCGCGGATCGTCCTTCGCCGCCATTGCGGTGGGCTCGGCGACCGACAGGCGGCAATGACCGATGCCGAGATCGACCGGGGCATAGAGTTCGGAATAGCCGAATTCCGCGATCACGTCCGAGCCGACGATGCCGAGTTGCGCCGCGCCGTGTGCGACGAACGTCGCGACGTCGAACGCGCGGACGCGGATCAGCGAGATGTCGGGGTCGTTGGTCGCGAAGCGGAGCGCGCGGCTGTCCTCGTCCGAAAACGCCGCTTCGGGATGGATGCCGGCGCGGGCGAGCAGCGGCAAAGCCTCGGCGAGGATACGTCCCTTCGGGACGGCGATGATGATCTGGGAGTCTGGCACGCGCCGGGCTTTACGATCGGGCTGGGGAGGGTGCAACCGGATCGCCCCGATCGCCACAACAATACAGCCCGGGATCGCTCCCGGGCCGTCGTGGCGCCTTAGTAGAAGAAGCCGTTGTTGACCTGTGCGACGCGGCCGTTGCGCGTGTCGACCAGGACGACGTCGCGGCCGTAGCGGACCCAGCGCTGATAGCCGAAGCCCGGGCGCGGCAGGCGATAGGTCTGATAGTCGTTGATCCAGTAGTTGCGGCCATAATATTGCGGCGCGAACCGGTGGCCGACATTGATCGGGCGATAACGATAGCCGCGCGGGCCAACATAGGCGGGGCGGCGATAGACGTTCGCGTGGCTGCGGCGATAGTCACGCCAGTCCTCGCGGCGCTCCTGACGGTCTTCGCGAAGTTCGCGGCGGGCATCGCGGACGTCGCCGCGGTCGCCGAAACGGCGCGCCTGCTGGAGTTCGCGCTGGCTCTGACGCACTTCACGGTCGCTGCGACGGACTTCGCCATAGCTCTGCGCGCTGGCAAACGTGGGGACCAAGGTTGCGGCGGCTACGGCCGCGAGGATGATCTTACGCATAATGCTCTCCTGTCTTCGACGCCGTATCAAACGGCATGACAGGGGATTTGCTCCCCGGCCGCTGAACGGTTTCAGAATGTGCTGGTCAGGATTCAGACAGGTGGCGGTCAGGCGTACCTCCACTGCCGTCATCCTGACAAAGGGGGAGTCAGATCCCCCAGCGGCGCATTGCGGCGATCACCGCGTCGGGTTTTTCCCAGGGGACGAAATGGCCCGCATCGACCTTCTCGATCGTCAGCTCGGGGACATAGTCGGCAAGATCGAGCTGGCTCGGCAGCAGCGCGGTGTCGCGCATGCCCCAGATCACCAGGACCGGCATCTTCATCGGCGGGAAGGGTGCGTCGAGAAAGGCGGGGCGGGGCGGTGTCTCGTCCATCGCGGGGACGACGATCGCGCTGGCGCGGTACCAGTTGAGCATCGCGGTCATCGCGCCGGGCTGTGACCATTCGTCGAGATAGGCGGCCTTGTCCTTGCCCGCGATCGCCTGCGTCACGTGATGCGCGAAGGTCGAGCCGAGGAACTTCTCGAGCCCTGTGCCGGTGAGGCCCTGGTCGATGCTCGTGTCGCGGAAGCGGCGGATATACTGGCTCGCCTTGCGCTGTTCGGGATCGTCGAAGATCGTCCGCTGGAAGACGAGCGGGTGGGGCGCGTTGACGATCACCAGCCGTTCGATCCGATCGGGATGCTGGAGCGCGGCCATCCAGGCGACCGCGCCGCCCCAGTCATGCCCGACCAGCGTGAAGCGGTCGATCTTGAGCTGATCGGCGAGCGCGAGCAGGTCGGCGACGATCTTGTCGGGGGTGTAATTGGCGACGCCCTCGGGCTTCGACGAGCGCGCATAGCCGCGCTGGTCGGGGCCGATGACATAATGGTCGCGCGCGAGATCGGGGGCGATGTGGCGCCAGGTGCGGTGCGATTCGGGGAAGCCGTGGAGGAGGATGACGGGCGGATGCGCCGGATCGCCGCTGATCGCGACGTCGAGGTCGACGCCGGTGGATAGTCGGAGGCTCTGCAGCTCGGTCATGTCTCTCTCCCGCGTGGTGCCCCGGATCTGGCCGGGGGTCGATATGGTCTCCACCGATAGGGGGAGTGTGCGGTACCGCGCAGGGCGGGACAAGGGCCGGATCCATTTTGCGATCCTCCCCCTGGCGGGGGAGGATCCATCTGCGGGTCAGGGGTAGCTGACCGTCTTGGGTATCGCCGGGATCTCGATCCGTTCCTTCTCGTCGCCCGGGACCTTCGGGAAATTGCCCGCATTCCAGTCGCGTTTCGCCTGTTCGATCCGGTCGCGGTTCGAGCTGACGAAGTTCCACCAGACGTGGCGCGGCGTCGTGAACGCATCGCCGCCGCACAGCATCGCCCGCCCGCCGGTCGCCGAGCGCAGCGTTGCCGCGATGCCGGGGCGCAGCACGTAGAGCACCTGCGGCTCGAGCGGCACGCCCTCCAGCGTCGCCTCGCCCATGGCGAGATAGACCGCGCGCTCCTCCGCCGCCGCGTCGATCGGCACGCTCGCGCCGGGATCGAGCGCGATGTCGGCGTAGATCGTGCCCGAATAGGTCGTGGTCGGCGCGCTCTGCCCCCACAGACTTCCCATGATGATCCGCGAGCGCGCGCCATGCGCCTCGATCACCGGCAGCTGCGCCTTGGTGACGTGTTCGAAGGCGGGATCGATCTCCTCGACCGCCTCGGGCAATGCCAGCCATGTCTGGATACCCGACAGGTTCGGCCCGCCGGCGCGCTCGTCGCCGGGCGAGCGTTCGGAATGGACGATGCCGTGACCCGCGATCATCAGATTGACCGCGCCGGGCTCGATCCGCGCCTTCGTGCCGAGCGAGTCGCGGTGGTCGATCGCGCCGTCGAACAGATAGGTGACGGTCGACAGGTTGATGTGCGGATGCGGGCGCACGTCGATGCCCGTACCGACCTCAAGATGCGCGGGGCCCATCTGGTCGAAGAACAGGAACGGGCCGACCATCGTCCGGTCCTTGTTCGGCAAGGTGCGGTGGACCTTGAAGCCGCCCAGATCATGCGTCGAGGGCAGGATGGTCTGGAGGACGAAATCATCCAGCATGGCGTGTCTCCGTGGCGTCGAGGAGTTCGATGAGGTCCGCTGGATAGAGGACTTCGTCATGCCCCGCGATGTCGTTTCGGGAAAACCAGCGGTGACCGACAAGCAGCTTGCGTTCCTGATCGGTGAGCCCGCCCGCCGCCACGTCGCACGTATCCACGTCGACGCGGAAATAGCGTTCGTCGGCGGTCACCTCGACGCCCTCGAAGGTGCGGAAGTCGACGACGCGGCGCGCGACTTCGGGGCCGCAATCCATGTCGAGCCCGACCTCTTCCCAAAGCTCGCGGCGGGCGGCGGCGGCATAGCTCTCGCCCGGATCGACCGCGCCACCCGGCGTGCACCAGAGCGGCGGGCGATCGTCGGGGGTGAAGCGGAACATCAGCACGCGGTCCTGCGCATCGACGAGCAGGATGCGCGCGGCGGGGCGCGGGGTTCTCACAGCCCGAGGCACCTCCCCGGCGAAGGCCGGGGTCCAGTTGGAGAGGTCGATATGGCAACGGACCGCCCATCGTTATGCCTGTCCCCCAACTGGACCCCGGCCTTCGCCGGGGAGGTGTTGGATGTCGGGAAGCGACCAAGGCTCATGCGGCGTCGAGTTCGGGATAGTGGCGGAAGATGCCGTCGGTGTTGAACGCGATCCGCCGGTCGCTGTTCAGATAGGCCCTGATAGCGGGGATCTCGGCGACCTGGTCGCGGATGCGGGTCAGGTTGGGATAATCGGGTTCGAGCGTGCGCATCCGCTGCGGGAACATGTAGCGCAGCCCCTCGACGATCTGGAACAGCGAGGTGTCGGCATAGGTCCAGCGGTGGTCGATCAGCCATTCGCCCGGATTGGCCTGTGCCGCATCGTCGAAGTGACCGAGGAATTTGGGCAGCCGCTGCTCGCGGAACTGCTTCGCGGCGCGCGCCGCCTCGGGTTTCTGGTCGGCGTAATAGTCCATCATCGCGACCGGGTGGTGGACATTGTGGACCTCCGCGACGAGATCGGCGATCGTCAGCTGGAGCTGGTTGAGCCACAGCCGATCGGCCATGTTCGACGGCGCGAGGTCGTGGCGTTCGCCCAGATACATCAGGATGTTGGCGACCTGTGCGATCACCAGACCATTGAGTTCGAGATAGGGCGGGGCGAAGGGCGTGCGACCGGTGCGGTCGTTCAGATCGGCCATCAGCGCCTCGGCACCGCCATCGTGCGCCGCATCCGCATACGGAATCTCGCCGCCCTCGAGCGCGAGCCGGACGAATTCGCCGCGGCCCTGAAGGCCGGGCCAGTACCAGAGCGTATAGGCCATCATGCCTCTCCGGGCGCGCGCGCCTTGATCGCGAGCGCGTGGATCTGCGTGCTGAGCAGTTCGGCGAGCGCGTGGTTCACCAGGCGTTGCCGGGCGACGCGGTTAAGCCCTTGGAACGCCGGTGCTTCCACCTCGACACGAAAATGCGTCTCGCCGGTGCCGTCGTCGCCCATATGTCCGGCATGCAGCGCGCTCTCGTTGACGACGGTCAGATGGGTCGGGGCGAGCGCGGCGGTGAGGCGCGCGGTGATCTGGTCCTGTACGGAGCCGGTGGCGAGGTCTGTCATCCGACCTATATAGCCCGTTTTGGATAGACGGGGAGCCGGTGACGCAAGACGCGAGAAAAGAGCGCAAGGACCGGCCCAGCCCCCGTTTTCACGGGCGCGTGGAGGGCAGCGGGCGTGTGTGCATGTGGCCGGGCTGTGCCGAACCCGGCGAATTCCGTGCGCCACCGCTCGAGGGGCCGAGCGATGGCGGGCCGCCGCAATTCCGCTGGTTCTGCCTCGAGCATGTCCGCGCGTTCAACGCAGGCTATAATTATTTCGACGGGATGACCGCGGACGAGATCCACCATGCGCAGCGGCCGATGGCGGGATGGGAACGCGAGACGCGGGCCTTTGCGCATGGCGGCGGCGACACGCCGCCCAAATGGGCGGACTTTGCCGACCCGATCGACGCGATCGGCGCGCGGTTCGGTGAGCGGATGGCGGCCGCACGCAAGGACGGTCGCGTGCTGTCCGATGGCGAGCGGCGATCGCTGCGCGTGCTGGGGCTGGGGACCGACACCGACCGCACCGCGCTGCGCAAACGCTATAGCGAACTGGTGCGGCGCTATCATCCCGACCGCAATGGCGGGGACCGGGCGCATGAATCGGAGCTGCAGAAGGTCATCGCCGCCTATCAGCATCTGAAGGGTGCCGCGGCGTTCGCCTGACGGGTCAGGGCGCGGGGAAGCTGGCCCCGTCCTTGGTGCCATGCGCCGTCTCGCGGTCATAGGCGACATGATAGGCGTCGAGCCCGGCCAGCGCGGCCCGTGCGGCGGCGTCCGCGGTCCGGCAGGTCGCCCCCCGGATCGCAGCCAAAATGTCGCCGCGGTGGCGATAGGTGTAGCGGACATGCCCCGCTTCGTGCCGGGCGAGCGCCGCGACGTAGCGGTCCCAATCGGCGCGCTCGGCGGCGGTCAGCCGGGCGGTCGCGGCGAGTTGCGGCATGCGCACGGTCGCCTTGTAGCGGATCGTCGCCGCCGCGAGATCGCAGCCGCCGCGTCTGGTTCGCGGCCAGGACCAGCGCAGGTCCCAGCTGCTCAGCGCATCGACCCGGCGGCCGTCATGCGCATCGGTCGGCCGGGCGGCGTCGATCGCCCGGCGTATCGCCATCGCATCGCCGCCATCGACCGGGTAATAGTCGATCGTCACGTCCGGTATTCCGGCAAACGCTATGTTAGCCTGCGCGCTCGACTGGCCGGTGAGCCCCGCGATCGCGACCAGCGCGACGAGGGACTGGATCGGCAGGGCGTGGTCACGCATCGGCCCAGCGACGGAGCAGATTGTGATAGACGCCGGTCAGCCTGATCGTCGCCGGGTCGGCCATCCCTTGCGCAGCGGCGACCGCCTGTACGCCCTGATCGAGATCGAACAGGATCCGGCGCGCGCCGTCGTCGCGGACCATCGACTGCAGCCAGAAGAACGAGGCGGTCCGCACGCCGCGCGTCACCGGCGTCACCCGGTGCAGGCTGGAGGCGGGATAGACCACCATGTGCCCGGCGGGCAGCTTGACCGATTGCGGCCCGAACTGATCCTCGATCACCAGCTCGCCGCCGTCATAGTCGGCGGGGTCCTCGAGAAAGAGCGTCGCCGACAGGTCGCTGCGGATCCGGAAATCGCTGCCGCGGCGGATACGGATCGCGGTGTCGACATGCAGCCCGAAATCCTGCCCGCCGGCATAGCGGTTGAACAGCGGCGGGAAGACCTTCAGCGGCAGCGCGGCGGCGATGAACAGCGCCGACTGCCCCAGCGCGTCGAGGATCATGCCGCCGGCATCCTTCGCCGCGGCGGACTCCTCTGGCAATTGTTCGTTGCGCTTGGCGAGCGCGCTTTGCGTGCCCGAGGTCGCGTTGCCGTCGACCCACTCGGCCGCGTCGATCAACGTACGGACCCGCGCGACGCCGGCGGGATCGAGCACGTCCGGAATCGCGATCAGCACTGCGCGCCCTCCCGCAACGCCGCGACGCCGCGCGTGCGGAACGCCGCGATGTCGCTGGCCGCGAGAAACGCCTGCGCCTTCGTCACGAACGCGGCGTTGCCCCGCGCGCCGGCCTGTTCGAGCCAGCCGAGCGCGGCGTCGATCTCGCCCGCCGCACCGAGCATCCGCGCATGATTGAAACAGCCGCGGAAATCGCCGCCCTCTGCCGCGCGGGCATAGCAGGCCGCGGCACGCGCGAGGTCGCGGGGGCAGGCCCAGCCATCCTCGGCAAAGCTGCCGACGAAGTTGATCGCCTTCGCGCTGGCAAGCCCTGTGTTCATCGCGGCAACGTTCTCCAGCAAAGCGAGCGCGGCCGGCCTGTCCTCGGGCACGCCGTCGCCCAGCGCCAGCAGCGTCGCGTAATTGTACATCGCCCAGTCGAGCCCGCGCGCAGCCGCGACCCGGTAGCATTCGGCCGCACGCGCCTTGTCGACCGGCGTGCCCCAGCCGAGATCATAGCAGCGCCCGACCATGTTGAGCGCCATTACGTGATGCTGCGCCGCCGCCCTGATGAACCAGGCCAGGGCGGCAGCCGGATCGGCCGCGACGCCGGTCCCGTCGAGCAGCATCTGCCCGTACACCGCCTGTGCCTCCGCCACGCCGGCTTCCGCCGCCTCGCGCACGAACGCCGCGCACTCCTCCGGACTGCCGGAGAGGCGCGCGGCGATGGCGTCGGGCGAAAGTATGTCTAGCGCCGTCACTCTGGCCCTCAGAACCGCAGGTTGACCGTGCCGAACACCGTACGGCCCGCGGCGAGCGTGGCATAGTGGCTGGCATAGGTCTGCGAGAAATAGGTCTTGTTGGTCAGGTTCTGCGCGTTGACGCTGAGGTCGATCATGTCGGTCAGCTTGTAGCTGG
Source organism: Sphingomonas sp. CFBP 13714 (assembly GCF_014842205.1). Classification (NCBI taxonomy): domain Bacteria; kingdom Pseudomonadati; phylum Pseudomonadota; class Alphaproteobacteria; order Sphingomonadales; family Sphingomonadaceae; genus Sphingomonas; species Sphingomonas sp. CFBP 13714. Next base: position 183,016 of record NZ_JACYVG010000008.1, read on the forward strand.
CCCGCGCATCGAACCGCCAGTAACCGGGCGTGCTGCGGGTAAGGACCTTGGTCGCGGGGGTTACCGTGACGACGCCCGCCGCAGTCTGTCGCGCGGCGCGATTGTCCGCATAGCCGCCGATCTGTTCGTCCATGTACAGCGCGGTGCCGCCGATCTGCAGCCGCTTCGTCACGTCGATATTGGTCGTCGCGGTGAAGCTGTTCTTCGCGGTCTGCGGCACCTGCTTGCCGGTGTTGACCGACACGACGCCGGTGGTCCGCGCAGGCTGGACGACGGTCGTCACCCCGTTCGCGGTGGTCGTGATCGCGGGGGCGGTCAGCGTCGTGAAGCCACCGTCGATGATCTTCGGATCGAGATGCGTGAACCCGCCGAACACCGTCCAACCGGGCAGGATCGTCCCGCTGACGTTGAACTCGAACCCGCGGATCCGGGTCTCGCCGATGAACGATGCGGTGTTCGTGTCGTCGAGCACGCGCGCGTTGGAAATCTCCGTCTGGAACACCGCCGCGCCGAGCTGGAGCTTCTCGGCGAATAGGCTCGCCTTGGCGCCGACCTCATAGGACTTGGTCTTTTGCGGCTTCAACAGCCCGAGCACTGCGGCGGTGATCGCGTTATCCTCGCGGCCCTCGCCGAGCAGGCTGTTCGGCGGCGTCGCGGCGGTCGCGTAGCTCGCATAGAGGCTGGTCTCGGGCGTCGGCTTGAAGACGAGCCCTGCCTGCCAGTTGAAGAGGTTGTCGACGCGCGTGAGCTTCGTCTGCGTTGCGCCCGGCAGCGTGATCGTCGATTCGAACCGGTCGTAACGCGCACCCAGGTTCAGGATCAGCGCGGGGATCAGCGTGATCGAATCGAACGCGTAGACCGCCTTGGTATTGGCGTCGTTCTGCGTTTCCGTGGACAGCGCGCCCCGTGCGATCGGGGTCTGCGTCGTCGACGTGTCGCTCGCGTAATTGACCCAGGGCGCATAGGGATTCGGATCGAACAGGCTGACGCAATAGGAGCGCGCGATCGTCGCCGTGTTGCAGCGTGGCGAGATCGTCGAGCCGTTGGCCGACACGAACGTGCCGCGCCGCGTCTTTTCCCACGAAAGCTCGGTGCCGAGCGAGAAGCTGTGCTCGATGCCGCCGGTATTGAATTTGCCGTACAGGTCGGTCTGGTCGACGATGCTTTCGCTATAGCCGTAGCGCGTGTTGCCGCGCGTCCAGACATAGCCGCCATTGGTCACGTTCGCGCCCGTATTGGTCGCGGTGGTGCCATAGACATTGCCCTGGCTGTCGTCGGGGAGGGTGAAGATGAAGCTTTGCGTGCTGTGCGTGTAGCGCGCGGTGTTGCGCAGCGTGATGCCGCCGAAATCATGCTCGACGCGGATCGTCGCCTGGTTGGTGTCGGCGTCGCGGAAGTCGCGCGCGGCCAGCCCGTAGAAGTTTTTCCGGGAGACAAAGCCGGTCTGGCCGCCCGCGGTCGTCACGGTACCGAGCGCGGGCCGTGTCGTGACGCTGCCGGTGCCGGGGTGATTGTTGATCGTGTAGAGATAGGGGATGCCGCTGTCGGGCAGTTCGCTGCTTTCCATGTGATAGAAGCTCGCGGTCAGCCGGGTCGGCGTGCCGAGCCCGATCGCGACGGAGGGCGCGATGCCCCAGCGCTTCTGCCAGATCGCATCGCGGCCCGCGACGTCCTGGTCGTGCCACATGCCCTGGATCCGGAACGCTGCGGTGTCGGAGATCTTGAGGTTCAGGTCGCCGGTGACCCGCTTATAGTCTGCCTCGCCATAGCTGCCGCTGAGCGATCCGAACGTGTCGAGCACGGGCAGGCGCGACAGGATGTTGATCGTGCCGCCCGCCGAGCCGCGGCCGCCGAGCGTCGAATCGGACCCGCGGACGATCTGGACTGACTCCACCGCGAACACCTCGCGCGTCTGCGAGGCGAGGTCGCGGACACCGTCGACGAAGATGCTGCCCTGGCTGTCGAACCCGCGGATGAAGGGGCGGTCGCCGATCGGATTGCCGCCCTCCGCGGCGCCGAAGGTGATGCCGGGCACGGTGCGCAGCGCATCCGCGAGGCTGTTCGATCCGGTCTGTTCGATCACCTCCTTGGGCAAGACGATGATCGAGCGCGGGGTATCGACCAGCGGCGCGACCTGTTTCGGGCCGGCGTCGCGTTCGCGGTGGCCGTTGACCAGGATCTCGTCGCGGTGCTGCACGTCGGCCGTATCCGCCGGGGTGGCCTTGGGCGTCGCCGTCGTCCGGTCGGCATCGGCGGCGAACGCCGGCGCGGTCGTGAAGGCGCCGATGCAGGACAGGGCCAGGAAGGCGGGCATCGTGGCAGGACGCGGCGCGACGCCCCGCGGCGAAACAGTCGACATAGTGAAACCCCTTTTGCTCTTGGAGTATCGCTATTGAGAGTCGTTCGCACTGTCAATGCTAATGCGACTTGTTCTCAAGTCGACTCGTCGAACAACCAGCTCCGCAAGGCGCTGGCGAGGTTCGGGGGGGCGTCCGCGACGATGCGCAGCGCGTCGATCTCGGCGACCAGCGCGGACAAGGGCAGGCCGAGCCGGACGGCCTCGCGCTCCAGCGCCTGCCAGAAGATCGGTTCGAGGCTGATCGACGTCTGGTGACCGGCGATCGTGATCGACCGCTTCACGGGGCCTGCAAACCCGCCGCGCGGGGGAGCGATCACGCGCGCGGTGGCCGAATGGCCGTCACTCGGTGTCGAAGAGCGATGCGAGCTGTTCGATGATCGTCCCGCCGAGCTGTTCGACGTCCATGATCGTCACCGCGCGCGCATAATAGCGCGTCACGTCGTGGCCGATGCCGATCGCGACGAGCTCGACCGGCGACCTGGTCTCGATCCAGCCGATCACCTGACGCAGATGGCGTTCGAGATAGGAGCCCGAATTCACGCTGAGCGTCGAATCGTCGACCGGCGCGCCATCGCTGATCACCATCAGGATGCGGCGTTCCTCGGGCCGCGCGACGAGCCGGGCATGCGCCCACATCAGCGCCTCGCCGTCGATATTTTCCTTCAGCAACCCCTCGCGCATCATCAGCCCGAGCGAGTTGCGTGCGCGCCGCCATGGTTCGTCGGCACGCTTGTAGACGATGTGGCGGATGTCGTTGAGACGGCCGGGCTGGGGCGGGCGGCCGGCCGCAAGCCAGGTCTCACGCGACTGGCCGCCCTTCCACGCGCGCGTGGTAAAGCCGAGGATCTCGGTCTTCACGCCGCAGCGTTCGAGCGTGCGCGCGAGGATGTCCGCGCTGATCGCCGCGATCGAGATCGGGCGTCCGCGCATCGACCCCGAATTGTCGATCAGCAAAGTGACGACGGTGTCGCGGAAATCGGTCTCGCGCTCGGCCTTGTAGCTGAGCGACAGCGTGGGGTTGACGATCACGCGGGCGAGGCGCGCCGCGTCGAGGATACCTTCCTCCTGATCGAAATCCCAGGACCGCGACTGCTGCGCCATCAGCCGGCGCTGCAGCCGGTTGGCGAGCTTCGATACCGCGGACTGGAGATGGACCAGCTGCTGGTCGAGATAGCCGCGCAGACGTGCCAGTTCCTCGGCATCGCACAGCTCGGTCGCGGCGATCACTTCGTCGAACTGCGTCGTCCACGGCTTGTAGTCGAACGCGGTGCCCATGTCCGCCATCGGGCGGTTGGGGCGGACGGGCTGCATGCCCTCCTCGCCGTCATCGCCGGGCTCGCCGTCGATGTCGTCCATCGACTCGTCGCTCTGCTCCTGGCCGTCGCTTTCCTCGTTCTGCTGCTCGGACTGTTCGCCGCGCGCCTCGACTTCGCCCTGGCCGTCCTCGCCCTGGTCGTCGCCTTCGTCGCCCTCGTCTTGCTGCTGCTCGTCGGTGCCCTCGTCCTCGGAGCCGCCCTCTTCGCTCTCCTCGGGGACCTGGTCCGCCTGGACGAGCTCGAGCTCGGCGAGCATCTTGCGCGCCAGGCCCTGGAACGTCTTCTGGTCGTCGATCGCATAGGCCAGCGCGTCGAGATCGGTCTTCTGCTCGATCCACTCGCGCACCAGCGCGAGGCCGGGGGCGGCGACCGCGGGCGATTCCTGCCCGGTCAGCCGCTCGCGCACCATCAGCCCGAGCGCGGTCGACAACGGCACCTCGTCGCGGTTGCGCGCGCGCGTGATCGGGTCGGCGCGCAGCCGGACGTCGAGCGCCATGGCGAGATTGTCGCTGATCCCGGCATAGCCGCGCGACCCCAGCGCCTCGACGCGCGCGGTCTCGACCGCGTCGAACACCGCCCGCGCGACCGCCTCGACCGGCGCGGCGCGGTTGTGCAGCGCGATGTCGTGATGCTTCAGCTGGAGAGCGAAGCCATCGGCGAACCCGCGCGCTTCCGCGACCTGTTCGGGCGGCAGCGCGCGCGCGGGCATCGGCACCTTGATGTGCTTGCCCGACTGCGCCGGCGCATCCGCGGTGAAGGCGAGCTCGACCTCGGGCTCCTCTGCGATCGCGCGCGCGGTGCCGGCGAGAACCGCCTTGAACCGGTCGAGGGGCGTTTCGTTCGCCAAGGCCTCAGGCCTTGCCCATCACGCTCTCGGGCAGGTCCTTGCCGAACACGCGCTGGTAATATTCCGCGACCAGCGACCGCTCCGCCTCGTCGCACTTGTTGAGGAACGACAGGCGGAACGCGAAGCCGACGTCACCGAAGATCAGCGCGTTCTGCGCCCAGGTTATGACGGTACGCGGGCTCATCACGGTCGAGATGTCGCCGTTGACGAAGCCCTTGCGGGTCATGTCGGCGACGCGGACCATGTTCTCGACGACCTTCTTGCCGTCGGGCTTGTCATATTCGCCCGACTTGGCGAGCACGATCTGCGCCTCGACCTTGGCGGGGAGGTAGTTGAGCGTGACGACGATGTTCCAGCGGTCCATCTGGCCCTGGTTGATCTGCTGCGTGCCGTGATACAGCCCGCTGGTGTCGCCGAGGCCGACCGTGTTGGCGGTCGCGAACAGGCGGAACCAGGGGTTCGGGCGGATCACGCGGTTCTGATCGAGCAGCGTCAGCTTGCCTTCGGTCTCGAGCACGCGCTGGATCACGAACATCACGTCGGGACGCCCTGCGTCATATTCGTCGAACACGAGCGCGGTCGGGGTCTGCAGCGCCCAGGGGAGCAGGCCTTCGCGGAACTCGGTGATCTGCTGGCCATCCTTCAGGACGATCGCGTCGCGCCCGATCAGGTCGATGCGGCTGATATGCGCATCGAGGTTGATGCGGATGCACGGCCATTTCAGGCGTGCCGCGACCTGTTCGATATGCGTCGACTTGCCGGTGCCGTGATAGCCCTGGACCATCACGCGGCGGTTGTGCGCAAAGCCCGCGAGGACCGCGAGCGTCGTGTCCGCGTCGAAGACATAGGCGGGGTCGAGATCGGGGACGCGCTCGTCCGCCTCGGAGAAGGCGGGCACCTCCATGTCGGAATCGATCCCGAACATCTCGCGCACCTTCACCATGCGGTCGGGGGCGTCGAGAATCGTCGTCTCGCGGCTGTCAGGCTGGGTATTGGGGATATCGGTCATGCTGGCCTCGTGTTCCCGGTAGCTCTAGGCCAAGCGCGGGTGAATACTCAACCGCGACGTACGCGATTGTCGGGAAGACATCATCGAACCGCCGGACGCGCGATGGGTTCCCGCCCCGCCGGGAATGTGGCGGGGCAGGGCTTCGGTTTGCGCCTATCGGCCGAGCAGCACGCGCGCCTGGCTGGCGATCTGCGCGAGCATCGCGGCGTTCGGGACGGCGGCGTGGCGTGCACGGTCGATCACCGCCTTGAATTGCGCGACGCGGGTGGCATTGCTCGCCAGCCATGTGTCGACCGCGCCTTGCGGATCCTTGGCCCCGCACCGTGCGAGGAACTCCAGCCGCAACTGCTGGAAATCGCGGGCAAGTCCGGCGATGAGCAGGCGTTCCCAGGGATCCGACGGCGTGATCCGCGCCGCATTGGCCTGTGCCCAGTCGAGCCCGAGCGCCTGCCCCAGATGCGTGAAGGCGCGGGTCAGCACCGCCTCGTCGAGCGCGAGGCGCTCGCCCAGATCGGCAAGCCCGACCGCACCGTCGAGCTCGAACAGCCGGACCACCTTGATCGCGAGGTCGTGCGGGGCACCCGCCGTCTCGAGTTGCGCGGCGATGCGGTCGCTCTGCGCACTCGCCTCCTCGAGCAGCAGCGCCTTGGTCTGGCCATCGAGATGCGTAATCCCCTTGGCGAGCCGGGCGAGCACGGCACCCGGCATCGTGCCGGGCGCGGACACGCGGAGCAGATCCGCGATCTGCGAACGCGTGGCGACCGCCACCTCGTCGAAGAGCGCGATGCGTGCGGCCTCGGGCATCGGTCGTGATTCGATGTCCGCCCAGAGCGAGGGCAGGTCGAACAGCCGTTCGGCGACGACGAACATCGCCGCGATATCGCCCATCGCCGCACCTTCCTCTTCGGCCAGCTCGAACGGATGGAGCACGCCGAGCCGGTTGACGATGCGGTTGGCAAGCTTGGTCGCGACGATCTGGCCGCGCAGCCGGTGGTCGTCGATCGCCTGCGCGAAATGCTCGCGCATCGCGGCCGGGAAGGCGGCGTGAAGATCGGGCTTGAGCGCGGGGTCGTCGCCGAGCCCGGCGTGCTCGATCGAATCCTGCAGCGCGAGCTTCGCGGTGGCGAGCAGCACGGCGAGTTCCGGTCGCGTCAGGCCATGGCCGTCGAGCCCGCGGCGGAGCAGGTCGTCATTGGCGGCCAGCCCCTCGACCGCGCGATCGAGCCGTCCGCTGCCCTCGAAGATCTCGATCACGCGGACATAGCTCGGCATCGAGCCCGGTCCGCCACCGCCGCCGGTCGCGCCGCCAAGGCCGCCGGGGCCTGCCAGCGCGCCCGCGCCCTCGGCGATCGACAGTGCGAGCGTCTGGAGCCGGTTGTCCTCGAGCACGAGATGCGCGACGTCGTCGGTCATGCTGGCGAGCAGCGCGTTGCGATCCGCATAGCCCAGGCGCCCCTCGATCATCTCGCGGTTGAGCGCGATCTTGATGTTGACCTCGTTGTCCGAGCAGTCGACGCCCGCCGAATTGTCGATGAAGTCGGTGTTGATCCGCCCGCCGCGCTCGGAAAACGCGATGCGCGCGGCCTGCGTGACGCCGAGATTGGCGCCTTCACCGATCGCGGTGACGCGCAGATCCTCGGCGTTCACGCGCAGCCGGTCGTTGGCGGGATCGCCGACCTGGACGTTGTTCTCGGATGCCGCCTTCACATAGGTGCCGATGCCGCCGAACCAGAGCAGGTCGGCGGGCGCCTTCAGGATCGCGGAGATCAGCGCGCCGGGTTCGATCTCGTCGACCGCGATGCCGAGCACGGCCTGCGCCTCGGGCGAGAGACGGATGACCTTGGCGGTGCGCGGATAGACGCCGCCGCCTTCGGAGATCAGCGCGGTGTCGTAATCCGCCCAGCTTGAGCGGGGGAGCGCGAACATGCGCGCACGCTCGTCCCAGCTTGCGGCGGGATCGGGGTTCGGATCGATGAAGATGTGGCGATGGTCGAACGCCGCGACGATCTTGAGCGACTTCGACAGCAGCATGCCGTTGCCGAACACGTCGCCCGACATGTCGCCGCAGCCGACGACGGTGATCGGATTGCTCTGCACGTCGATGCCGCGCTCGGCGAAGTGACGCTGGACCGAGACCCAGGCGCCCTTGGCGGTGATGCCCATCGCCTTGTGATCATAACCGACCGAGCCGCCGCTCGCGAACGCGTCGCCCAGCCAGAAATCGCGTTCGAGCGCGAGCGCGTTGGCGACGTCGCTGAACGTCGCGGTGCCCTTGTCCGCGGCGACGACGAAATAGGGATCCTCGCCGTCGAGGATCGCGACGCCCGCCGGATGGACGACCTTGCCCTCGACGATGTTGTCGGTGATCGACAGCAGGGTGCGGATGAAGATCCGGTAGCTCTCGGTCCCTTCCGCCAGCCACGCGTCGCGGTTCGACGGGGCGGGGAGCTGTTTGGGATAAAAGCCGCCCTTCGCGCCGGTCGGCACGATCACCGCGTTCTTCACGCGCTGCGCCTTCATCAGCCCGAGAATCTCGGTGCGGAAATCGTCGCGACGGTCGGACCAGCGCAGCCCGCCGCGCGCGACCGGGCCGGCGCGCAGATGGATACCCTCGATCCGCGGGCTGTATACCCAGATCTCGCGCCACGGCACGGGCGCGGGGAGGCCGGGGATAAGGTGGCTGTCGAGCTTGAACGCGAGCGCCTCGGCCGCGGCGGGCGTGAAGGCGTTGGTGCGCAGCGTCGCGCCGACCAGGCTGTGATAGGCGCGCAGGATGCGATCGTCGTCGATCGCGGTCACCGCGTCGAGCCCCGCCTCGATCGTCGCATCGGCGTCGGCGGGATGCCCGGCATCGGCCGGATCATGCGCGGCGGCAAAGCGCGCGATCAGCGCGGTGGCGACCCTGGGTGCGCGGCGCAGCGCGTCGACCACCGTCGTCAGGCCGTAGGGCAGGCCCGCCTGGCGCAGATAGCGGAACCAGGCGCGGAACAGCACGACCGCCTGCGGGCTCATGCCCACTTCGACGATCAGCCGGTTGAACGCATCGTTCTCGGCCGCGCCTTCGAGCACCGCAGCGATCGCGCGCTCGAGCGTCGCCGCATCGGCCTGCGCGACCGCATCGTTCGCCTCGAGCACGAAGTCGTGCACGAAGGGATCGCTGTCCTCCTGCAGCCGGGTCGGCAATTCGCCGATCACGCGGAAGCCGAAATTCTCGAGCACCGGCACGGCATCGGACAGCGGCAGCGCGCCGCCCAGCTTGTAGATCTTGAGCTGGCGGTCTTCGCCGGGCGCGCTGGAGATCAGGCGCACCCCGCGCGCGCCCGGCCCGTCGAGTGCGGCAAGCCGCTGGATGTCCTCGCCGGCTTCGGCCGGGCTGCTGAGGTTGCGATAGTTTTGCGGGAAGGCGGCGGCCCAGCGCAGCGCGAGGCGGGCGGCACGCGGCGACGGCAATGTCTCGACCAGCGCGGCCTCGACGTCGGACACCCAGCCGCGCACCATCCGCTGCAGCCTGAGCGCGAGCGGCGCGACGTCGGGCACGCGGCCTTCGCCGCGCAGGTCGAGCGTGTAGCGCAGCATCGCGGTCTCGCCGTCCTCGAGCGCGATCGACCAGTTCAGCACGGTGGCATTCGCGGCCTCGGCGAGCATCTCGCCGATCGCGGTGCGGCGGCCGGTCGTGACGTCGTCGCGCGGCAGCCAGACGAAGCCGAACAGATGGCGGCCGAGCGGCGATGCGACAAGAACCAGCGCGGGACGCGGTCGGTCGGCCAGGCTCATCGCGGTCAGCGCGAGTTCCTCGAGCGCGTCGGGCGCGAACGCGATGACGAGATCATGGGGCAGGGCGGTGAATGCGTGGGTCAGCGCCTTGCCCGCATGGCCGCGGGGATCGAAGCCGAACTTCGCCTTCATCGCGGCAAGTCGCGTGCGCAGGATCGGCACGTCGCGCGGCATCGTCGCCAGCGCCGCGCTGGTCCACAGACCGCTGTAGATCGACAGCCCCGCGATCGTCTCGCCCTCGATCACCGGGACCACGACTAGGTCGAGCGGGACGGCGCGGTGGACGGTCGAGATCAGGTTCGACTTCAGCAGCAGCGGTGCGAGATTGCCCGCCTCGAACCACTGGATCGCGAGTGCGCGCGAGGCCTCCGCCAGGATCGGCACGGCATGCGGATTGCGCGCGATGCCGAGCGCGGCGCCGCCGCTGCCGTCGCGGTGCCAGACCTGATGCCCGAGCAACGTCAGATGACCGTCGAGGAACCAGCGCAGCAGCGCCGCGCCTTCTGCATCGGGGCCGTCGCTGTGAAGCAGCGCGATATCGGTCGCCATCGCGCCCTGCATCGCGCGCCAGTCCTTCACCGCCGCGCGCACATCGGCGAGCACACCGGTCAGGTCCTCGATCAGCCCGCGCCGATCGCGGGCGTCGGCGCGCTCCATCTCGAGATAGATCATCGATTCGGCGGGGCCGGTGTCGCCGATCGCCTGGAGCACGCCGTCGGGGCTGCGCGTCGTGTGAACGACCGGGTGGATGATGCGATCGATCGCGATGTCCTGCGCGGCGATCGCGGCGGAAATCGAATCGACCAGGAACGGCATGTCGTCGTTGACGATCGCCAGCCGCATGCGGCGGCGCGTGTCGTCGGCGCTGATCGGTTCGAGCGCGATGGCGGGCGCGCCATCGTCGCGGCGAAGCGCCGTGGCGACGACGAAAGCCGCGGCGTGCGCCGCCTCCGTCGTGCCGAAGTCCTTGAGTTCGCCCGGAAGCGCGCGTTCGGTCAACCGGGCGGCGAGCGCGTCGGTCAGCGTCGTGGAAAGATCAGCCATGACCGCGCCTATGCGCCGGGTAGGATACGACCTCAAGGCTTGTGGCAGGTGCGAACACCGCTGTTGCGGTGCAGCATTCGGATGCGCGTCGGCGCGGCGCGAACACGGTTTTCGCCTACCCGATCGCGGCCATCGCCTGCGCGGTGAGGGCCGCGTCGTCGGTGATCGTGCCGATGATGTCGAGCCCGCCATCCACCCCCGCGCGGGCGACGAGCAGGACGATGGCGCCAGGCTCCGCGTCGGTCCGGAGCATGACATGCGCGAGCGTGTCGGGTGCCGGGCCATCGGTCGGGCCGGTCGCCGCTATGGGGTCGGCGAATTCTGCGCTCGGCCCGTCGGCCCAGATCGGCACGCCCGGCGAGGTGGCGGGCGCGTGCCCGGTCGACGCCAGCGACGCGCCGAGCCCCGGCATCATCGGCGCGTGGCGGGCATAGGCGGTGAGCCCGGACGCGGGCACCGGCGCGGCGCGAACCGCCGCCTCGAGCTCGGCGGCGAGCGTCGCCTGCATCCGGTCGTCGGCGAGTTCCTTCCAGTTGATCACGCCATACAGGAAATCGATGCCCTCGTCGCTCGACGAGAACGGCATGAGGATGCCGCGGTACAGCGTCGTGCGCCCGCGGCTGTTGACGAATTCGGCCTCGAACCCGATCGGCGCGCGATTCGCGATGATCTGCAGATAATGATCGGTCAGCCGCGACAGCAGCGACCGGCTCGGCACGTCGGCGATCGACGTGATCGGCCCGACCAGCCCGCATTCCTCACGCAGCTTGGCGCCGAGATAGGCGATTCGCGGATCGTCGATCGTCATCACCGCTGCGGCATCCCGATCCGCACCCGTGCCCGGATCGGTGCGGAAGTCGAGCAGCACGCTGTGCGGGCCGAAATCGGCGATCGAGCCGGGATCGAGGTCCGCGATCGTCGGATAGGGGCGTCCCCTGAGCAGCGACACCCAGTGGTTATAGGCGCGGACATGCATCCGGCGTTCGTCCCCGCCCAGATCGAACATCACGTCGTTGACGCCCGCGTCGGTCGCCCCGCCGGGAAGTCCCGTCGCGGCCTCGTCGATCTCGCCGTATTCGCCGTCCGGCTCGCGTCGCATGCCCATACCGAAAACTTCCCCGTTCACTTACGGCTGCTTGTGCACGCTGCTTGGTAAACGGCACGTAAATGCGGGTTAGTGCTTGTCACCGCAAATTTCCCCTGTTAAGCGCCGCCCCCTCGACCGGAGATATCCGTCATCGGGCCGCTTTAGCTCAGCTGGTAGAGCATCGCATTCGTAATGCGGGGGTCACAGGTTCGAGTCCTGTAAGCGGCACCACCTTAAACCATTGAAATCTTTGAACTTTATTGGCGACTTGTCGCGTAAAGCCTCGGCAGATCTGCGTTTTGGTATCGCGGTGGTATCGCAAGCCCACGTTCCGGTAGCGTAGCCCGCCGCCGGCAGGTTGGACGGCTGTCCTTCCACATCCCCCGGCATCGTATGATTCGCAACGCGGCCACCCCCGTGAGCCGACTGCCTCGCGCAGCGGTGCCGCGCCACAACACACGTCGGGCCGGACGTTTACTTTTTAAATGTCCTCGCAAACGCCCGCTGTCGGTTCGAGCGCTTACCATGCGGCAGCGTTGTCACACGAATCCTTGTTCACTTTCTGTTCTTGCGCTCTAAAGGGCTGGCCGGAAAAGGAATCGTCCCATGAGCATCTTGAGGCTCCACGAAATACCGTTCGAACTGGTGCCGCGCGAGGTCCCGTTCTTCCTGTGTCACACGCCGGCCGGGTTCCCGTCACCGGCGCAGGATGACATGGAGGAACCGATTGATCTCGGTGCCTGGCTCGTGGAGCACCCCGCTGCGAGCTACATCATGCGGGTCGAAGGGCGATCGATGGCGGGCGCCGGAATCAACGACGGTGATCTGATCGTCGTCAATCGCGCCAAGCAACCCAAGGCCGGTGCGATCGTCGTCGCCTTGGTGCACGGCGAGCGGACGTTAAAACGGCTTCGGCATATGGATGGGCGGCACTGGCTCGTGCCCGAGGCCGAGGGCTTCCCGCACATCCTTGTCGACGAATATGTCGAGATCTGGGGCGTCGTCGTCGGCGTGGCGCGCAAGGTGCCATGAGCGCGCCCATCGCGCTGATCGACTGCAACAACTATTACGTCAGCTGCGAACGGGCGTTTGATAGCAGCCTCGTCGGCGTGCCGGTCATCGTGCTGTCGAACAATGACGGCTGCGCGATCGCTCGTTCGGCCGAAGCCAAGGCGCTCGGCATAAAGATGGGCGATCCGATCCACCACCTGCGCGATGTGGTCCGCCGGCACGGTATCCGAGTCCTCTCCTCGAACTACACGCTGTATGGCGACATGCAGCGCCGCGTCATTGCCGCCTGCGAACCCTTCGCGCGTGACTTCGAGATCTATTCGATCGACGAGACCTTTCTGGACCTCGCCGGATTTGAGGGCAGGGACCTTGTCGACCACGCGCGTGCGATGCGGGAGCAAGTTCGTCTGTGGACGACGATACCGACATGTGTGGGCATTGCTGAGACCAAGACGCTGGCCAAGCTGGCGAATGCTGCGGCCAAGAAGGACCCCCGGTTCGAAGGGGTCGCTGATCTGCGCGATGACGCCGTTCGTCGCGAGGTTATGGATGCGTTCGCCGTCGGCGACGTCTGGGGCGTGGGCGGTGCAACAGCCAGGAAGCTCACGGATCTTGGGGTGCACACCGCGGGCGCACTGCGAAACATGCCGATGAAGCAGGCGCGCGCCGTCGGGACGGTCGTGCTCGAGCGGCTGGTTGCTGAGCTGCGCGGCGTACCTTTAAACGCTGTCGAGTCCGTCGCACCCCGGCGAAAGGGCATGGCAGTCACTCGATCGTTCGGCATGCCCATATGCGACTTTGATCGGATGATGGGCGCCTTGTCGCAATATGCGCTGCGCGCCGGCGAGAAGCTGCGAATGCATGGGCTCGTCGCGGGGCGGCTTACCGCCTTCTTTCACACCAATCGCAACAGGCCAGACCGACCGCAATATGGCGGGTCGCGCACCGTCACGCTCCATCCCATGTCGAACGATAGCTTTGAATTGATAGCGGCTGCACGGCGGGTGGCTGAGAAGGCGTGGCGCGATGATTATGCCTATACCAAGGCCGGTATCCTGCTTGACGACCTTCTGGCCGAAGCGGAGCGACCGCGGACTCTGTTCGAGGCAGATATGGCGAAACGCGACCGCCTGATGGGCGCGCTCGACGCGATCAACGACAAGTTCGGTACTTGGACGGCAGTGACCGCGACACAGGGCTTTAAGCGGGAGTGGAAGCTACGGTCGGAAATGCGGTCGCCGGCATGGACGACAAAGATTGCCGACGTCCCGGTGGTCCGCGCATGAGGTTAAGGTGCGAACCGAGCATCGCAACAAACCGTTACCGACTGCCGTTCACCATCGCCTAATCCTTGCTGCTCAACGTTTTCGACCTCGGTCCCGAAAGCGATCGTTGGTTCACGCGTGGGTGAAGCCTGAAATTGGGATCTTTCTGCCATTCCTAAACGAAGTGACGAACGGCCGGTCCGGCCGGGAGCCGACTCGGGCGCTGGCCGACGGGCACTGCAGAACGACGGAGGGTGTTTTTCGCGGCATGTCCGCCCGTAGCCGCTAGAACAAACCAAATTGTCCTAGATGCAACAGGCGAGTCTGCCATTCTCGATAGACCTCGGTTGACGACCTGCCTCAAAACCGGCTCGCGTGTTAAGTCTCACGGGGGTAAGCGTTGCCTGCATCATGGGAGATAAAGGTTGCCGATCGACACTCTGGATCCAAAGAACTCCGTCCTTTTTCTCGGATCAGGCTTCTCGGCAGATGCAACCAACATTGCAAGGGAGAAGCTCCCTGCCGGGCAGCCCTTGTTAGAGCGGTTGGCTGAAGCGATTGGACAATCTCCGAGAGACCACGATCTTAAATCAGCAGCGGACGCCTTCTCGCACCGCTTCGACGTGAGTCTTTATGATATTCTATACAACACGTTTACAGTTTCGTCCGTCCTTGACTATCAGAAATATATTCTCTCTCTGCCATGGGCCCGTATTTATACTACAAACTACGACGATATGGTTAGCTCAGTAAAGGGTGGTGCCTAGCCCGTGTTTACTTTTGACGATGAACGACCTCGGACTCTGCCTGAATCATTTGCAGTGTACTTGCACGGCTCAATACGGAAGGCGACAGAGGCTGACGTCGAAACGCAATTGATCCTAAATAGTCTATCCTACGATGTGATCACCCGCGACCATCCGACCTGGTTCTATGAGTTTCAACGAGATCGTCGGACCTTTGATGCCTGCTATTTTATGGGGTTCAGCTTAGGCGACCACCATATCACTGGGCTGATGGCTGCAGGCGAGACGTCCGCGAGGCGCACTTACTTCATCACGCGGAACCCACCCAAGCAACAACTCGTAGAAAGAGCGCCGCCGTATGGGGAAATCGTACCGATAGGCTTCGACGGGTTCGCTGATCTGGCCAAAACGCTTCCGCCATCGCCCAAACCGGCGAATCCGCGATCTCTCGAGTCATTCAAGTTCCTGCAGCGAGGCATCGACGCAAAGCCGCTCGTCGATCCCACGCCAGTCGAGATCTTCAACTTGGTAACATTTGGTAACTTCAACCAAGGTCGCTTCTTCAACACCGTCCGCGATGATAGCTACGTCGCGAAGCGCGGGAAGAGCCTTGAAAGTGCGCTCGCCCTTCTCAGTAATAACAAGACAGTGCTTGTCCTCTCGAGGCTCGGGAACGGAAAGACGATTTTTACGTCGCTCTTGGCGCGAGATGCCAGCGAGAATGGCTACAAGTGCTATTTGTGGCGACGTGCCGGGAAACGCCTTGCACAAGACCTTGAAGTCATCCGAGCCGAAAAGCAGGCGCTTATCATCTTCGACGATTATGACGCCGCAATCGACAATATCGAGCGCGTCTCTGCGGGTGTTCCTGACGCGAAGTTCGTAGTGACGATTCGTTCCGGGCAACAGGACGTGCGGCTGCATGAGGTCTTGACTAGGGTCAGGACCCATTGATGTGAGAGGCGCGATCTGATTCAGGTTCCGTGAGGAGA